>HF993620.1 GCA_000433915.1 Clostridium sp. CAG:793
GAAGGAACAACAGAAAAACCTTATGTAATAGGAAAATAAAAATATTTTGAAAATGGAAATAAAAAAATACTTTAATAGAATTAATTTCTGTTAAAGTATTTTTTATTATATATAATATTTTATTAAGCATCATGTTTAATAAGATTAAATATAACATATTTTATATCATAATTACACGAAATATGCAATATAACAGATGAAGAAAAAAATTGCTTGTTGATTTCATAACTTATAAAAATATTGAATATTATAGGACTTTCATAATTCTAGTTTTTTATTAAACATGATGTTTAATAAAAAAACTAAGGAGGAAAGGAAAATGTTAACAAAATTATTAAAAAGTAAGAAAGGATATAATGAGAAAGCAATTACATTAATCGCGTTAGTAGTTACAATTGTAATAATGCTGATATTAGCAGGAATTACAATTGGAACTACTACTAATTTGATGAGAAGAACGAGTGAAGCAAAAATATTAACAGCAATATCAAGCATTAAAGAGGAAATAACTTTACAGGGTGCGACAAATGTGTTAAATGGAAAGAACGATTATTCGACAGCAGAACAATTATTATTAGAAGGAAAAGTACAAAGAACTGTACAAGCAACTGGAGACACATATTATATGCATTATGCTATAAAGCCTAATGCATATAGTGGAATGCAAGGATTAGGAAATGGAACTACTTCAACATTAAAAGATGTATTTCTAATAGATGATAATTTAAATATTAGATATTTAGATAATAAGGGAAATTCGTATGGAGATGATATTGATGAAAAGGTATTAAATGATGATACTGATATAAGATTTGCAAGCAAAGAATTTAGCAATTATATATCTAAAATATCTGGTGTTGTAGAAGATGAAATGAAATTTAAATGGATGAAAAATCAAACTAGTTTAACATTGAGAGAGATAGAAGTTGATACATTAGAAGATCTAGTATTTTTTCCGAATTTACAGAGTTTGAGTATAACTTTTTGCAGTAAAATAAAGGACTTAAATGGTATTGCTAACTGTACAAAATTAAGTACACTAATTGTTACAGGAAGTACTGGTCAAATAATAGATTTTGGTGAAATATCAAAGCTTGCAAAGCTTAATTATATAAGCATAACTTCTTGCAAAATTTCTGACTATTCAGAACTATTTAGTTTAATGAATGAAAAAAGTATTACAAACATTTATCTAAATAATAATGGAACTATTAATGACTTAAGTGGAATAGAGAAGTTTAGGAACTTAACACAACTAACGATTTCTCGTTCAGGAGTGAAGGACATAACTAGTATAGCAAAATTGAGAAATTTAGAAACATTGTCTTTGGAGAGAAATGATATAAGCGATTTTCTAGAACTATATAAGCTTGATAAATTAAAAAGTTTAAACTTAAAAGGTAATGAAAAAATTGATGGAAATATAGATAATTATACAGGAGAAGATTTAAAGAAACTAAACAAAATTGCTCAAATATTAGATAATGGTGGTACTATCTATATGGATGTTAAAAATTTGGGTTTATTTAAAAATTATAAAACTCTGAATTTAAATGACCAAAAACTAACAGATTTAAGTGTATTAGACGGAATGACTCAATTAAATTTTTTAAATATACAAAATAACAAAATTACTTTATCAGACGCAGATAAGCAAATAATAAAAGGTATGAATCAACTACAAAGTTTGTATATGGAAAATAATGATATAGAAGATATTAGTTTTTTGAATGAATGTGAATCATTAAAATACTTAGGTATAGCAGGTAATAATAAAATTGATTTGAAACAAATTGAAGATATAATTTCAAGTCTTAATAATATCAGAATTTCACAGGCACAATTAGATACATTGGTAAATTGTGATGCTAGTAAAATTACTAAATTAGCATTTGATTATTCAGGTATAACATCAATTCCAGATTTATCAAGATATACAAAACTAACGACAATATCACTTAATACAAGTAATGGCATATCAGATTTTTCAAATATACTAACTGCACCAAGTTTGGAGAATGTTACCTTAATTGCATGCGATATGCATAATAAGATGGTAGACTTTAGTCAGTTAAGTAATTTAAAGCAATTAACATTAAATTATAATTATTTGTCTACAAGTGATTTAGAAGTATTAAAAAACTTAAATAATAAAACAATACAAATTGGTTTGACTAATAATTCAATAATAGATGCAACAAAATTATTAGACTTAAATGCAAATTCAAAAATATATTTAACTAATAATGTTAACTTATCTCAA
>HF993621.1 GCA_000433915.1 Clostridium sp. CAG:793
TATTAAACTTTTTCTCCTAAGGCCTCATGGGTCGAATTTTTGATAGTGTATAATATGGTGTGTAAATAATTTTTACATACCATATATTTTTTTGTACTGAAAGGAAGAATTATGAATCAATTAACACTATCTGAATGTAGCAAAAGAAAATTGGATGAGACTTATCTAGTTGTTTATGCTATCAAAAATGAAATAAATATTAAGAAGGGAGATTACATCGAAAGGAGTGATATATATACTTTAATTGGTATTGATATTAAAGGATATAGACAATTTTTAAATATTTATCAAGATCGCGTCAATAATAATAGATTTTGGCTAGATTGTTTTGAATCTTTAAAAAGTCGTGGCCTTAAAAATATTCTCTTTCTATCTGTTGATGATAATAAAAATATGAAAAGAACAGCTAAAATTGCTTTCCCCGATATTATCTTTGTTGATTCTTTAACTGATATTGTTCCTAAGTTCTACAAATATAGTCCTGAAAGAGATGCTAAAAAACTTGCTAGCAAACTGCATTCTCTTTACACTTTAAAAACTCTTACTGAGTTTAAGGATGAACTTAAGAATTTTGAGCAGTTATACAATAACGTAATACAACAAAAATTAATTGCTAAATATCTATGTAATATGGAAAATGTATATAAATATAGTCAAAATATTAGATTTTTATTGTTTAAGCATTCAGCTAATATGGAGTTTTATGATAGAATTAGATTATCATTTAATAGTAACAATAATTACATAACTGATTTTGAAGAGCTTTATCAAAAGTTAGGCACTATGAGTAATTACTTTGGCTTTACCTCTTTTAAAAAACGTGAGTGGCTTTGGATATTAAATGATATTATTCAAATATATTCTAAAATAGATTTCATATAAAGGGTGTAAAAAATGAAAAAGAAAAAAGATGAAAAATTAAGTGTAAATGATTTAATCATAGAAGAAGCTGTGAAACAATTTAAAGAAGGAAAAATCAAGAATAGTTTAGATGTTGAAGACTATCTAGACAGTTTATTGCAACCTCTAATGCAAAAGCTTTTAGACGTTGAATTAGAAAATCATTTAGATTATTCGAAATATGAACATAATAAAACGGGTAAAGCTGATAAAACTGATATTGCTATTAAGTCTACTGAAGATAAAAGAAATTTTAGAAATGGATATTGTAAGTCTAAAACTGTAAAGACTAAATATGGTAATATCAAGGTTAAGACTCCTAGAGATAGAAATGCCACTTTTTCTCCTGTAATAATTGAAAAAGGTCAGACAAAGCTAACTGGTTTTGAAGATAAATGTATTGCTTTGTATGCAAAAGGAATTAGTTTAAGAGATATTGAAAGAACTTTAAATGAAATATATGGTGTTAAGATTAACAAAGATGATATTTCAAGGTTAATTGCATCTGTTTCTGAAGAAGTTGACGCTTGGAAAAGCAGAAAATTATCTCCTATGTATGTTTTCACTTATGCAGACTGTTTGTATATACCTATTAAAGATGATATTACCACTTCAAAGAAAGCTGTGTATATCATAATTGGTGTTAATACTGAAGGATATAAGGAAATATTAGGTTTGTGGATTGATGATACTGAGTCTGGCAGTTTTTGGAGCAATGTATTTGAAGATTTAAAGGAACGTGGTGTTGAAGACATTTTGTATATGTGTAGTGATGGTATTGCTGGATTTAAAGGATCTTTGGAAAGAGTTTTTCCTAGAACTCAATCTCAAAGATGTGTAGTTCACTTGGTTAGAACTATCTATAGCTTATGTCCTAAAAAAGATGTCAAAGAAATAATTGCTGACTACAAAAAAATATATACGAGTAGCAGTCTGGATGAAGCTAATTTCCATCTTGATGTGTTTAAGAAAAAATATGGGACAAATCAAAGGAAAATTGTAAAAAAAGCCGAGGAGTTTATGCAATATTTAGAACCACTTTTCGAATTGCCTGCTGAAATTCGTGTTTGTATATATACTACAAATTCTATTGAGTCTGTGAATTCAGCTCTAAGAAAGGTTACTCGTGGCAAAGGTGCATTTTCTAGTGAAAGTGCTGTTTACAAGATATTATTCTTACGTATAAGAGAATTATCTGAAAAATGGAATAAACCTATTAAAAATTGGAAAACTATTCGTGAACAGTTAATCTCTTTGTTTGGAGATAGATTTTTAAAATATATAAAATTATAGAGAGTACATTGAAAATTATAAAAAAATTAGTAGTACAAAATCGTACTACTAATTGGATGTTAAAAAAATTTACACACTATCCTTGACAAGCTCAACTCGTACGTCTTTTTAGTTCCATTTAATTTCCTCCTTTGATTATTTTCCTATTACATAAGG
>HF993622.1 GCA_000433915.1 Clostridium sp. CAG:793
AATGCTAAAGAAGAAAGAAAAGCAACATATAGTTGCAAACGAAAAAGCGATAACATTAATCGCACTAGTAGTAACAATAGTAATCTTGCTAATATTATCAGTAGTAAGTATAGCAATATTAACTGGAAAGAATGGAGTTATAAATCAAGCTAAGGGTGTAAAAGAAAAATACGAGCAAAGTGGTTCAAAAGAAGAAGTTGAGTTAAATGAACTTTCTAAAGAATTGAAAAATGATATAAAAAGAAAAGGAATATTAGAAGTTATAGAAACTACTGAAGATAGTTTAAAAGTTAAAATGAGTACAGATAATGCAAGTAAATATCAATTTAGTTTAGATGGCAATAATTGGACAGATTCTCAAAAACAAAATGAATATATATTTACAGGATTAGACAAAGTCATTGCAAATGCAAATAATTATAAGGAAGTATCTGGAAAAGAGTATAAAATATATTCAAAAGTTACATTTACTGATGGAAATGAAATTGTATATGGACCTAAAGTAGTAAAAACAAAAGTTGAAGCTGTATCAGATAAGGAATATGAATATATTGACTTAGGCAACGAAATTTGTGTGACTAGTTTAAAAACTGAAGGTTTTGTCGAAAATCCATCTAGTATGGAAGAGCTGGACAATAAGATAAAAGAATTGCAAATTGCAAATGTAATACCAAGTTATATAAATGGAAAACCAGTCACGAAAATATATTCTAAATTATTGGAACAAAAAACAAATAGTAATATAACTGATGGGGATTGCAAAATATATGTATACTATAAAGAGAGTAGTGATGCAACTGCAACAAAAATTTACGAATCAACAGTAAGCAGTTTTGTACATGCTGAAGGGAAAAGAGAAGCAATAATTAATTTAAAAGGTGCAACTTTTAAGTCGGGGTATTATAAAATATATGGATTTTATGATAATTCATATGGAGTAATAGAAACAAAACATGATGAAACATCAGATACACAAGTAATCCTTGATATAAAAAATAATTCAAATGCGTTAGTTTTACCTCCAACATTAAAAGAAATTATTGACTCAAAAGGAAACAATATAGCAACTTTAAAAGAAATTACAAAAGTTGCAAGTTTAAACAATGTTAGATTAGGAAAGACTATTGGCGGTTATGAAAAAATTAAAATATTGATTAATGAATATTATCAGCCAGAAACAACCAACATTGCATTTTTAGGCAGAGCTGATAATTCGGATATAAAAAATATATCAGTTTTTGATAAAGTAATGTCAAAAGCAAAGCAAAAGGTAATTGAATACTATAATTAAAATACAAAAGTAAAAATAGATAAAAAATATATAATGTTAATATGTAACATGTTAATTTTAAATTATTTTATAGTAGTATTTCTTGAAGTAAATCGCTATTGTTAAACAAAAGTTTAACAAAGAAGACTTCGCTAGGTACTACTATTTTTATATTGTAAATAAATCCGTTTTGTGATATTATACATAATGTAAAATCACATTTTTCAATTAATGTATCAAGTAGAAAATGAATTCTACTTAGAAAAAATAAGGGAGGCACATCATGAGTAAAGTTGTTGGAATAATAGCAGAATACAACCCATTCCATAATGGTCATTATTATCATTTGCAACAGGCAAAGCAGAATGCAGACGCTGATTTTTGTGTTGCTGTAATTTCAGGTAATTTTACTCAAAAATGTTAATTTATCTCAATACTCAAAAACAAAATTAAAAGAGAAGTTTGGAA
>HF993623.1:0-12136 GCA_000433915.1 Clostridium sp. CAG:793
ATAAATTTTCAAAACATATAAATTACAATTTTGCAAATAGGTAGATATATAGTAATTTGAAAGTGAGGATTATATGAAAAAAGATATTATTAAATTTATATTATTAACCTTAGTTATATATAATATAATACCAATTATTAACAAAATAGTACCCGAAAGTACAAATTATACTTTTTTGAGTGATTTATGGATTGTTTATCCGTTGTACTCATTGATAATATCAGTGCTATTTTGTAAAAAGTATGGCTTAAAAATAATGGTGTCAATATTGTTAGTTTTATTATTTATTCCAACAATGTTTATATTTTATAATGACTCAGTTCTGATATTTATATTTATATATCTTATATTATCAATAATTGGATGTTTTATAGGTAATAAAATAAAAAATAGTTAGTCAAATTACAATTTATAGAGCAGATAGATAATTGATAATTTCCTTTTTCTGTGGTAAATTGTAAAAGGCGGTGATTTTATGGAAAAGACAAATGTTATGAGAATATTGGATCAAAAGAAAATAAAATATAATAAATATTTTTATGGAGATACAAATGCAATAAGTGGTGTTGAAGTTGCAAGAGCCTTAAACGAAGATCCAAACAAAGTATTTAAAACATTAGTAACAATTGCAAAATCTAAACGAAATTATGTATTTATGATACCAGTTGAAAAAGAATTGGATTTTAAGAAATGCGCTCAAAGCGTTAATGAAAAGAGCATAGAAATGATTCATCAAAAAGATTTACTATTATTAACGGGGTATGTTCATGGTGGCTGTTCTCCAATTGGATTAAAAAAGCCATTTAAAGTAGTAATAGAGAAATCAGCTAAAGATTTTAATGAAATAATATTTAGTGGTGGGAAGATAGGATATCAGGTTGAAGTAGAATTAAAAGATTTAGAAAAGGTTATAGATTGTAAATTTGATGATATAGTAAAGGAATAATGAAATTGAAAAATAATGTTGAAAGCTTGCTAGATTCTTTATCTAAAAGCAAATTTAGAGGTTCATTTCATTTAAATAAAAAAATGAAAGATTATGTACAAGAAAAAGGATTGGATAAAATTAGATCTGATGCGAGAGATTTGATAACAAAGAGAATTGCACCCAAAAATCCTAATAATGATGGAAAACAAACACCAATGAGGCAAGTACATCCAGTTTTTATTGCACAACATGCTACGGGCTGCTGTTGTAGAGGTTGTTTAGAAAAAATTCATGGCATAAAAAAAGGACATGAACTTTCAAATGAAGAAATTGATTATGTGGTAAATGTAATAATGATGTGGATTCAAAGAGAAATGCCAAAAGAGTAAATTTATAATACCAAGTATTATATTATTTATTATATCTGCTTTTATGATAGAATAAATAAAAAATGTAAGAAGAAGGGGAATGACCATGAAAAAATTTTTAAAAGTAATTTGTGGTATTTTAGGAACAATAGTTGTTTTAGGAATTGTATTTTTTACAGTAGATTATAATAGAGCAAAGAATCAAGAAAAACCGATTTTCTGTATACAGAATCCTGCAGGAAGGATAGCAGATGGTGGTACAATAGAATATTTTGGCTTAGGATATAAAGTAATAGATTTCCATACATTAGCTGGATTTGATGATGTGAAGATAGGTAGTTGGTCTATGAAGTGTGATGATTTTAAAGAAGAGATGAGAAAATATGAAGAAAAGATGACACAAGTTGAATATTCATTTTGTGGAACAATAACACAAATAGAAGAAAATTTATTTTTTGTTAAGCCAGATGAAAATGAAGAGATACGAAAATCAGCAGATTTAATAATGGTACAAAAATTAAAAATTGATACTAATGTTAAATTTGAAATTGGAGAAAGAATAAAAGTAACTTATGATGGCAATGTGTTAGAAACATATCCAGCTCAAATTAATGCCATAAATTATGAAGAAATTAGTGAAAAATAAATGTAAAAAGATGGTACACATATTTCAAAAGAGAAACTTGAATGCAATTATTTTCAAATCTAGAACAGAGGCTGATTCTTACATAAAAAGCATGGATAAAAAATAATTATAAAAAGCTAGTGATAATTAAAGGAAAATACCGAAGTATTTACGGTAAGTAAATATTCCGGTATTTTAGTGTAAGTATTTATAAATGTTGATTATCTGCAATTATACAGATAATCTATCTATAAAGTAGGAATTAGCAGAATCCTTTGTTTCCGCCACAGCAACAGCATAATAATAAAAGAATTATTATTAAAGTGCAACAGTCATTATCTCTTCCGCATCCGCATCTATCTGACATCTAAATGTCCTCCTTCCAATAAAACTTATAATTGTCTACAAGAGACTAAAAGCAAACTAATTAACTAAATTAGTTACCGCAGCAAGGTGGTGGTGGTGGCATACATCCACAATCATTGTCTCTACCACATCCACAGCAGCAAAGAAGAATGATTAAGATGATGAACCATGACATATCTCCGTTACAACAACCTTTCATTTTAATACCTCCTCTTAAAGATTTATAAATCTTTTGTATGGTATATATTATTCATAATTAAATAAATTGGTTACGAATACTGTACAAAAATATTTGTAAATGATATAATTCGGATAGTAAAAAAGGATAAAAAACGAAAGGAACAACAGACATGGGAAAAATTGTTTTACTTGATGATTTAACAATAAATCAAATAGCAGCTGGTGAAGTAATTGAAAGACCAGCATCAGCAATAAAAGAAGTAGTAGAAAATTCAATAGATGCAGGGGCAAAAAATATAACAGTAGAAATAAAAAATGGTGGAATTTCATATATACGAGTTACAGATGATGGAAAAGGAATCGAACCAGATGATATGGAGATTGCTTTTGAAAGGCATGCAACAAGTAAAATAAGAAGTGCAAATGATCTAGATACTGTTAAAACTATGGGCTTTAGAGGTGAAGCTTTAGCAAGTATAGCAGCTATTGCTAAAGTAGAGTTGGTATCGAAAACTCCAGAAGCTGATATAGGATATAAGATAACTGTAGAAGGAGGAGACATTATTGATAAGCATGAAGAAGGAACTCCAACAGGTACAAGCATTACAATAAAAGATTTGTTCTTTAATACTCCAGTAAGATATAAATTCTTGAAAAAAGATTTCACTGAATCAGGATACATAGAAGATGCAATTACAAGAATTGCAATAGCTAATCCAGGAGTAGCAATAAAGCTTATAAATACAGGAAAGACAGTAATACAAACTAATGGAAGCGGAAAAGTAGAAGATGTTGTATATGCTATATATGGAAAAGAAATATCACAAAATCTAATATCTGTTGATTATGTATATGATAATATTCATGTGACAGGAGTTATTGGAAAACCAAGTATTGCACGTTCAAACCGTTCAAATCAATTATTTTATGTAAATAATAGATATATAAAAGATAAAACATTAACAAGTGCAGCTGATCAAGGATTTAAAGATGTATTATCATTTGGAAAGCATGGATTTATTATTTTAAATTTAGATATGGATCCTAAAATGGTTGATGTGAATGTTCATCCAACAAAATTGGAAGTAAGATTCCAAGATGAGCAAAGTGTATTTAAAGCAGTATACCATGCAATAAAAGAAGCACTATTAAAAAGTGATAATGGAGAATTAAAACAAACAGAATTTAAAGACATGACTCCAAACGATATGCTAAAAGAGGTAAAAAATAAGGAAAGAATAGAAGCGTGGTCAATAAATAAACCAAAAGTAAGTGCATTAGATTATAGATTTCCTCCTAAATCAGAGCAACATTGGGATACTCCAAATGATGAGAAATTCAGAAATCAGTTGAATTATGAGAAAGTTGAAGAAAAGAAAACAGAAGATTATGCAACTGAGATAAAGGAACTAGATAATAAAGCTGATGAATTTATTAAAGAATCTAAAATTCCAAAACCTGAATTTAGTGAATTTAAAAATGTTATTACAGATCTTGATTCTAATAGCAGAGAAGCATTTATCAATGAAATAACAAAGGCAAAAACATCAGAAGAAATTGCTCAAGGATTAGAAAGATATACTAATATTTTAAAAGGAAAAATACAAACAGAAGGTACAAAACAAATTGATGAAGTAAAAGATGATGAACACAAAGAAGAGAATGAAATTATAGAAAATTCTAAAACAACTACTATGCCAGAAGAAAAAAATGAAACAATAGCCGAAAAAAATCAGGAAGCAAAAGAAGAACTTGAAGATGTAAAAATAGATAGAAGTAAGCTATTAGAAGAATACTTAAAAGGATATAATAAAAATAAAGAAGAACAAAAAGAAGAGAAAGTAGAAGAAGTTAAATCAGAGAAAATTGATATAGAAACACCAAAAGTAGAAGAAACTAAAACAGAAGAAGCAAATAACGTACTAGAAGAAAAACAAACTGAGGATGCAAAAGAAAATAAGATTGAAATTGGTAATACAGAGGAAGCAGATAAAAAAGAAGAAATAACTCAAAATGAAGATTTATCTTTTGAAGAAATGTACAAAAAATTATTTGGGCGTAATATTGAAGAGGCTAAAAAACAATATGATGAGAAAAAAGCAGAAGAAGCTAAAGACAGTATAATCTCTCCAATAACTAATAGTGAGATATCATTATTTGAAAAAGAGGGTGAAGATAATACACCATCTTATAGATTTATAGGTTTTGCTTTTGAAAAATATATCATATTAACAATGAATAATGAATTATACATATTAGACCAAATAGCTGCTAGAGAAAAAATTATTTATGAAAAAGTAAGAAGAAATTATTATAGTTCAAATAAAGATTCACAATTAATGTTATTGCCAGATGTAATAAATTTGACAACTAAAGAAATGGGAATTTTCAGAGATAACAAAGATTTGTTCTTAAAAGCAGGTATATTAGTTGATGAATTTGGTGACAACACAGTAAAAATAACACAAGTACCAAGTTTTTGTATAGAGCTAAACACAGAAGAAATCTTTATGGAAACTTTGAGAGAAATAAATACAGTTGCAAGAATAGAAACTAGAGAAATAGAATCTAAATTTTTAGCAACTATTGCTGAAAAAGTTGCAATGAAAACAGATCTTGCATTAAATGGACTAGAAGTAGATGAAATAATGAGAAGTCTTTTGAAATTAGACAATCCATTTGTAGGATCTTATGGAAGACCTATTGCAATAAAAATGTCAAGAGCAGATATAGAAAAGAAATTTTCAAGAAGATAGAAAAGGAGATAAGATGCATACTATTATCATTATTGCAATTATAATATTAAATATATTTTCAATAATTATGTTATTAAAAATGTTAAAAGGAACAGAATTAAAAATAAAAATCATAACATGTATAGCATTAATTCTATTCATGTTTATAATATCAAACATAATATATGGAATTGGTAACATGGAAATAATAGGAGAAATAGCTAACAAGTCAAAAAATATGATTTTGCTAGTATTAATGCCAATAAATATGATGATTATTGCATCTCCAATAGCTCTTCAAATTAATAAAGCACATTCTAAAGAAATAGAAAAAGAAGAGTTTTTAAAAAAAATAATTACACTAGTTCTAATTGATATTGCAATATTAATTGTAGAATGTATATACATAAAAAATATCCAATTAGGAACACAATCTGTTATGGAAGGACTAAAAGCAAACAACAATGTATAATGAAAAAAAAGATGTAATTGTTATATGTGGACCTACGGCATCTGGAAAAACTAAATTGGGTATAGAATTAGCAAGAAATTTAAATGGAGAGATAATATCAGCAGATTCTATGCAAATATATAAAGACATGGATATAGGAACAGCAAAACCAACTCTTGAAGAAAGACAAATGGCAGTACATCATTTAGTTGACTTTGTTAGTCCTGATCAGAGGTACAGTGTAGCAGATTTTAAAAAAGATGCAGTAAAAGCAATAGAAGAAATAATATCAAGAAATAAAATTCCAATAATTGTTGGTGGAACAGGGTTGTATATAAATTCTTTAATATATAATATCGATTTTAAAGAAGAAAAAACTGATTTAGAATATAGAAAAAGTTTAGAAGAAAAATCAGTACAAGAATTGTATGAAATGGCTTTAAAAATTGATCCAGAAGCACTAAAAAAAATAAGTGAAAATGATAGAAAAAGGATAACTAGAATTTTAGAGATATACCATACAACAGGAAAAACAAAAACAGAACTTGAAATTGAATCAAGAAAAGAAGTTCCATACAATTATCATATATTTGTACTTAGTATGGACAGAGAAATATTATATGAAAGAATTAATAGAAGAGTTGATATGATGATTGAACAAGGATTAATAGAAGAAGTACAAAGAGTGACCCGCGAATATGATTCTTTTCCAACTGCAATGCAAGGTCTAGGATATAAAGAAGTAGTAGAATATTTGGAAAATAAACTTACAAAAGAAGAGATGATAGAGAAAATAAAGCAAGAAAGTAGAAGATATGCGAAAAGACAGCTAACATGGTTTAGAGCATATAAACAAGCTGTATGGCTTGATGGAATCAAAAAAACAGTTGAAGAAAATGTTCAAATTATATTAGAAAATATGAAAAGAACAGAAAGGATATAAAAGTGAAAGAAACAACTGAAACATTTAGAACTGAAAAGCAAACAAAAAAAGCAAGTAAAAAGCTTAATAAAGCAAAAGTTTTATTGGGCTCAGTTGTTGTTGTAGTAATTTTAGCATATTTACTAAATTCTATAATTAATTTAATAAAAAATCCAACAGATACATTTATTGTAAGAGAGGGAAAAATATCTAAAGAAGAAGCGGCTATTGGTTATATTATTAGAGAAGAAACTGTAGTTAAAGGCGAAAACTACAAAAATGGAATGGAACAAATTATTGATGAAGGAAGTAGAGTTGCCAAAGGAGAATCAATTTTTAGATATTATTCAAGTGGTGAGAATTCTCTAAAAGAAAAGATAAAGGCACTAGATATAAAGATACAAGAAACTATTGAAAATAATAATAGTAATGAGTTGGTATTGGCAGATACACGTTTGTTAGATAGTCAAATTGATCAAGCTTTAAGCGATATTAATACATTAAATAATATTCAAAAGATACAAGAAACTAAGAAAAAGTTAAATACATATATAAGCAAAAAGGCTAGAATTGCAGGAGAAAATAGTCCAAGTGGTTCATATTTACGAAAATTGATAGATGAAAGAAGCAAATATGAAAATGAATTAAATAATGGTTCAGAATATGTAACAGCTCCTGTAAGTGGTATGGTATCATATAGAGTAGATGGACTTGAAAAAACACTAACGACAAATGATTTTTCGAAATATAATAAAGAATTTTTAAACAATCTGAATTTGAAAACAGGACAAATAATATCAACAAATAGTGAAACAGGAAAGATAATAAACAATTTTAAATGTTATATTGCATGTACTAGTAAATCAGAAGAAGCTAAAAAAGCAGAAGTAGGAGATAAGATTAAAATTACTCTTCCAAGTACTAAAAATGTAGATGCTAAAATTGAATATATAATTAAAGAAAATGATGATGAAGTTACATTAGTATTAAGCTTTAGTGAGGGAATAGATGAATTGCTAATGTATAGAAAAATCTCATTTGATATAATTTGGTGGGATCAATCGGGATATAAAGTTGCAAATACGGCAATAATAGAAGATAATGGACTAAATTATGTAATAAGAACAAAAGCTGGATATTTAGAAAGAGTGTTAGTAAAGGTTAAAAAAAGAGGAGAAGATTATTCAATAGTAAGTAATTATAGTACATCAGAAATCAAAGAATTGGAAAATGTAAATAAAAATGCTAGGACATCTATTATATTGTATGACGAATTAATTTTAAATCCTAAAGAAGGTCAAATTAATGAAACAAAATAAAAAATAAATCGACAAAAGGTGCTATATTTAAACTAAAAAAGACAATAAATATTACCCAAAAGCAAACAAACACATATTACAAAAAAATTACAAAAACATTAAATTACAATTACAAGTTAAATAAAAGTATTGACAATGCTTGAAAAAAGATAGATACTAAAAACAATCGTACAAGAATAACGAATGAGAAATATTAGGAGGTTATTATCAAATGGCAAACGTAGTGAACAAATTGTGGAACATGATAAACATGAACACAGCCGAAGATGTTGCAGATGAGGACTATGAAGAAGGAACTGACTATAATGAAGAAGAGGATCAAGAGGTAGAAGAGCCAAGAGGTCTATTCGGAGGAAGAAAATCAGGAAGAGTTGTAAATATGCAACAATCTGTAAAGATGGTTATTACTCAACCAACAACATTTGAACAAGCAGAGGAAATCTGTGATTTATTAAAAGAGAAAAAATCAGTTATTATAAATCTAGAATATGTAAATAAAGATGTAGCTAGAAGAATAATTGATGTTGTTAGTGGAGCAGTTCATGCATTAGAAGGACATATGCAAAAAATATCTAATTCAATATTTTTAATTGCACCATATAACTATGATATAGCAACAGATAGTAAGGAAGATGTAAAAAGTAAACTTCCAGTATCTTGGCTAAAAAATAACTAATGAGAATTTTCTATTAAACGCAAAAGAGTAATAATATAAGTTTTAGAAAGGATATTGAAATGATAACACCATTAGAAATAGAAAATAAGAAATTTTCTAAAAAAACATTAAATGGATATGACCCAGAAGAAGTAGATGATTTTTTAGATGAATTAACAAAAGATTACGAATCATTATATAAGCAAATAGCAGATTATAAAAATCAAGTTGATGAATATAAATCTAAATTAGAACATTATACTCAAATTGAATCAACATTACAAAGTACATTACTTATGGCTCAATCTGCGTCTGAAGAAGTAAAGAACGCTGCTCAGAAACAAGCTGAACAAATAATAAAAGAAGCAGAAGGCAAGGCTAGAGAAGCCACAATGGGACTAGAGCAATCTATTTCAGAAAAGAAGAAAGAATTAGAAGATACTCAAAAACAATTTGATGTTTATAAAGCAAAAATGGAATCATTGCTAATATCACAACTAGAATTATTAAAAGAAATAAATAAAGAAAACTAAACTCATAATAGCAGAAAATAACCTAATAATACGTAGAATATATAGAAAAAAGCTAAGAAGAGATATGAATAAATTACAATTTTGTAATAAAAAACTAGAGATAAATGCAAAAAATAGCATTTATCTCTTTATTTTATCTATAAAGTGTGCTAAAATAGGTGTATTACATACATATTAAAGAAATATTACAATTTAATGAATAATCTTGACAAGGAGCAAAATAACGATAAAATAGGGATATGAGAGTAATCAGTGGAAAAGCTAGAGGAACAAAGCTAAGTTCAATAGAAAGTTTATCAACAAGGCCAACTCTAGATCGCGTCAAAGAATCATTATTTAATATAATACAAAATAATTTAAAAGGTGCAGTTGTACTTGATTTGTTTGCAGGGAGTGGACAACTTGGGATAGAAGCATTAAGCAGAGATGCTGACAAAGCATATTTATGTGATATAAATCGAGATGCTGTTAAAATGATAAAACAGAATTTAGAAAAAACAAAATTAAAAGATAAAGCAGTTGTAATAAATGAAGATTATAAGAAAGCTCTTAGAACATTAAACACAAATGAAAAATTTGATATTATATTTATAGATCCACCATATAAAGAAGACATTGCAGTGGATAGTATAATAGATATCATCCATGAATCTAGGTTAAAAGAAAATGGAATCATGATAATTGAAACCGATGAAATAGAAAGAGATTTAAGAGAAATAAACAAAATAGAAAATATAAAAATTATAGACCAAAGGAAATATGGCAGAGCAAGTTTAATTTTTATAAAAGAGGCATAATGAAGTAAACGACCTCTTGAAATTGAAAGGAAAGAAAATTAGTTATGGAAATTTTTACATTATTAGAAACATTAGAAGATTTAATCGAAAATAGCAAAAAAGTACCATTATCAGAAAAGTGTATAATTGATCAAGAGGAAGTATTAGATTTAATAAAAGAGATTCGCTTAAAATTGCCAGATGAATTAAAACAAGCAAAATGGGTTAAAGAAGAAAGAGAAAGAATTTTAGCAGAAGCTAAAAAAGAAGCAGATGATGTTGTAAAAGAAGCAGAGAATAGAATAATATCAATGATTGATGAACATGAGATAACCAAAAAAGCGTATGAACAAAAAAATCAAATAATGTCAGCTGCAAATGAAAATGCAAGACAAATCACACAAGGTGCACGCGAATATGCTGATGGAATTCTTCAATCATTATCAAAATCATTAGAATCAACATTAAAAGAGATTGAACAAAATAGAAAAGAATTAAAATAAAAAGTTATTATATTAAGTTACTTAATATAGTAGCTTTATTTTTTTCTCCAAATAATCAAATTATGATATAACAATTTGTTTTAAAACATAACTAAAAAAATACCGTATGATAAAATTTTATCGAATTCAATCAAAGGATGAAGTTAACATCAAAAAATCAAAGGAGGAAAGTTTTAAAGATGGAAAGGACTGAAGAAAAAACTTTAAAAACTCAAGCTAAGTTAGGTCAAGAAAACGCAATAACTTTAATAGCATTAGTTGTAACAATAGTAATTCTATTAATCTTAGCAGGTGTGACTATAACAATGACTTTGGGTGAAAATGGCTTGTTTAGAAAAGCACAAGAGGCAAGTGCTGCGTATAAAAAAGCGGAAGAAGATGATTCTGCATGGATGGATAAAGTTGCAGATATGTTTGACAGAGAAACTGGCGGAGGAGATTACTATTCAGATACAAAGAAAGTAAATGCTCCAAAATTATCACAAGGAATGATACCTATAAAATATGTATCAGGTAATTGGGTAATTACAACAGAAGATGATGCAGATTGGTATAATTATGTTAATTCGGATGGTACAGCTGGATTCAAATGGGCAAATGTAATGCTAAGTGATGGAAAATACAAAGTAAGTTCAGCAAACTATACAACAGATGGAACAACAACTGTTGCAGAAGCTGATTTAGGAAGTATGTTTGTATGGATTCCAAGATATGCATATAGCATTAATTCATACCATACATCAGCAGATGGTGAAGGAACAACACAAAATATAACAAATGTAGTATTCTTAAAAGGTGTATCTAACAGAGATTCAAATGGAACAGAATATTATGCAAGTTATAATCCTGATAGTGTAACAACAGGAGGTAAGACTCCAACAATAGTACATCCAGCATTTAACTTTGGTGGAAAAGCACTAAGTGGAATCTGGGTAGCTAAGTTTGAAGCTGGTATGGCAGAAACATTATCAACAAGTACAAATAATGATGGAAATAAAACAGTAAAAGTAGTGCCAAATGCTGAAACTTGGAGATATATACAAGTTGGTAATTGCTTTAAAGCAAGCTTAAAAATGCAAGTAAGTGGCAACCCTTATGGCATATCAGGAGCTGATAGCCATTTAATGAAAAATTCAGAATGGGGAGCTGTAGCATATTTTGCAGCATCACAATATGGCAAAACACCAACAATAAATAGTTTATATGAATATGATAATTCTTCTAATGTATATCATGAATATGCTGGAGGAAAAGATTATAAAACTAATGTATCACAAAGTACAACTGGAAATGTAACTGGTATATATGACTTAAATGGTGGTGCTTGGGAATATGTAGCAGCATATTATGATAATGGAAATAGTAATTTGAGTAGTCAAGGACGAGAATGTTTCTCAAATAATAAATTAAAATCAGAATATGCAAAATATTGGGACAAATATGAAGTTGGAAATGATGAGAAGACTATATATGGACCAGATAATTCGAAGTTATGGGACTTAGATAATAATGATACTTCAAAGATTACTGCTACAAATGAGATAAGAAAGAGAATTACAACTGAAAGATATAATTTAATGAAGTCAATTATGGGTGATGCAATGTATGAAGTAATTAATACATACTCATATTATGGAAAGAAAGCAAATGGTGACCGTGATTGGCTTATAGATACGACAGCAACAGGAGCTCAATATGGTAAATGCTATTATAATGGCGACTATGCACTAATCGGTAATTGCGCTCTACCTTTCTTGAAGCGCGGTGGTAATTGG
>HF993623.1:12194-17707 GCA_000433915.1 Clostridium sp. CAG:793
CTATGGTTACTACGGTAACGCGTACATCCACTTTGGTTTCCGCCCAGTCTTGGCTGTGTAGTCTCACTTTGAACATTCCCAGTTCCCTTGTTCCCCTTTTACGAGGTGAATTGGAAGGCATAGAGTTATTATGTCAGACAGCAAATTATAATAAAGAAAATGGCGTGCGTAAGCACGCTATTTTTAACAAATTTTTTAACATAAATTGTGTAAGAAGTATTGAAAAGAAATTTTAGTTAGTATATACTTGTAATAGCAGGGATTAAACTGTTGCGCTCAACCTTTCTTGAAACGCGGTGGTAATTGGTGGAATGGCTCTAATGCCGGAGTATTCAATTCCAATGGTAACAACGGTAACGCGAACAACAACAATGGTTTCCGCCCAGTCTTGGCTGTGTAGTCTCACTTCGATACGCATAGATTCTTAAAGGTTTCAATCCCAGATGGGTAATTGTTTACGGACATTACCGAGAGATAGGCATAAAATAAAGGCAGCTGGATTCGTATCAAAGAAGTTTAATTCCATTGGTATAAGCATGATCTTATATCATAAATACATGAATAATAATCTTGCTCTAGTAAAAATATTTGAATTTCCAAGGTTATGATAAAAAATAGAGCTTAGAAAATTTACATTTTCTAGGCTCTTATTGTTAAAACAAAATTCCATTTTTAAAATCCTGTTCATCTTGTATTAGATTGTATTCAATATTCTCAGTATAATGTTGATTGATAAGAAAATTACAAGAATTAAATATTTTATTTCTAAAGTTGTATGAATTGCAATGAGAAGCATGACCTAACCATGAGTTAATACTTTGAAGAGCATGCCAGTAATTTAAAGTTCCATTTAATTTTTCGGCATTCCATTTCTTTACATTGCTTATAATTTTCTTTTTAGATGAGGTTCTAAGTAATCTATGAGTTGTATAGATTCGATATCCACAAAAATTTACTCCCATTTTATATGGATAATAACGAGATTTGCTGTTTAATTCTAAGTGCAGATGTTCTGCTATAAAATCAGAAATGATTTTTTTATATTCTATACATTCAGCTTTTGTCTTGAATAATAGCACAAAATCATCCATGTATCGCACATAATATTTTACATGTTTAGTTCTTTTTAGAAATTGATCTAATTCATTTAAATATATATTAGCAAAAAATTGACTTGTATAATTTCCTATTGGTATGCCGACTGATTCATCACTTTTACGACCATCATATATAAGGAGTTTAGTAAAATCAAGTAAGTAATTATCTCGTATATATTTTTGAAGTATTGTCATTAATATTTGAGGATCTATATTATAAAAATACTTTCGTATATCACATTTTAAAATCCAGAAATCTCCTTGATTACGATAAAATTCACGCATATATTCTTGAACTTTATCAACAGCTTTATGTGTGCCTCGATTTTCAAGACAAGCAAAAGAAGTACTAACAAACCTAGGTAGGATATAAGGTTTTATAAATTCTTCTATATACCATTGATGCACAACTCTATCAACATAGGGAAGAGCTTTGATAATGCGCTCTTTAGGTTCATAGATTCTAAATTCTCGATATGTACCAACATGGTATGTTTTATTTAAAATACTTCTTTCTAAATTCCAAATATTATTTTCCAAATTCATTTCAAATCTTATTACTTCATTTTTATACATTTTATGACGGCGTGCACGATAATGAGCTTTTAGTAAATTTTCAAAAGTTAGCTTATTTTTAAAACAATTTGTTATCTTTTTAGGCATGAGTTTATCCATCCTCCTAATAAATTTGAAATATCAGTGAGCTGATTGCTCCAAGTTTGATAATTATTCATCGTGATATATTTGTATTTATATGATATGCGAATGTGAACTTTGAGAAGATTAAGATTAACATCTAATTCTCTGAGATAACGTAATTTGTCTTGCTTATTATATAATTTAATAGCATATATAATGCAGCGAAGACCTGAATATAAAGTAGATTTAATTTCTTTAACAAGAGCAAATTGCTCGCATTTTGGAAATTTACGTACTAAGTCATTTGAGTAATAAACAAGATCCATGTATTTAGGATAAATAATAAGAGTTCCATTTTTCTTTTCTTTATTTTCCAATTTGATTCCTCCTTAAAACTAAAAAAATTATAACGAAATAATAAGAAAACTACAATAAAATGAGAAGAATATGGAAAGTTTGAACTAATAATGATATTATTTCGATAAAAATGCAGAAAAATTTACAAAAAAATTATTGATTTTTTATAATAGAAGTGCTAAAATAATAAGCATTATATGAAAAGACAATATATAAGACGCGGTAAATAGTATAAGCCTATAAAGAGAGCTAGTGGTGGTGAGATGCTAGTTAGAAACATATTATTTATTATCACTTATATGGTTACTTTAATGAACACATATGTTAGTAATTAAGTCGCTTGGTTAGCGTTACAAACTATGAATAAGGTTGTAATTTTATACAATAAATTTAGGTGGTACCACGGAATAAGTTCGTCCTAACTTGTGATAAGCAAGTAGGGCGATTTTTTGTTATGGTATTACGTGATAGGAGGAAAATTATGAGTGAAGAAAAGAAAGATTATAGTTCAACACTTAATCTACCAAAGACAGATTTTCCAATGAGAGGAAATCTACCAGAAAAAGAACCAGGAATACTAGAAAATGTATTTGAAAATGGTTTATATGAAAAAATATTAAAGAAAAATGAAGGACATAAACATTTTATATTACATGATGGACCTCCATACGCAAATGGTGAAATCCATGCAGGACATGCTTTAAATAAAATCTTAAAAGATACAATAGTAAGATATAAATCAATGCAAGGATTTTATAGCCCTTATGTACCAGGATATGATACACACGGAATGCCAACAGAAAAGAAGGCTATTGAAAAACTTGGACTAGATAGAAGCAAAATTCCTGTAACAAAATTTAGAGATACATGTAGAGAATTTACTAAAAATTATAAAGATGTTCAAACAGAAGGATTTAAACGTTTAGGAGTATTAGCTGATTGGGAACATCCATATATAACTTATGAACATGCAACAGAGGCAAGACAAATAGGCGTATTCGGAGATATGTATAAAAAAGGATATATATACAAAGGATTAAAGCCTGTATACTGGTGTACTGATTGCGAAACAGCATTAGCAGAAGCTGAAATCGAATACAAAGATGTTACAGGGGAATCAATCTATGTTAAATTCCCAGTAGCAGATTCAAAAGGAAAATTTGACAAAACAAATACATTTATTGTAATTTGGACAACAACACCATGGACATTACCAGGAAATATGGGAATAACATTAGGCCCTGATTTTGAGTATAGCTTAGTTGAAACAGAAAAAGGTAATCTAATAATCGCAACAGAATTACTTGAAAAAGTTCTTGAATTAGCTGAAATAAAAGATTATAAAACTATAAATAAATTTAAAGGAATAGAGTTGGAAGGAGTATTATGCAAACATCCATTTCTTGATAGAACATCTAGAGTAGTAATGGGAAGTGAAACAACTGTAAATGTTGATTTAGTAGAAGGTACAGGTGCTGTACACACTGCTCCTGCTTATGGTAAAGAAGACTATTTACAAGGATTAAAAGACAATCTAGGAATGGTAGTTGCTGTTGATGATAAAGGACATCAAACTCAAGAAGCAGGACAATTTGTAGGAGAGTTTTATGCAAAATCAAATAAGACAATTACAAAATGGTTGGATGAAAATGGATATTTATTAAAAGCTGTTCCAATTTCACACTCATATCCACATTGTTGGAGATGCAAGAAACCAGTAATATTTAGAGCAACACCACAATGGTTTGCATCAGTTGATGGATTTAGAAGCAAAGCATTAGAGGCAATCAAAACAGTAACATGGCATCCAGACTGGGGCGAAGACAGAATGACTGAGATGATCAAAGGAAGAAACGATTGGTGCATCTCAAGACAGCGTACATGGGGAGTTCCACTTCCAATATATTATTGTAAAGAATGCGGAGAGCCTTATGTAACAGAAGAATCAATAAATAAAATTCAAGATATAGTTCGCAGAGAAGGAACAAATGCTTGGTGGGCAAAAGATGCAAGTGAATTATTACCAGAAGGTGCGAAATGCGTAAAATGTGGATGCACTGAATTTAAGAAAGAAACAGATATTATGGATGTATGGTTTGATTCAGGCTCAACACACCAAAGTGTATTAGTAGAAAGAGGACTTGATTATCCAGCAGATTTATATTTGGAAGGAAATGACCAATATAGAGGATGGTTCCAATCATCACTTCTTACATCAGTTGCAGTTAATGGAATAGCTCCATACAAAGAAGTATTAAGCTGTGGATTTGTTGTTGATGGACAAGGCAGAAAAATGTCTAAGAGCTTAGGAAATGGAGTATCTCCAATAGATGTATCAAACAAATTTGGTGCAGATATTCTTAGATTATGGGCTTTATCATCAGATTATTCAATGGATGTAAACTTATCAGATGATATCTTAAAAGGTATATCAGATGTATATAGAAAAATAAGAAATACAGCAAGATATATTTTAGGAAATACACAAGATTATGATCCAGATCATCCAGTAGATTATGATGATTTACAAGAAATTGATAAATGGGCATTAACTCGTTTAAATAAATTAATTAAGGATTGTACAAAAGATTATGATACTTACAATTTCGGAAATTGCTATCATGATATAAATCAATTCTGTGTTGTTGATATGAGTAGTTTCTACTTAGACATAATCAAAGACAGATTATATACTGAAAAGGCTGATTCAACTGCAAGAAGAGCAGCACAAACAACAATGTACTATATATTAGACGCTTTAGTAAAGATATTAACTCCAATGATATCATTTACAGCAGAAGAAATCTGGAAAGCTATGAAGCATACTAAGGACGAGCAGGTTGAAAGTCCAATGCTTACAGATTATCCAAAGCCAAATGAAAAATGGGATAATAAAGAATTAGCCGATAAATGGGAAGAAATTATAAAAGTTAAAAACATTGTTGCAAAGCAACTTGAATTATCAAGAGCAGAGAAAGTAATAGGAAACTCACTAGATGCTAAAGTAACAATTTATGCAGAAGGTGATGAATATACATTCTTAAAAGAAAACGAAAAGTTAATAAAACTTGTACTTATTGTTTCAGGACTTGACATAGAAGAAAATAAGAGAAAACAAGAAGTTGCACTTGGAGTAAAAGTAGAACATGCTGATGGAGAAAAATGCGAGAGATGCTGGATGTATGATGAACATACAGAAGATGGATTATGTCCAAGATGCAGAAAAGTATTAAATGAGCAATAATATTAAAATAATAAGTTAGCTAGAAATGGCTAGCTTATTATTTTGTATAAACGAAAAATAGCTAAATTTGATAAAAAACTATTACAACTCCAATATTTGTGGAAAAGCTATAAAAATCAGAATCTATTTTAGATGTTGATAGGATATTATAGAATTAACTAAGTTGATAAATTAAT
>HF993624.1 GCA_000433915.1 Clostridium sp. CAG:793
TCTCATTGGGGTAACTATAAATATGATTTAATATAAGCTTGTCAATAGAAATTATATTTTCTAAATAACAAGCTTATATTTTTATTTATTTTGAAATGTCGCACAATAATTTTTAATAGGGCATTGCGCACATTTAGGACTTTGTGAAGAACAAATTGCACGTCCATGCCAGATAAATAGATGATTTACATCTTTCCAATATTCTTTAGGGATTATCGCACATAAATCCTTTTCAATTTTAGTTGGTTCAATTTCATTTGAAAAGCCAATTCTATTTGCTAAACGTTTTGCATGAGTATCAACAGCAATTCCTTGTGGATCATTAAAAGCTTCAAGCATAATAACATTAGCACTTTTTCTACCAACACCAGGTATTGTAATAAGTTCATCCATTGTGTGAGGAACAATACCATTAAAGTCATTTATAATTTTTTGTCCTGCTAGTTTAAGATTTCTAGCTTTATTTTTATAAAATCCGCAGGGGTGTATGATAGATTCAAGTTCATTTATATCAGCATTAGCAAAGTCTTGAGGAGTGTCGAATCTTGCAAAAAGTGATGGAGTGGTTTTATTTACTCTATCATCTGTACACTGAGCAGACAAGCATACAGCTACTAGCATTTCAAAAGGTGTAGAAAAATCAAGACTACATTTTGCATCTGGATAATAATCTTTTAAATTCTTTATAATTTGTATAGCTTTTTCAGTATTCATATTTGATTCCTTTCATGACTAAAATTATACAATAATATTGGCTAAAGGTCAATAAATACGCATATTTTGCTATTTTATTGTCAAAAACACTTGACAAAAATGCAAAAAAGGTGTAAAGTATATATGCTTTACAGCAAATACACATAGTGTAAGAAAAGAATGGTGAGAAGAAATGGAAAAACATATTGAAATAAGTATGCTTGTTGAAATATATGGCAAGCTTTTAACTGAAAAACAATATCAGGTAATATCAGATTATTACAATGAAGACTTATCACTTTCGGAAATTGCTGAAAACAATAATATATCTAGACAGGGTGTACGTGACATTATAAAGAAAGGAGAAAGCAAACTCTTCGAATACGAGGAAAAACTGCAAATCATGAAAAAGACACAGGAAAACGAAAAGACAATTCAACTTATTTTAAGTCAGTTAAGCAAGATACAAGATAATTCATCAGATAAAAAAGTTGAAAAAATCTTAAATGAAGTACAAAAAGAACTAAGCTGTATTGCATAAATATATAGCAAATAAAAAACAAAACAACTTTTAGTTGTGAAGGAGGATAAGATGGCTTTTGAAGGATTATCAGAGAAGCTTCAAGCGTTTACAAGAAAATTGAAAGGAAAGGCAAGAATTACAGAATCTGATCTTAATGAAATGTTAAGGGAAGTTAAGCTTGCTTTACTAGAAGCTGATGTAAATTACAAAGTAGTTAAGGAATTTATAAATAATATCCATGATAAAGCATTAGGAAGTGATGTATTAAAATCACTAACACCAGGACAACAAGTTGTTAAAATTGTTAAAGATGAATTAGTAGAATTATTAGGAGGAACAGATAGTAAAATAACTTTTACGCCTAATCCACCAACAGTAATAATGCTAGTAGGACTTCAAGGTTCAGGTAAAACAACCACAGCAGGAAAATTAGCAAATCTACTAAGAAAACAGGGAAAGAATCCATTATTAGTTGCATGTGATGTGTATAGACCAGCAGCAATTAAGCAATTACAAGTGGTTGGTGCTCAATTAAATATACCAGTTTATGCAAACGAAAATGAAAAAGATGTTGTAAAAATTGCAAGGCAGGCTAAGGAAATAGCAATAAGCAAATTAAATGATGTTGTAATTCTTGATACAGCAGGAAGACTTCAAATTGATGAAACTCTAATGCAAGAATTAAAAAATGTAAAACAGAGTGTAAAACCACATGAAATTTTACTTGTAGTTGATGCAATGACAGGACAGGAAGCTGTAAATATAGCTAGTAAATTCAATGAAGACTTAGGAATTGATGGAGTTATTCTAACAAAATTAGATGGTGATGCACGTGGTGGTGCAGCAATATCTGTTAAGAAAGTAACTGGTAAACCAATAAAATTTGTAGGTACTGGTGAAAAGCTTAATGAGATAGAAGAATTTCATCCAGATAGAATGGCTTCAAGAATTTTAGGAATGGGCGATGTCTTATCAATTATAGAGCAGGCTGAAGCAACATTTGATGCAGAAGAAGCAGCTAAGCTAGAAAAAACACTTAGAAAAAATAAAGAATTTGACTTAAATGACTATCTAGCACAACTTAGACAGGTTAAGAAAATGGGATCATTATCATCTTTATTAAAAATGATACCAGGAATGGGACAATATAGTGCAAAGGTTGATGATAAAGAATTTACTAGAATTGAAGCAATTATTTGTTCTATGACAAATGAAGAAAGAGAAAATCCTAAAGTACTTAATGCATCAAGAAGAATTAGAATTGCAAATGGAAGTGGAACACAAGTACAAGACATTAATAAATTTATCAAGTCATTTGAATTAACACAATCAATGATGAAAAAAGTAAAGAGTGGAAATCTTGATCCACGAATGAAGAAAATGATGAAAAAGATGAATTTAGATAAAATGTCAGAAGAGGAAATACAAGCTTTAGAAGATAAATTAAAATAAATTAGTTATTAAGTTATTAAATTTAATATAAATATTTTATTCAGTTTTGGGAGGTGAAAATTATGGTAAAAATAAGATTACAAAGAGTAGGAGCAAAAAAAGCACCTTTTTATCACATTGTAGTAGCTGATTCAAGAGTTGCAAGAAATGGAAAGATTATTGAAAAAATCGGAACATATGATCCAATGACAGAACCAGCAACAGTTGTTTTAGATAAAGAAAAAGTTGCTGCTTGGATGAAGAATGGAGCTCAACCAACTGATACAGTAAAAGCTTTAATAAACAAAGCTAACTAATTGTATTTAGAGGAGGAGTTATCATGGAAGAAATCCTAAAAGTAATTATAAGTAACCTAGTTGACAATAAAGAAGCTGTTTCAATTGAAAAAAACGAAGTTGATGGTAGAGAAATCTACAAAGTCAAAGTTGCTCAAGATGAAATGGGAAAAATAATTGGAAGACAAGGTAAGATTGCACAATCGATTAGAACTATAATGAAATCATTAGGTTCAAAAATGCACAAGAGAGTAGAAGTAGAATTTGTTGATGACTAATATTTATTGCAAAGTAAAACGGAAGAATATCTATAATTAAAATATCGTTTCGGAGGAAAATATGGAATCTAGAATGGAACTTGGAAAGATTGTTAATACAGTTGGACTAAAGGGAGAAATAAGAGTATGGCCATATATTGATTACTTTGATAAAGTTAAGAAGGTTTATATCAATGGCAAAGAGCATGAAATTGAAAGAACTAGAAATCATAAAAATGTAGTAATAATAAAATTAAAAGATATTAATACTATAGATGAAGCTGAAAGCTTAAAAGATATGATGATAGAGATGGAAAGAAAAGATGCTCCAAGTTTACCAGAAGGTACTTATTATATAAATGATTTAATTGGATTTGAAGTATATTCTGATGATGGAAAATTTTTAGGAACATTGGATGATATATTCAATACTGGAGCAAATGATATTTATCAAGTTGGAGATATACTTTTGCCAGCAATAAAGGATGTAATAAAGCAAATTGATACTGATAACCAAAAAATTATAATACATTTAATAGATGGACTAATATAATGAAAGGAAATTAAATGAAATTCGATGTGCTTACGCTTTTTCCAGAGATGTTTGAACCAATGAAACATAGCATAATAGAAAGAGCTAGTGAAAAAGATTTAATAGATATAAATTTAATAAATATTAGAGACTTTTCAAAAGATAAACACAAACATGTTGATGATACACCTTATGGTGGGGGAGCAGGGATGCTTATGAGACCTGATGTTGTATATGATGCATATAGTTCTGTTTCAGAAGAAAATGCTAAAGTCATATATATGTCTCCTAAGGGAAAAGTGCTTAATCAAAACATGGTAAAAGAATTATCAAAAGAATCGCATTTGATTATATTATGTGGACATTATGAGGGAATAGACCAAAGAGTTTTAGATGAAATTGTTGATGAAGAAATTTCAATTGGAGACTATGTATTAACAGGAGGAGAGCTACCAGCAATGGTACTTATAGATTCAGTTAGTAGATATGTTGATGGAGTTTTAAGTAATAGCTCAACAGTTGAAGAATCTTTTTCAGGAGAAGATAAATTACTAGAATATCCTGAATATACAAGACCATCTGAATTTCATGGAATGAAAGTTCCAGAAGTTCTTACGTCAGGTAATCATCAAGAGATTGCAAGATGGAGAAGAGAACAATCATTAATAACCACATATAAAAAAAGGCCAGAACTATTAAATGAAGTTCAAAAGCAAGAAGCTATAAATAGCATGAACAAAAATGATTAAGAAAGTCTAAATGATAAAAAATTAAAGAAAGGAGTAGAAATCATGGACGTTATAAAATCAATAGAACATGAACAATTAAAAAATAAGGTTCCTGATATTAGAATTGGTGATACTGTAAGAGTTCATCAAAGAATTAAAGAAGGAAATAGACAAAGAATCCAAGTATTCGAAGGAATCGTTATTAAGAAACAAAATGGTGGATTAAATGAAACATTCACAGTAAGAAGAGTTGCTTATGGAGTAGGAGTTGAAAAAACATTCTTATTACATTCTCCATTAGTAGAAAAAGTAGAGGTAGTTAGAGTTGGTAAGGCTAGACGTGCTAAGTTATACTATCTAAGAGATAGAGTAGGAAAGGCTGCTAAGACAAAGGAAGATATCGGAGCTAACTTAAAGAGAAACGATATAGTTGTTAAGGAAGAAGTTCCTGTAGAAGCACCAGTTGCTGAAGAAGTAAAAGCTGAAGAAACACCTAAAGCTGAATAATAAAATAAAAGAGGTTTAAGATTATATTCTTAAATCTCTTTTTTTCTACTAAAAATAAAAAATGCTGAAGTTATATTAACTCCAACATTTTTTTGTTTTATGATCTCTTATATGCTACAAAGCTTATTGCACCGATTATAATTGATAATGTAATTAATGATCCTGAAATAATTGCTGTATTTGAACCTGTTTTAGGCATTTCTTTATCTGGAATGATTGTATTATCAACTGGTTGTTTTTCAACTTCTAATTTTACTACTGGACATTTATTATTTTGTTTTTGATCACCAGGAACTTGATTTTCCTTATAATCAATAGTTACATTTTTGTTTGTTGGTAAATTAACATCTAATATTTCACTTGAGAATGTGTCTTTTAAAGATAATCTGTAAGAGAAATTAGCTGTTTCACCAGGAGCTAAATTTGATATAGTCCATGTAATAGAATTATCTGTTTTGTCAACTTCAGCAGAAACTGTACCAATTTCGGGTTGTGTTAAATATGAAAAATCGAAATTGTCAATTATGTTTTGTGGGAAATAGTCTTTTATAACTATATCTGTTAAAACATATTCATTTACAGGAACTAATTCAGAATAAATTTTATTAGTTACTGTATCTAATACATCTGAATCATTAACATAGTAAACTGAACCAGATGTAGGAGATAGAGGAGTACCGAAAACATATTGAGCTACGTCTTTGTATGTTTTGAAAGTTGCATCTTCTGGTCTACCTGTTATTTTTATTTCTTCATCTTGAATATCAATAAGCATTGAAATTACATTTATACCACTTTCTTTTAAAGAAGTTAAAGTTGCTTTAGTTGGATCAGCAGAAGCTTCAGTGTATAAGTCAACCTTTACTCCTTCAGCAGTATTAGGAACTGCATCTGTTAATACAACTATATATTTATTTGCATCTGAATCAGTAGATGTCTCTAATAATTTATTAGCTGTTTTTAATCCAATATCAATATTTGTTCTTGATCCCATTACATCAGAAGAAATTGTGTTTAAAGCAGAAATAATATCAGATTTTTGATTTGTTAGGGCAGGTGTGATAGCTTTAGCATCATCTTCAGTACCTTCTTTACTAACATCAGTACTTGTTGCAAATTCTACAACACCGATTTTAATATCAGAATTACTTGATAATAGTTTGTCAACTAATTGTGAAGCAGAATCAAGTACTAATTGTTTTCTAGTAGTTGTTTTATCACCAATAGTAACTTGTCTTGTTGACATACTGTTTGATGAGTCAATAAGAAGTACGACTTCTCCAGCTTTATTAAGTAGTGCTTCTTGATTATTTTTAACTGTAAGACCTATATCAATAGTCTTATCGTTTGTTTCACATTTAATTAATTTTTTCTCAAATTCGCCATATTTACCAAAAGTGATATTACATACATTATTTTCAACTAAAGTCATAGTTGCGTCAGCTTTGGCTGTTTCGGCTGCAAAAACAGATGTAGATAATAAAACTAACATAAATATAGTTAAAATTAAACTAAGATATTTTTTCATTATTAATACATTCCTTTCTATTTAAAATAGTATATCACATAAATATATAAATTATTATAGCATAGTGAAAATCCAAATTCAACAAAATATCAATTAATATGTTAACTTTCCTTCAAGTAAATCATCATTATTAATCCAGTCTTTAACTTTGAAACAATTGAAACTGTTTTTATCAATTCGAACAATGACTTCTGAAATTCCAGAATTGATTATTAATTTTCTACACATCTGACATGGAGAAGCACCTTCTTCATATTGATTGGAGTCAGTCCTAACACCTACTATGTAAAGAGTTGAATTAATCATATCTTTTCTTTCAGCACTTAGCATTGCGTTTTGCTCAGCATGAACACTCCTACATGCATCATATCCACCGTGATGAATTTCGGGGAAAAGTTTCTTTTTAGTGCAAAATCCTAAATCAGTACAATTCTTTCTGCCTCGTGGCGCACCAGAATATCCGGTTGCAATTATTTCATCATTTTTAACAATAATAGCTCCATACTTCTTTCTAAGGCAGGTGCTACGTTCAGAAACGGTTTCAGCAATATCTAGATAATAATTTATTTTATCAACTCTATCCATACAAATAAATCCTTTCGTATATGATAAAATATTTATAACATAAAAATAAAAAAATGTATATACGAAAACACAAAACTATGATAAAATGAGACAAAATGTTGTAAAGAGAGGTCTAATAATGGCAGAGATAATAGATGGAAAATTACTAGCACAAAAAATAAGAAATGAATTAAAAGAGAAAGTTATAAAAGAAAATTTACATCCGTATTTAGCAGTAATATTATGCGGGGATGATGAAGCTTCAAAAGTATATGTGAAAAATAAAAGCAAAGCATGTGATGAGATTGGAATTGAATTTAAAGAATATAGATTACCTAAAGAAACAAAACAGGAAGAAATTATTGCACTAATAAAAAAATTAAATAATGATAAAAAAGTAAATGGAATTTTGTTGCAAAGTCCATTACCTAAGGGTTTGGATATACAGGAAGCTTTTAATACAATAGATCCAGATAAAGATGTTGATGGATTTAATCCATATAATGTTGGAAAACTTACAATTGGACAAGATGGTTTTGTGCCATGTACACCTCTTGGAATAATGAAAATGTTCGAGCATTATGATATAAAATTAGAAGGTAAAAAGGCTGTGGTTGTTGGAAGAAGTAATATAGTTGGAAAACCGATGGCTCAATGTTTGATTGGAAAAAATGCAACAGTTACAATTTGTCATTCAAGAACTAAAGAAATAGAAAAAGAAATCAAAGATGCAGACATTGTTATTGCTGCAATAGGAAAGAGAAATGTTATAAAGGCAGACATGATAAAGCAAGGAGCAGTTGTTATAGATGTGGGAATGAATAGAAATGAAGAAGGAAAATTATGTGGAGATATAGATTTTGATTCTGCATCTAAAAGGGCATCATATATAACGCCAGTTCCAGGTGGAGTAGGCCCAATGACAATAGCTATGCTTATGAATAATGTAATAAAAGCATATAAATTGCAAAAAGAAAGAGAGTAAAATGATAGCAGAAGTAATAATTGACTCTAGTGTAAAGACACTTAATAAAAAATTTGATTATGAAATCCCAGAAGGTATGAATGTGCAAGTTGGGACTAGAGTTTTTGTGCCTTTTGCAAATAAAAAAGAATTATCTGATGGAATTGTTGTTGGCATAAAAGAAAATTCAGAATTTAAAGTAAAGAAAATAGCAGGTTTGCAGCCAGAGCAAATAGATAAAAATTACATTGAGCTTGCTAAATGGATGGCAAATAGATATTTTTGCAATATTTCGGAATGCCTAAGATTAATGTTGCCACCAGGCAAGACTGCAAAGAATGTTGAAAAAAGAGTGAAAGAAAAAACAGTAAATGTTGTAGGTTTAGCAAAAGATATAGATGAAATTTACAATGATATTGATAACAAAATAAAATCAGAAAAACAGAAGAATGTATTAGAATTTATAATTGATAATGGTGTGGCAACAGTGCAAGATATAGAACTTTTTACAGATGCTTCGAGAGCAGTAGTTAATACACTAATAAAAAACGGATATCTTGAAGTAAATGAAAAACAGGTTGATAGAAATCCATTTTTACACAAGCAAACTGTGAAAACTGTGGATTTGAAACTTAATGAAGAGCAGGAAATAGCATACAATTCTATGGAATATAGTGGAAAATATCTTCTATATGGAGTAACTGGTTCAGGAAAAACAGAGATATATTTGCAAATGATAGAAAAAATGTTAAATCAGGGTAAGAGTAGTATAATGCTTGTTCCTGAGATTTCATTAACTCCTCAAACAGTTGATAGATTTATATCAAGATTTGGAGAGGAACAAATTGCGATTCTTCATAGTAAACTATCAGTAGGAGAAAGATTTGATCAATGGAATAAAATAAAAGAAGGAAAAGCACGAATTGTAATAGGTGCAAGGTCAGCAATCTTTGCTCCAGTAGTTAATCTAGGACTTATAATAATTGATGAAGAACATGATGAGTCATATCAATCAGAAACAGCTCCACGATATGATGTAAGAGAGGTGGCAGAATATATTACAGATAAAAATGATTTAACTCTTATTATGGGAAGTGCTACTCCAGATATGAGAACATTTTATAGAGCAAAGCAGGGAGAGCTTGAATTATTGACATTAACTAAAAGAGCCAACAATTCAGAACTTCCAAGTGTTGAAATTGTTGATTTAAGGCAAGAATTAGCTAATGGTAATAAATCAATGATTAGTGAAAAATTAAGAAATGAAATTGAGAAAAATTTAATTACAAAAAAACAAACAATATTATATCTTAATAGAAGAGGCTTTTCTACATTTGTGATGTGTAGAGATTGTGGCTATACTATAAAGTGTAAAAGATGTGATATCACTCTGACATATCATAAAAATGAGCATAAATTAAAATGCCATTATTGTGGATATGAGCAGGGAGAGGTAAAAGAATGCCCAGAATGCCATGGAAAAAATATAAAATACTTTGGAGCTGGAACTCAAAAACTTGAAGATGAAGTTAAAGAATTATTTCCAAGTGCTACAACGATTAGAATGGATATAGATACTGTTACGAAAAAAAATTCACATGAAGAAATATTAAATAAATTCAAAAACGAAAATATAGATATTTTGATTGGAACTCAGATGGTAGTAAAGGGACATCATTTTCCAAATGTAACTTTAGTTGGAGTAATTGCGGCAGATAGCAACTTGAATATGGGGGATTTTAGAGCAAATGAAAAAACATTTCAGACTCTTACTCAAGTAGCGGGTAGAGCAGGCAGAGAAAAAGAAAATGGAAGAGTAATAATTCAAACATATAATCCAGATAATTATGCTATTGAATATTCGAAATATCAAGATTATGATGTATTTTATAATACAGAAATAGGAATAAGAAAACAGTTGAAATATCCGCCATTTTGCGATATAATAGTAATTGATATGTCATCAAAAAATGAAAGAGAATTGATGAATGTAGCAAAAAAATTACATGGTTATTTAAAAAATAGAGTAATTAATGAAAAATTTGGGTTATTATTATATAGTCCTGTACCATCACCAATAGATAAAATAAAAGATAGACACAGAATGAGAATGTTAATAAAATGCTTATATGATGATAGAATACATGATTTATTACAAGATTCATTAAGCGAATTTTATAAAATGAAAACAATTTCTGCACGAGTGGCAATAGAATTAAATCCAAATAATATGTTATAAAAAAGAAAGGAATAGATATGGCACTTAGAGAAATAAGAAAAGAAGGAGACGAAATCTTAAGAAAAAAATCTAAAAAAGTAGAAGTAGTCGATGATAAAATTAGAGAAATATTAAATGACATGGACGAAACTATGCATGCTTCAAATGGTGTAGGTTTAGCAGCTGTTCAAGTTGGAATACTAAAAAGACTAGTTGTAATTGACGTAAATTATGATGGAACTCCATCTCTAAAACTAGTCAATCCAGTGATTATTAAAGCAAAAGGAAAAGAAGAATTTAAAGAAGGATGCTTAAGCTTTCCTAATAAATTTGCTAAAGTAGTAAGACCTAATGAAGTAACTGTTAAAGCATTAGATGAAAACGGAAAAGAAATAATTGTAAAAGGAAAAGAACTACTTGCAGAAGCTTTAGGACATGAGATTGATCATCTTGATGGAGTATTATTCGTAGATAGAATGGAACCAGGAACATTAGAATATATAGATAATGATGATGTAGAAGAAAAATAATAAATAGATTGCTTAAAAAAGCAATCTATTTAAAGTAAATGAGGAGAAAATAGTATGAAAGTTGTTTTTATGGGTACACCTGATTTTGCACAGGAATCTCTTAGAGCAATATATGAAACGGGATTTGATATATTAGCTGTAGTTACTAATCCAGATAAGCCTAAAGGAAGAGGGATGAAAATGATTGCCTCACCTGTAAAGGAATATGCCCTAGAAAAGGGAATAAAGGTATATCAACCACCTAAGATTCGAAATAATGTAGAATTTATTGATACATTAAAAAGCTTAGAGCCAGATGTGTTATGCGTTGTTGCTTATGGAAAGATTTTGCCACAAGAAGTACTTGATATACCAAAGTATGGAGCCATAAACGTGCATGGTTCACTACTTCCTAAATATAGAGGTGCAGCTCCAATACAGTGGGCAGTGCTTAATGGAGAAAAAGAAACAGGAATAACTACTATGTTTATGGATGCAGGAATGGACACTGGAGATATGATTTTAAAAGAAAAAGTGTCAATAGGAGAAGAAGAAACAACAGGTGAGTTGTGGGAGAGACTATCAAAATTAGGAGCGCAATTACTAGTACAAACTCTTGAAAAAATTCAAAATGCTGCACAGGAAATTAATAACGCAAATTCAAATATACAAGAACAAATAAAATTAAAAGTTGGAGCTGAAAAACAAGGTGATGAATATACAATGGCACCAATGCTTGATAAAGAAATGGCTAAAATAGATTGGAACAAATCAGCAGAAGAGATACATAACTTAATAAGAGGATTAAATCCAATAATGGGTGCATATACGTATGAAAATGGCAAAAAGATAAAGATTTGGAAATCTAAGATAGCAAATATTGAAACTGATAATGATAGTAAAAATGGAGAAGTAATTATATCAGATAAAAAAGAAGGACTATTTGTAAAAACTTCAAAAGGAGTACTACAATTATTAGAAGTTCAAGGTGAAAATGGAAAGAGAATGGATATAAAAAGCTTTCTGAATGGAAATCAGATAGAAAAAGGAATTATATTTGATAATTAATAAAAAAAGGGAGATACTTGAGTAATGAGTATGTCCCTTTTTATTTTAAAGGTAAGCATTGAGTTTATCGATATTTTCACGTTGAAATTTATTAAAAGTTTTTAATAAATTTAATGTACTTTTGTCAATATCAATATTTCCATTAAGAATTTTTTGACACTGAATTACTCCCATTAATGTTCCTTGTATCATCATTTCTGCAATATGCGAATTAGATTTATCAACTGCAAGATTTTTCTTAATAGCACAGCAACTCATTACTTTACTTGAAAGAGAAATGTTGTCAGGGACTTCACCGTATTTTTCAAAATGTTGGTTTACTTGTAGCAAAATATTAGAATATTGAGTATACATTGCGACTAGAGTTTTTTTCATTTCATGGTCACTGATTTTGTTAGTCAAACATGAAATCGAACTCATTCCCATTTGGGCAATCTTACTTATCTCATTAAGAACTGCTAAATCAAGGCCGAAATTATTAGAGTTAGGAGCTGAGCTATTAGAGTCATCATTTGCTGAAACAGCGGAATCTGAAGGAATGTGCTCATGTATTCCAGAATTAGAGATATCATTAGAGCTATTAGCTTTTTTCTCATTGACTTTTGAATCCAGATTGATACTTTCAGCATTGTTTTTGAGAGACTGATTTTTATCCATAATAAACCTCCTTGAATATAATTTGCCCAATTTTTGAAATAATATTATTGAAATAAATAAAAATCTAATATATACTAATGGAAATATTAAAGAGAAAAGGAACAAAAAATGGGTTGGACAAAAGAACAAGAACAAGCGATAGAAAGAAAAGGAAAAAATATTTTGGTATCAGCAGCTGCAGGTTCACGGAAAAACATCAGTACTAGTTGAGAGAATAATAAACAAAGTTGTAAATCAAGGAATTGATATAGATAAATTACTGGTCGTAACATTTACTAATGCTGCAGCAAGTGAAATGAAGCAAAGATTATTAAATGCAATTTATAAAAAAATTGACGAAAATCCAAATGATATGAATTTGCAAAGACAAATCATGTTGCTAAATCATGCACATATTTGCACAATTCACTCATTTTGTTTGGATGTAATACGAAATAATTTTTATGAAATCGGAATGTCTGCAAACTTTAGAGTAGGTGATACAACTGAAATAGAGATAATGAAACAAGAAGTAATAGAAGATTTATTTGAGAAAAAATATGAAAGCCAAGATGAAGAATTTCTTAAACTTCTTGATTTATATACATCATATAAAGATGATACACCACTAAAAGATATAATATTAAATACATACGAATTTATTAACTGTGTGCCATTTCCTGAAAAATGGTTGCACGATAATGTTGAAAAATTTAATGTACAGGAAACAGATTTTGCAAAAACGATATGGGGTAAGTTAATAATTGAAAAAGTAAAAGAAAATTTAGATGATGAAATATTAAATCTTGAATCAGCTAAAAAGAAATTAGAGCCATGCTTAGAATTAGTAGACTTTGAAACTTTAATTAATTGTGACATAAATGATATTAAACAGATAGATACTGAGAGCTGGGATAAAGCATATAGTGGAGTGCAATCTAAAGAGTGGGATCCATGGCCTAGAAAAAGTAAATTAGATGAAAATTCTAAAGAATTAAAAGAAATAGCAAAAGCAATAAGAGATGAAGCAAAAAAATCGTATGAAAAAGAAGTGCAAAAGGTTGTTAATTGTACTTCAGAAGAGGCAATTACAGATCTTAAAACAATGTATCCAGTATTAAAATCTATTGAGAAGATAGTGCTAGAGTTTGGAACTGAATTTGCTAAAAGAAAAAAAGAAAAGAATATTGTTGACTTTTCAGATATTGAACATTTGGCATTAAAATTACTTGTAAATGAAGATGGAAGTAAAACTGAAATTGCTAAAAAATATGAATTTGAAGAAATAGCAATAGATGAGTATCAAGATAGTAACTTGGTTCAGGAAAGTATACTAACAAGTGTATCAAATGGGCATAATATATTTATGGTAGGAGATGTAAAGCAGAGTATATATAGATTTAGGCAGGCAAGACCGGATTTATTCTTGACTAAGTATGATAAATATATTTTGACTGACATGAGTTTTGATGAATTAGAGGAAGACACAAAAATACAATTATACAATAATTTTAGAAGTAGAGAAAATGTGTTAAATTTGACTAACCAGGTATTTGATAGAATCATGAGTAAAAGACTGGGCGAAATTAATTACTCAGAGAAAGAATATCTTAATTTTACAGGAACATTTGATGAACCTAAAACAAATTGCAAATCAGAAATGTACATAATTGAGACAGAGAAAGATGAAGATCAAGAAGAATCTGATGAATCAGAAGAAGTAATAGAGAAAACAGTTTTAGAAGCTCGATTATGTGGCAAAAAAATTATAGAACTAAAAAATCAGGGATATTCTTATAGAGATATGGCTATATTGCTAAGAAGTCCAGCACAGTCAGCACCGATATATGAAAAAGAATTAATAGAACAGGGAATACCAGTGTTTTCAGATGCAACATCTGAATATTTGGAATCAATTGAAATAGATACAATATTATCATTATTAAAAGTAATTGATAATCCATTGCAGGACATTCCTTTAGTAACAGTGCTTAGGTCTCCAATAGGTGGATTTACAGATAATGAGCTTGTAGAAGTAAGAATGGCAGATAGAAATGCAGCTTTTTATACGGCATTAGAGAAATTAGCTAAGGAAGAAGAGAAAAAAGGAACAATTAAAGAGTCAGCAATTCAAAAGGCAATACATTTTATTGAAACTCTAGAGGAATTTAAACAAGATGAGAAAGTATTACCATTAGATGAGTTAATATGGAAAATCTATGCTAAAACAGGATATTTTCATTATGTAAGATTAATGCCTAACGGTAAACTAAGACAAGCGAACTTAAAGAAATTGTTTGAAAAAGCAAAAGAATATGAAAAGATAAGCTTTAAAGGATTATTTAATTTTATTACATTTATTGAAAAAGTTGCTGCAAAATCATCAAATATGCAGGCAGCTAAAATAATTGGAGAAAATGATGATGTAGTCAGAATAATGAGTATTCATAAAAGTAAAGGACTTGAATTTCCGATTGTCTTTATTTGTAATGTTGATAAAAAGATAAATTTAAGAGATTTAAATGAACGATTGATATATGATCAAGATGTTGGCTTTGGAGTAAACTTTATTGCAGAAGGATTGGAATACCAGACATTAAGTAAAGAAGCGATAAAAATAAAAATGAGAAAAGAATCTATTTCAGAAGAAATGAGAGTTTTGTATGTTGCTCTTACTCGTGCAAAAGATAAATTAATATTAATTGGAGCAGATAAAAATGCACAAGATAATATAGAAAAAAAGCAGATAGAAATATCTAAATATCATGGTTTAGATAGACCAGAGAAAATAAATTCAAAGCTTGTAGAAAAATATACAAGATACCTTGATTGGATTGAACTTGTAAAACAATATGATCCAGATACTGAAATTGATATTCATGTAATTAATAGAGAAGAGTTAGCAGTAAAAGAAGAAAAGGCAGAGAAAGAAGTAGCATTAAATAATAGAGAATATGACAAGCAAAAATTAAAACAGGTTGATAAACTATTAAGTTGGAAATATGAATTTCAAGATGCTGTTGAAGCACCAAGTAAGACATCTGTAACTGCTTTAAAACAAGAACAGCAAAGCAAGCAGGAATATTATTCTAATAAGAAACAATTTAGCGAAAAAGATAAAAATGCAAAAATAACAGGAGCAGCTTTAGGTACATTAGTTCATTTAGTGTTATCAAAAATAGATGGAAATATGCAATTACAAGATGTAAAAGAAATCATAAATAATTTAAAAATAACAGAAGATGAAAGAGCAGCTGTAAATAACAATATTGAAGTGTTTGATAAATATATAAATTCAAATTTATTTAATATGCTAAAAAATGCAAAAGCTGTTTATAAAGAAACGCCTTTTTATATGGAGATACCATATAAAAATACAAGAGAAAATGTTTTGGTACAAGGTGTAATAGATTTATATTTTGTTAATCAAGATGGGAAAATTCTATTAGTTGATTACAAAACAGATAGAAATGTTGATGAAAATGAATTAAAGGAAAGGTATGAATATCAGCTACAATTATATAAAGAAGCGATAGAGAAAAGTTGCAAACAAAAAGTATATAAGATGATTATTTATTCAACATTTTTAAACAAAGAAATAGAACTATAATTGGAGGTAAGCAGAGTGAGAATTGACAAATTTCTTAAAGTATCTAAAATAATAAAAAGAAGAACAGTTGCTAATGAAGCTGCAACAGGAGGAAGAATTTCAGTAAATGGAAAAGTAGTAAAGCCAAGCTATGAAATAAAAATAGGTGATGAAGTAGAAATTAGATTTGGAAATAATACATCAAGGTTTAAAATAATAGCAATTCCAAAAGGACAAAGTTGCAATGCAAGTGATGTAGTAGAAATGTTATAAAATTATTAAATATGTATTGACTTTTTTGGCAATTAACAATAAAATGTTAATATAAAATTTATATTGTGGAGGAACATAATGAGAGGAACTGAAGAAGGAAAGAAGAGTAATAAAAAAATATTAAGGATAGTTTTAATTGTTGCTATAATAGCAGTTATAGTAGTTGCTATTGTTTTAATTAACCAAAATAAAGGAAAAGCATTTGGAAAAAATGCAAGTGATGGTTCAACAGTTGAATTACCAGATGGAAGTCAAATTGATTTAAACAATCTTGATAATGCCGAAATTAAAGAAGGAAAGAAAGTAAATAATTCAGAAAGAATTAAAGAAGCTAAAGAATTTGATGGATACAAGTTTAGTGATGTTACAGTAAATTCAGAAAATGGTGAAACAAACTTTGTTGTAACAGTAACTAATATTTCTACAGATTTTAAAGAAGAAAGATATGTAAAAATAGTTTGCGTAAATCAAAATGATGAAGAAATAGGAACACTATATATAGCAATATCTCAACTAGAGGCAGGCGAATCAATAAACGCAAGTGCTGTAACATCAGATGATTATATCAATATGTATGATTATAGAATTGAAAACAATGACTAATAAAAATTAGAAGGTGAAAACTCAAATGGTAAAGTAATTTACCGTTTGAGTTTTTTTAACCTTTCAAATAGTTGCAAAATATGCAAAAAAGGTATAAAATATATAGCATAGAAAAATGACAAAGAAGGGAGAGTATATTTTAGCAAGAGATGCAGAGTATACAAATAATTAATGAACAAAAAATGGGAGATTAGAGAACAAAATAATGAATTAACAGAAGACATAGCGAAAAAATATAATTTGTCAGAAATTACAGCTAAAATATTAGCTAGTAAAAATTTAAATGATAAAGAATTAGAAAAATATTTAAATCCTACACGTGCAGACTTTTACGATCCATTTTTAATGCCAGATATGAATCTAGCAATAGAGAGAATAATGGAAGCAATAAAAAACAAAGAGAGAATAGTAGTTTATGGTGACTATGATGCAGATGGAATAACTAGTACAACAATATTAAAGAGATTTTTTAAAGATAGAGGAATTGATATAGGGACATATATTCCTAATAGACTTGATGAAGGATATGGACTAAATCAAGAAGCAATTAGACATATTGCCGAAGAAGGTTACAAGTTAATGATAACTGTTGATTGCGGAATAACAGCTATTGAGGAAGTAAAACTTGCAAAAGAACTTGGAATAGATACAATTATTACAGATCATCATGAAACACTTGATGAGATACCAGACGCAATAGCAGTTATCGATTGTAAGAGAAAGGATAATACATATCCATTTAATCAATTAGCTGGTTGTGGAGTGGCTTTTAAATTAACACAAGCACTATGTATAGAAATGAAATTAAATGAGAATGAGGCATTAAAATATTTAGATATTGCGTGTGTTGGTACAATATCGGATATAGTACCTTTAGTAGATGAAAATAGGGTAATTGCAAAATTAGGACTGAAACTAGTAAAACAAACAAAGAACTTAGGATTAAGATCAATATTACAACAATCAGGCTATAGAAAGATTGATTCAAATTCGATATCTTTTGGAGTGTCTCCAAGAATAAATGCTTGTGGAAGAATGGGACATCAAGAAGACGCACTTGAATTATTTTTAACAGATGATCCAATTGAAGCTAGACGATTATCTCAAAAATTAGAAGATTTTAATAAACTAAGACAAGAAACTGAAAAAAATATATATCAAGAAGCATTAGAGCTTATTGAAAAAAATAAAGAAGACAATAATCCATGTATAGTTATTGGAAAAGAAGGTTGGCATCATGGAGTAATAGGTATAGTATCTTCAAAAATAACGGAAAAATATTATAAGCCTAGTATACTTATATGCTTTGAAGGAGAAGATTCAAAAGGGTCTGGAAGAAGTATACAAGGATTTGACTTACATGAAGCTGCTGTGAAATGTAGCAAACATCTGAAAGCTTATGGTGGACATAGTATGGCAATAGGATTAAGCTTAAAAACAAATGAATTTGAAGATTTTAAACAAGAATTTGAAGAATATTCAAAAGATAAAATTACAGCAGACATGGTACCAGAGCTTATTATTGATGAAGTTGTGGAAAAGAAAGATATAAGCATAAATTCTGTAGAAGAACTTAATGTACTAGAGCCATTTGGCGAAGCTAATAATATGCCAGTATTTTTATATAAAGGTCTAAAAGTTTTATCAATTAGATCTTTATCAGAAGGAAAACATTTAAAGTTGACTTTACAAGATGACAATGTACTAATAGACACAATTGGATTTAACCTAGGGGATCTAGTTGATAAATACCAGATTGGGGACAAGTTAGATGTAGTAGGAAACCTAGAAATTAATGAATTTAACAATATAAAAAGAATCCAAATAAATATAAAAGATATTAGAAAATCAATAGAGTAAGAAGGAGGAGATGAATATATGTCAGAACATGAAGAAAAAGGTATAAAAGATATATTGCAAGAACTAAAAAAGCATAATAAGAAGACTGATACTAAGCTAGTAATGAAAGCATATAATTATGCGGTATCACATCATGGAGACCAGAAAAGAAAATCAGGAGAACCATATATAATACATCCTGTTCAAGTGGCATATATTCTATCAACACTTGGATTAGATGATGCAACAATATGCGCAGCCCTAATGCACGATTTAGCAGAAGATACAGATGTTACAATAGATGACATTGCTAGAGAATTTAGCCATGAGATAGCTGAGCTTGTAAATGGAGTTACTAAATTAGGAAAAATCAATTATGTAAGTGCTGAAGAGCAACAAGTTGAAAATTACAGAAAAATGTTTCTTGCAATGGGAAAAGATATAAGAGTAATCTTAATAAAGCTTTCAGATAGACTTCACAACATGAGGACTTTGAAGTTTTTATCAAGAGATAGACAAATTGCTAATGCAAAAGAAACATTAGAACTATATGCACCACTTGCTAATAGACTTGGTGTATATTCTTTAAAATGGGAACTTGAGGACTTATCTTTTAAATATTTATACCCTGAAGATTATAGAGAAATTGTAGAAGGAATAAATAAGAAAAGAGAAGAAAGATTAAAATTTATAGATGCAATAACAGATGAAATCAGGTTGCAATTAAAAAAAGAACATATTGTAGCAGAAATTACAGGAAGAGCTAAACATTTATATTCGATATATAGAAAAATGCAAAGAGATGGAAAAACTTTAGATCAAATATATGATTTATTTGCATTACGAATACTAGTCAATTCAGTTAAAGACTGCTATGCAGCACTTGGTGTTGTTCATGAATTATATACACCAATGCCGGGAAGATTCAAGGATTATATAGCTGTACCAAAGCCTAACATGTATCAATCATTGCATACTACTTTGATAGGTCCTAATGGAACACCTTTTGAAGTACAGATACGTACATATAATATGCATAGAATAGCTGAATTTGGTATAGCTGCACACTGGGCATATAAAGAGCAAAGTTTCTTAAAAGGTAAAAAGGAAAACGTTAAAGTTAGTGAGGACAAATTAGCGTGGCTTAGAGAAAGTTTAGAGTGGCAGAAAGACATGCAAGATCCTCAAGAATTTTTAACCACTTTAAAAACAGAACTATTTGAAGATGAAGTGTATGTATTTACACCTAAGGGTGAGATTAAAACTCTACCAAAAGACAGTACACCAATAGACTTTGCATATAATATTCACGCAGAAATTGGAAACAAAATGACAGGTTGCAAAATAAACAGCAAAATGATGCCTATTATAACTAAACTAAATAATGGTGACATTGTTGAAATTATTACAAATGATAATAGTAAAGGACCAAGTAGAGACTGGCTTAAATTTGTAAAAAGTACTAGTGCAAAAACTAAAATAATGCAATGGTTTAAGAAAAATGAGAGGCAGGAAAATATTGAAAAAGGCAAGAACTTAATTGAACGTGAAATAAAAAGAATTGGAATGTCTTATGATGAATTATTTGCACAGAAATATTATATGCCAGCATTGCAAAGATATGGATTTAAAACTCTTGATGATATGTATGCTGGAGTTGGATTTGGTTCAATTGGAGCTAGCAAGATAATAGCTAGAACTTTAGAAGAATATAAAAAATACAATAAAACATCAGATGATGTTGTTGAAGAAAAATTGCAAGAATTAAAAACATCGGCAAGACCTAAATCTTCTAGAACTGGAATAATTGTAAAAGGAATTGATAACTGTCTTGTAAAAATATCAAAATGTTGCTCACCAGTTCCAGGAGATGAGATAATTGGTTATATTACAAGGGGAAGAGGAGTTACTGTTCATAGAAAAGATTGCAAAAATGTTAAAGACTTATTACAAGATGAAGGAAGAATTATAGATGTATACTGGGATACTGAAAAACAGAGTTCATATAATGTTGAAATATCAGTATTTGCAAATGATAGAGATGGCTTATTAGCAGATATAATAAAAGTAATATCTAATTCAGAATCTACATTAATTGCAGTTTCAGCAAAATCAAATAGAGAAAAAATTGCTGTTGTAGAACTAACTCTTGAAGTAAAAAATATAGAAGATTTAAACAAAACTTTAAGATTATTAGGAAAAGTTGATAGTGTATATGATGTAAAACGTAAAAAATAATGAATAGAGGAAGAGGTGAAAAAATGATTCAAAGATTGAAGGGAACAAGAGATATATTACCTGATGAAGTAAAGAAATGGCAATATATTGAGGAAAAAGCAAAGAAAATATTTACAAACTATGGGTATGGAGAAATAAGAGTACCTGTTATTGAAAAAACAGAATTATTTCAAAGAGGTGTAGGAGAAACAACAGATGTAGTACAAAAAGAAATGTATATATTTGATGATAAAGGTGGAAGAAGCATTGCCTTAAGACCTGAAGGCACAGCTGGAGTTATACGTTCTTATTTGGAAAATGGAATGTCAAGTTTACCTAGTCCAATGAAATTATGGTATGCAATGCCTATGTATAGATATGAAAATGTACAAAAAGGAAGACAAAGAGAATTTCATCAAATAGGGGCAGAATTAATAGGTTCATCAAGTTATTTAGCTGATGTCGAAATGATAGAAATGATAACCGAATTTTTATCAGAGCTAAACATTAAAGATATAGAACTTAATATTAATTCTATAGGATGCCCAAAATGTAGAAAAGAATATCAAGAAGCATTAAGAGATTTTATTAGACCTAATTTAGATAAATATTGTGATACGTGCAAAACTAGATTTGATAAAAATCCAATGAGAATATTGGACTGCAAGGAAGAAAAATGCAAGAAAATGAATGAAACAGCTCCACGTATAACAGACTATTTATGTGAAGAATGTAGAACTCATTTTGAAAATGTGCAAAACATGTTAAAAGAATTAGGGATAGAATATAAAATTGATACTAATATTGTTCGTGGATTAGATTATTATACAAAAACAGTTTTTGAATTTGTTTCAAAAATAGATGGATTAACTGTTCTTGGTGGAGGAAGATATGATGGTCTAGTTGAAGAACTAGGTGGTGTATCCACTCCAGCAGTTGGATTTGCAACAGGAGTTGAAAGATTAATAGATATATTTACGAAAAATAATCCTGATTTAAACTTAGAGGAAAATCCACAATTATATATTGCTTCAATAGGTAGCGAAGCAGAATTATATGCTACTATTCTTACAGCAAAATTGCGTAAGTCAGGTATATATGTAGAAAAAGACATTATGGGAAGAGGAATGAAGGCACAATTCAAATATGCAGATAAAAAGAAAGCACAATATGTACTGACAATAGGCGAAAACGAAATTCAAACTCATAAAGCAGTGTTAAAAAATATGACATCAGGAGAGCAAAAAGAAATTAAGCTAGATGATAATATCGATGAATTAATTAGTATATTAAATAATGATTAAAAAGATGTATGAAAATATATTTAGTAAATGAAGAAATTGAAAGTTTATTAATAAAATCATAATTAAATTAAAAATGAGATTTGAGTTAAAAGTTAACTCAAATCTCATTTTTTGTGGACTTTTTTTTAAGTCCATTTTTGTGATATAAATTATTTGCAACAAGGTGGTTTAGGTGGTATGCATTCAGGTTTATTTTCAGGCAATGCACATTCACAATCATTGTTTTCTGGTTCATTTTCAAAACCTTTACGATAGTCGCAATCTAGTTTAATTCCTTTTAAACAACAACCTTCACGATGACATTTTGCACAAATTTTAACATGATTTACACTATTAGCCCATACTTGAACTGAATATTTTTTTCCCGGACATAGTGGACCGAATACAAACTCGCCATCAGAGTCGGTAAAAGTATGAGTTACAGGTTTTAGTTCTTTCTTGCCACAATTGTAATCTACTTCTACTAATTTTACAACAGCGTCTTTTACTGGATCTTTAAAGCAATCTCTAACTATTCCATAAATGACATCACGATTATCATTTGCTAAAGTGATGTCTAAATCATATTGCTTACCATTAGCAATATAACCATCAATATCAATGATAGGGCACATTGGTTCTACATTTTTTTCATTTAATTCCATATATAATACATCCTTTCCTGGCATTAAGCCATTCTTAATATATAATATGAAATTTGTAATTTGATGTGATAAAAAGAATTAACATAAATTGAATAAATAATAGAGAGTATAATACAAGTTAACAAAAATTAAATAAATGTTGAATGTAATAAAGGTTGACGAAATAAGATTAATTAAAGAGTGAATTAAGAAATTTTATGTTTGGAATTGTCAATGTAATCTTTGTTATTAGATAAACCAACTAAATAATCTAATGTGACATTATAATATTTTGCTAAAGCAACTAGGTGAGGTACAGTAATAGTTCTTTTTCCACTCTCATACTCAGAGTAGTATTGTTGAGAAATGCCAAGTAAACGTGCAATATCTTTTTGCAATAAATCATTATCTTCTCTTAAATCTTTGATTCTTTTAAATTGCATCTGATTAACTCCTTTCCGAACGTAGAACTTATTACAAATAGCTTACAATGTAATATAAATTTTATTTTAACAGAAAAAATAAGATTGACACTTTCTTACATAACATATCGTGTAGAAAAAGTAATATATTGATAGAAGCTTTTATATTACAAATGTATTACAAAAATGTATAATATATTGAAAATACATGATATATTATGTACAATAGAAATACATAACATATCGTGTATAAATATTACATCAACTATTTTTTTACTGCCATAAAAAGAGAATAGTTTGGAAAATTTGGAGCAGAATATTTATATATGAAAATGGAAAACATAGGAGGAAATATGAAGAAGAATATCAAACGGAATCACATTGATTGCATTAGTTGTAACAATAGTAATATTGTTAATTTTGGCAGGAGTAACAATCACAATGACATTAGGACA
>HF993625.1 GCA_000433915.1 Clostridium sp. CAG:793
CATCTAAATCTACCATATAAAATAGATTCTGATTTTTATAGCTTTTCCACGAATATTGGAGTTGTAATAGTTTTTTAATTTTTAACTATTTTTTCGTTTTGGCATATAAAATACTTGTATTCCACTTGAATATGGTGCTATATCGTATTGTTGATAAAATATTGCTATAAATTCTCCATATAAATAATAATTTTCTACTCTAAACATTGCTGATGTTAAGCAACATGGATCTTCAAAATATATATTTTTTCCTTTTTGTATATTATCTTTTATTTGATTATTTATTTCCTTTAGAATTTCTGATACATAATTAGGATTTCTTTTATAAAGCTCTGATAATTCTATCATTCGTCCTTGTTGCAAGTTCCAATTTTGTGAATATCTTAACGTGTTTCCGTGTGCTCCACCTTCAAATATGTATTCGTCAGAATATATGCTTATTATGTTATTGTAGTTATATGTTACTACATATTCTTTGATTATTTCAAATATCATTAATGGATACCTGTTTTCCTGATTGTAATCATATACTTTTTTTGCTTGTTCATATAATTCTTTTTCACATAATTGTTGCAATCTCAGTGCATTATTGTAATTATATATATTAAATCTTTCATTTCCTCGTATTTGTGGAAATTCTATTTTATATTTTAATATTACTTCTCCTTTATATGTTAATTTATTTTGAACTATTCTATTTTCAACCTTGACCATAAAAACCTCCTAAAGAATTATATTCTTTTTAAGAGGTTATATGTATTATTTTTTCATATATTTTATATAGAATGTTGTCCCTTTTCCTTCTTCTGATTTGACATTTATGTATCCATTATCTTTTTCAATTATTGTTTTGGCTAGTGAAAGTCCTATTCCTATACTATTTTCTGATGATTTTTCTGATTTATAGAATCTCTGGAATATGTGAGGTAAGTCCTTTTTCGATATTCCTTCTCCTTCATCTTCTATGATTATTTTTGTAAATACACTCGAGTCTTCTATTTTTATGTGGATTTTTGAATTGTTTTTACTATGCTCGATTGCATTTTTTATAATGTTTGTTAATGCTTCTAGTTGCCATGTATAATCTATTGATACTATTATTGGTTTATTTTGATCATATTCTAATATTATATCTATTTCTTTTAGTTCTAGTATTATTGATAAATTATCTTTTACATTATTTATTAATTCTAGGATGTTTACATTTTCATCATTCATGACTATTGTGCCTGCATCAAATTTTGCAAGTTTTAATAAGCTTACAACTAATGACGAGATCCATTCTATTTGATTATTTATGCTTTTGATAAAATCCATTTTAGTTTCTTCGTCCATGTCTGGATTGTCATATATATTATCTATCATTATTCTTATTGATGTTAGAGGAGTTTTTAATTGATGTGATATATCAGCTAAAGAGTTGCTAAGATTTATATTCTCCTTTTTGCTGTTTTCAGCCGCTTCTCTTAATAATACTGTTGTTTTATATAATTCATTTCTAAGTTTTGATAGTTCATCTTCTGAGTTCTCTTCTATTTTTAGTGTATAATCTCCACGATTTACTTTTTTTAGATACATGTCTATTTCATGTATTTTTTTATTCTGTTTAATAGTATATAATGTCCATATAGTTATTGTTAATATGAATATTGCTATTATTAATATAATTTCATAAATTTGAGTCATTTTCATTTCGTCATTTAATTGATTTATATATACATAATCTCCATTATATCCATAGCTTTCAAGTAGTTTTGTTCCTTGTGTTCCATTTGATTTTTTTCTTAATATTTCTATTATTTCTTGATCGTCTATTTCTATATCTTCTTTATCTGCTAGTTCTTGCACATTTGATATTATTTCTGCTATTTTGTTATTTATCATATTTGTATATTTTTTGTATTGAATTTTGTTTATAGTTATTATTGATATAATGCTTATAATCAATATTATTAATGCTAAAATAATTATTTTTTTTAATTCTGATTTTCTTAACATTCTTTATTTATCCACCCTATATCCTATTCCTTTTATTGTTTTTATTACATCTGATTTGCCTAATTTATCTCTTATTCTTTTTACATATACAGTTAATGTATTGTCATTTACAAAGTTTCCTGCAACATCCCATATTTTATCTAAGATTTTTTCCCTTGTAACTGTTTTTCCTGCATTAGTATATAATAGTACTAGTATTTTGTACTCTAAGGCTGTAAATTCTACTTCCTTATTATCTACATATACTCTATTTGCTTCTAAATCAATACGTACTTGTCCAATTTCAATTACATTTTTATCTTTGTTATACCTTCTAAGTACATTATATATTCTTGATATTAATTCCATTGTTCTAAAAGGCTTTATTACATAATCATCAGCTCCTAGATTAAATCCATTTACTACATCTTTTTCATCATCTTTTGCTGTTAGAAAAATTATTGGTATGTCTTTGCTTTCTTTTATATGTTTACATAGTTCAAATCCATTTCCATCTGGTAGCATTACATCTAAAATTATTATGTCATATACGTTGGATTCAATCTTACTTTCCGCTTCTTGTGCATTATAGGCTATGTTAGTTTCAAATCCTTCTTTGCTTAAAGAATATACTAATCCTTTAACAATCATTTCATTATCTTCAACTAATAATATTTTATTTCTCATTTTCTTTTCCTCTTTGTCATTATAACATAAAAGGCTAGTATTTTCTAGCCTTTTGTGTGTTATATGTTATCATTTCTAATTGTTTCAACTATATTCTGTTTGTTTATTTTATTTAATGAATATTTCATTGTTATTCCTACTATTATAAATACAAATATTATTGATATTATTATTGGCCACCATGGAATCATGAATCCATAATTTGTTTTTATTGCAAATGATTTATATATTGCATATGACAATGCCAATCCTATAGGAATCCCTATCATAAGTGATTTTGTTCCATACATTATGCTTTCTAATCTTATCATTCTGTTAAATTCTTTATTAGTCATTCCTATTGATTTTAGCATTGCAAATTCTTTGCTTCTTAGTATCATATTAGTTGTTATCGTATTAAATATGTTGGTTACTCCTATTAATGTTATTACTATTATGAATCCATATAAGAATATTGATATTACTAATATTATTCTGTTTTGTTGATCTACTATTTCATTAATATTGGTTATATTTATTTTACCTTTTACTATTTCATCTTTTTGATCTTGGTCAATTAGGTTTGCTTCCAGCTCTGATGGATTTTTTGAATTAATATACATTTGTGATAAATACTTTGATTCATTTTTAAAATCAAAATCTTCTGATACAACTATTATTCCTCCTATGCTATATGAGCCTTCAAATCCCATTGGTCTTTCTTTAGAGATTTTACTTATTTGTATATTAAGTTCATTTTCGCTGTCTTCTCCTGCTATTGATACTGTGATATTGTCTCCTTCATTTATGTTATATAGTCGTTGTTCTTCTACCGATTCATCTTCATTTCCTATGAAAAAATCATCTTCTAGTATTGCAATTTTAGAATAATCATTTACATTTATGCCAATTGATTGTGCAAATTTTTCAAAATATTTTTTGTTATATTTTATTATTCCTATATTGTATTTATCTGTTTTCACATAATTTTCTTGCATATAAGTTTTAGCAGCTTTTGTTCCATATTTTTGTGTATTTATTAATGCACTACTTTCTGAATAATAAGCATAATCATTTAGATTATTTTTTTCTGCTATATATTCATATACTTCTTTTGCATTTTCATCTGTTCCTTGGTATTGGAAATTTGCAATGATATTATAATGTAAATCTACATAATATGTTGATGTCATCCTTTTTCCATATTCCAAGAATGATGACAATGCAATAAATATTGATATACTTACTACTAATGATATTACCGTAGTTCTATATTTTTTTCTGCTTCTTTTTAAGTTCTTTGATGCGATTACTCCACCCATGCCAAATAATTTTTTGGTTAGTTTTGATGTTCGTATTTTCTTTGCTTTTATTTTTATATCATCATTTCCTTTTATTGCGTCTATTGGTGATATTTTAGCGGCTTTTCTGGCTGGTATTATACATGAAAAATATATTGTTATTGCTGACATTAATATACTTATCATTACTACTTGCCAAGGTAATGCGTATACGAATATTTCTCCTGACAGTATATCTTGTAACAAATAATTTAATAACCATATTAGTATTACTATTGCAATTACTCCACATAATATTCCAAGTGGTATGCCTATTAATCCTATGATAAAGCCTTCTTTTAGTACGGTTTTTCTTATTTGTTTTGACGTAGCTCCTACACTTGCTAGCATTCCATATTGTTTTGTTTTTTCTGATACTGATATACTAAAACTATTTCTTATTACAAATACACTACTTACTACTATAATTCCTATTACTATTCCACCAAGGCTATATAATGCTGTCATTGTTGTTTCACTTAAAACGCCTTCAAATTTTAATAATGAAGTATTTGTTTCATATGATATTTTTTGATTTGTATTTTCATATATTGTATTTGATACTGCTTCTTCCCATTTTTCAAATTGTTTTGGTTCTTTTAATCGTACATATATGTCAGCTGTTTTTAATTTAGCTTTTTCTTCTGGTGATAAATATGTAATTATTGAATATCCTGGTGCTGAATATGGTTCTATACTTGAGTTTGGTCTTTCAATTATTCCTACTATTGTATATTTTTTTGCAACGTTGTTAATTATTTCTTCTTCTACCTTTTCTTCTGGATTATTTTCATTTCCTTCTAAATATGGATTATGTTGATTTAGCTTATCTGTTGTTCCTTTTATTACTCTTTCACCAACATTAGCTTTGATTGTATCTCCAATATTTAATTTTACTCGTGCATTGCTTTCTATATGTTCTGATATTACAACCTCATTTGAATTTTGTGGCATTCTTCCCTCTTTTAGCTTTATACCACTTTCACTTAATGCTTTTTGATCAAATGCCATTACATATAGATATGGCTTATCTGGATTAACACTATCTTTTAATTGTGCGTATCCTAGTGATGTTTGACAATAATATTCTGTGACCCCTTCATTATTTTCTATGTATTTTAATTGGTCTTGTGGTACATCTTGAAATTCAACATGGTAATTTCCATCTGCTGCTTTTATTATCTCTATCATTGTTTTTCTAAAACTCATTACCATTCCTGCTACTGCACAAATTAAAGCTGTTGAAAGAGCTATTCCTATTATTGTAACAATTGTTCTTTTCTTATTCTTCTTCAAATTCTTTATTGTGAATTTGTTTATAATATTCATTTTCTTTCCCCTTCTAACTTAAATTTTTTTCGTCTTTAATTATTTTTCCATCTTCTATTGTAATTACTCTTTCCGCTTGTTTTGCAATTTCCATGTCATGTGTAATTATGATTACTGTTTGATTATATTTTTTATTTGATAATTTTAATAAGCTTACTATTTCTTCACTTGCTTTTGAATCTAAGTTTCCTGTTGGCTCATCAGCTAGCATTATTGCAGGATTATTTATCATTGCACGTCCTATTGATACTCTCTGTTGTTGTCCTCCTGATAATTGATTTGGCAAATGATTAACTCTATTTTCTAAGCCTAATGTTTTTACTAGTTCATCTAACCTTTCTTTTTCAATTTTTTGTCCATCTAGGTCACATGGTAATGTGATATTTTCTTTTACATTTAATATTGGTATCAAATTATAGAATTGATATATTATTCCAATCTGTCTTCTTCGAAATATAGCTAGATTGTCATTGTTTAGTGAATATATATCTTTTCCATCAATATATACTCTTCCTGATGTTGGTCTATCTACTCCTCCTAACAAATGTAATAGTGTTGATTTTCCGCTTCCACTGGCTCCTACTATGGCTACAAATTCACCTTTTTCAACAGTAAATGAGATATCATTTACTGCATTTACCACGTTATCTCCTTTACCATACTTTTTTACTAAATGTTCAACTTTTAAAATTTCCATCTCTATATTCCCTTTCAATTTTATTTTGTCATTTTCGATTTACCATTTATAGTATAGTATTTATAAGTGACTTTTAAATGACTAAAATAAAAAAAGATTTAAAATGTTTTTCTCTTAACACTTCAAATCTTCTATTACTGCATTTTTATGTTATTATCGTCTTCCATATGTCGTAAACAGTAGTAAGAATACTACTATAAACATTAGAATTTCTGTATTTTCATTATTTCCTAGTAAATCGCTTAAAAAGTCATCATCTCTTCTACCGTCCATATTATATCCACAACCACAGCTCATGCTATTCTCCTTCCTATTCAGGATATTCCTGATTTTTTTCTAACATATAGTATGCTTTTGCTTTCAAATGTGTTACAATATATATGATATTTTTATGAAGGGATTTTTTTTGATGCAAAATAATATAGAATTACTTTCTCCTGTTGGAGATTTTGATTGTTTAAGAGCTGCTGTTCAAAATGGTGCTGATTGCGTTTATTTTGGTGGCTCTAGTTTTAATGCACGAGCTCAGGCTACTAATTTTGATGAAAACAGTCTAGTAGAAGCTATAAGATATGCAAAACTTAGAAATGTTAAAGTTAATTTTACTTTGAATATTCTTCTTAAAGATGAAGAGCTTGAAGATGCTAAAAAGTTAGCTAAAACAGTATATGAAGCTGGTGCTGACGCAATTATTGTTCAGGACCTTGGTTTTGCTAAATATCTAATTGATACATATCCTGATATGGACATTCATGCAAGTACACAAATGACTGTTCATAATCTTCAAGGTGCTTTACAATTACAGCAATATGGTTTTAAACGTGTCGTTCTTTCTCGTGAGCTTTCTTTACATGATATCGAATATATTTGCAATAATAGTAATATTGAAATTGAGACTTTTGTTCACGGTGCATTATGTATATCATATTCAGGTCAATGCTTATTTTCTAGTATGATTGGAGCAAGGTCTGGGAATCGTGGCAAATGTGCTCAGCCATGCAGACTTCCCTATTCTCTTATTGAAAAGCATTCTGATTCTTCTAATGTAATTGATAAAGGATATTTACTTAGCCCTCGTGACTTATGTAGTTTGGAATACATTCCTTCTCTTATAAAAGCCGGTGTTACTAGTTTTAAAATTGAAGGTAGAATGAAGACTCCTGAATATGTTGCTACTGTTACACGTATTTATAGAAAATATATTGACCTTGCTTTATCTGATAAGCCTTATAAAATCGATGATTCTGATATTAGAGATCTTATGCAAGTATTTAATAGAGGTGGCTTTTCTCATGGCAATTTCGATGATGAAGCTAACACATCTTATGTATTTAAAGAAAAGCAAAATAACATGGGATTATATATTGGAAATATATCTAAATATCAACCTAATCGTGGTTTAATTACTTTTAAAACTTCTGAGTCTATTGAAATTGGTGATAATATATGTGTTGAGAAAGAGGATCATAAATATACTATTTCTGAACTTATGATTGATAAGTCTAATGTCAAAAAAGCCAATTCTGGTAGTATTGTTACTGTTGGAAGATTAAAAGGAAAGATTAACCCTGGTGACAAGGTTTATAAGTTAAGTAATTCTAGCAATAATAAAGCTATTTATGATTTTATTAATAAGGAAAATATTAAAATTCCACTTTCATGTGTTGTTACTGTAAAAAAAGGATTTCCATTATCAATGGAAGTTACTTCACTTGATAATGAAAATGGTTCTTATTTTTCAATGTCAGCTAAGCATTCTATTGATTTATGCCCAGTTGATGCTATTAGCAATCCTATAACTGCTAATCGAATTGCTGAGCAAATCAATAAAACTTCTGATACGCCTTTTAGCTTTAAGAGCATAAAGATTATATTAGATGAGAATTGCTATATTCCTAAAATTTCTGCTATAAATCAACTTCGTAGAGATTGTTTATATTCTCTTACTAGCCAAGCAATTAGTAGGTTTGAAAGAAAAGATAATTCTTCTGATATTATTGAAGAGGATTCTTCTGCTAATTCTAAGCCTTATAGCTTTCCTAAGGTTGCATTATTGCTTAATGAATTGAATTGTGATTTTGATTATTCAAGTTTAGATAATGTTGATATGATTTATATACCACTTATGTATTTTAAGAACAAAAATTATGCTGATATTATACATAATTTAAGTTCAAAAGGTTCTATTTATATATACTTACCAACTATTATTAAGGATAATTACAGAAATATTTTACTTAATGATATGGATTTAATTATTAAGTCTTTTGATGTTAAAGGTATTGTATGTAGCAATATTGCATATTTTGAATTGGTTGATAAGTATAAAGACAGACTTGATATTGTAGCAAATTATACAATGAATGTTTATAATCATTTGACTGCTAATTTTCTTAATAAATCTGGTATTTCTCGAGTTACTATTTCTCCTGAACTTGATTTAGAACATATTAAAGAATTAGCATCTCTGGATATGCATACTGAACTTATGGTTTATGGTAATGTGACTGTTATGAATTCTGGTTACTGTTTACTTGGACATTCTAATAAGTGTTATCCATCATGTTCTATGCTTTGCAGAAATACTATTAATGGATACAAATATTATTTACGTGATAGACTTGGATACGATTTCAGAATTATTCCTGATAATCTTCAAACTATAACAACTATTTATAATAGCAAAACATTGTCTATTCCATTTTCTGATATTTCTATTGATTGTGCTAGAATTAGTATATTAGATGAAAATATTGATGAAATTAATACTATAATTAATGCAGTTCGCAATGGCGAAATTTTTTCTGGAAAGAATTTTACATACGGAAATTTATATAAATCTGTATAAATAAAAAAATAGTTAATGAATAATATCATTAACTATTTTTATTTAATATTTAAGCTTTTGCAGCTTTTTTTGTTGCAGTTTTCTTTTCAGCATTTACTTCCTTTTTTTCTAATTCTGGATATACGCTGATTTTCTTTTTATCTCTGCCTAGTCTTTCAACTTTCATTATACCAGTAACTTTTGCATATAAAGTGTCATCGCTTCCAATTCCAACATTTGTTCCAGGATGCATTTTTGTTCCTCTTTGTCTGAATAGAATGTTTCCTGCTTGAACTAATTGTCCGTCAGCTCTCTTTATACCAAGTCTTTTTGACTCACTGTCTCTTCCGTTATCGGTACTTCCTTGACCTTTATGATGTGCCATTTGTTCTCACCTTCCTTTTTCTACTTATTTTATTATAAGTTTACATTATTCAGCTTTGATTGATTTAATCTCAACTTTAGTATATGGTTGTCTATGTCCTTGTGTTCTTCTGTAGTTTTTCTTAGCTTTGTATTTGTAAACGATTATCTTTGGTCCTTTACCTTGAGCTACTACAGTTCCTTCAACTTTACAACCTTTTACATAAGGAGCTCCAACTTTAACATCTTTTCCATCAGATACTAGAATTACGTTATCAAATGTAACTTTTTTTCCTTCTTCTGCATCTAATTTTTCAAAGAATACTACATCTCCTTCAGATACTTTGTATTGTTTTCCACAACTTTCAATTATTGCGTACACAGTCTTGTGCACCTCCTCCGATTCATACTCGCTAAGCATAAATGCAAGGTATCCATATTAAATGGAATTTAGTTACCCGACTTAGGCGGTCTACAGTTATTAATTATACAACATCTTTAGGCTGATTGTCAACCTTTTTGCTGTAATTTTAGTGATTATCCTCTTCAAATATTGCTTTGAATTCTTGTTCACTTATTTTTTCTTTTTCTAGTAGCATGTGTGCAACTATGTCTAATTTATCTCTGTGAGCTTTTAATATTTCTTGAGCTTGTTGATATGCATTTTCTAATATTCTCTTTACTTCTGCTCCAATCTTATCTTCCATATTGTTTCCTAGAAGTTGTAATTGGTATGGATCTCTTTCGAGATTCATTGACATTGGGCCTACATTTTCGCTCATTCCATATACTGTTACCATATTTCTTGCGATTTTCATTGCGACTTCAAGATCATTGCTTGCTCCAGTTGATATATCATTTAAAGCAATCTTTTCTCCTGCTCTTCCACCTAATAGAGAAATTAATTTTTCTTCCATTTCAGTTTTTGAGATAAAGAATTTATCTTCGTTTGTTTTGTACATTGTGTATCCACCAGCTACACCTCTTGGTATAATTGATACTTCTTTTACGCTGTCTTGTGTCTTAAGATATTTACTTACAACAGCATGTCCTGCTTCGTGATATGCTGTTAGTTCTTTATCTTTATCAGATACAACTTTATCTTTTTTCTCTAATCCTACTGTTATTTTCTTTACAGCATCATCTACGTCTTTATTAGTTATTTCTTTGTTATTTCTTTTTGCAGCAAGTATTGCCGCTTCATTTATTATGTTAGCTAACTCTGCTCCACTAAATCCTGCTGTATCTCCAGCTAATGATTTGAAATCTAAGTCTTTTGCTATTTTTTTATTTTTTGAATGAATTTTTAATATTTCTTCTCTATCATGTATGTCTGGAAGTCCTATTGTAACTGTTCTATCAAATCTTCCTGGACGTAATAGTGCTTCGTCTAGCATTTCTGGTCTATTTGTTGCTGCTATTACTATTACTGAGCCATCTGTTTCAAATCCATCCATTTCAACAAGTAACTGATTTAATGTTTGGTTGTTTTCTGCATCTGCTCCATTATTGCTTTCTCTTCTTGAGCCTATAGCGTCTATTTCATCTATAAATATTATACATGGTGATAGCTTTTGTGCTTTTTCAAATAATTTTCTTACTCTTGAAGCTCCCAAACCTGCAAACATTTCTATAAATTCTGACCCACTCATTGATATAAATGGTACTTTTGCTTCTCCAGCTATTGCTTTTGCTATAAGAGTTTTTCCTGTCCCTGGTTTACCACAAAGTAATACTCCTTTAGGCACTTTGGCTCCCATTTTAGTATATTTTTTAGGATCTTTTAAGAAATCTATTATTTCATATACTTCTTCTTTTTCTTCTTTAAGTCCTGCTACATCTTTAAATGTAATTCTGTCTTCTGATACATTTGCGTCATATACTTTTCCTTTATCTCCAAGTCCTTGCATTTGAAATAATACTATGAATAATGCAAGCATTATTAACATTGGTAATGAGTTATATATATATTCAAATATTTTTAAGAACACGTTTTGAGAATTTTGAATTAGTTCAATTTTACTTCCATCTTCTACTTTCTTTTGAATTAGCTCAATAAAAGCTTGTGTATTTGGTACTATTGCTCTTTTTGAATTTTTCTCTTCTTCTTTTTTCTGCTCTTCTGTTTGTTCACTGTTTTCTATTTCTTTGCCTTCTTGTTCTAGTGCTAATTCTTCTTCACTTTTGTATATAACTTTTACAGAAGTACTACCTGTTGTCATTTCTATTTTTTTTATTTTTCCATTAGAAATGTCTTTTATTAATTGTGTGTATGCTACTTCTTTATCTTCTGACTCTGATTTTTGTTTACTTATACTATATCCAGCAATTATTATTACTGCTATTAAAAGAACTATATTTATTATTATAAGTATTCTTTTTTTCTTTTTGTTATTATTTTTTTTCTTGTCTTTTTCTTGTTCTTTTTCAGCTGACATTTTATTGCTTGTCTCCTTCCTTTATATTAGCTTGTGGTTCTGGCTTATTTTCAGTTTCTTTATCCTTTTTCTCTTTTTGTTTTTCTTTCTCTTCTTCATTATCCTCTGGAACTTCGTTTTCATTAATTTGTTGTTTTTCTAAATTTTGTATTTGAATTGTTGCTTTTATTAGTTGTTTCTTTTTTATCATATCTGATCTCATTATTAGTAACACTGCTATGATGTATATATATTCGATAATCATATACATAACTTGGAAATACTCCATTGTAAATCCTGTTAGTAATAATGCTATTGTATACAATGTTCTTAAGAAATGTGGTAGCGTAAATGTTGATATTACAATATTAACACATTGTCCATAACTTAAATTTAATTTAAATATTTTGCATATTAGTATTACCATTATTGTTAATGATATGATTACTAATATATCTCCTGTTAGCACCACTATTAGCATTGCTATTGCAAGCATTCCAAAAATATTTAATAATATTTGTTTTTTGTTGTTTGTTATATATTCTGAAATTGTATCTTTATCTATCTTGTCTAAGCCTAATTGACCTCGTATTTCGCTATATTTTTGTTCATATTGCATACTTCCATATTGGGCATAGATACTGTCTTTTAAGCACAATATTATTGTTCCATCATAAGTTCTTATTTCATCTTCATAGCTATCTTTGCTTTCAGAAGTACTATCAAATATGCACTTTATTTTAGTTTCATTACTTGTTCCATTTGTTTCTAATACATACTTTTCATCGCCATCAATTTTTAATTCATTTTCTATTTCAAAATCTGGCAATTTGTCTTTTGCGTACTTACTTACTTGCTCAATTATTGAATTTGCTTTATATGTTATTATTGTGCTTATTATTACTGCAAATATTATTTCTAATGTTATAAAATATAGTATTGCTCTTGAGAATTTTTCTTCTATTAATTTGTAATACTTGTCCAAGTCTTTTATACACATAATGAATCTTTTAAAAAGTGGTATTTTTTCTTTTACATTTTCCATTGCTTTTTCCTATACTAATTATTTAAGTTTTTAGTGGATGTACCTATAAACCTATATTTTTTCTATTTGTACTCCATTTTTTGTGTCTTTTATTAAATATCCCTTTTTGCGTATTTCATCTCTTATTTTATCAGCCATTTCCCAGTTTTTTTCAGATTTGGCTTGACTTCTTTTTTGTATTAATTCTCTTATTTCATCTGGAATTTCTACTTCATTTGATTTCTCTAAATATTCCTTTGCATTTATTAAATCAAGCCCTAATACTTCGTCAAATTTCAATAAAATATTTGCAAATTTGGCTGATTTTTTCTCACTTCTAATTATTTCCCATACTATTCCTATTGCTGATGGCATATTTAAATCATCATTTATTGCTTCATGGAATCTATTTTCATATTTTTTTATTATATCATCAGATATGTCATCTTTTCCGTCTAGTTCTTTTAGGTATCCTTCACGCAATCTATTAAGTGCCTTTTGACTTGCTATTGCTCCTTCAAATGTAAAGTTTAATTTATTTCTGTAATGTGATGAGTAGCAGAATAATTTATAAGCAAGTGGTTCTATTCCTTTTTCTTGCAATTGTGTTAATGTATATACATTTCCTAATGACTTTGACATTTTTCCGCCATCTACTAATAAAAACTCAGAGTGCATCCAGAAATGTGCTGGATTATGTCCAAATGCTCCTTTGCACTGAGCTATCTCATTTTCATGATGTACAGGTATATGATCTACTCCACCTGTATGTATATCAAAGTTTTCTCCTAAAAACCTTCTTCCCATGGCAGAACATTCAATATGCCACCCTGGATATGATTTTCCCCATGGACTATCCCATTTCATTATATGATTTTCTGGAGCCTTTATCCATAATGCAAAGTCATAAGGATTTCTTTTTTCTGGATCTATTTCTATTCTTGCCCCAGCTTCTTGTCCTGATACATCATTGTTTGATAATACTGGATATTTATCTAATTTTGATACATCAAAATATATTCCTTTGCTTGTTTCATACCCATATCCATTCTTTATTATTTCTTCAACCATTTGCTCCATTTGAAGAATATTATCTGTTGCTTTTGTAATCGTTTCAGGCATATCAATATTTAAGCTTTTTAAGTCTTTCATAAATGCTTTTGTGTAAAATTCAGCTATCTCATATGGATCTTTTCCTTCTTTTCTTGCTGCCTTTTCCATCTTATCTTCACCTGTATCAGCATCTGATGTTAAATGTCCTACATCTGTTAAATTCATTACATGATTAATTGTATATCCATTATATTTGAACATTCTTCTTAGAGTATCCATGAAAATATATGTTCTCATATTGCCTATATGGGCATAGCTGTAGACCGTTGGTCCACAGCTATATATACTTACATTGTTCTTTTTTATTGGAATAAATTCTTCCTTTTTATGTGTTAATGTATTATATAAATTTATTTGCATTTTGCCCCCTTATAATAATTGACTTTTCTAATCTCTATCATCAGCTACAGTGTTGTCATTTACTACAGTATCGTTATTTTTTATTACATTGTTTTTAACCACATCATTTTTTACAGTAGTATTATTGTTTATAACATTTTTATCAGGTCCTTCTTTACCACCATCATATTGATTTACAGTAATTGTTATCTCTGCCCCTTTTGATGCTGTAGTTGCATTCTGTTTTAATACTATTCCTTTTTTCTTTGTTTTATCATTGTCTTTTAAGACTTTAACTTTAAATCCTGCATTTTTCAATAATGTTTTTGCTGTTTCTTCATCTTTTCCAACTACATTAGGAACTTCAATTTTTGCAGCTTCTTTATGAATGTCACAAGTTTCGGTTGGTGGTTGCTCTGCCTCTTGTTTTGGTGACCATGTAGCTTTCTTTTCTGTATCTATTACAACACCATAAGTTTTGTTTTCTGTATCTGTACAAAATTCAGTAGCAATTTTTCCACTTTCTTTACATATAGTTACGGTCTGATGTCCATCACATTCTGAAGGAATGTTTTCCTTAGAGAATATTTCTGTGTATGTTTCTGTACATTTATCAGTTGCTTTCTTTCCTGTTTTTTTGCATATTGTTACATTTACAATGGTACTTGGTTTTTCAAAGCTTTTTGCATCTAATCCTGTGTGAATTGCTTTCATTGCAGGGAACCATATATATGCTGCTGGGTTTCCTACTGATGGATAGAATGATATTCTATTTCCTTTTCCATCATAGTTGTAACCATTATCTGCTCCATACCAACATGCTGCTGTATAATATGGTGTAAATCCACAGAACCATCTATCTACTCCACCATCTGATGTTCCTGTTTTTCCTGCTACATCCATATTTCCTAGGTATCTTGAATATCTTGATGCTGTTCCTCCTGCTGATACTGGTCCTCTTAAGATTGTACTTTCGATGTATGCATTGTCTTCTGACATTACTCTTTTCTTTTCTTGAGTTGTTTCAATTATTGTGTTTCCATTTTGGTCTACAACTTTTGTGTAGAATGTTGGTGTTATATACACACCTTTATTGGCAATAGCTGCATATCCTGCCGCCATTTGTAGTGGTGATACACTTATTGTTCCAAGTGCCATACTTAATCCTGCATTATCTATGTTAACATCTATTCCTATTGATGATAAGAATTTTTGTGATGCTGATAATCCCATTAAAGATAATAGCTTAACTTCTGGAACATTTGAAGAATATCTTATTACATCTCTCATGTTTATTATTCCATGATAACTATTGCTATCATTTGCTGGACTATATTTTCCAAATGAAGTCTTACTATCATAGAATAATGTTGCTGCTGTTATTACTTTGTTTTCAAGTCCTGGTGCAACTGTTACTAATGGCTTAAATGATGATCCACCTTGACGTGCTGATTTTGCTCTATTTAATCCTAATGTATCTTGATTTTTTCCTAAAGCTCCCATTTCAGCTACTACATATCCTGTGGTATGGTCAATGATTACCATTGCTGATTGACCATCTTCTTTTTTAGAATAGTGATTTCTATCATATCCTTTTACAATATATTTTGGATTTTCATATATTTCTTTTAGTTTGTTTTGCATGTCACTGTCTACTGTAGTATAAATTTTGTAACCACTATTTATTAACATTTCTCTTGCTTCTGAATAGCTTATATCTTCCTTATCTGATAATTCATTTGCAATTTGGTTAATTGCTGCTGCTGCGTGATATGATAAGCTACTATTTCCATTTGAAGAACTTCCTTTTTCAAATTGTAATCCGTTTTTTGTTTCTTCTACTGCTGCATTGTATTCTTCATCTGATATTTTATTTAGTTCATGCATTTTTGATAATACATTTAATGTTCTTGTTTTTATTTTTTCTGAGTTGTCGTTTGTTTCACTAAATGGATAGTATGCATTTGGAGCATGGTTTATTCCTGCAATAAATGCTGATTGAGCTATTGATAAGTCTTTAGCTGGTTTATTAAAATAGTAGTTTGCTGCTGCTTCAACACCTCTTACTTCTAGTCCATTTGATGCAGATCCTAAGAATATTCTATTCAAATATCTTTCTAATATCTGATCTTTTGATAGCATTTTTTCTACTTGAACAGCTCTTGACCATTCTCTTATTTTTCTTTCAACTCCGGCAATTCCAGATCTATCATCATCTTTCATTGTTATTTTTACAAGTTGTTGTGTTATTGTACTTCCTCCAAATGATGATTTTCCTCCACTAGTTACGAATTTAAGTACTGCATGTAGTGTTCTTTTTACATCAATTCCCTTATGTTGACGAAATCTCTCATCTTCGATTGCAACAAAAGCATCTGGCACTTTTCCCATGTCTGAAAGTGTTACTTTTTTATTAATTTCATCACCTGTAAGTGATGTTATTTCATTTCCATCTTTGTCATATAAAGTAGCTCCTGCTTCAACTAATAGTTGCTCTTTTGTTATAGCCCACTTATCTGTTTTGAATATTGCTACTACTGCTGCTACTCCGGAAATAATAAGAACTAGCATTAAAATAACAAAAATTTTTATTGCTAATCTAAGTTTTGGATGTTTTTTCTTGTTCTTTTTGTTTTTCTTATTTATAATTTTTTCGTTTTTCTTTACTTCTTTAGTCTCATTATTATTTCGTTTATTTTTTTTATCTCTTTCCATTAGTACCTCCTTACTAGGTAAATCGACAGATATATTATATTACAAAATTGAACAGATTACAACCTTTATTTTAAACTTTGTTTTTGCTTATTTACTCGTATTTTTCTATGTTTTTATTATGCTTTCAACATCGTCTTCTTGGATTATTGGAATTGCTCCTTCTTTTATTAATTTATTTGTTCCATACGAATTTTCATTATATATGCTTCCTGGCAGTGCATATAAATCTCGTCCCTGTTCTATTGCATATGTAGCAGTTATTAATGAGCCACTTTTTTCTTTTGCCTCTGTTACAATCGTTGCCTCTGATATTCCGCTTATTATTCTATTTCGTAATGGAAATTTTTCTTTTGATATTGGTGTTTTTATTGGATATTCACTAATGATTGCTCCTCCTGTTTTTACGATTTGTATTGCTAATTCTCTATTTATTTGAGGATATATCATATCTAGTCCATGTGCCACTACTGCTATGGTTCTTCCGTTTGCTCTTATTGCTCCTTTATGAGCATAACTATCTACTCCTATCGCTAGTCCACTTACTATTATAATATTATTCTTTGCTAGATTATATGCTATCTTTTCTGTTGCTTTTGCACTGTAAACAGAGCATTTTCTGCATCCAACTATTGCAACACATCTTTTTCTTAGTATCTCAATATTTCCCACAGCATATATTTTCTTTGGTCTATTGTGTATTTCATGCAATGGTTCTGGATATTCTAGATCATTTTCTCTAATTTCTTTTATATTGTATTTTATATTTTTCTCCTTCCTTTTATTGGTTTATATGAAGAAAAGACTAAATAGACGGTTTCCCCCTATTTAGTCTTCTTTTAGCCATTTTTCATAGCCTTCGATTATCATATCTGCCACCTGTTCTGGCATTAATTCTGTTGTATCTATTACTAAATCGTAATTTGACATATCTTCTTTGTGAACTCCATATAATTCAAAATATCTTTTATTTTCAAGTTCATATCTTAAAATCATGTCTTTTTTTTGTTCTTCAACTGTAGCAAAGCTTTCTGTATCTTTTCTTTCCGAATCATTAAATGCTCTCTCTGCAGCAACATTAATGTCTGTTTTTAAATATACTTTATATGATTCAGGAACTGCATACCAGCCTAGTCGAGCATCAATTACAAAATTGTCATTGTTCTTTGCATGCTCTGATGCACTGTTCTCTATTTGTCTATCTATTTCTGGATGTCTCTCTACATATCTATTAAATGATGTTACATCCATATTCATTTCTTTAGCTAATTTTCTAAAATATTCTCCATTACGGTATATTGAGAAATTTAGCCTTTCCATTAAAATCTTAGAAGTAGTGCCTTTTCCACTTGCCAAGTCTCCAGCTATTGAAATTATATGCTTTTTTTTCATTTTAATCCTCTAAATTATTTATTGTTGTTCTTCTGTTTCTGATGTATCGTTCTTACCTTTTTCTTCTTGAATCTCTTCCCATTGTTTTTGATTGTATATTTTTATTTTTCCCTCGTCAATTTCATCTGCTGCTAATGTTACTGGTGACACATCATCTTTATCTGTCATTGGCTTACTTCCCTGTGATATTTGTCTTGCTCTTTTAGCTGTAGCTATAACTAAGCTATATCTATTTTCTGTTTTTTTTAATAATTCTACAACAGTAGGTTTTACCATCATAGTTAATCACTCTCCTTACTTGTTAATATATTATTTCCTTGAGTTAGTCTTCCTGCAACTGTTTCTGGTTGAACAGCTGATAATATTATATGCCCCGAATCCATTATTATAACAGCTCTTGTTTTTCTTCCACATGTAGCATCTATTATTTTTCCGTTATCTTTGCTTTCTTGTATCATTCTTTTTACTGGAGCTGAGTCTGGGCTTATTATCGCTATTATTCTTTCAGCTAAAATAATATTACCAAATCCAATATTTATAAGTTGCATACAACCTCCTTAAATTATAATTTTTATTTTACTACTTTTTTCTTCATAAGTCAATCTATTTACTCTTTTTTAGTGCTATAACTATTGATTTTACTATATAATATACATTTATTAATATTATTGCACCTGCTATCACTAAGTTAATTTTTTGACTTCCTGTGTTAAATAAGTTTAGTATTAAGATTGTTATACTTCCGATTCCAACCATCTCTATTCCATTTATTGCAACATCTCCTCTATCTTTTCTAAATGCAAATTCAAATAGTGCAATTGACATTACTAGTTCTGCTATAATAAATGTTTTTAAATCTGTAATATATTCTATTGTAGGTATTTTGCTTTTTCCTAATAATAATAGTAAGATGTATATTGTGGCTGTTATTCCTATTAATAAGTTTTTTAATATATTTCTATATTTTTGTTGCCTTTCTACACTGTTCTTTTTTTCTTTTTTGTTTGTTTTTATTACTTCTTTTATTTTTTCTAGTTCAGCTTCTTTTAAATCATAATCATCTATATTTTTTAATTCAGTGCTTTCTATATTTTCAATTTGTGCTACAATATTTTCTTCTTGTTCTTCTTCTTTTTTATTTTTTTCTTCTATTTCTGTATCTTCATCAACTTTTAAATTTGTTTTTGGAACTGCTTTTTTAGTTGTTCTTGTTGTAGTTTTTTTAGTTTCTTTATTTTCTTTATTTTCTTTTGTTTCTTTTGTCTTACTACTTTCTGTTTTTGGTTTCTTTGCTGAAGTCACTGCAGTTGTTGATGTTTTCTTTGTTGTTTTTTTCTTTGATGTAGTTGTAGTTTTGGGCTTTGCCTTTGTTTCCTTCTTTTCAGTTTCATTTTCACTTTTAGCTTTAATAGCTTGTTTTGCATCCTTTTTTTCACTTTTTGAAGATGTTGTTTTCTTCTGATCCTTTGCAGTTTTCGATGTCTCTTTCTTTGCTTTTTTAGTCGTTGTTTTAGATGTCGTAGCTTTTTTTGAAGTTGATTGTTTTTTTGTATTACTTTTTGTGCTTTCTTCTTTTTCTATCTTCTCTTCCATTCGAACCTCCTACATTTCGTATTCATATATCATCATGCTAAGTGCTGTCATAGCTGCTGTTTCTGTTCTTAGTATTCTTTTGCCTAGACTTACCGCTTTTGCTCCGTTTTCTTTTAATTTTTTTACTTCCTCTTCTGCAATTCCGCCTTCTGGTCCTATAATAATTGCAACTTTTTGTGGCTCTATTGTTCTCAGTATATCCTTTATTGTTTGCTTGCTTTCATCTTCATAGGCAATTAATACTGTATCGTAATTACTTATTTCTTTGCATATATTGTCTATGTTGGTTATTCTTTCTACTTTAGGAATTATTGTTCTTTTGCTTTGTTTTGCAGCAGCTTCAGATATTGTATTCCATCTTACAATTTTCTTATCTTCATCTTTCATTTTTGTTACACAATATTTCATGTCTACAGGCACGATTTTATTTGCACCTAATTCAACTGATTTTTGAATAATTAGTTCCATTTTGTCGAATTTAGGCAAACCTTGATATATTGTTATATCTATTTTTAGCTCTGTGCTTTCTTCTTGCCTTATTATTTCAGCTATTACCTTGTTTTTGTTTACTTCAAGTATTTTTGATAAATATCTATTTTTGCTTTCTTTTTCACATATATAGATCTTATCTTCTGGTTTCATTCTTAATACTGTGCCTATGTGTATTGCATCTTGACCTTCTATATACACTTTATTTTCTATTATTTGATTTTCTGATACAAAAAAATTATACATTAATCTGATATTCCCCATTCTTCTTCTTGTGATGATATTACGCTATTCATTATTTCTGAATGATTTTGCAACATATCCTTTTGTAAATTTAATTTTCCTTTTACATCATCAACTGTTCCGTTATCTGATAATGCTAGATTTAAAGACACTCCTGCTAAAATAAGCATTACTACCATTGTTACTACTAATGCTATCATTGTTACAGCTTTTTCTTTATTCATTTTCTTTTTCCTTCCTAAAATTAAATAGTTGAATTTGTTTCAACTATTTTTCATTTCCATTATATACATAATATCACAATTCTTATTTGTTATTCAAGTAATTTATGAATATTATTTTTAGTTTTTGAATTTCTTTATTTTTAATAAGTTTTTATATAAACTAATTTAGATAATCACATCAGCAATATTTTGTTGCATTAAATGTGCATCAAAAAATCGCAGAAACGTTGACTTTTCAGCATTTCTACGACATTCTCTCTGGTGCCTCGAACTGGAATCGAACCAGTGACACAGGGATTTTCAGTCCCTTGCTCTACCAACTGAGCTATCGAGGCAATTATTATTTATTTATTAGTTATCTCCCATATAA
>HF993626.1:0-611 GCA_000433915.1 Clostridium sp. CAG:793
ATATGGAAATGCAAGCTTAGGAGCAACAGCAAGAAGCCTAAATATAGAAGACATAGAATCAAGAATGAATTCAAAAGGAATAGAAGCAAGAAATACATATAAATCAGGAACAACACAATATGGAACAACAAGAAAATATACAGGAAGATATCCAGAAAGTTATGCAGAATACCCAGCAATATATGAACAAGAAAAATATGCAGGAGTGCATAGAGATGCTCAAGGAAATTTAGTAGAAGTAAGTGATGTAGCAGATGGAACACAGGTTATAACAGGAAGCGTGGATACAACGGCACAATCAAAAATGAATCCAAGTGGAAAAACACAAAGTGAAGATGTATACACAGTAGCAACAACAGATTTTGAAAAAACAGATGCAACAAGTTTAACATGTACACAAACATACTATGATATGAGCAGTCCAAGTTTATATTTTGATGATACAAATTTCCATAATATGATATTTGGAACAGGAGCAAATTTCTGGCTTGCGTCGCGCTATGTCAACTGCTATTCAAACGACTCGTATGCGTATTTCGGTCTTCGCATTGTCAACCACAGTTCCTTGAACGGCCGTTACTTGTTCAGTTCGAACGGTATCAGCAATCTTG
>HF993626.1:759-26408 GCA_000433915.1 Clostridium sp. CAG:793
AAAGATCCGACCAATGAGGCCTTAGGTCTCATGGTCGGTGAATATAAATTTAACTGGATAATATAAACGAGATTATATGGAAAAGATGCCTGTATAATTTTATATCTTTTCAAATATAAAGTACATAAAAAATAAGGAACAATCTCCTCAGGATTTCCCTCACAATCTATCAACAATGAAAAGTTTCAATTGACCTGACCTAAAAATAAAATTAAAATAGGGCAGGCATATTGCAATTTTTAGGAACATACTATATAATATAATAGAAATTCTAAGAATATAATTATATTCTAGTTGCCACTTTAAATAAAAGAGGTAGTATTAATATGAAAAAATTTTTATCAAATTACAAATCAACGATAATTCTTTTAGTTGCTATTATCGTTGGATCACTTGTGGGAATTATATTCCAAGAAAAAGCAACTGTTTTGCAACCATTTGGAGACGTATTTGTCAATCTATTATTAGTAGTTGTTGTACCACTTATATTTTTAAATGTAACAACATCTATTGCTAAAATGCAAAGTCCTAAAAGAATAGGAAAAATTATGGTAACTATTATAGGGGTGTTTGTAGTAACATCTTTAATAGCAGTTATGGTTGGATTTTTTAGTACATATTTTGTTAAACTAGTAAATCCAGAAGATGGAGAAAAAATAAAAGCATCATTAACTTCAGAAGAAGAAGCAGCTGAGTCGACAGATGATATGACAATAGCTGAAAGAACAGTAAAATTATTAACTGTAAATGATTTTTCAAAATTATTGTCAAAAGACAATATTATAGCTTTATTAATATTCTCGATACTTTGTGGAATTGCTTGTAATATGGCTGGAGAAAAATCAAAGGCATTTGTTGACTTTTTAATATCAGCAAATGAAGTTATGCAAAAGATTATACAGATAATAATGTATTATGCTCCTATTGGATTAGGTTGCTATTTTGCAGCATTAATTGGAAGCTTTGGAGCATCAATCGCAGTAGGATATTTAAAGACATTTGTAGTATATACAATTGTTTCAATAATCTTCTATTTTGTAATGTATACTTTGTATGCTTTCATAGCTGGAGGAAAAGAAGGAATAAAAAGATTTTGGAAGAATGCTATAGCACCAACATTAACATCATTAGGAACATGTTCTAGTGCAGCATCAATACCAGTAAACATAGAAAGTTCAAAGAAAATCGGAGTATCTGATGACATTGCAGAAACAACAGTTCCAATGGGATCAAGTTTCCATAAAGATGGATCAATAATAGGATCTATGTTTAAGATAATGTTCTTAGTATGTTTATTTGGAACGCAAATAAATACACCAGGAGCAGTAGCTCAAGTGTTAGGTGTTGCATTGCTTGCAAATTTATTAATTACAGGCGTACCAATTGGTGGTGGAACAATATCAGAAATGTTGATTATCACAATGATGGGATATCCAGTTGCAGCACTTCCAATATTAACAATGATAGCAACAATAATAGATGCACCAGCAACAATGTTAAATGTTGTTGGAGATACAGTATCTTCAATGTTGGTAGCAAGAATAGTTGACGGAAAAGATTGGATAAAAGGTAAAACTAAAAAAAGAGATAAACAAAAATTATTAATTGAAAAATAAATTTAAATAAATGGAATGCAAAACAAAAAATCTTTAAGTGAAGCTTTAGAAATAAAATCTAATGCGATGGACTTAAAGATTTTTTTTATTAATATAATTTTACAATCGAATGAACAATACTTCCATCCAAACTTTTAATAACAATTATGTAAGAATCATTTTCTTTGTACAAATATGATTTTATAGTGTCCCCATACTTAATCTCTTTTTTATATACAATTTCAACATTATTAAGTTCAGGTCCATCATAGACATCAAGAGGAAGAAGCTCATAAGCAATATTCAAATAATTTAAATTATGAACATGTTTATTTAAATCAAGGTCAAATCTGCGTATTTTGTAAGTATCAGATGCAATAGGTTCAGACTCTGGAGCTTTAAGCTTAGGTAAATCATTGCAATTAAATACAGATTCAGAATTAAAGCCTTGATAAATTTCTTCAAGATTATCTGGAAGCCTAGCAATTCTACCCGTAGAAAAATCAAACAAACACCATTTTGATGATGCGATTGCAAGTAAATTGCCATCTTTATCAAGCATTTTGAAATCTCTAAGAACATATATTTTATTTGCAAAATGTCCCCATGTTTTTAATGTGACTATTTCATCAGCATAAGGTCTCCTAAAAACTTGAAGTTTCCAATTAAGTATAATCCAAGTTTTATGTTCTGGTGCTAGATTAGCAAAAGAATAATGGCAATATCCAGAGTGAGCGCCTGCTAGATTTTCCATCATTGATAGGAAACTTTTATTAGTTAAAGTTTCATGGATTCCAGTTTGAGAAAAACTTGTTCTATATGTTTCTTCAAAAATACTATTTTCTAATTTCATAATTATCCCTTTCAAAGTCTTGCAATATGCAGGACTAATGTATTAACTTCGACATATTATAGCATAAAAGGACAAATTGTGCTATAATAATTAAATAAAAATGAAAAAAATTTGTTGGAGATAGAATGAAAGAAATAATAAAAGAAAAATTAGAAGCATGTAATGTGTGTCCGAGAAATTGCAATGTGGACCGAGCTAATGGAAAAATAGGATATTGTAAATGTAATGATAAGGTAAAGGTTGCATTAGTGTCAACTCATGATTTTGAAGAGCCTTGCATAAGTAAAATAAATGGTTCAGGAACTATATTTTTTAGTAATTGTAATTTGAACTGTATGTTTTGTCAGAACTATGAAATAAGTCAGCTAGGTAAAGGAAGAGAAATAACAATTGATAGACTTGCTGAGATATTTGTTGAACAACAGAGAAGGGGAGTAAACAACATAAATTTAGTAACACCAACAATGTATGCGTATCAGATAATAGAGGCAATAAAAATAGCAAGAAATAAAGGACTTAATATACCTGTAATATATAATTCTAATGGATACGAAAGTGTACAGACAATAAAAGATTTGAATGGATATATAGATGTATATTTGCCTGATTTTAAGTATTATTCAGATGAGATTGCAATAAAATACTCTAAAGCACCTCATTATAAAGAAATAGCTTCAAAAGCTATTAAAGAAATGTATAATCAAGTAGGACCAGCTCAGTTCGATGAAAATGGAATTATAAAAAAAGGTGTGATAATAAGGCATTTGATATTACCTAATCATGTTCAAAACTCCAAGAACATACTAAAATGGATAAAAGAAAATATGCCACAAGATGTTTATGTTAGTGTAATGGCTCAATATTTTCCGACATATAAAGCAAAGGAAGATGATTTATTAAATAGAAAAATTACTATAAGAGAATATAGGGCAGTTGAAAATTATTTATACAGTTTGGAGTTAGAAAATGGCTATATGCAAGACTTAGGAAAACATGAAGAAGAGTATGTTCCTGAGTTTGACTTTAGAAATGTGTAAAATTTTAATAATGTAAATAAATTGTAACAAAAATGTAATACAAAAAATGAATAAACACTATTGCTAAATAAGAATTTATGTAGTATAGTAGAACTATACAATTACTGGATTAGAAACAAAGGAGGAATAATTATGGAAGAAAATGAATCAAAAGTATACTCAAAAGTTCCAGCCAAATTAAGCCCTTGGACAAATTTTAAAAACTTCTTATTTCAAGATATAGTTTTAGAATTAACTCCATACCAAAAGAAAGTATTCAAAGAGGTACATGATTTTTGGAATCAAGAAATATATTTTGATAATGGATTTCATCTAAGACCACAACAAGAAGCTCAATTTGTTACAGAAGGTGTTGAGCCAGAAATTAAAGTTAGCTTATAATAAATTCAGCCAAAAGGGGTAACCTTTTTGGTTGTTTTTTTATTGTTTTGTATTAATTAGAAAAAAATAGGAAATAATACTTGAAAACTGAAAATGTTTGTAATACAATAAATATGCCGATATAGGCAGTATATAATAAGGAGGATTTTAATTATGTCAATTAAAATAGGAATCAACGGATTTGGAAGAATCGGAAAGCTTGCTTTTCAAGCAGCATTAGAAAAAGGAGATGTTGAGGTAGTAGCAATAAATGATCCATTTATAATGGCAGATTATATGGCATACATGACTAAATTTGATTCTATTCATGGAAGATTTAATGGAGATATCCATGGAGAAGATGGAAGATTATTTGTAAATGGAAAAGAAATAAAAGTATATAATGAAATGGATCCACATAATGTTCCTTGGGGACAAGACGGAGTTGATTATGTATTAGAGTGCTCTGGAGTATTCACAACAATGGAAAAAGCACAAGCACATTTAGATGCAGGAGCTAAAAAAGTAGTTATAAGTGCTCCTTCAAAAGATGCTCCAATGTTTGTAATGGGAGTTAACAATGAAACTTATGATTCATCAATGAACATTGTATCAAATGCATCTTGTACAACAAACTGTTTAGCACCTTTAGCTAAAGTTATTAATGATAAATATGGAATTAAAGAAGGATTAATGACAACTGTTCACTCAACAACAGCAACACAAAAGACTGTTGATGGTGCTTCAAAGAAAGATTGGAGAGGTGGACGTGCAGCTGCATATAATATTATTCCATCATCAACTGGTGCAGCAAAAGCTGTTGGAAAAGTAATTCCATCATTAAATGGAAAATTGACAGGAATGTCAATGAGAGTTCCAACAATAGATGTATCTGTAGTTGATTTAACATGTAATTTAGAAACACCAACTACTTATGAAGATATTTGCAAAACAGTAAAAGAAGCTGCAGAAGGTTCTATGAAAGGAATTATTGAATATACAGAAGATCCTGTTGTATCATCAGATTTCATTAGTGATACACATACATCAATATTTGATGCAAAAGCAGGAATAATGTTAACAGACACATTTGTTAAATTGATTGCTTGGTATGATAACGAATGGGGATATGCTCATAAATTAGTTGACTTAGCTTGCTATATGGCAGGAAAAGATGGAAATATGTAATTTTTATAATTGTGCATATCTAATAAAGTGAGGAGCTTTATGCGATATGCACTTTTTATATAATATAGGTAGCGCAAAGCGTAAGGAGGAAAAATGAATAAAGTTACTGTAAAAGATTTAGACGTAAATGGAAAGAAAGTATTATTGAGATGTGATTTTAATGTTCCACTAGATGAGAACTTGAATATAACAGATAAAACAAGAATTGTAGCTGCATTACCAACAATAAAATATTTATTAGATAATAATGCAAAAGTTATATTATGTTCACATTTAGGAAGACCAAAGGGAGAAGTAAAACCAGAATTTTCTCTTGCACCAGTTGCTAAAGAACTTTCAAATGAATTGGGAAAAGAAGTAAAATTAGCTAAAGATGTTACTGGAACATCTGCACATGAATTAACTGAAAATATGCAAAATGGAGAAATAGTTTTACTTGAAAATGTTAGATTTGATCCAAGAGAAGAAAAAAATGATGAAAGCTTGAGCAAAGAATTTGCGTCACTTGCAGATTTATATGTAAATGATGCTTTTGGTACATGTCATAGAGCTCATTCTTCAACAGCAGGAGTAGCAGCATTTTTACCTTCTGCATGTGGATTCTTAATTGAAAAAGAACTAAAGGTTTTAGGAGATGCACTTAACAATCCTAAGAGACCATTTGTAGCTATTTTGGGTGGAAAGAAAGTATCTGATAAAATTGGAGTAATAGATAGTTTACTAGATAAAGTAGATACATTATTAATTGGTGGAGGAATGGCATATACATTCTTTAAAGCACAAGGATATAATGTAGGAAACTCAATTTGTGAATTAGATAAATTAGATTTAGCAAGAAGTTTAATGGAAAAAGCAAAAAATAAAGGTGTAAAAATGCTATTACCAGTTGACAATAAATTAGGTAAAGAATTTAAACCAGATACAGAAAGCATGGTTGCTAAATATACAGAAATTCCAGACGGATGGGAAGGATTTGATATTGGCCCTGAAACAATAAAAATTTATGAAAACGAATTACAAAGTGCTAAGACCGTATTATGGAATGGACCAGTTGGATTATTTGAATTTGACCAATTTGCAATTGGAACAAATGCTATAGCTAATTGTTTAGCAAATTTAGATGATTGCACAACAATAATTGGTGGTGGAGATTCAGCAGCAGCAGTTACAAAGGCAGGATTAGCTGATAAAATGACTCATATTTCAACAGGTGGAGGAGCTTCACTAGAATTTATTGAAGGAAAGAAACTTCCTGGAATTGAATGTATACCAGATAAACAATAAATTTAATTTGAAAATTGCAGGTTGAAAAAATTTTTTTCAGCCCAATTTTCATGTAAAAAAGGTTTATAGATTAATTCCTTAAAATCTAAATATATATAATAAGGAAAAGATATGAGAAGAAAAGTAATTGCGGGAAACTGGAAAATGAATGTATTACCAGGAGAAGCCTTAGAATTTGTAAATAATTTAGCTCCAATTGTTAAAGATACGAAAAACGAAGTTATAATATGTGTGCCTTTTACAGATTTATTTTATACTCTTTTGGCTGTGCAGGAAACTAATATACATGTAGGAGCACAGAATATGCACTGGAAGGAAAGTGGAGCATACACAGGAGAGATTTCTCCAGATATGTTAAAATGTATAAATGTAGAATATGTAATAATTGGACACTCAGAAAGAAGACAATACTTTAATGAAACTGATGAAACAGTAAATTTAAAAGTAAAATCAGCATTAGAACATGGATTAAAACCAATAGTTTGTGTTGGTGAAAGCTTAGAGCAAAAAGAAGCAGGAAATACGGAGGAAATAATTACATCTCAGGTAGCAAAAGCCTTAGAGGGCTTGACATTAGACGATTTAAGTAATACAATAATAGCGTATGAACCTATCTGGGCAATTGGAACTGGAAAAACAGCAACTGCTGAAGATGCAAACAACAGTATTAAAGCTATAAGAAATAAAATAAAAGAACTATTTAATACTGATGATGTTACAATTCTATATGGCGGAAGTGTAAAACCAGAAAATGCGAAAGAACTATTTTCAATGTCTGATATAGATGGGGGATTAGTTGGAGGCGCAAGCATTAAAGCTGAGACCTTTGGCAAAATTGTAAACTTTGATAAATAAGTTTAAACAGAAAAGAAGGATGGTAGAAAATGAGTAAACAACTTACAATGCTAATGATATTAGATGGCTTTGGCAAAAATCCTAAAAAAGAAGGAAATGCAGTAGCAGGAGCCAAGAAACCTAATATAGACAAACTTATGATGACATGTCCAACAGCAGAAGTTTATGCTAGTGGTAAAGCAGTAGGATTACCAGATGGACAAATGGGAAATTCAGAGGTTGGACATACTAATATAGGTGCAGGAAGAATTGTATATCAAGAGCTAACAAGAATAACTAAATCAATAGAAGATGGAGATTTTTTCAGCATACCAGAATTTGTAGAAGCAATAGAAAATTGCAAGAAAAATAATACTAAATTGCATATTATTGGACTTGTATCTGATGGTGGAGTTCATAGTCATCAAAGACATTTATATGGATTATTAGAACTAGCAAAGAGAAGAGGATTAGATGATGTATTTGTTCATTGCTTTATGGATGGAAGAGATACATTACCAGCATCAGGAGAAGGATATATTCAAAAATTAGAAGAAAAAATGAAAGAAAAAGGTGTAGGAAAGATTGCCTCAATATCAGGTAGATTCTACGCTATGGATAGAGATAAGAGATGGCAAAGAGTACAAAAGTGCTATGATGCTATGGTATTTGGAAAAGGAGAAAAAGCTACCTCTCCAACACAAGCAATAGAAAGTTCTTATCAAAAAGAAGTATTTGATGAATTTGTTGTTCCAACAGTTATATACAATGGAGATAAGCCAGTTGCTACAATAGATGATGGAGATTCAGTTATATTCTTTAATTTTAGACCTGATAGAGCAAGACAAATAACAAGAGCTTTAGTAGATCCAGAATTTAATGAATTTGAAATAAAGAAAATGAACTTGAACTTTGTTTGTATGACTGAATATGATGCTACAATGCCTAATGTAAAGGTAGCATTTAAGCCTGAAAAATTAACAAATACATTTGGTGAATATATTAGTAAATTAGGAATGAAGCAATTAAGAATTGCCGAAACTGAAAAATATGCTCATGTTACATTTTTCTTTAATGGTGGAGAAGAAAAGCAATATGAAGGAGAAGACAGAATTTTAATTCCATCACCTAAGGTAGAAACTTATGACATGAAGCCAGAAATGAGTGCTTATGAAGTAACAGAAAAAGTTGTAGAAGCAATTAACTCAGAAAAATATGATAGCATTATATTAAATTTTGCTAATCCAGATATGGTAGGACATACAGGAAATCAAGAAGCAGCAGAAAAGGCCATAGAGGCTGTTGATGAATGTGTTGGAAAAATTGTAGATGCACTTTCAAAACACAATGGAAAAGCTTTAATAACAGCAGATCATGGTAATTCAGAGCAAATGATAGATTATAAAACTGGAGAACCATTTACATCTCATACAACAAATCCTGTTCCATTAATTTTATATGGAATGGATGATGTAAAATTAAAGAATGGAAAATTAGCAGATTTAGCTCCAACAATGCTTGATATGATGGGATTAGAGAAACCAGCTGAAATGACTGGAGAAAGTTTACTTGTACGTGAATAAATTAAAATAGTGAGGAAATTAAAAGTTGCAGGATGAAGTAAGATATATATATAAAGACTTACAAACTTCATTAATAAAACTAATACCAGAAAAATGGGATTCAATATGTTTATATGCATCAGTATTAGAAGATAGAAAAGGGGAGATGTATTTTTACTATTTCCCCAAAAGATTTATAAAATCAAAACCAATAAATTGTTATGAAATAGCAAGCAGATTTGGAATTGATGAAAAGGTTTATGATGAAGAGATTGCTAAAATTTATACAAAAATAAAAAGATTAAAATTATTAACTAAAGGAAGATGGACTAATATTACTCTTATAATTGATAAAAATCTTTTTACTTTAGAATATCATTATAATGACTTACATAAATCAATCTATACAGATGAACAAAGAAGAATAATCTGGTGTTATAAATATTTACATACTCCATTAGAAAGTTTAAATAAGAAAGAGCAAGAATTAGTAACTCACTATAGAGAAGAAACGAATATAAGACCAACTATTTTTATTGAAGACGCAAAGCATTTAGAAGAAGTGAAAATAGTAAGAAATCAAATATTAAAATGTTAAACGAATATTGCAAAGCAGTATTTAATATAAAACATACAAAAGCTACAAAATAGAAAGAAAAATAACAAAGAAGGGAGATTCAAAAATGAATTATTCAAAAGAAGTAGAAGATATGTGTGTAGTAAAAAAAGGTGTTAACCATGGCCCAGCACCAATTCCAGAAGAAGGAAAGTGGGTAAAGGCTAAAGAAATAAAAGATATATCAGGACTAACACATGGAATCGGTTGGTGCGCACCACAACAAGGAGCTTGCAAACTAACATTAAACATAAAAGATGGTGTTATACAAGAAGCTTTAGTTGAAACAATCGGATGTTCAGGAATGACACAATCAGCAGCAATGGCTGGAGAAATTTTAACAGGAAAAACAATATTAGAAGCATTAAATACAGATTTAGTTTGTGATGCAATAAATACAGCTATGAGAGAATTATTCTTACAAATCGTATATGGAAGAAGCCAATCAGCATTTTCAGAAGGTGGATTAACAATTGGAGCTGGACTTGAAGATTTAGGAAAAGGTCATAGATCTCAAATTGGTACAATTTATTCAACAGCCCTAAAAGGACCAAGATACCTTGAGGTTACAGAGGGATATATTGTTGAACAAGCCTTAGACGAAGACAATCAAATAATTGGATATAAGGCACTTAACTTTGGAAAAATGATGGATTTCATAAAAGGCGGAATGGATCCTAAAGACGCAATAGAAAAGGCAACAGGAACTTATGGAAGATATAAGGATGCAGCAAAATACATTGATCCAAGAAAAGACTAATATATAAATTTAGATAAGAATGTTAATAATAGAAAAGGAGAATATTGAAAATGGCAGTAACATTTGAAGGATATGAAAGAAGAATAAATCAAATAATGCCTGTATTAGAAAAATACGGAATCAAAGATTTAGAAGAAGCAAGAAAAATTTGTCAAGATAAGGGATTTGATCCAGTTGAGATGGTAAGAGCAATCCAACCAATATGCTTTGATAATGCATGCTGGGCATACACAGTTGGAGCAGCAATTGCTATAAAGAAAGGATGCACAAAAGCAGCAGATGCAGCAAAAGCAATAGGAGAAGGACTTCAATCATTCTGTATACCAGGTTCTGTTGCAGATGATAGAAAAGTTGGTTTAGGACATGGAAACTTAGCATCAATGCTATTATCAGAAGAAACTAAATGCTTTGCATTTTTAGCTGGACATGAAAGCTTTGCAGCAGCAGAAGGTGCTATCGGAATTGCAAAATCAGCTAATAAAGTAAGAAAAGAGCCATTAAAAGTTATATTAAATGGTCTTGGAAAAGATGCAGCACAAATAATTTCAAGATTTAACGGATTTACATATGTAAAAACACAATTTGACTACTATACAGGAAAATTAACTATAGTAGAAGAAATACCATATTCAAAAGGTGAAAGAGCACAAGTAAGATGCTATGGCGCTGATGATGTTAGAGAAGGTGTTGCTATAATGCATCATGAGGACGTTGATGTTTCTATAACAGGAAATTCAACAAACCCAACAAGATTCCAACATCCAGTAGCTGGTACATATAAGAAAGAATGCTGGGAAAAAGGAAAGAAATATTTCTCTGTTGCATCTGGTGGTGGAACAGGAAGAACATTACACCCAGATAACATGGCAGCTGGACCAGCTTCTTATGGTATGACAGATACAATGGGAAGAATGCACTCAGATGCACAATTTGCTGGAAGTTCATCAGTTCCTGCACATGTAGAAATGATGGGATTAATAGGCATGGGAAACAATCCAATGGTTGGTGCTACTGTTTCAATAGCTGTTGCTGTTGAAGAGGCTATGAAATAGTTGAAAGTGCTTAAATTCAGTATTTTCAATACATTAAGCGCTTAGAAAAGGCTAACAAAGTTAAGAAAAATGTAGTCGTAATACACAAGTAATACACAGGTAATACACAATACGTAATACACAAAATGGAACCTAATATTTAGGTTCTATTTTTGTTTTTTATTTATGTTGATAATTAAATTCTTTTATGTTATATATTATATGGAGGATATTATGAAAAAAATCATTTTATGGATTGTTGTAATTGCAGTTATTGTTGCTGTTATATTTGTTGGATATAAATTTTATTATAAAAATTATTATGTTCCAAGTCAAATGTCAGATGTATCATATTTTAATACTGCTGATTTGAAAGCAGATTCTATTCATTATGGAAGTACTGAACAATCTGTTATAAAAATTTTAGGAGAACCAGAATATAGAGAAACTTTTACTGATAATAATGTTTCATATGAATTATTTTCATATAAAGGAAATTTATTATTAAGCTTTGTTGAAAACTCACTTGTTAGTCTCCAATCTTCATCAGATTTATATAGTTTTAAAGGGATAAAAATTGGGGATTCAGTAGATACTGTTATAAATAGTTTTGCAAATGAAAATTTGTCTACATTTGCACTAAATCAAGAGGGATCTGTTATCGGAACATATTTATATGGGACTTTCAATAACAAAAACTTGGATTCAATTCAAACAACAGAACCAGTATTTTATGGATATAAGACAACAAAATTTGCAGATTCTTCATATGAGATTAGATATGGATATATGAATCCGCCATACACTAACAGTACAGCGTCAGCCAATGATAAAATTGCAGAATTAACTTTTGTAATAAAAGATGACAAGGTAGCAGAGATAGATTGGTCTGCTACAAATTAAAAAAGGATAAGATTAACTTCTTATCCTTTCAACTATTGGCTGGGGTACTAAGATTCGAACTTAGGAATGTCGGAGTCAGAGTCCGATGCCTTACCGCTTGGCGATACCCCAATATGTACCTTACTAATATAGCATATTTGAGAATTATTTACAAGCATTTTTATAAATTTCATTTTAAATTTTCTATGTGTATGATATAATAATTCAGAAAGGACATACTATAAGTGATTGGAGGAAAATTTATGATAAGAGAGATAGAAGAAAAAGATTTTGAACAAGAAGTTCTAAAAAATCCAAAAGTTGTATTAGTTGATTTCTTTGCAACATGGTGCATGCCATGCCAAATGTTGAGACCAGAATTAGAAGCTTTGGACGAAATGAGAGATGATATAGAAATAGTATCAATAGATGTAGATAAAACAAGAGATTTGGCAATGAAATATGATATAGAATTTGTTCCAACTGTATTAACTTTTAAAAATGGAGAATATCTTCAACGATTTGGAGGATTTCATAAAAAAGAGGAAATGAGCGAAATGATAAGCAATGTATTATATAAGAAAAAGGATAGACCAAAATTTGAATAAAAAGGAGAAGAAATGAAAGGATATATAATAAACCCTGATAAAGAGTATGCAGAAAAGATTATTCAGGGAATATATAAAAGACAAGGACATTGCCCATGCCGTGTAAATGTTGATGAAACAACATTATGCCCATGTGACGAATTTGTGCAAAAAAAGATTTGCAGATGTAAATTATATATTAAAGAAAAAAGTATTGACATATAATACCAAAAGATGTATAATTATTTCAGAATAGGAATAAAACTTATTTAAAACTGTTGGGAGGAAGAGATGTATACGTTACAAGTATACAGATTCTTTCTCGTTTTTTATTAAATTGATTACCTTTTTATATAACGAAACAAGAAAGAAAAAGCATATAATGAAATAAAACATGAAATAATAATTGAAAAGGAGGTAATTAATATTTTATATATAACTTTTTTTACAGGAATGTTTATAGGAGTAAATATTGCTATAGTTTTATATGCTGGAATAATAGCAGGAAAAAAGGGAGAAGAATATGGACAAATTAAATGAACTAACAAAACAACAGAAAGACGATGAAAAGATATTTGTAGCCAAAATTGTTGATAAAATAAAATCAGCCCAAGCTAAAAACAGATATGAAAATACAGATTTTTTAGACATGGTGCAACAAGAAAAAGCAAAAGAAATTTTAAATAAAAGAAGGATAGAAAATTATCAATTTTGGGGTGGATTTAACGAATCGGAAAGAAAGGAACTATTTATATTTCCAGATTACATTGGACAATCTTATGACGAATATATGGATATATATAAACAGCAAATGTCGTGTATACATATTGTTTTGCCTAAAGAAAATAGAGGAATGTACGAGCATAGAAACTACTTGGGAGCTCTTATGAAACTTGGACTAAAAAGAGAAAAGATAGGAGATATAATAGTTAATAATGATGGAGCTGATATTGTTATATCAAAGGAAATAAGTAAATTTATACTAAACAATTTACGATTATTAACAAGATTCCAAAAGGCTCAAATAGAAGAGATAGGATTAGAACAAATACATTATATAGAAAAGGAAAAAGAGATAATAAAAATAAATGTACCTTCAACAAGATTAGATTGTATTGTTGGAGAGTTAGCTAGATGCTCAAGAAATGAGGCAAATGATATAATAAAACAAGAAAGAGTATTAGTAAATTTTAAATTAGAACTTAGAAACTCACTTACAATATCTGAAGATTCTATAATTACAATAAGAGGAAAAGGTAGATTTAAAATAGATAAAATACTTGGAGAAACAAGAAGTGGAAGACTAAATGTACAAGTAAGTAAATGGTAGTACAAGGTATAAAAATGATTAATGAGGATATAATCTTTCTAAAATAGTTCGAGGAGGGATTATATGAAAGAACTAAAAATTAAAGATGTTGAAGGAATGTGTGTATTTGACTCAAGAGGAAATCCAACTGTACAAGCTAAAGTGATACTTGAGAATGGAGTTTCGGAGGTAGCAATGTGTCCATCTGGAGCGTCTACTGGAAGTTTTGAAGCAGTAGAATTAAGAGATGCTGATTTTCAAGCATATAATGGAATGGGAGTAGATAAGGCTGTTCAGAATATTAATACTAAAATTAAGAAATCTTTGATCGGTATGAATGTATATAATCAAAGAGAAATTGATGAGAAAATGATAAAACTAGATGGAACTGTAAATAAGGCAAAGCTTGGAGCAAATTCGATACTTGCTGTATCTATTGCTGCGTGTAAGGTAGCAGCATTAAGCCTTGGACTAGAACCATATCAATATATTGGGGGAATAAGTGGAAATACTATTCCATTACCTATGATGAATATACTAAATGGAGGCAAACATTCTGATAATAATGTAAATATACAAGAGTTTATGATTGTACCAGTAGGAGCTAGTGACTTCCAAGAATGTATGAAAATGTGTACAGAAGTTTATCATTCATTAAAAAAATTAATTAAGCAAAAAGGTATGTCAAATGGTGTAGGAGATGAAGGTGGATTTGCACCTAATTTACACAATGATGAACAAGCAATAGAACTTATTCTTGAAGCAATATCAAATGCAGGATATGCTACTGACAAGGACTTTATGATTGCACTAGATATGGCTAGCACAGAAATGAGGGAAGAAGCAAAGAAGATAAATAAAAATGGCTATTATATGTGGAAAACAGATGAATATAAAGAAAAAGAAGAAATGATTGAGTTTATAATTGAGCTTATAGAGAGATATCCCATAATGTCTATTGAAGATGGATTGAGTGAAAACGATTGGAAGGAATGGGCTGAGTTAACTAAAAAGGTAGGAAATAAGGTAGATTTAGTAGGAGATGACTTGTTTGTTACTAATAGAAAGAGACTTGAAAAAGGAATAAAAAATAAAGTTGCTAATAGCATCTTAATCAAACCTAATCAGATAGGAACAGTTACAGAAACTCTTGAAACAATTAAACTTGCTAAGAAAAATGGCTACAAAACAATAATATCACATAGGTCAGGAGAAACAGAAGATACATTTATAGCAGATCTTGCTATTGGAGTTAATGCTGGACAAATAAAGATGGGTGCACCTTGTAGAAGTGAGAGAGTTGCAAAATATAATAGGATATTAAATATTGAAAAAATGTTATAACAAATAAAAAGTCCCCTGACTAACAAGAGTTAGCCAGGGTGGACATTATGCTGTGTTTGAATTTTGCTGTTGCAGCAGGTTGCGTGCCAGCTCTAAAGCACCTTCTTTCGTTTCACAAACAAGGAATCTGCGATCGTTGCTACAGAAGATTGCACTTCCGCAATGGGTCAGTTCTTGAAGTTTATGCCCGCTTTCACCACTCCATTCCTGTGGGAATGCGACCTTGAACGAGTCGTTAGGAGTTTTAACTCCTATTTTGGGTATGCTACAAAGTTGGAAACCTCCTCTAATGCTGGGTTTTATGACCAGCTGAATGCTTGAGCCTTTGGGATGATTAATGAGAGCGTTCCGATAAGGCAAGTCATCATCTAATACCAAGATGTTATCATCAGAATCGTTTAACAATTTTACGACTTTCTGATCACCTTGAATTAAGTGAAACTCTTTCTTGATCGTAATAACTAAATAGGTTGTCACTTCCTCAAGAGCAAATAGAAACTGTTCATTGTAGTCATCGTTGGTTAGGTTGTGCCTGGTAATTTCGCAGGACATGTATCTTGCGGAAATATATTCAGACATGCTTACAATATGATACTTACGAGAGTCAACACCAGATTCGCCATTATCACAGGCGTCAACTGTGGAAACAATACTGTTTTCAAGTCGATCAAAGATTGGATTAATGATGTTGGTATCAGTAGAATTTACGACTTTTGAAATAACATCTTTGCCAAATCGCCTAAATATTAGACCAAATGCTGCGTATGGTACTCCATTTGAATGATAACCGTTTCCTCCTTTTTGATGATGGTCAAATTCGCCTCCACCGATGTCAAATGTAACTCCATTTGCGTTAGAGATATCATCAGTAGTGAGAGCTCGTGCAACTTTAAAGGTTTCGTTTTCTGGCTCTGTGAAACTGAAAACAAGAAGCATTATTGCTGCTGCAAATAGATCGTCGGCGTGAAACCGGCCACCATGTGTAATGCAAAATGCTGATTGAATGTCAGTGATTACTTGAGCCTTGATAAGACTATTGCCTACCGTAATAGCATGGATTCTTGAATTGTTCATATATAATGTCCTTTCTGCCGCTGTTATAAGAAATGGCAATTAATTTGTAACCGATTAAAATTATTATAACATACTTTACATAATTTTACAAGCACCTTGAAAAATATATCTTAAAGGAGTATAATATACCTACTTACATAATAAAATAGGAAAGAAAAAACGATGAAAATACATTTTATAAGTTTAGGATGCAAGACAAATCAGTACGAGACAAATGCAATGGAACAGAAATTTATTGAAAAAGGATATGATCTTGCTGAAGATGGAGAAAAAGCAGATATATATGTTGTAAATACTTGTAGTGTTACTAACATTGCGGAAAGAAAATCAAGACAGATGCTAAGAAGAGCAAAGGAAAATAATCCGAATGCTGTAATTGTAGCATGTGGCTGTTATGCACAAGTAGCTAAAGATGATATAATAAAACAAATTCCAGAGGTGAATTTGATACTTGGCATAAATGAAAAAAATCAGATTGTGGAATTAGTAGAAAAATATATGAATGACAAAACGAGTGATTCACAAGTATCAGATGTAATGCACCAAAATGAATATCAGGAATTTGGAAGTACAACATATACAGAATTAAATAGAGCGGTAATAAAGATACAAGATGGATGTGACAGATTTTGTACCTATTGCATAATTCCGTACGCAAGAGGAAAAGTAAGAAGCAGAAATCCAGAAAATATCATAAAGGAAATAAAAGAAGTTAGTAAAGAAGGTATAAAAGAAGTTGTAATTACAGGTATACATCTAGCTTCGTATGGTAAAGATTTTAATCAAGAAAAAGTATCAAAACTTAGAAAAGAATATAATTATAATGGTGATTATACTCGATTTGATCCAAAAGATGATTTACATACAGGTGGTTTTAGATTAATAGAATTGCTAGAACAATTGAATAATATAGATGAAATAGAGAGAATAAGATTGGGGTCATTAGAGCCTAAATTAATAAATGAAGAGTTTACTTATAGATTATCAAAATTAAAAAAAGTATGTCCACATTTTCACTTATCATTACAAAGTGGATGTAATAGCACTTTAAAAAGGATGAATAGAAGATATACGACAGAAGAATTTGAAAATTCGGTTGATTTATTAAGAAAATATTTTAGTGATGTAATGATTACTACAGATATTATTGTAGGATTTCCAGGAGAGAATGATGAAGAATTTGCAAAAACAGAAAAATTTTTGGAAAAAATAAAATTTTATAAAATGCATGTATTTAAATATTCACCTAAGAAAGGTACTGTGGCTGAAAAAATGCCAGATCAAATAGATGGTAATATCAAAGAAGAAAGAAGCCAGAAGTTAATAAAATTATCAAATAAAAATGAAACTGAATATAATAAGCAATATATTGGAAAAGTGATAAATGTATTATTTGAAGAAAAAGATGAACAAGGCTATTTCAAAGGACATACAGCAAATTATTTAATTGTAAAAGTAAAAAATGAAGATAATCTTGAAAATGAAATATTGCCAGTAATGATAGAAAAACAAGAAAATATGGAGTTATTCGGAATTATTGAAAAATAGAGGAGAACTAAATGCATAGAACAAAACTAAAAGATAGAGAACTTCCAACATACACAAAAGGTGAAGAAATTTTTAATATGGTTTCTCATATAGTTGGAGGTGCAATAGGACTTATTGGAATGGTATTGTGTATAATATTTTCTGCAATCCATCAAAATAGTTATGCTATTGTAGGAAGCATTATTTATGGAATATCTATGATATTTTTATACACAATGTCGAGTATATATCATGGATTAAAACCTACAAGAAAAGCAAAAAAAGTGATGCAAATCTTGGATCATTGCACGATATATGTACTTATTGCAGGAACATATACTCCAATACTACTAAGTTCAATAATGAAAGTTGACCAAGTCGCTGCATGGACAATGCTTGCGATTGTATGGATTTTTGCAATATTAGGAATCGTTTTAAATGCAATAGATTTAAAGCAATTTAGAGTATTTTCAATGATATGTTATATAGCAATGGGATGGTGTATAATATTTAGAATAGATTTAGTAATTAAATCGCTTGGAATGACAGGATTTATATTAATTCTGCTTGGAGGAATAATATATACATTAGGAACTATATTGTATGGAATTGGGAAGAAAGTAAAATACATGCATTCAATGTTTCACTTATGTGTTGTAATTGGTACTTTACTACAACTAATAGCAATAATTTTATATGTAGTATAATTTATTTAACATAATACAGTAAAATTATTTACACAATTAAGAAAAATGTGATATAATAAAAAAGATAATGAATAAATGAGAGGTTGGCAAAATGAAAGCAATAGAAATAAGAAATAAATATTTAAACTTTTTTGAAAGACATGGACATAAAGTAATACCAAGTGCTCCATTAATACCAGAAAATGATCCATCTGTATTATTTACAACAGCTGGAATGCAACCATTAGTACCTTATTTACTAGGAGCAAAACATCCAGAAGGAACTAGACTTACTGATTACCAAAAATGTTTACGTACAAATGATATTGATGAAGTAGGAGATAATAGACATTTAACTTATTTTGAAATGTTAGGAAACTGGTCATTGGGAGATTATTTTAAGGAAGAATCTATAGCAATGAGCTATGAATTTTTAACAAAAGAGTTGGGAATCCCAAATGAAAAGTTATCGGTAACATGCTTTGCAGGAGATGAAGACTGTCCAAGAGATAATGTTACAGCAGAATGCTGGAAAAAAGCAGGAATCCCAGAAGAAAGAATATATTTCTATGGAAAAGATGATAACTGGTGGATTGCAGGAGAAGAAGGACCTTGCGGACCAGATACAGAAATGTTTTATGATACAGGAAAGCCAGCTTGTGGTCCAGATTGTCAACCATCATGCGATTGTGGAAAATATGTGGAAATATGGAATAACGTTTTCATGGAGTATTTAAAGAAAGATGGAAAATACTCAAAATTAACACAAAGAAATGTTGATACTGGTCTTGGATTAGAAAGAATGGCAATGCTATTACAAGGAAAGGAAACACCTTTTGACACAGAGATATTTAGTCCAATAATGGACAAGTTATCAGAACTTGCTAAGAAAGATGATATTGCAAGCAGAAGAATTGTAGCAGAGCATTTGAGAGCAAGTATGATGGTTATTGCAGATGGAGGAAGACCAAGCAATATTGATAGAGGATATATTTTAAGAAGATTAATTCGTAGAATGACAAGACATTTAAATAAATTAGAGATAGATCTAAACGAATTGTCTGGATTAATTGATTTAGATGTAGAAATATTAAAAGATATGTATCCAGAGCTTGTAAGTAAGAAAGAAGAAATAAAAGAAGTTATTATTCAAGAAAAAGATAAATTCATAAAAACATTGGCTCATGGTGAAAAAGAGTTCAATAAAGCTATTGCAAGAATAAAAGCAGAAGGAAAAGACACAATAGATAGTGAAAGCATATTTAAACTATATGAAACTTATGGATTCCCACCAGAAGTTACAAAAGATTTGGCTGTTGAAAACGGACTAAAAGTTAACATGGATGAAGTTGATCAATTATTTAAAGTACATCAAAACAAATCAAGACTTGGAAGTGAGCAAAAGTTTAAAGGTGGACTAGCTGGAACAGGAGAGCAAGAGATAAAATATCATACTGCAACACACTTGTTAAATGCAGCATTAAAACAAGTAATAGGAAAGGATAGTCATCAAAGAGGCTCAAATATTACACCAGAAAGAATGAGATTCGACTTTAGCTGTGATCACAAACTAACTGATGAAGAAAAGAAAAAAGCAGAAGATTTAGTTAATGAATGGATAAAAGAGGACTTAAAAGTAACAGTAGAAACAATGAATAAAGAAGATGCAATAAAATCAGGTGCTGAATGTATGTTCATTGAAAAATATCCAGAAGAAGTAACAGTATACACAATAGGAAATGTATCAAAAGAACTTTGTGGAGGACCTCATGTACAACACACGGGAGAATTAGGACATTTCAAGATAGTAAAAGAAGAAGCTTGCTCAAGTGGAGTAAGAAGAATAAAAGCAATATTAGAGTAAAATGGCAATTAAGATTTATGTACTATAATTAGGATATAAAGGAGAATAAATAAATGTTAGATAAAAAATATAATAAAGCTTTAACAGTAATTTTAATAATTGTAGTTATTGCAATATTTGTAATATTAGGCTTTTGGGGATATGATGTATATCGTAAATATTATATCAATAATGGAGCTAATGAAGCACTTCAGGAATTTGATAATAGAATAGCATCAAGAAATAATACAGCTACTAATAATACATCAAATGACATTGTTGAATCAAATGTGTCTTTAAATATTGATGTTAATGATGTTGAAACAACAACTAATACAATATCATCTGATGGAAAGATTGCTAAACAAACTTATAAAGGTTATACTGTAGTTGGAAAGATAGAGATACCATCTATAAAATTAAGTTATCCAGTATTAAATGTTGCCTCAAAGCCATCAATGGAAGTATCTGTTGGAGTAATGTATGGACCAGGATTAAATCAAGTTGGAAATACTGTTATTGCAGGTCATAATTATAGAAATGGAACATTTTTCTCTAATTTAAAAAATGTAAATAACGGAGATCTTATCTATATAACTGATGAATCTGGAAACAGAGTAAAATATACAATTTACAATAAATATACTACTGGTTCAAGTGAATTTGATTATGCAACAAGAGATACTGCTGGAAAGAGAGAAATATCTTTAACTACTTGCACAAACGATGTACAAGCAAGGTTAGTTGTATGGGCTAAAGAGGATTAAAAATAACTAGAAAAAATAATTTTTAATAAAAGTGAATATTTTCACAAATAAGGTTGACAAGATTAAAAAAATGGGGTAAAATATTAGTGTTTCTGTAGTAACGGAACACATGGTGGATTTGGCGTAGCTGGTTAACGCGCCAGTTTGTGGCACTGGAGACCATGGGTTCGAATCCCATATTCCACCCCATTATATATTGGGCTATAGCCAAGCGGTAAGGCATTAGACTTTGACTCTAACATGCGCTAGTTCGAATCTAGCTAGCCCAACCATTAATATTAAGACTTTCAATAAAATGAAGGTCTTATTTTTTAATTATAGGAACAATAAATAAAAAATGTTATAAATTATATATGATTAAATTTTCCTAAAGTGATAGTATTTTTTGATTTTTAATGATATAATAATATTGTAAAAAATAAAAAATGATAGTAAAAATATAGTATATACAAATATTCAGATAAAATTGAGATCGTGTTTTCAAATATTACAAATAATGTATGAAAAAATGAAGTTTGATATTATAATATTATTGACTTTGAAAGGATGGTATAAGTGGATAATATAAATTTAATGGAATATTGGTTAAATAGTGCAGATAGAGACTATGAAACAATGAAAATAATGTATGAAAATAAGAGAAATACATGGAGCTTATTTTTAGGCCACCTTGTAATAGAAAAATTATTAAAAGGTTTATATGCAAAGAATAACAAAGAAAACCCATATACAATAAAATCTCATAATCTATTAGCTCTTGCAGAAAAATGTGATTTAGAATTAACAGATGAACAACTTGAGAGATTACAAATAATTACGCAATTTAATATAAGTGCAAGATATGATGATTATAAAGAAAGCTTTTATCAAAAATGTACAGATGAATATACTGCCAAACAAGTAAAAAATATAGAGGAGGTATATGTATGGCTAAAAAATATGTTAATAGTGAAATAATGAAATCTATACAACAATATATAGAGAAGATAAGTAAGTATTATAAAATAGATGCTATTATACTATTTGGCTCATATGCAAAAGGTACTGAAAACGAAGATAGTGATATAGATATAGCTATAATTTCAAGTGACTTTAATGATATTATTGAGGATGGAGCAAAATTAATTGGCTTAACTTGGAAGATAGATACAAGAATTGAACCACATCCAATAACAGCAGAGGATTATAGAAAAGTTTCAAATCCATTTGTAAAAGAAGTTAGAGATACTGGAATAAAGGTTGCATAGTTTATTTTTGATATGTAACGGGCAACCAAGCAAACGAAAAACAAACTTTTACGTTTTTTAATTGAGAATGTAAGGTTTGTTTTTTTTGATATAAGAAGACAGAAGAGAGTAATTTATGTAAAAGAATTACTATTTGTTGTATAAATCAAAAAAATATGTTCGTAATTATATTACGAATTATTAAAAATAATTGATTTTTTCGGAATAGAACTATGTAATAATTATAGAGGTGATTGTATGAAACTTATAAAAGGAAATGATTATTTGGAAAGATTAATTAGTGTTATAGGAACTCCAGATATTAAAGTGTTAACTGGGATTAGACGTAGCGGAAAATCAAAATCATTAGAAACTTTGAAAAAATATATATCTGAAAAGAAAAAGCTATAAATGGTTTACATGCTTTAGAAAAATATGATATTTATATTACCGGCTCCAATGCATTTTTAATGAGTAGTGACTTAGCAACATTATTTACAGGAAGAACATTTTGTATTGATGTATATCCATTTTCCTTTAAAGAATATTTAGAATATTATCAATATAACGATATTCAAGAAGCTTTTGATAATTACGTTAAAGAAGGTGGAATGTCTGGCTCATATTTGTATAAAACACAAAAAGAAAAATACGATTATATCTCAGATGTTTATAATACTTTAATAGTCAGAGATATAAATCAAAAATATAAAATAAGAAATATAGATGTTCTAAATAATTATTTAATGGATAATATATCAAACCTTACATCATCAAATAATATAACAAATGTACTTAACAATAACAATGTGGATATTACTGATAAGACTATAAGTAATTATATCAAATATTTATGCAATGTATTTGCGTTTTATAAAGTTACTAGATATGATATAAGAGGCAAAAAATTATTAAGTACACAAGATTAGTTTTATCTTTCAGAAAAATGAAGGTCTTATTTTTTAATTATAGGTACAATAAATAAAAAATGATAGTAAAAATATAGTATATACAAATATTCAGATAAAATTGAAGTCGTGTTTTCAAATATTACAAATAATGTATGAAAATAAGAGAAATACATGGGCTTATTCCAAAACCATATTCAGTCCAAATAAATCGCAATTAGAGATATATAGTGAAATATAAAGTTACACACAACAATAGTATAAAATTATTGTTGTGTGTTGTTGTTTTCTATGAATAATTGATTAGGTGTACACTTTAATATATTTAATACATTAAGTTGTGATATAATATATCTCTTTAAAAAAATATATAAGATATTTTATATAAAAGTACCACAAAATATAACTGATAAAAACAGTAGACAATAATATTTTGTTGTGATAATATTGAAATTGATAATATAGGAAAAAGGGGGATACAAATGATAGATGGTGTTAATATTGATACAGTAACATGAGTATGAATTGTTTTGGTGTGTTATTTGTGATTATAACAATACTTGATGGAGTAGACTTTTGAAAAAAATAGTTGTAGAAGGTGATAATTGAATATGGAGAATAAATATGTAGAATTAGAAAAAATATTAAAGTTAAAAGAACAGGGAACTATAACAGCTAGTGAGTATGAAGCGGAAAAGAAAAAAATATTGGAAAAATCAAATGATCAAGTAAATCAAAATGATAATAAATTTAGGTTTGATATACTAGGATTAACCCTAAGTATATATTGTGCAATATTTTTAATTATGGATTATTGTAATTTAGGAATAGTTAGTGTTGATATTATTATAAATTTAATTTTATGTGCAATGTCTTTTTATGCTATTAGAAAAGGTAAAGAAGAAAATAAAAAAATAGTGAAAGCAACTAATATTATAAATTGTATATCAATTATAGCATTAGTGCCTTTAATATTAGAAGTTATAAAATACATAAGATTTGGAGTAATAATTTAAATAAGGAGAAAATAAAATGGAGAATAAAAAAATATTTACGAAGACTAATACTACTATAACGATAATTACTATTATATTGTTTGCAATTAAATTTATAGAAATGGTAGTACTATATGAAGATTCATATCCAGCTATTCATATATATAATACTATTTCGTTAATTTTGGTAATAAGCTTGATATATATAATATTATTTGCGTACATATGTAGATATGTTGGATTAAATAAAGATGTTACAACGGGTTATGCTTGGGGATATTGTCTAGGAATAATTGGACTAATTATAGTGTGCGGATTGGATAATAAGAAAAAAGAAAACGTAGAAAATAACATTAATACCAAATATGATGATATAGATAGACTACAGAAGTTAAAAGACAATGGTGCAATAGATGAAAAAGAATTTGAAATTGAGAAACAAAAGATATTAACAGATGATAGCGAAAAAAATACAAAGAAAATTAATGTAAAAAAGATAAAAATAAAAAAATGGCAAATTATTGTGGCCGCTATTGTAATAGTTAGTGTGGTTATAATTTGGAATAAGTCAATGACTGCGACTATTCCAAATTTGGTTGGAATGACAGTACAAGAAGCACAGGAAACTATGGATAAACTTGGAATTGGCAATAAGCTAAGAATTTCAAGTCTTGGAAGTAAAATTGAAGTAATAGAAAAACAAGCGGGTATAACTCGGAAGAGTGAAGAAAAATGATTATTTCAATGTGTATGTATGGACAAAAGAATATAATAATAAAGCATCCAATCAGCCAAAGTATAATAGTCCATATATATCATTGGAAGAGTATAACCAAATTAAACTAGAAATGTCATATAGTCAAGTTGTTTCTATAATAGGGGGAAAAGGAGATGCTGTTACAGAATATGGAGATACAAAGATATATATATGGAAAGCAGAATCTAGGAGTGGAATGGAAAATGTTGCAATGACATTTGTAAATGGTATATTAAAATCAAAAATGAAAGGATAAATTATATAAATAATTATAATAAAATTTTATGTTATGATAAAAAGTAACACAGGAATAAATCTGAGAAAATAAATTTCAATTTAAATAAGTATAATATTAATAAAAGGAGGAATTTTAAATGAAAGAAAATGCAAAATTTTTAAAATGTCCAATATGTGACAATATAATAGAAATAATTGATGGAGATGTACAACATATAACTTGTTGTGGTAGAAAAATGGAAGAAATGAAAGCTAATACTACAGATGCAGCAACGGAGAAACATATACCAATATATAAAAAAGTAGAAGATGAAATAGTAGTAAGTGTCGGAGAAGTAGAACATCCAATGAAAAAGGAACATTATATAATGTGGATTGCACAAGTAT
>HF993627.1 GCA_000433915.1 Clostridium sp. CAG:793
GTAATTCAAGCAGCAGAACGTATGTATTGAAAATTGATAAGACACCGCCATCAGTATCTTTTGAAACAAATGGATGTACTTCAATAGCACTGGGACAAGATGTAAAAACATTAATTCATATTAATGATGAATTGAGTGGAAACAATATTCAATATGGCAGATGGATGCAATCTTTGGAAAAAGATACTTTTCCTGTTTTAACACAATTATCAGACTTCACAGGTGCTGGAGGATGGAAATTTATAAATAATTCATATTCAGAAGGTGTATCAGCAGATTTTTTGGGATACTGGAAATTATGGATATATGTTGAAGATACAGCAGGAAATTATTCAATTATACATTCAAATGATTTTCAAACTGAAAAGAATAATCTAGATTGGTGGTCTTTCAAAAATCCTAATACATTCAATAGGTCATATAATCCAAGTGATGGAATGAATACTATAAGCTTTTGTGGAATTAATGGATATGAAATAATTTATATTCCCTTAAAAACAATTCCAGGTCAAAGATATTATTTTAGATGTGCATATCAAAATCTTTCAACATATACAACAGGACTATATTCAGGAATTATGATGCAAATACTTAAAAATGTGAGTGATGGATTTAATGATGAAAATAAAATTGTAGAGAATAGTTATTTTGCAAAAACAGCAGGTAGTGAACAATATAATGGTGTTGAATTTACTGCAACTCAAAGCGTTACTTATATAGCATTCAATTTCTCAACTGTTGATGATTGGCAAAATATATCTTTGAAATTGGGCAAATTTATATTGACAACTAGGTAATGCGATTATTGAAGTTGAATTAATCATATATATAAGAATATACATCATTAATTTAAAAAAATCCGCAAAGCTTGTTTATAGCATGCGGATTTTTTATATACAATAAAAGAATTATTTTTTTATTGTATATGGATTATTTATTGTGCCATTCCCAGAATTTACAGTGATTTTAGAATCAAAGGAAACTACTGGTGCAAGGCAATGATTTCCATAGTCTATAATACCGTTTGAGCGGAATAAAAGATTTTGCGATAAATAATTAGGCTTTATCCAGAAAAATCCGAAATATGCATCGGTCCATCCTGAGTTACAATCAACATAACGTGAAGCAATCCAATAATCTCTTCCATTTTTAAATAGCATATTATAGAAATTTTCGTTCTTATAGTATATGCTTGAAGGATTACTAAAATAATAATGTGTTTGTGTACATGTTAAACTTGAAACTGCTGGTCCTGCTGTTGATGGTATACTTGGCAAAGTATCATAAATCACATCACTTCTATTTTTTCCATTTGGATTCATTTTAGACAGTGCATTATTATTTACATTTCCTGTCACAATTTGCGTTCCATCTGCAATATCACTTATGCCAACTCCTGAATATTTTTCTTGTGTATATACTGCAGGATATTGTGTATATAATGTATATTTTCTTGTTGTTCCATATTGAGTTTCCCCTGATTTATATGAATTTCTTGCAGCTATTCCAGCTTCACTCATCTCAGCTTCTATATTTTCTATGCTTAAACTTTTTGCTGTTGCTCCTAAGCTTGCATTACTATATCTAGTTTTGCATATATCATTTAATAGATATACTCCATTAGCATATCCTGTTGTTCCTTGGAACCACACTACACTTGGCTTGTCTCCTGCATTACCAAATAATTTTGTTATATTTCCTAGCTCATCCAATTCCATGATTCTCCATCCTGATGGATCATACATTTTGTCTATTGTTTGTGCACTACTATATCCACTCTTTGTTGTTGTTAAATTATATCCAGTGTTTGGTGTATCTGGTGTATATTTTACGTAGTCTCCTATTTTTAATCTTGCAATATATATTGTATACGTTCTACTGCTTGAATTGCCAACATTATCTTTCGTGGTTAGAACAACCGTGTACGTTC
>HF993628.1 GCA_000433915.1 Clostridium sp. CAG:793
GAAATGTAACTAAATTATTTGGAATAAGTTTGAAAAAAATTGGCTGGGGAGGACCAACAGGATATAATAACGGAGCATATTTATTAAATGATATATGTAAAAATAGATATAGTAACGCAAAGTTAGGTGCAACAGCAAGAAGTTTAAAAATAGAAGATATAGAAGAAAGGATGAATGCGACTGGAATCGCTAAAAGAAATGCATATAAACTGGAAGGAAATGTACAATATGGTACTACAATAAAATATACAGGAAGTTATACAAAATATCCAGCAGAATATGCTTCAGAAAGGTACTCAGGAGTTGGAGTAAGTGACATATCAAATGGAACTCAAGTTATAACTGGAAATGTAAATAAAACTGCTCAAGGAAAAATGAATCCAAATGGAAAAACAAGGAGTGACAATATCTACACAACACTTCCAAGTCCATCTAAGGCATTAGGAGCTTCAGTTACTAGTATTACATGTACACAAACATTTTACGGAACAAGTCAAGTTGCCTCTAATTATTATGATCCGAATTTATATAAACTAATATTTGAAAATGATAATTCATTTTGGTTAGCTTCACGTTATGTTATATGTGGAGATCCTAATAATATAGGTGCATATTGGGGATTTTGCCGTGTACGTAGAGGTTGTCTAGATGGATATGGTTTATTAGGCTCATATGGTAATACTAATAATTATAGCAATTTTTATGCATCAGTAGTGTCTATTGACGCTGGTTTTAAAGTAAAAAGTGGAAGTGGAACAGTCAGCAGCCCATATGAAATAGAATAAGAATTTATAAAAAATCCGCAAGCTATAAAGATATGCATGCGGATTTTTTATTCTTATATACAATAGCATGTTATTTTCCGATTGTATATGGATTATTTATTGCATCATCTCCACTTTTTATAATAATGTTATCACCGGAAGAAACTACTGGTGCCATATGATTTGCTATACTATGACCATAACCGCTCGATTGAAATAATGCATAAGCTCCAAGATTTCCGTCTTCATATGCAAAATAAATTCCAAAAGTAGAAAATAAGTCTAAGCAATTAATATCCATACTACGTGAGGCAATAAAAAATGATATATTATTTTCTAACACTTTTTCAAAAAATTTTGAATTTTCATAATCTTCAACACCTATTCCTCCATAAAATGTTTGAGTACAAGCTAAAGAATTAGAAGATTCTTTATAGGTATCTACTGTAATTGCTGATGTGTAAATTGCATCATTTTATGTTTTTTAATTAGGATTCATTTGATTGAGTGCATATGTATTAATTGATCCACTTATTATTTGAGTTCCATTTGTTATATTTGATACATCTATTCCAGAACATTGTTCTTTAGCGTATAGTATTGGATACTTCTTATATTTTATCAATTTAAAAGTAGTTCCATAAATTGAACCGTAAGGATTAACATATTTATTTTACTTATTCAGCTTCTAATGTATATGGACTAGTAGCTGTTCCTTGTCCACCAGATGCATGAATTCCATTGGTTATATCAATTACTGGTGCAAGATGATAAGCTGAAAAGAAAGTATTTCCAGTTGAATAATAGAAAAATGCTCCTGCTTGTATATTTTCATTCATACCCAATATTCCAAAATTGGCTGTTTTATCAATAGCTTTAGTATAACGAGAAGCTATCCAATAATTTGTTCCTGTCCCACAAACAATATCATAAAAATTAGGATCTTTAAAATATGAACTTAACAATCCATTTTCTCCATATAAAATGGTATCGACTATTGTTAGTGATGTAGCATTTGAATTGTATTTCTCTGTAGTTGGATAAGAGTATATACTATCACTTGCTTTTTTACCATTAGGATTCATTTTTTCTCTTGCATTCAAATCAGCATTAGAAGTTATAATTTGAGTTCCATCACTAATTCCACTTATATTTACTCCTGAATATTGTTCTTGCGAATATATTTTCGGATAAAGATGAGTAGCACATACCGTAGTAGTTCCATAGTTTTCAGTAGAATTAATAAGACTCTGAAGTCCTTCTTCTGTCATTTGGCTTATAATATCATTTTCGTTTATACTTCTTGCAATAGCATTAAATGATGAATTACTATATCTTTCCTTACATATATCATTCAACAGATAGACACCATTATTGTAACCTACAGATCCACCAAAGTATACCTTATATCGTCTATTAGATGTCGGTACTCCAAATATTTTTGTTATTCTTCCAGTTGAATCCACTTCCATAACCCTCCATGCAACAGGGTCATATGAGCTACTAATACGCTGTCGGATTGTATGTCCTGAGTGATTAGTAGATAGACTATATGAATAACTTGGAGTATTGGGATTATATTTTACATATTCTCCGACTTTAGGGTATCTAATTTTTAATGTATATGTTCTTGTTGCTG
>HF993629.1:0-16412 GCA_000433915.1 Clostridium sp. CAG:793
AACAATCTCCTCAGGATTTCCCTCACAATCTATCAAAAAGGTAGAATCAAGACTTGATAATAAAAAAATAAATTATATGGTTTTGGAAAGAAGGGATAATTATTCAGAAAATGAAAAAAATGAATTTGGAAATTTAAACAATTATAGCAATATGTATGAAAAAGCAAAAACTTATGCTCAAAGTGTTCAAAGAATAGAAAAAATAAATGAATATTTTGATGAACATGTAAAAGACGTAAATTTTGCTGAAATATTAAGCAAAGTGGAGAGTGTTATAAATGGAAAATGAAAAGTTTAAAGTGCTAAATTATATTCGCAAATTATTAACATACATTGATCAAAATTTAGATAACTTTCCTAAAAAAGATATTGAATTAAAGAATAGAATACGTAATGAAAGTTATGATTTATTGTATCTTTCATATAAGGCAAATACTACTGATAATATTGAAAAAAAAATTGATTTAATAGAAAGTAGTGTGGCAAAAGCCAAAGTAGTCGATTTTTTAATAAATATGTGCTATGATAAACAAATTATAAATTCAAAAAGATACTTAAAGCTTGGTGAAGCATTAGATGATATAGTTAAATATCTAGTGGGATGGAAGAAATCAATTACCAAGAAACCTTAGGGCATGGTTGTGGGTGTGTGAGCATCTGTTATTTTTTCGATATCGAGTTTTCTGGCTTGCGTCGCGCTATGTCAACTGCAATTCAAACAACTCGAATGCGAATTTCGGTCTTCGCAATGTCAACAACAGTAACTTGAACGGCAATAACTTGTTCAACTCGAACGGTGACAGCAATAACAACAACAATCGTCTCGGCCCCGTAGATTCTATAAACTGTGGTTATGCAATTATAGATTGTATAAGAGATAATATAGAAACAAACCGTTGTCCTGTAGATACGCTTAATAAGTGTCATAATAAACTTGGAATAATTAAATATTGTATTAGCGTAACTATAAATACGATTTAATATATGCTTGTTAGTAGGAAAATAACATTTTCCGAAAGGGAGCATATATTTTTTGTCAAAAAAAGTAGAAAAATGTCGATAAGAACTGGTAAAAAATGTATTGACATGGTAATAAAAAGATGATAATATAAAGAAACTTTATATATTAAATTAATTCAAAAAAATTAAATTCAAACACAGATCAGTGTAATTTTAAAAAAGTTAATTTAGTGAAAAAAGGCTACAAAAAATAAAACGAAACATAGTTAAAACTTGGTTAAAAACTATTGACTAGAAAAAAACAAAAATGTAAAATATGTATAATCAAAAATAAAAAAGGAGAAAATAATAAAAAGTGAAAAAAATTAAAGAAAAGAATAAAATAATAACTCCAATAGATATAGTATACATAATTGCATTAGCATTAAATGTGATATTATATAATACATATTCAGGAATAATTATGAAAATACTTTTATTTTGCGGAATAATGTCAGTAGTAATGCTTTTAATGTATATTTTTAAATACATAACATCAAAAGAAGAAAAGTCAAAAAATATAGAAAAAATTATTGAAATCAATGTTTTAATGCATTTTATAATAACTCAAATATTAATAGCTCAAAGATGCAAATGTGGATACCATTACTTTTATATAATTCCATTAATAATATTATTAATAGCAGAAGTTGTAACATATCATATATTTTGCGTAAATTATAAAAAAGAAAAAAATACAAGATATTTAATAAAATATCTTTTGATATTAAATGCAATATATGTAGCTTGTATATTTGCTTCAAGAGTTGATATGGAAAAAATACATCAAACATTATTCTATATATAAAGGATAAATTTCATAAAATGTCGCATAATAAAATTAGCAGTGATTAAGTTTGTACTTAAGCATCTCTGCTAATTTTTTTCAGGAGGAATAAAATAATGAAATCAAATCAAAAAATAGCATGTTCAGTATGCAGTTGTAAGCACAATTGTGAAGGAAAAGAATGCGACTTAAAAGAAATTGAAGTTTGCCCAAAAGAAGGATGCCATAGTGGAGAATGCGATGAATCAATGTGTTCAAGCTATGAGAATATAGATGAATAAAATTTCTTGACATTTCTTAACAATAGTAATAAAATAGTGTAAAATAAATATAATAATGGTAGTTGCAATTTAATTGCAAGGCAGGTACGACTGCTATAATAACCTAAAGAACGTGGAAAGGTATAGCCTTTCAAAGTCGGTTAGGCGACTGGAAATCCTAAATTTCAAGGTAGAGTATAGCTCTACAAAGTTGACTAGGCAACGGAAAAATCGTACATTAAGGGAGAGGGATTAAGGTACTGAGGTACGAAAATACTCTCCATTTAGAATTTTTAAGGAGGAAAAATTATATAAGAATATTACATATATGATGAGAAATAGAAAAATTATACTATCAAAAGTAAAGCAAAGGCTTGATTTTTTGTTATAAATATGATAAACTATAAAATGTTAATTTAAATGATATTTAGGAGAGTGCAAAATGGAAATAGCAAAAAATATATTATTAGTAGTATATATCATAGTATGTGTAGCATTGATTTTTATAACAACATTTCAGTCAAAGGATAATAGTAACTCAGCAGAAGATACGTATGAAGGTCCAAGAGGAAATAAGTATTTTGAAAAAAATAAGAGCAGAACTAGAACAGGAAAAGTTCAGAAAAATACAATAATAATAGGTGTTGTATTTGCTGTTCTTAGCGTAGTTACTGGAATTGTATTTGCATTATAAGAGATTTAAGAGTGTATATAGAATGCTATATACACTCTTTTTTAGCTATAGGAGGTGAAAAAATGGAAATATTAGAAGGAACATATTTATCGAATACACGAGGATTCGGATTTGTAAGAGTAGAAGGAAGAGAAGAAGATATATTTATATCAAAAGAAAACTCAAAAAAAGCAATGGATGGAGATATAGTAAAAGTACGAATATTAGATAAAAAGCATGGGAGTCACGAAGAAGGACAAATAACAAAAATAATGCAAAGAAATACAACACAAATAGTTGGAACATTTAAGAAAAGCAGAAATTTTGGATTTGTGATACCAGATGACAAAAAGATAAATGGAGATATATTTATATCAAAATCAAATTGGAAAAATGCAAAAACAGATCAAAAAGTAGTAGTAGAAATAACAAAATATCCAGATAAAAAGAAAAAAGCAGAAGGCAAGATACGAGAAGTATTAGGATTTGGAGATGAAACAGGAGTTGATATGCTATCAATCATAAGGCAATTTAAACTTCCTTATGAATTCCCTAAATCAGTAATAAAAGAAGCAAAAGAAGTATCTAAAGAACCAGTAAAAATAGATGGTAGACTTGACCTAAGAGATAAAGAAATATTTACAGTTGATGGTGAAGATGCTAAAGACTTAGATGATGCAATATGTGTTGATGAAAATGGTGATGGAACATATACTTTAGGAGTACACATTGCAGATGTAAGCCATTATGTAAAAAGCGGAAGTGAACTAGACAAAGAAGCAATAACAAGAGGAACCAGTGTATACATGCTAGATAGAGTAATTCCTATGTTACCAAAAGAATTGTCAAATGGAGCATGTAGTTTAAATCATGGAGAAGATAGATATGCTATTTCAGTATTTATGACAATAGATAAAGATGGAAATGTAATAGATAGTGATATACATAAAAGTGTAATAAATGTAACTGAAAGAATGAATTATCACAATGTATCAGATATAATAAAATATTACAATAAAGAAAACGAGAAGTCACCTAAAAGTCATAAAGATAAAGTATTATATACAAGTATAGATGAGGTAAAGAAATATGAAAAATATGCGAACCACTTCATACGAATGTATACATTAGCAGAAATATTAAAAGAAAGACGTAAAAAAGCAGGATATTTATCACTAGACATACCAGAGAGCAAGATAACACTTGATAAAACAGGAAAACCAATTGATATACAAGCCTATGAAACAACAATTGCAAATGACATAATAGAGCAATTTATGCTTACAGCTAATGAAACGATTGCAGAAAGATTTTTTTGGCTAAATGCACCTTTTATATACAGAGTACATGATAAACCATCAGAAGAAAAAATAACCGAACTTAATAAATATCTATATAATTTCGGATATAAGATAAAAGGTAAAAAAGATGATGTAAAACCAAAAGCATTTGAGCAAATTCTAGAAGAAATAAAGGGAACAGAGCAAGAAAGAGTTATTGCCAATTTATTATTAAGAACACTTAAAGTAGCAAGATATGAAGCAGAAAATCGTGGACATTTTGGAATTGCAAGTAAATATTACTGTCACTTCACATCGCCAATTAGAAGATATCCAGATTTATTTATCCATAGAATAATAAGCATTTATTTAGAAGAAGACTATAATGTAACAGACCATTTCAAAGAAAAATTTGAAACTCGTGCAATAAAATATGCAGAAAGATCATCAGAATGCGAGCAAATAGCAACAAAAGCTGAAAGAGAAAGCGAAGCCATGAAAAAAGCTGAGTTCATGCAAGAAAGAGTAGGAAAGCAATATGAAGGAATAATATCAAGCGTAACCAACTTTGGAATGTTTGTAGAATTGTCAAATACAGTAGAAGGATTAATAAGATTTGAGAGCCTAGATGATGACTACTATATTTATGATGAAGGAAGAAAAGAATTAGTAGGAAAGCACTCTGGAAAAATATACAAACTAGGAGATAAAGTAAGAATAGAAGTAGTTGCAGCTGATAAAGAAACAAGAAAAATAGATTTTAAAATAGCATCAAAAAAAGAAGGAAAAAAATATGGAGCAAAAAAAGAAAAATAAGAAAATACTAATTTTTAAAATAATAGTATCCATAATTGTTATAGCAATACTTATTGGAGCAACAATTTACTTGTTTCCTGTAATGAAGGATTTATCAACAAATGAAGGACAACTGGCTTTTAAAGAGAAAATACAAAAATCTGGAGCTATGGGTTTTCTAATGATAGCAGGACTTGAGTTAGCACAAATATTCCTAGCAGTATTACCAGGAGAACCAATCGAAATACTTGCTGGAATGTGCTATGGTGGAATTGGAGGTACAATATTTATACTTCTAATGACAATGATTAGTGAGGCTGCGATATTTGTAATAGTAAGAAAACTTGGAAGCAAATTCGTATATGAATTTTGCAAAGAAGAAACAGTAAAGAAAATTGAAAACAGTAACTTATTCAAAAATCCAAAGAAAATAGAAAGAATAATGGCATTATTATTTTTTATACCAGGAACACCCAAAGATTTATTAACATATATAGCAGGATTACTGCCAATAAAGATGTCAAGATTTCTAGTAATATCAACGCTTGCAAGAATACCATCAGTAATATCTTCAACACTTGCAGGGGCAAGCATAATGAATGGATCTTGGAAACATGCAATAATAATGTATGGTGTAATATTCCTAATAGTATTAATAATAATGGTAATTTATTCCTTATTTAACAAAGATGATGATACAAAAGAGGCACTAAAAACAATAAAATAATTAATTTTCAGTGCCCATGACCAAATAGCTAGAACGTAGATGGGTATTAACATTAACAGTAAAAAATGAATTTTCATAATTGTGTAACCAATCATAATTAACCCAATCATCCCAAGTGGCAAATTTACCAACAGCCAATTTGCCAAAGCCACAAATATCAGACTTTAATTCAACAGAAGATTTATATAAATAATCTCTAATATGAGCCTTGAAATATGAATTAGCGTAATCCTCAATAAGCTTAATATTATCAGGGTTCATATAATTTGCATCAGTAGTAGAACTAAGAACTCGCACATTAATATTTAAATTACATGAAATAAATGGCGAGCCATTAACAATTTCAACAGTTTTCTTAGTTTTGCAATTTTGTATATATAGAGCAATGTATTCCTGATCATTAAAAGGACTAGGAATATTAACTATGGAACTCTTAAACCTATCGCAAATCATTAAATGAGACATAACTTCTAAGCCACTTAATTCACCAACTAATTTACCTTTATCAAATACTGCAAGACCCAAATTTTCAATATTTTTCTGAGTGTTGTCATCAGATTCTTTAGCAGTATAATTTGCATCATCAAGGTCAGAATTATTACTTCCAACATTATCAGAATTAAGCCCATTAATACTACCTAATATAGCAGATGGATTTTTAAAAGTATCAGATATAGAAGTAAAGAAATCTTTAAGAGTAATTACCTCAGTATATCCAGTATTTTTTTCAGAAGAAACTTCTAATCCATAATATTTAGAAGAAATCTGTGATAGTATTGGGGCAGAATTATCCATAAAATATCGTGCACTACATTTAGAAATTAAAATATTACATGTAGGTCTAACTTCAATATTATTTTTCAAACTATAAATATAATTGTCAATTCCGAGATATGCTAATTCTTCAGAAAAAACAAGCAATTTACAATGCGACATATTTACATTTTTATTAAGATAACTATTAAGAAGATTAACTCCAGCATCAAAATTATTACAATCAATAGTATTTATTATTGAAGAAGATTCGCTCTTAGATGAACTTGAAGATTTTGAAACAGAAGGCATATTAATCTGGAAACTAACTTTAAGAGCATAATTCTCGCCAACATCAAACCCAATAGCTACAACATAAGCAAGGTCATCAATAGTATTTACAGACGAACTATTAAAAAAAGCAAAAGAAATTAATAATATTATTAACAATGTAATTAAGATATTTCTAGCTTTCACAACTCCTCCTTAAGATATATTTTCTCCGAATTATAAGAGAAACTTTTTTCTTTTTTAAATATCCAATAATGAGAATAATAAAACTATAACCAAAAACTATGCACAACGCAGCATTCTTGTATAAAACAGTTTCAGCAAATCGAATCACACTTGTATTGCTTGGAATAAGAGAAACCGCCAATATAAGCAATCCAGTCAAGTAAATAAAAATAGATGGATTCTTCACATTACAATTTTTTTTATTGATTTTTGAAATATATGCAATAATCACACATAAATATGAGATAAAAGCAAAAAGCCATACAAATATAAACAAAGCATCAGTTCTCTCAAAAAATGTACCAAACTCAATAACTCTAGTACTCATATATACAGAAAGTGTATTAACTCCATTTATTAAAAAAGGAAAAAGGAAAAGCAATGATGCCACACTAAGAAGTAAAAACAATCCTGACAAAGAGATTGAAATAATTCCTACCTTTTTGTAATTAACATTATTCTTTAAATTAGGTCGTATCAAATATAAATATATCAATCCGCCAAAAGCAAATATATTAGAAAATCCACTTATAAAAGTTTGATCAAATCCATAGCCGAGTATAGGCAAAGCACGCTGAAATTCTATTTTACCAAGACCACCTAGAAAAACAACCAATTCAGTAATAAGAACAATAGGGACAATCAAAGTATTAACCTTAATCAAACTTCTAAATCCTAGTTTATTAGCAATAATAGCAGTTATTACAAAAATAAGAGTTATAATCCAAGTAGGTGAACTATGAAAATATACAACGTGTAAAAATTCCGAAAAATTAGCCATCAATATACTAGAAGTAAATATTAAATATACAGTAAATATAATACTAGTTATAGCTTTAAGCACTGGACCACCGGACATATTCAGCAACATCTATAATATCTTTTTCAGGAAAAAGAGAAAAAAGTTTATTTACAATAAGAAAAAATATTATAGTAATTCCAAAACAATATATAACGTTTAAAATAGCAGCAGATCCAGTGGAATTTAATATTGCATTTGGAAGATTAAGAATAATATGAGTAAGCATAACAATAATGACTAGAAAAATTGCTTCTATTGTATTTATTTTATCTACTTTCAATGCACACACTCCTTACTTATTAAAATTTTTTCTCCATTTTTCAACAAAATGACTTTGAGCCTTAGGTTTTTGACTGCCAAGAAAGTCTGGTCTAAATTCACGTTTCCATGCAGGCCTAACACTAAATTTATTAGAACTACATAAATTTGCAGGAGCATAAGGAGCAAGGTAAGAAGCTCCAAATGAACGTAGTGAACATAACATAATAGAGTGAATAAATAGGCCAATAGCTATACCGAAAAATCCACCTAATGCTCCTAAAATAGTGTAAACAAATCTGCAAATTCTAAAATGAAAGCTAAAAGTAAAATTAGTAATTGCAAAAGAAGTAATACCAGTAATAGCAATAACGATAACCAATATAGGAGACACAATATCAGCATCAACAGCAGCTTGCCCTAATATAATAGTGCCAACAATTCCAACAGTAGAGCCGAGAGGAGAAGGGACTCGAAGCCCTGCCTCACGTATAATCTCAAAAGAAATCTCCATAATAAATATCTCAATAATAATAGTAAAAGGAACAGCAGAACGAGATGATACAATTGAGAATAATAGCTCAGTAGGAAGTAACTCACTATGGTAAGTCGTAACTGCAATATATAATCCAGGTAGAAGTAGTGTAATTATAAGCGAAATAGCACGGACAACTCTAAGTAAATTGGCAGCAACAAAGCTTACATTAGCGTCTTCTTGTGAACTAAGAAAATCAAAAAAAGTAACAGGCACAACAAGCACATAGGGACTACCATTATATATAATAACGATTCTACCTTGCAAAATAAGAGAAGAAGCACGGTCAACTCTTTCTGTATCAAGAGACTCCGGAAGAGTAGTACGCAAATCATCTTTAATTAATTGCTCAAGTTCACTTGCTGATACAACATAATCAGCATCAATATTATTAAGTCTATATTTTACTTCAGATACAAGATCAGGATTGGCTATATTTTTTAAATAGCATACGGCACATTTATTTTTATTTACCTTGCCAACAGTAAGATTTTCGATAACAAGATTTTCATTAGCAACACTTCTTCTAATAAGAGAAGTATTAGTACGCAGATTTTCAACAAAAGCTTCTCCAGAGCCACGAACAACAGGTTCATTCTTAGGCTCAGAAATGCTTCTCGTTTCAAACTTTTTAGTAGAAATATCAAAAGCAAAGTCAATAGTATCAACAAAAAGTACGCAATTGCCTGAAACAACACTATCAGAAATTTTATCAAATGAATTAACTTTTTCTACATCATTTTGGGGAAGAAGACAATCCATGATATAATCACTAACATTAACCTTCTTAACTTTTCTAACAGATATATTTTCGGCAACAGCCTCAGAAATAATCTGATTACCATCAAAAGTATTAGCTCTATTTCTAAGCATTAAAGGTGATAAAATAAAATCATTTATAGAATCACTATTAGACATACCATCAATATATACAATAAAAGCATGATATTGTTTATTGCGAGCATGTAGTAAAAATTCACGGATTTTAATATCAGAATTTATTAAAGAATTAAATCTTGAGTTTATATATTCAAGATTAACACTTAAATTAGGATATACATTTTGCGGTTTAGTTTCATTAGAAGAATCGTTAGAATTATTTTTTTCATCAGGGGTAGTTTCAGAAAGCACAAAGGAAGAATCATCATTAGAATCATCAGCCATTAAATCAGAAAAAAGCTTCTTAAAAAAATTCATAAAATGTTCCTCCAATACATATTTGTACCTATTTTGACTAAATTTTGAAAAAATATACATGTAAAGTAATTAGAATAAAAAAATTTTAAAAGAATATATATATAAGTATGATAAAAGTAGTAAAAGCAAAAGATTTAATTAAATATTTAATAAAAGCGATAATTCCAATAATGATAATATTAGTAATATTAAAAATACTATTAAATCAAACCAGTGAATTGGCAAAAACCTCAAAGAGTAATTATGCTTTTTTGTCATGTATTGATGATGTAAGTGAAATAATAAAATTTATAAATAAAGGAAAAGAAGAAAATACAACATCAATGAAGAAAATGATAATTTCAGAAATGAGAATAACAGATAGTGTAGTAAACAAACAAGATGTTGTAGCCGAAAATAAATCAGAAGAACAAATTGAAGAAACAAATAATACAAAGCAGAATGTTACAAAGCAAGAAGTAGAACACGCACAAACAGGAGTAAAAACAGAGGTAATAGTTGGAGCAAGTCAAAAGGCTACAAGAGAATATGAGGGAGTAAAAATAAACAGCACACTAGATATGGAACTAACAGATGATTTATTAAAATATGATATAAGTATAAACAAGAGCAAAGCTGTAATATACCATACACATACATGCGAAAGTTATACACCAACAGAAAAATACGCATATACAGCAAGCGGAAATTATAGAACTCTGGATTTAAATTATTCTGTTGTAAGAGTAGGAGATGAATTAACAAGGCAGCTAGAATCTTATGGTACAAGTGTAATACATGATAAAACAGTACACGATTATCCATCTTATAATGGATCATATTCTAGGTCACTTCAATCAGCAAATAAGGATTTACAAGAATGCGGAGGAGCTGATATCGTAATTGATTTACATAGAGATGCAGTAGCAGATGCATCATTTGGACCAAAAGTAAAAATAGGAGACGAATGCGTATCACAGCTAATGTTTGTAATAGGCACACGTGTAAATGGAAATGAGTATGATGGTTGGAAACAAAACCTAAAATATGCTGTAGCAGTTGTAAAAAAAGCAAATGAACTCTATCCAGGTTTATTTAGACCGATAATGTTAAGGCGTTCGTCATATAATCAACATGTATCAAAAGCAGGCTGCATAATAGAAGTCGGAGCAACAGGAAATACGTTAGAAGAAAGTATGGGAGCTATGAAATATTTAGCAAAAGTAATGAATGAAATTAACTAGTAAAAATTAAAATAAATTTTATAGATTAGTTGAAAATTGACTTTCGTTTTGATATGATATAATCGATATTATTATACGAAAGGTAAAAAAATGAAAATACAAAATTATTCTGTAATATTTATAGTTATTATCATGCCAATAGCATTGATATTATCAATATATACTGGAAACTTAATAGATGTAGCAAATAAGCAATCACAATATGATGCCTTGCTATTAGGGGCAACTTATGATGCTGTAAGAGCTTATCAGATGAATACATTAAACAACAGCTATGATTCAGAGTCGAATTCAAAAGTAAGAGACATAAATGCGTCAATAAACTCTTTCTTTAACAGTTTAGCAGCAGGAATGTCACAAAGTGGATTAACAAAAAATGAACTTACAGATTATGTTCCAGCAATGCTATACACATTATATGATGGATATTATGTATATGGTGTATACAACAATGTAGCATCGACTAAAAATGGAATAAGCTATGATACAACAGGAACATCAAGAAATAATCAATATGGATTAAAACCATATGTATATTATTCATGTGAATATGCAAGTTCAACTGCAGGTTATGATTTAATTGTAAATTATACTTTGGATAACTATATCACTGTAACAGGAACATACACAGTAGGTGGAGTAAAGAAAAACATTGCAATGTCAGGTTATTACATTAACACTGATAGAATAAAACTTAAAAACCAAAGTGCAGGAGAAAGCGCAAGTTTCGATGACAAAATTGTAACTATTGATGCTGGGACAAGCCAAGAAATTACAATAAAACCAGAGCAATTAGGAGAATATCTAATTGCATATGATCAAAAAAGAGAAAGTGGATCAACAGGAGCATATAAAAATAATTTAGCCAATAATAGTGAAACAGCACAATATTATCAATACATTACATATAACAATGTAAAATATTACCTAGATTCATACCATGTAGGAACTCAAAAAACACTAGATGGAAATGTAAATACAAGTTTCAATATGACTTATGATAACATTCCAATATTCCACTTAGACAAAGGTCAAAGAATATACATAAATGACAGTACATTATCAGAAATAAAGAGTTTCCTAGGGGTAGTAGATGATAATAGACTATTTAGTGGAGAACAATATAGAGATGTAAATGCATATCAATATTATGCACGAGCATATACTTTTTCATCACCAGGAGAAGATGGAGTTTATGATGCTTTATCACAAATAAATTTAGCAAACAATGTAGTAAAAACAGATACTTATAATACAACATATAATATCGAAACAAATTCGAATCAAAAAATTGAAACACATACAAAGAATGATTACAAAACAAAAAAAGTATTTGATTATAAAGAAAATGGAAATGATCCAGACCTAGAAACATCATCATTTAACCAACATAGAATGGATGTAATAATAAGTTCAATCGAATCAAGTTTAGTATCAATAATTGCAAGTTTCAATAGCTATACAGGCGGAACTTATGAATATTTAATGCCTACATTTAGTGAAACCGAATGGGAAAGAATATGCAGCAACATTACAGTAGTATCATTCTTACAAGGATTAACCGTAGGAAATTATAAATATTATAACAATTACTCAATAGTAGCAAATACAAAAGTAAAAGATTATATATCAAAAGAATCAATATATGTTCAAAAAAGTGGAAAAGATACAGCAAATACTGACTACCATAATCCACGATGCGAAACATATAATACAGAATCAAGAAATGCTGGAAGCCAGACGATTGTAGGATATAGAAATATAGATTATGACAGAAAATCATGCGTAGTACCATCATCAACAGGAAATACAAATGATAGTAAAGAATATTGGTACTACTTACAAAATACAACAGGAGCGTATGAATGTGTTGTAAATCAAAATGGAAACACATACACAACAGATGAACTATTTAGAGGAACAACAGAAGATAATAAAGCAACAACAGCAAATTCTGAAATACGAAGAGCATATATAACAGCACTTGCTCGTGAAAGAGGAAGTTCATATAAAACTTATGGATATTTGAATAAAGAATTACAAAGAAAAGAAGTATTAGCACCAGGACAATCAGCCTACACAGTTAGATATTTTTACAAGAGTTATGATGAAAGCAAGACATTTGCACAAAATAAAGCTAGCAACAATTATGCTGAGCAAGGGAGAAGCGGAGGAATAACTAATACAGGAACAATAATGGGAACACTACCTATTAGCACAGAACCTGCAAATGATGGATACTATTTTGAAAAAATTCAAGTAGTTGATAGAGATGGAAATGTAGTAGAAGAAAAAACTAGAGCATCACAATTAACAACAGATTTAAAGGTTGATTCAAGAGATAACGAAATACGAATTTACTACAATATACAAAAAGAGAAAACATTAACATACAAGATTGAAAGATATGTATTTAACAAAGATACAAGCCAATTTGACAAAGCATCTAACGGAGACGTAACAGTTACTAAATCAAATGTATGGATAAATGCTTCAAATACAGTAGAAGTTAATTTACCAGGACAATATGGAAGTTATGGAGCTGCAAGCTTAGTTTATACAGATCCAACAGGATATGAAGAAGGAATAAAAACAATAGAAGCAAAACCCTCAAATGTATCAGGAAACGCTCCGGTAATTAAAGCATATTATGCAAGAAAAGATGAGTTATATAGTACTGCATATACAGTAAGATATCATGCAAATGCAAATGGCACATCAGGAACAATGAATGACAGTTCGTTTAAGTTCTTTGAAAAAGCGACATTAATAGGAAATAGATTTTCAAAAACAGGATATAAATTTATAAATTGGAAAACAAATTCAGAAAAAACATATTCAGATAGAGAAGGAATAATAATTGGAAATGCAGATAATGCAGACTTAGTAAGAGAAGGAGACAAATATTATCTTGATTTATATGCACAATGGGATAAAATTTCATATCAAATATCATACCAAAGCAATGGTGCAACATCTGAAACAATGGAAAACAGCACACATTATTATGATACAGAATCAAAAATAAATAAAAATAAATATGTAAAAGAATATAATGTAACAATCAATCCAGGAATAGGAAGTACAAACTATTATAAGAATAGAGATGAAATTAGTGCATGGGGAAGTTTAGCAAGCGTATCTTATGATGAAGATACACAAGAATATAGTTTAACTATAATGAGAAATGCGGCAAAATATAGTGGAATGTATTACAATGGAAAAGATGCTGTACTAAAACCAGGGGAGACAGCTGTAATAAGTTATGATGTTTATCCAAAAAACTCATCAGCTGCTATGATATTAGAGATACATAACTCAATAGTTGGACAAACCAATGGAAATAGCAGAGTAGACCAAAGTGGAATAAATCCAGAATCGATTACAATACCAGCTAATACTTGGACAACAGTGTCATTTACATACACTAATAACAGCAAAAACGACATTTATGATTATAGTGTATTATCAATAGATAGCACTAATGGAGCAAATTTTGTAATAAAAAATCCACGATTTGAAATAACAAATTTTGAATCAGAGTTAGAAGCAACTGGTGGAAAAACACAATATGGATATGCAACAAGTACATTCTTAAATTGGAAAAATAATAACAAAACATATAAAGATGAGCAAAATGTATTAAATCTTACAACAACAGACAATGAAATATTAAGTTTTGAAGCTCAGTGGAAAGACTATGAACTTATACTACCTAAAGCATATAAAGAAGGATGTGAATTCATAGGATGGTTTGATCAAAACAACAACAAATATGCTCAAGGAGAAAAAATAACTATTACACAAGATATGAGATTTACAGCAAAATGGGATGATTCTATAGCACCAGAAACAGAATTAACTGTAACAGGAAGTACAACACATACCATAACTGTAGAAGCATCAGCAACAGATTATGGAGCTGGAATGGAACCAACAATACATTATATATATTATATAAAAGAAAAGGGCGAGCCAGATTCAAAATATGTTGAACATGATGCTGGTGCTAATGACACATATACATTTACAAACTTAAAGAAAAATACTGAATATACAATGAAAGTAAGAGCAATAGCTGACCAAAATGGAAATGAAGGAACAGCTACTACTGATGGAATGACATTAGATTTAAGCGGAGAGATTATAGCAACAGGTGAAGGATGGACAAAGAATGATAAAGATGAAGGAACATACACTGTAAAATTTGTTGCAACAGGTATAAGTGGAGAAGACATAAAAACATTATATATTGAAACTAGAAAAGATGGAGAAACAGAGTATAGACAAAATGATACTGTATATGGAGTTGAACATAATCAAACCGCGTATGGTAGACTTACTGATGGAACAGATATATACGCAGAAGCACAGCTTAAGGCTGTTGATAATAAAAACCCTAAAATAGAAATAAAAGATATAACAGCAACAGCAGATAAAACAAGCTCAATAACAGTAGAAATAAAGGCATCTGATGATGAAAGTGGATTAGGTGAAAATCCAATATTTACATACTTCTATAAAAAACACGGAGAAGCAGACTACAGATATAAGCAAGTAGGAACAGCGACAACAGAGAAAACTATGAAAATAGAAGGAACAGAGCCAAATAGTAAATATGATGTAAAAGTAGTTACACATGATCGTGCTGGAAACGAAGGAAGCACAGTAGAAACAATAGAAACAGGATACACATACAACATTATATTTGATGGAAACGGAGCTACATCAGGTACAGTGGAAAACATGTTAAATCTAGAGCAAGGAAAAGAATATACATTAAATAAAAACGAATTTGAAAGAACTGGATATAACTTAATGCCAGATGGATTTGTATGGAAAATACGTAATAGCAATCCAGAAATTTTTATAAAAGATGAAGTAGAATTTAGAGACTTATTAGGAGAGAAAGGAACTATAACTTTAGAGGCAAGATGGATTGATAATATTCCACCTACAATAGAAAGCTTAACAAGATCTACAACAGACAAGGTATCAGATACAACAGGACTAGAATTAACAGGAGAGGCACAAGATTTAGGTACAGGAGTTGTTGGACAACAAATAAGCACAGATGGAAACCTAAACGCAGATTCTGGAGGCTGGACAACTATAACAGCAACCAATGAAAAAGTAACATTTACAAAACAAGTATATGCAAATGCAACATATTATTACTATGTAAAAGATGGAGCTGGAAATGTCAGCAAAAAGTCGATTACAGTTGATAACATAAAACCAAAAGATATAGAATACGGTCCTAACAGTGATGCTGATGGAAAAAGATATTATGAATGGACTGCAACAGCAACAGGAAATTATGAGATTACATTGCAAGGAGCAGGCGGAGCGCCAAACTACGTAAGTACACAATGGGGAGACGGCAGTTGGGGCGGAATAGTCACATTAAAAGTATATGTAGAAGCCGGAGCAAAACTATACTTTGTTGTAGGAGATAAAGGAAACCAATTAAATTCCGCTTACTGGTGGGTACCAGCAAATGGAGGATACAACGGAGGCGGAAACGGAGGAAGATCTGTAACCGTTAGAAGAGGAGGACATGGAATATACTACAATTCTATGAAAGCCGGAAATGGCGGTGGCGGA
>HF993629.1:16484-22219 GCA_000433915.1 Clostridium sp. CAG:793
CAACTATCAAGCTATGGAAATGATTCTAATGCATCCAAGTACATATTAGGTGCAGCAGCAGGAGGCGGAGGTAACTCAGAAATAAATTCATACGTAAATACTAAAAAAAGGAATGGATATACTGTAAATGGAGGAGCATCTGGAGCCGGAAATTCTGGAATTTTTGGAAGAGGAACAAACGCAAAAGATTATTCTGGATATAGCTGGAGAGAATATACTGGAGCCGCAGATGATGTACCAAACTGTACAGAAGGAGCCGATGGAGGTGGATCTGGATGGTATGGTGGCTGGGCAAATACTTCAGAGCCAACACATAATCAAGGACGTACAGACCAGTGTATATACACTAAGACCAGTGGCGAAGGTGGCTCAAATTACTCAGCTGGAGTTGGATCAACATTTACAACATCAACAGGAAAAACAGCTAAGATAATAAGTAGCTCACAAGAAGTAGATACAAGCAGAGGAAAATGGTCATCTGGACACGCAAAGATACACTATGCTGACTAATAAAAGAAACCAATAAATCAAAGTGAACCTCAATTATTAGACGAATTTGTTTGATAAGCAAGGTTCACTTTTTATAAGCAAATATTTAGTGATATTTAAATTAGAAGTAATCAAATATTATAAATAATTAAATAAAATAAATATTTTGATGGAATATAAGCAAAAAACGTCCAAAAAGCTTGATTTATTTGAAAAATATGATATAATATAAAAGCATTTTATGAGAATTTAAGAAAAAGGAAGGTTTTTAAAATGAGCTTAAAACAAGAAAAAACAGAAAATAAAAATGAATTAAAATTAACTTTTACAATTGAAGCAGCTAAATTTGATGAAGCTATAATGAATGTATTTAAACAAAGCGCAAAATACTTCAATATACCAGGATTCAGAAAAGGAAAAGCTCCATTCAAAATAGTAGAAAGATATTATGGTGATAGCATATTCTATGAAGATGCATTCAATGAATTAGTACCACCAATATATGATGAAGAAATAAAAGCAAATAAAATAGACGCTGTAAGTAGACCACAAATAGATGTAGTTCAAATGGAAAAAGGAAAAGACCTTATATTTACAGCAATAGTTTCAACAAAACCAGAAGTTAAATTAGGAAAATATAAAGGAATTGAAATCAAAAAGCCAGAATACAAAGTTACAGCAGAAGATGTAGAACATGAATTAAATCACATGGCTGAACATAATTCAAGAATGGTAACTGTAGAAGATAGACCAGCCAAAGATCAGGATATGGTTACAATAGATTTTGAAGGATTTGTTGATGGAAAAGCATTTGAAGGCGGAAAAGCTGAAGGACATCAATTAACAATAGGAAGCAAAACATTTATTCCAGGATTTGAAGAACAATTAATCGGAATGAAAAATGGAGAAGAAAAAGATATACAAGTAAAATTCCCAGAAGAATATTTTTCAAAAGATTTAGCTGGAAAAGATGCAACATTCCATATAAAAATGCATGAAATAAAAGAAAAAGAACTTCCAAAAATAGATGATGAATTTGCTAAAGATGTTAGTGAATTTGATACATTAGCTGAATTAAAGAAAGATATCAAATCAAAACAAGAAAAAGACAACGAACATAGAGCAAAGCATGAAATGGAAGATGCAGCAATAGAAGCAGTATGCGAAAATACTAAAATAGATATTCCAGAAGGAATGATTGATATGGAAATCGATAACATGATTGACAACATCAGTCAAAGATTACAATATCAAGGAATTACATTAGATCAATATCTAAAAATGATGGGCAAGACAATGGATGATGTTAGAAAAGAATTCAAGACAGATGCTGAAAAGAATGTAAAATCTAAATTAGTATTAGACCAAATTGTTGCAGAAGAGAAGATTGAAGCAGATGCAAAATATGTAAAAGAAAAAATAGAAGAAATGGCAAAACAATACAACAAAAAAGTAGAAGAATTAGAAAGCAATGAAAACTTAAAGAGCTACTTAGAAGAAGAATCAAAAACAGAAGCTGCTATCAAATTCTTAATAGACAATGCAAAATTAACAAAATAATTTTATAAAAATGTTTACAAAAATAAAAAGTTGGGGATAATCTAATTGTCCTCAACTTTTTGATATACATAATACAATAATTGGTAAGAAAGTATATGAACATTATGTGAAAACTTAATAAATCTTTAATAAAAAGGTTGATATATTATAAAAAAAAATATATAATACAAAAGTATCGAAACGATAACAATGAATATATTATATAATAGATTTTACATATTATATATGAATATAAATAAGAGAAAGGAAGATAATATATGAACGAATTCAAGAATAGTTTAGTTCCTTATGTAATCGAACAATCAGCTAGAGGAGAAAGATCATATGATATATTCTCAAGATTATTAAAGGACAGAATAATATTTTTAAGTGAAGATGTAAATCAAACATCTGCAAGTTTAGTAATAGCTCAGCTATTATTTCTAGAGTCAGAAGATCCAGATAAGGAGATATCTCTATACATAAATTCACCAGGAGGATCTGTAACAGATGGATTAGGAATAATAGATACAATGAATTACATTAAATGTCCAGTAACAACTATATGTATAGGAATGGCAGCAAGTATGGGTGCTTTACTATTAACATCAGGAACAAAAGGAAAGAGATTTGCAACACCTAATGCTGAGATATTAATTCACCAACCATTAATAGGAGGCCAAGGTGGAGGAATTTCTGGACAAACAACAGAAATTAAAATTCAAGCTGAGCAAATGATAAAAACAAGAGAAAGAATAAATAAAATAATCAGTGAAACAACAGGAAAATCAATAGAACAAGTTGAAAGAGACACTGAAAGAGATCATTATTTAACAGCACAAGAAGCATTAGAATATGGTCTAATAGATGGAATAATGGACAAAAGAAAATAATAATCCAAACTAAAAGCTGCATATAATAGAATACAAAGGTAGTTTGGAGACGAAAAAATAAGGAGATAAATCAATAATGACAAAAGGCGAAAAAAATATAAAGTGTTCATTCTGTGGAAAATCTCAAGATAATGTGAAAAAGATAATCGCAGGACCAGGAGTATATATATGTGATGAATGTATTAAAGTATGTGAAAACATACTAGAAACAGACATCTATGAAGAAGATGATGACACATATACATTAGCAGAAGATAAACTTCCTACACCAGAAGAAATAAAAGCAATACTTGATGAATATGTAATTGGCCAAGATGATGCAAAAAAAACATTGTCAGTAGCAGTTTATAACCACTATAAAAGAATAAATAGTGAAGAAGAAATATCAGATGATAATGTTGAAATTCAAAAAAGCAATGTCTTATTATTAGGACCAACTGGATGTGGAAAAACATTTCTAGCACAAACACTAGCACGAATATTAAAAGTGCCATTTGCAATAGCAGATGCAACAACACTTACAGAAGCAGGTTATGTTGGTGAAGATGTTGAAAATATTTTGTTAAAATTAATTCAAGCAGCAGACTACAATGTAGAAAAAGCTGAAAAAGGAATTATATATATTGATGAAATAGATAAAATATCAAGAAAATCAGAAAACCCATCAATAACAAGAGATGTAAGTGGAGAAGGAGTACAACAGGCATTATTAAAAATTGTTGAAGGAACAGTAGCATCTGTACCACCACAAGGTGGAAGAAAGCATCCACATCAAGAATTTATACAGATAAATACATCTAATATATTATTTATTTGTGGAGGTGCTTTTGAAGGATTAGACAAAATAATAGGCGAAAGAATTGGAAAAAAATCAATGGGATTTGGCGCAAAAGTAGAAAGCGTAAAAGAAGTTGATAAATATAAGATATATGAAGACTTATTACCACAAGACTTATTGAAATTTGGACTAATTCCAGAATTTGTTGGACGTCTACCAATAATAGCAACATTAAGAGAACTTGACAAAGACGCACTTATAGATATAATGACAAAACCAAAGAATGCTTTAGTAAAACAATACAAGAAATTGTTAAGCATTGATGGTGTAGACCTTGAATTCACTCAGGAAGCATTAGAAACAATAGTAGATAAAGCTATTGAGAGAAAAACAGGAGCAAGAGGATTACGCTCAATAATGGAAGAAACCATGAGAGATGTAATGTATGAGATTCCATCAAATCCTAAGATTGCAAAATGCACTATAACAAAAGAAACAGTTTTAAAAAAGACTCAACCAGAAATCGTAATTGATGAAAAGAAAACAGAAAGAAAGCCTAAGAAAAAAATAAGAAGAGAAAAAAATGAAACTCAAGAAACAGCATAATTAATAAAACGCCAAACACTGAGGTATTAGCTACCACAGTGCTTGGCGTTTTTATGTTATTTAGTTATCTGCACCCCAGATGGAATAACCACCAATATGAGGAGTGTTAGCATGTACTTTGCGATCAACCAGCTGAAGAACACCTGCTGATTGGTGATGATGCCAAGTATACTTTGAAGGAACATCACCGCACTTAAAAGTTGCAAGTTCACTTTTGGTAAATTTACAGCGAACATAACGATTAGAAACCGCACGCTTATATAATAATTTACTAGCACATCTAAAATGTACATCTCGAGTCTGGTATCTGTACTTACGAGGAAGTGTAATTGTGCATATACTCTTAAATACAGGGAAGCCCTTCTTATCAAACTTAATACCAGTATGATTGCTATATTTTCCAACCATTGCAGGCATACCAAGTTTCAATCTAGGATGATATTTAGACCGGTATACCATAGAAATAAAATGCATACGACCAGAATATCTTTTCTTATAAACTGAATACCTCCGATTAGACGGATGTGTGAGAATTGTAAGAACTGTAAAACAACGTAGTTTTAATATAACAATGACAAGTAAAATTATAATTTTTACAGTAATATACTCAGCACCTCCTAACAATATAATATATGGCAGTGGCCATGCTAAAAGATACCGTGATATAAATAATGTAAGACCAGTACTAGTTGCAAGTTCAGAAACAATAGCTAATACATTATGCTTATGGAACACCAAAGCAAGAGATAGAAGAATCTGAACTGCAGCAACGGCACATGCAATACTAAAAACAAATGTCATAATAAAATACCTCCACATAATAATGCCTAAGATAAATAAAAAAACGACAAAATTTATTATAACATATTTGCGTAAAAAATGCAAAAAAACTTGAAAAATCAACAATCTTGTGATAAAATATACACCAACCCTTGCCGAGAGCAGGTATGTATTTTTTTTCACATCATGGAGGTAATTTCCGATGAACGAAGATTTGATTAAACGTTGTAACAACAAAGTACGGCAGATGAGCAAAATAAACGAGCAGTATGAAGAATGCGAAGAAACTCTTAAAGCTAAAGCTGATCGACAGATGATTTTGAAACAGAAGGAGGCTTTTCTCAAATTGCTTGATGCACTGTTTTTGAGTGTATACAAGTCTAAGGTTGAGGCAGCATATAGAGCGTTGGTCTGTGGCAGAGATGAAAAAGAAGCTATGAAACAGTTCTATGCAGAAACCAAAGATGTCAGGCACAAAATTGCCGACAATATGATGTCAAACATCAAGGACTACGAGGAGTCGTGGAATAGACTTGAAGAAGAAGTGAAAACGTTTGTGAACGCAAATGTTCATTATGCAGCAAAAGAAATCTTAAAAACAGAGTGGATCGTAGACATGTTTATGAAATATTTAGTCAATAAAGAGTATT
>HF993630.1:0-31308 GCA_000433915.1 Clostridium sp. CAG:793
CTGAAACAACAAGTATAGCTCCATCCATTTGAGCAGCACCTGTGATCATGTTCTTTACGTAGTCTGCGTGTCCTGGGCAGTCAACATGAGCATAGTGTCTCTTGTCTGTTTCATATTCAACGTGAGCTGTATTAATAGTGATTCCTCTTGCTTTTTCTTCTGGAGCACTATCAATTGCGCTGTAATCTTCGAATTGAGCTTGACCTTTTAAGCTTAACCATTTTGTGATGGCAGCTGTTGTTGTTGTTTTTCCATGGTCAACGTGACCAATTGTACCAATGTTTACGTGTGGCTTACTTCTAACAAATTTTTCCTTAGCCATTTTTATTTCCTCCTTATTTTTAATTTATAAATTTGAACATTTATAACTTTATTAATTAGCAATATATTAGATCAATTTTTATTTCTAATTATTATTGCTTTTTACTTGCAATCATATTCTATAACATTTTTATGAAAAAAGCAAGTAATTCATTTATAATACACCTGATAGTTACAATATATTTACTTTAATTCATAAATAATTGTAGCTATCATGTATTAATTATTCAGCTGATTTCTTAGCTCTAGATGATACTATCTGATCTAAGATTGATTTTGGAACTTCTTCATAGTGTGATGGCTCCATAGAATAAGTTCCTCTTCCTTGTGTTTTTGAACGTAAATCTGTAGCGTATCCAAACATCTCTGAAAGTGGTATAAATCCTCTTATAACTTGGTTTCCACCTCTTGCTTCCATTCCTTCCATTCTACCACGTCTAGCATTTATGTCTCCAATAACATCTCCCATGTATTGTTCTGGAACTGTTATTTCAACTTTCATGATAGGCTCTAATAAAACAGATTTAGCTTGTTTACATCCTTCTTTGAATGCCATTGATGCAGCAATCTTGAAGGCCATTTCTGAAGAATCGACTTCATGGTATGATCCATCTACTAATGTAGCTTTGAAGTCTATAACTGGATATCCAGCTAATACACCACTCATAGCAGCTTCTCTTAATCCTTCTTCAACTGGCTTGATGTATTCCTTTGGAACAGCTCCTCCAACGATCTTGTTTTCGAATTGAACACCTGTTCCTGGTTCTAATGGTTCCATTTCAAACCATACATCACCGTATTGACCATGTCCACCAGATTGACGAACGAATTTACCTTGAACTCTAACTTTATTTCTAATAGTCTCTTTGTAAGAAACTTGTGGTTTACCTACAGTACATTCAACTTTAAATTCTCTCTTTAATCTGTCGACAATGATGTCTAAGTGTAATTCACCCATTCCAGCGATAATTGTTTGACCTGTTTCTTGGTCTGTCCATGTTTTGAATGTTGGATCTTCTTCAGCCAATTTAGCTAATGCAACACCCATTTTTTCACTATTTGCCTTATCCTTAGGCTCAATAGCTATATCAATAACTGGCTCTGGGAATTCCATTGACTCAAGGATTACTGGATGATCAGGATCACATAATGTATCACCTGTTGATACATCTTTTAATCCAACACCAGCAGCAATATCTCCTGCATATACTTTGTCTAAGTCTTGTCTATGGTTAGCATGCATTAAAAGAATTCTTCCCATTCTATCCTTCTTGTCTTTTGTTGCATTTAGGATAGTTGAACCTGCTTCACAAGTTCCTGAATAAACTCTGAAGAAGCATAATTTTCCTACGAATGGATCAGTCATAATTTTAAATGCTAATGCTGAGAAAGGTTCTTTATCACTAGTTTTTCTTTCTACTTCATTTCCTTGTTCATCTACACCTTTGATTGGTGGAATGTCAAGTGGTGATGGTAGATAGTCAACTATTGCATTTAACAATTCTTGAACACCCTTGTTCTTATATGATGAACCGCAAGTCATTGGAACTAATGTATTAGCAAGAGTTCCTTTTCTTAATCCTCTCTTGATTTCTTCTTCAGATAGTTCTTCACCATCTAAATATTTCATCATTAATTCATCATCTTGTTCAGCAGCTGCTTCGATCATTTCTTGTCTATATTTTTCTGCATCAGCTTTCATATCATCAGGAATATCACATTCTTCAATGTCTTTTCCTAAATCATCTTTATGAACAAAAGCTCTCATTTTTATTAAGTCAACAATTCCCTTAAATTCATCTTCTTTACCTATTGGTAATTGAATTGGAACAGGGTGACAGTTTAATCTTTCTTTCATTTGGTCTATACAAGCATAGAAATCTGCACCAACAATATCCATCTTATTTACATAAGCCATTCTTGGTACTTGATATTTATCAGCTTGTCTCCAAACTGTTTCTGATTGTGGTTGAACTCCACCTTTTGCAGCTAAAACAAGAACTGCACCATCAAGTACTCTTAATGATCTTTCAACCTCAACAGTGAAATCAACGTGACCTGGAGTATCGATAATATTAATTCTATTACCTAACCAGTGGCATGTTGTAGCAGCTGATGTGATTGTAATACCTCTTTCTTGCTCTTGAACCATCCAGTCCATAGTAGCAGCTCCATCATGAACTTCTCCTATTTTGTGTGTTCTTCCAGTATAAAAAAGTATTCTTTCAGTTGTTGTTGTTTTTCCCGCATCAATGTGGGCCATAATACCTATATTTCTTGTTTTCTCTAAAGGAAATTCTCTTCCGTTTCCGGCCATAAATTTTTCCCCTTTCCACAAATTTTAATTTTTAATTCTGAGTAAATTATTGCTAATTTACTTAAAATATTAGAACTTGTAATGAGCAAAAGCCTTGTTAGCTTCAGCCATTTTGTGCATATCTTCTTTCTTCTTAAATGCTCCACCATTTCCTGCAACAGCATCCATGATTTCGTTAGCTAGTTTTTCAGCCATAGTTTTTTCGTTTCTTGTTCTAGCATATTTAACTAACCATCTTAATCCTAGAGTTTGTCTTCTCTCAGGTCTGATTTCTAGTGGAACTTGATATGTTGCTCCACCAACTCTTCTAGCTTTTACTTCTAGAACTGGCATAACGTTATTTAATGCTTCTTGGAATACCTCTAATGGCTCTCTTCCAGTCTTTTCTTTGATAATATCAAATGCATCATAAACGATTTCTTGAGCAACAGTTTTCTTACCATCTAACATAACATTGTTTATTAATTTTGTAACAACTTTGCTATTATATATTGGATCAGGTAATACGTCTCTTTTTGCTATAAATCCTTTTCTTGGCACTATTCTTCCCTCCTTTATAAATTTTGATGTAAAACCTACATCAAGGTACTCTGAGATTATAATAATCTCCGTATAGTGCAATCTATCTCAAATTTAAGTACAAACTTAAATCAATTATAGTGCACTATTAAAGCTAAAGACTTCTCTTTATTTCTTTGGTCTCTTTGCTCCGTACTTAGATCTTGCTTGCATTCTATCTTTAACGCCTGCAGTATCTAATGTTCCTCTTATAATGTGGTATCTAACACCAGGAAGATCTTTTACTCTTCCACCTCTTATAAGAACAACGCTATGCTCTTGTAAGTTATGTCCGATTCCAGGAATATAAGATGTTACTTCATAGCCATTTGATAATCTAACTCTGGCAACTTTTCTTAATGCTGAGTTTGGCTTCTTTGGTGTAACTGTTTTAACAACTGTACAAACACCTCTTTTTTGTGGTGCTCTTCTATTTGTTTGTTTATTCTTCATTGTGTTGAATCCATGTTGAAGAGCTGGAGATTTTGACTTTGTTGTTGAACTTTTTCTTCCTTTTCTAACTAATTGATTAATTGTTGGCACTTAAATTTCACCTCCTACAATAAAATACTGCTATTTAGATAGCACAGTCTGCCATCGTAAATAACAGTATTATTTTATCATGGTTTATTTGTAAAGTCAATGGTTTAAGCTCATATTTGTTTATCTTTATAACTTTTTAATTTAAATTTTATAAATATAGCTTAATTAAAATTAGTTTAAACCAATTTTTATCTTTCTTGTTCACTTTGCATTTGTTTTAACATTTCTGTATTATCACCAAAAGTTATGCTTCCACCGTTAAATAAACCTTCAATATTTTCTTTTCCTTTATTGCTTTCCTGAATTGCACTTGAATCAGTCCAACCGTAAGTATTAAATATACTTCCGTGATTTGTATTAGCAACTTGTATACATACCATTTCTTTGTTACTTGAATCTTGTAAATCTTTCTCAATCTGTTGCTTGTCTATGCCCTTTTCTTTGCAATACTCATCCCATGTTTTTGTTCCAGAAGAATATAAAATACTCTGATTTCCATTTTCATCAGTATGGAGAATTGCTCTATTGTATATTTCCACTAAAGTATCTTGATTAATTGTTCCTCTTCTTCCTCTTCCTGTTGAATCCTCTGTATATTGTATTCCTGCTTTAGCAATATATTGCTTTGTTTCTGATCCTTCAGTTAATTGTTTTGCATCATGATAAACAAGTTTTTCTTCATCAACATTTTCTTTTGTGTCAGTCTTTTGTTCCTGTGTAGCTTCATTAGATTTTTCTGCATTATCTTGCTTTTGTGCCTCTAGAATAGCATTATTTTCTTGCTGTGTTCTATCACTTTCATTGGTTTTTGTATCCTCCATTACCAAATTATTTGATTGCATATCTTTTATATTTTTTAATTGGTTTGCTCTCATATTTATTCCAGCAACCATTCCTATCGTTGCAACTGCAAGTCCTGATAGAGCCATAATTTTTTTCTTATTGTCTTTGAATGTTCCCTTTACTTTAGTAGAAAATCCTTTTATAGTTTTCTTAACATTTTCTCCTCTATTTTTTGTATCTTTTCTATAAACTGTTTTCTTAGGACTTTCAGCTTCTGCTCTTGTCTTTTCATTTCTTCTGTATACTATTTTTTCACTAGGATTTATAGTTTCTCTTGGAGTTTGTTTTGCACTGCTATCTCTTCTATAAACATTTTTTTCTAGCGAAGTATGTTCAGGTTTTACATCTACTATGCTATTTTGAGGTCTTTGGAATAATCTTCTAAACCAATTTTTCATTTTGGTGAAAAATCCTACTTTTTTAGGTAAATTAGGATTTACAGTTCCACCATCTACTGGTTTCTCAAGATTTGCTTCATCATCTTTTCCTGTAGCTATAGGATTCATTGTATCATTTGATAATCCAGCATCATTTTCACCCTGCTCTATATTACGATAAATTTCAGCTGCCATCTCCTTTGGATCTATAGTACTTATTGGAGTTACATCTTCATTATTTTGCTCTTGCTCATTAATTCCAGCTAGATGGACTGCAAAATCATCTTTTGATGGCATTGTTTCATGTTCTGGCTCCTGTGGGGCTACTTTTTCACCTTCATGTTCTCCTTCAATCGTATACCCTACCTTGCTTGGATCTATTTCTTTAAAATCAGCAAAAATTATATCATTTTTTTCACTTTTCTTCTGACTTTTAGCTGCATCTCTTCCTCTATTCCAATAATCCTCACCTTTTTTTACATCTCTTCTAGGCATATCAATTCTAATTCCTTTCTATAATTTTTATTTACTACCTATATCATGGTTTATCCCTTGCTGATTTTGCCTATTCATCCTATTTAGTATAGCATTGATTTCTTCTGTTGTTACAGGCTCAGCTTTAGGAGCAAAATCATTTCTTGCGGGTTCATTATTTCTATTAATTTTAGTTGGTGTTTGAGCTAACACATTTGGCATATTATCTTTTTTAGCACTATCAAATGACTCCGCTCTACTATTCTTATTGTTTCCATCAGTTATCTGTAATGGCTTATTTTTATTAAATAATTTATTTTTTAAATCTTCTATCTTCCAAGCAAGTTTAGTAGACCAACTTGCATTTACTTTTGCATAGCCTCTTAAATTATGAGCCAAATCTTTTAGTTCCATGTAATCACTTTGGGACATATTAGCTTTTTCTTTTAAATCATAAGTAACATCAAATAAGGAATTATCTCTTCTATTGCAATAACTATCTAAAGCATTCATTATACTCTGTTTTGCATTATTCATAGTACTAGTCATCTCATATCCATTAGCCAATTGATTATATGTTTGAGTTTTATATTTTTCTATTATTGCTAATATGATATTGCCATCAATAGCTCCATTATCTATGTCTTTCATTATTCCAATATACTTATTCATCTCAGAATCTGAAAATAATCTTCTTCCCAAAACTGTACTATTTGAAAGTTCATCCAGTATATTTTTCTTTAATCTTTCTCTATCAAAGCTGTAGTTTTTCGTTTCTCCATTTATATACATATATCCATTAGATACACTAACTTTCATCATATCTTGAGCATTATTCACCGCATTTTGAGTATTAACTACTCTTTGGTTTGGCATTTTCATATTTGAAACTAATCTAGTATTCATTGGCTGACCATTATACGATCTTGCGCTGTTCACTTGCTGTGTGTTATCTACTCTATCACTTGCAAACTGTTGCATGCTTTCCTTATTAGAACTTGGATTAGCTGTTCTAACAATTGGTCCATTATTATTTTCAAAAGCATTTTCTTCTGGTACAACATGTTGTTTGTCTTTACTCTCTAAAGTTTCTTCGATTTTTTCATTTAGCATTTCAAAATATTTTTTTCTTGCAAGATTTTCTGGTATCTCTTTAAATAATTCAGGATATTTTTGATAAAAATCTTCAAATCTCATTGGATCATATATATTTAAATGTTTCTTTATTTCATCTTGTACCATTTTTTCTTTTTGTACAGACTCATTATATTGATTAATAACACCTGTAAAGTCAATATCTTGCTTTTCAGCATCAGCATAATTAATTTGCGGAGCATATGCATCCATCGAGAAAAATTCTACATCTTGATTTAATTCCTCTGCCTTTGTAACAGTCACATCAGCAATAAGACTTGCAATTTCTTTATTAAGCTGAATTATCTGACCTTTTTGTTGTTTAATTGTCAATTTAATCTGATTTACAGTTATTTCTATTGGTTGTAAATCTTCTTTTATTTTCTCTAGTTTTAAGTTTATAGCAATTTCTTCTTCCTTATTTTTCATTCCATCTTGGGCTTGCAAAGCCATTGCTTCTTGAAAAAGATCCTCATATTCTTTTTTCTTGCTATCGTATTCATCTTTTATAACTTTTAGACTTGCTTCTAAAGATGCTATTGATTGACTTTTCTGTCTTTTTTCATTAATTTTTTCACTTACCTGCTGTTTTGTATTTTTTAATTTTTCAAGCTCAATATCAACTTCACTTTTTTCAGCAGTTTCTACAGTTTCTGCATTTAATTCTGCTACTTTTTCTGATTCTGTTTCTAACTTACTATCTTCTTCTCTACGCTGTTCTTGCTCGTTTTTCTTTTCTTCTAATTGTCTGATTTTTTCATCAAGTTTATTTAGAATTTCTTCATCTTCCATATTATCTCTCCATACTATTTATCTGTAATGTCAAAACTTGAATATCCATAGTCAAAATCTGATTGTGGATATGTACCTGTTTTGCTTAGCTCTTTTCTTATAGTTTCACTATCATCATCTAAATATGTATCTTCATTTATGGATTTTCCAGAATATAATCTTTTTACCTTCGATTTTTTCTTAAAAATCCACTGAATCCTCATTAATATATGTGTATTAATTTTAGCATATCTACGCGCATTGTATGCAATTTTTTCAATTTCCTTTTTTTCTATTGTAAGTGCATTTATTTTTTTCTTTAAATCATATTGTATATGTAAATATCTACTCTTAGCACTCGTATCACTACATAATCTGTAATATTCATCTAAATATTGATTGGTCAAATAGCGAATCTGATTTGCAACTTTCTCATATTCTACATTTTCATTTACTATAGTTTCGTCCTGACATTCCTTTATTATTACATAAATAATATTTCCATCTGCTAACTCATAATCAATTAGCATCATTAGATTATCATAGTTTTTAATATCTTCATCATTCCAAAAAGTTTTTCCATTAAAGTATTTTTTATTAAATAATTCTGTAATTTTTTCTTTTACAGCACTTTTATAATATTCATACTTATATTCTTTACCATTTATCTCAATGTATCCACCAGAAATCTTGATATTTAAATCATGTAAATTCATACTGAATTCGCTTATTGGGCTTTCAACTAATTGCCTTATTCTCTTTAAATATTTATTACTGTATTTTTTCTCAATTTCTTCAAGTTCTTTGCTTTTGTCACTAGAGCTTTCCTTAACTTTCTTCATATCAGCATTTAACTGTGAAAGCTCTTCATTTATCTGAGAAATTTCTTGTTCTCCTGATTTAATTCTTCTAACATCTAATTCAGTTTTTAATGCTTCTTGTATGCTTTTCTTTTCATTTTCCAAACTTGAAATTTTAATATTTAAAGTTTCAATCAAGTCCTCTTTCATTTTATTTTCTCCTGTATATTTATGTAAACTTTCAATTAAATACTTTTAATCATAATAATATTATCACTACAAGTTTTCTTTCTCAACAATGTTACACAAATAAAAATAAATTGTCATACAATTGAAATATCGTATAACAATTTATTTTCTAATCTATTATATCTAAAGCCCTATTGCTTAGTTTCTCATATTTTAATTTCTTATCTTTAATGTTTTCATCAAGTGGTGGCAATATACCATAATTTGCATTCATAGGCTGGAATTTTTCATTTGGTGTAGATATATAATTTGCTAATGCCCCTATCATAGTCATTTTATTTGAAACTGCATTTAATATTTTTTCGTCATTATTTTTCTTTAACTTATTTGCTGCATCAATTCCGGCAACAAATCCTGATGAGATTGATTCAACATACCCCTCAACACCAGTTATCTGTCCTGCAAAATATACATTATTGTTTTTAAGTAAATTATATTTATTATTTAATAACATCGTAGAATTAATAAATGTGTTTCTGTGCATTACTCCATATTTTGCAAATGTTGCATTTTCTAGACCAGGAATCATTGAAAATACTTTTCTTTGCTCACCATATTTCAAATTCGTTTGAAATCCTACCATATTATATAATGTTGCTTCACTGTTGTCTTGTCTTAATTGAACTACCGCATACGGTCTTTTTCCTGTTCGTGGATCATCAAATCCTACTGGTTTAAGAGGTCCAAATCTTAATGTATCAATTCCTCTTTTAGCCATTACTTCAACCGGCATACAACCTTCAAATATTTCTCTTTTTTCGAATTCATGTAATGTTACAATTTCCGCTTGAGTTAAAGCATTCCAAAACCTTTCATATTCTTCTTTATTCATAGGCAAATTAATATAACTACATGTATCTTTTCTATCAGACTTTTGTAAGTCTACATTTTCTATTTTTTCAGTATTATACTTAGATATCCTGCATTTCCATTCGTCAAAGCTTTCGTCTTTTCCTTTTTCCTGTTCATATCTATCACCATAAAATGCAATATTAAAATCAATGCTTTCCTTTTCTATAATTGGTGCTGCAGCATCATAAAAATGTAAACTTTCATTTCCAATTAACCTACTGATTCCGCCAGATAATCCATCAGAAGTAAGTGGACCTGTTGCAATTATTACAATGCCATCTTCAATTAAGTCTTCTATATAAATTTTATCATTTTCATTATCTTTTTCAGATTTACTAGTTACTTCTTTTCTAATTATTTCAATAAAGTCATTATTTTCAATCTCTCTAGTAACTCTTTTTGAAAATTCTTCTCTATCCACTGCCAAAGCCTGACCAGCAGGAACACTGGTTTCGTCAGCAATTTTTATAAGTAATGAATCCATTCTTCTTAGCTCTTCTTTTAATAAACCACAAGCATTTGTAAGTAAATTTGACTTAAATGAATTGCTACATACTATCTCTGCTAGATCATCATTCGAATGAGCCGGAGAATATTTGTTAGGTTTCATTTCATATAGTTTTACTTTTATTCCTCTTTTTGCAATTTGGTAAGCTGCCTCGCAACCTGCAAGACCACCACCTATAATTGTAATATAATCTTTCATAATTTTTCCTCATACTTTTATTGGCGAAAATGCACATTCATTTCCGCCAACATATTATTCAAATAAATTCATAATTTCGTCTTTTGATAGCTTACTAATAAATGTTTCCTTAGTTGATAACATATCATCTGCAAGTTTTGCTTTTCTTTCTTGTAAATTATATATTTTCTCTTCTATTGAATTTTTAGTAATAAGCTTATATACTTGAACATTTCTTTTTTGTCCTATTCTGTATGTTCTATCTGTTGCCTGATTTTCAGCTGATAAATTCCACCATGGATCATAATGGATTACCATATCAGCTCCAATTAAGTTAAGTCCTGTTCCACCAGCTTTTAATGATATTAAAAATACCTTTATGCTATCATCATTATTAAACTGATTTACCAAGTTCATTCTTTCATCAACTTTAGTTTGTCCTGTTAGCTTCAAATATTGTATATGTTCCTGCTTTAATGCTTTTTCTAAATACCAGAACATTGATGAATAACCTGAGAATAGTAAAATCTTATGACCTCCTGCTACTGCATCTTTTATAATTTCTATACACTGATTTAATTTACTACTTTCTCCATTATAATTTTCAATAAATAATCCTGGATGACAACATATCTGTCTTAATCTCATTAATAATGCTAGAATCTTAATCTGGCTATTTGCAACTCCATTTTCTTCGAGCTCTTCTTTTGCTTCTTTTTTAGCTGATTTTAAATATGAAACATATAAATCTCGTTGCTCGCCTTCCATTTCATTATTTAATACTGTAATCGTCTTTTCTGGCAATTCTGTTAAAACCTTTTCCTTAATTCTTCTTAAAACAAATGGCTCTATCATTGCTTTTAATTTTGTCATCGCATAATTGTCTTGCTCTTTTGAAATTGGTGTTTCGTAATTAATCTTAAATTTATTGTATGTAAATAAATATCCTGGCATTATAAAGTCAAATATTGACCATAATTCCGAAAGCGAATTTTCTATCGGTGTTCCTGTTAATGCATATCTTGTGTCTGCCTTAATTTCCTTTATTGCTCTTGCATTTTTTGTATTATTATTTTTTATATACTGAGCCTCATCTGCAATTATGTACCTAAAATTATAATTGCATTCTTTGTAAATATCTATATCCCTTTTTAACAAATCATATGAAGTTATAACTATATCAAATTTAGGAATTGATTTAATTAGTTCACTTCTTTCTTCTGAGCTACCTGATATTACTGCAGTTTTCAAATCTGGTGTAAATTTACTAGCTTCTTCTTTCCAATTAAGACACAAAGAACTTGGACACACTACTATAATAGGCTTTTGTTTTTCATTATTTTTTCTTGTCTCTTCAATATACGACATTATTACTGCTAACACTTGAACCGTTTTTCCAAGACCCATATCATCAGCTAAGATTCCACCTAATTTGTATTCATCAAGTGTTTTTAACCAATCAAATCCAACTTGCTGATATTCACGTAATTGTGCATGCAATCCTTCTGGAAGTTTATAATTTTCTGAAATTTGTCTGCTATACACATCATCAATAAGCTGCTTATATGATTCACTCTGCTTTATTACTGCATCATTTTGCTTTAAAATTTTGTCCAAATATAAGCTACGATATACTGGAAGTTTAAGATCTCCACTAATTAGTTCCTTGTAACTTGTTCCTGTTCCTTCTGAAAGTTTTGATAACATGTCTAAAGTTTCATTTTCACTTAAATCAATAAAATCTCCATTTTTTAATCTATGAAACTTCTTTTTTAATGTATATCTTCTCATTATCTCTTCAATTTCAGATGGCTCTAAATCAATACCTGAAAGATTTACATTTAATAAATTATTTTCTATTTTTACACCTATTGAATTTATTTTAGGAACTTTTATTTGTTTACTTCTAAATGCCTCTGTTGCTAATACTTCAAAATGAGAAATGTAATATTCAATTCCTTCTTTCAAAAATTCATAAATTTTATCATCATTTACAAGCACCAATTTATTGTCTGCACCTAGCATAAATCCCGAATTTTTAAATTCATCCAGTGTTTGTGATTCTGCTATTGCGTTTCTTGGAATATTACTATCTATTTTTTCAAAAGGACTAAATTCAATATCATCATACACAAATTTTACATCAGCTGTTATATAATTACTTGGATTGTAGTCAAGATACACTTTTACTTTAAGCTCTTTGGGCATATATCTTTTTAGCTCTTCTTGATCTACACCATTTAATTCTATATCACTTCCTAGTTTGGGCATAATTAGTGAATAAAAATCCGCAAATTCGTCTTTTCTAAAAACTATCTCTTTAATAAAATTTATTCTAAATATATTTAATAATTTTAAAACTGTATTTTCAAATTTGTATGAACATCTATATAGTTTATTATCTCGTAAAAAATATATGTACTCTTTTCCTTTTATCACAGAATATGCAAATATGTCTTCATCTGTTGTAACTGCATATTCACTCTTGCTCTTGTCAATTATATTAAATTTTATTTCTGGCTCTGAATCTATAAATTTTATTTTTTCACTATCATATTCAGTTTCCATGGCAATTTCTTGCCCATTCATTGCCTCAAAAAAATCATCCATTCCAGTGCTTGTTAATACTATATGAGAATTATTTAGCACACTGACATAGTATTTATCTGCACTTTCATTAGTATATTTTATGATTTCAGCATATTTCATTAAGAAATTCAAAGCTGGAATGCTCGAATCTTCAAAAGCATCTTGTGTATGTACAAAATCTAATTTAAGTCCATATCTAAATTTTGCTTTGCTTTGCATTCTGTCATAAAATTCAGGCAAATTCTTTATTTTATACATTTGTTTATTGCCAATCTTAAACTCAACTTTGACATCTTTTGAATTTTGATTATATATCATAACTGGCTCTAGTTTGATTTTTTCAGCTTGAATAGTACCTTTTTCTGCATGTAATTGTTCTTCTTCATAAAAAGTACTTATCATTTGTCTATAGATTCTATATTTCTCATTATTTATTTTTTTGCTTTTTGTTATAGTTTGTGTATTTTCTTCATTGCTTCCAGCAAATAATTTCGCATAATTTGAGTTATTATTAAATTCAATTGTTGTCGCTAAAATATGTCTACATGTTCCATAAGTAGATTCATAGTCTGGACACGTACAACGCAAATCATCTATTTCTCCGTCTTTTGCTGATATGTATGTATCATAATCTCCATGATGACCTTTAACAACTCCATGAATTGAAAAATTACTTTCATCATGATATGTAACTTTAGTGATTGTCACACTTCTATTTCTTACTATTTCTTCTGCCTGTTCTCTGTCCTCCTGCGATGCTGCACTCTTTAGTTCATCTAAAATCACATCTTTAATAACCACAGACTTTTCCTCCATCCCGAAATTCAAACACAAAAGTTTTTTCTCTTTTCAACAGTTATCTATTATATAACAAAAGTCTAGTTTTGACAAGGCATATTTTCTTTTTTCATGCAAAGAAAAATCATTTTAATTTTCCACTTGACGAAAAAAAGACTCCTTAATTTAATCCATTAAAGAGTCCTTTTCATTATTTATTAGTCATTTCTTCTTTTGCTAATAATTCATTCCACCTTTTATCAACTTCTTTTTGAAATTCTTCTATCATCCATTCATTTCCTGGTTTAAACATATGTTTAAAACGTTTTTGTGGTTTTAAAAATTCTTCAATAGGAAGCTTTTGGGCTGGCTTATAAGTAATATGGTAAACACCGTGATCTACCTCATACAAAGGCCAGTAGCATGTTTCTATTGCTAATTTGTTCATTAGCATTAAATCTTCTGTTGCATATCCCCATCCTCTTGGGCATGGTGAAAGAACATTTAGGAATTTTGCTCCTGGTGTATAGATTGCTTTTTCTGCCTTTTCATATAAATCTTTAAAATTCATATATGCTGCTGTTTGAGCAACATAAGGCAAATGATGTGCAACCATTATCTCTGTAAGATCTTTTCTTGATTGCATTTTACCTGCTATAACTTTTCCAACTGGTGATGTTGTTGTATCAGCGAATTTAGGTGTTGCTGATGATCTTTGTATTCCAGTATTCATATATGCACCATTATCATAGCAAACATAAGTCATATCATGACCTCTTTCCATTGCTCCTGATAAGCTCTGGATTCCTATATCATAAGTTCCACCATCTCCACCAAAACATATAAATTTAGTTGTTTCATCTTTAGGTAATTTACCTTGTTTTTTTAATGATTTATATGCTGCTTCAACTCCAGATTCTGTTGCAGATGCTGATTCAAATGCTGTATGAATATATGAATCAGTCCATGCTGTATATGGATATATACATGTTGAAACTTCCATACATCCTGTTGCATTTGATACAACTACATGATCATCTTCATGTACTGCACGCAATATCATTCTTGCTACTACTGGTGCTCCGCATCCTGCACACATTCTATGTCCTGCTGTAAACCTTGATGGCTTTTTAGCAACAATTTCTTTTAGATTATACATAAATTTTTCCTTTCTTGCTTTTTAGGCATTTTTCTCTTTTAGTCCAAGATATCTATATGGATTACTCATATCTTTTAAATTTTGTAACTCTTTATACACTTGATTTATCTCTTTTTCAGTCACATCTCTACCACCAACACCATAAGTGTAATTTATCGTATTAACACAGATTCCTTTTACAAACATTCCAGATACTACATCTTCAAATAAAGGCCCTCCTGTTGCATTCAAAAATGGTACTTTATCCAAAACAGCTACTGCTTTTGCTTTTGATAAAGCTTCTGCGATTTCTTCTCCTGGGAATGGTCTAAACATTCTTATCTTTAAAAGTCCTGCTTTTATTCCTTGCTTTCTCAATGAATCAATAACATTCTTTACTGTTCCAGCTGTTGAATTCATACATACAATTACATATTCTGCATCTTCTAATTTATATCCTTCAAAGAAATCATATTTTCTTCCTGTCATTTTTTCAAAATCTTTTGCAACAGCTCTTATAACCTCTTTTGCATTTTCCATAGCAACTGCTTGTTGCTTTTTATGCTCTGTAAGATATGGTTGTAAATCCATTGGGCCAACCGCGATTGGTTCTTTTTTATTTAACAAATAATGTTTAGGATTATATGTTCCAACAAATTCTTTTACTTTCTCATCTTCTATAAGTTCGATATTTTCAATAGCATGTGATGTAATAAATCCATCTTGACATACCATAAGAGGTAACATTACATTCTCGTTTTCTGCAATTCTATGAGCCATAATCATGTTATCATACGCTTCTTGATTTGTTTCTGAAAATAACATTATCCATCCGCTATCCCTTACTGCCATAGCATCTGAATGATCACTGTGTATGTTAAGTGGACCGGAAATTGCTCTATCAACAAGTGCCATAACGATTGGCAATCTTGAGCTTGATGCAATCTGAACCATCTCCCACATATACTCTAGTCCATTTGCAGAAGTTGCTGTCATTGCTCTTGCTCCTGCCGCTTCTGCACCAATGCACGCACTCATTGCACTATGCTCACTTTCAACAGCTACAAACTCTGTATCAACTTGTCCATTGTCTACATATGTAGAAAAATACTGCGGAATTTCCGTTGAAGGTGTTATAGGAAATGCAGCAACAACATCTGGATTTATTTGCTTCATAGCATACGCTGTAGCTTCATTACCACTTAAACGCTCTCTAATACTCATATTAGTTTTCCTCCTCTTTCATGATAATTGCTCCAAAAGGACATACTTTAGCACAAACTCCACATCCTTTGCAATAGTCAAAATTAAAATCTTTTCTATTCAAATCTTCTCCAACAGGAATAGCATCTTCAGGACAAACCGGATAGCATAATCCACATTGTTTGCACTTTTCTGGAATATATTCAGGTCTCATGCTTCTCCAATCACCTGTTTTAAATTCTCTTGCATTTCCTGCATCATATATTGTTCCACCTGGTGTCATGTCTTCCCAAGGTGTATTTTTATCAATATTCATAATCTTCAATTCCTTTCTATTGAATCTTCTTAACTTGCTCAAGAGCAAGCTTTAATGCCTTCATATTTCCATCAATAACTTCTGGCTTTTTAGCAAATTTATGTTTAAAGGAATCTTGCATATCTTTTATAAAATCAGCTTCTGGCATTATTCCAGCAACCTTCACAATTGCTGCTAACATTGGAGTATTAGGAAAATATTTTCCTAGTGCCTCTTCTGAAACTTTTCTTGCGTCTATTGTATACACGCTTCCTTTGTATCCTTTAAGCAATGGTGCAATCTCGTCAATTCCTTTAGTTGTATTTATTACAATAGCTCCATCTTCTTTTAATCCTGATGCAACATCAACGGCTTTAAGAAGTGTATCATCAACTACAACCACATAATCTGGTTCATAAATGTTACTATGTACTCGAATAGGACTCGTACTGATTCTATTATACGCAGTTATTGGAGCTCCCATTCTCTCTGGTCCATATTCAGGAAATCCTTGAATGTATTTTCCTGTATTGAAAGCTGCATCTGCAAGTAGAAGTGACGCTGTTTTAGCACCTTGACCTCCTCTTCCATGCCATCTGATCTCGATTAAATCTTTCATGAACTGCCTCCTTTATTGTATTTATATTATATAAGTATTTTCTTTTATTTATACAAAATAAGTATATATTTATTCGCCTATAAAGTCAATGTGCTGAACTATTATTTATCTAAAAAACGTGTATAAATAGCCTATTTTGTCAAAAAAATTTTTATTACTCTATGCAAATTGCCGAATATGTAGTATAATAACTAATATATAAAGGAGGATACTATGACAAGTAAAGATAGAGCCTATTTAAGAAGTCTTGCTAATTCTATAGAACCTGTATTTCAAGTTGGAAAAAGTGGAATTACAGACAATCTTATTAAACAAGTAAATGATGCTTTAGAAGCACGTGAATTAATAAAATTAACTGTGCTTGAAACTGCACCTGATTTTGCAAAAGAAACTGGTGAAAAGCTAGCTATGCACACTAACAGTGTACTAGTACAAGCTATGGGAAGAAAAATTACTCTTTACAGAAAACGTTCTAAAGATTCTGAAATTAATATTAATATGTAAATAAACACCTCTGCATTACTATGAATCGAACCTCCGTTATTAGACAAAAAAGTTTAATAATGAGGGTTCATTAAAATGTAGAGGCGTTTGTTTAATTTAGTGAAAAATCCTTTTTGGGATTACTAAATGTAATGACTTTTTTATTGGGCAAAAAGCTCTTCTCTCATTACTAAATGTAAGGCCTTCTGTTAATTCATTTCGTGTAAATATCTATATACTTCTCCCCAATTATAAAGCGTTACAACATTTGGATTATCTATTATATCATACGATGGTGCATCTTTCATGTAAATAGTCTTTATCCCAGCATTTGCAATGCTTTCGCAGTTATACTTTGAATCATCAATCATTATATCTATATTTTCATCTTTGCAAACTTTAACTTTGTCTAAAATTGACCAATAGCACTTTGTAAATATATCCATTCCAGTTTCTTTAAAAATATTTTTTGTAATTTCTATAATCTGCTCATTATGGATTCCCCTTGCTGTTATGATATATAAATCATTTCCTTCTTCTTTTAATTTCTTAAGAATCATTTTAGCGCCTGGCATATAGTTTGCTTGACTAATTATTTCTGGTTGATACTCATCTAAAAAATTGTCTTTTTCTTCATCAGTCCAGTCAAATCTATCTTGAAATTTAAGCTCTCTATTATCCTTCTTGCTATTTTTTCCAAGCTCAATCATATCATATAATTCTGTATACACTCTGTATAATTTTTCCGAGTCAAATATAACTCCATCTAAGTCTATTCCTATTTTCATAAAGACTCCTTTGTCAATTAATTATCCACATTATACGCATTAACTGTTAATAAGTCAAGGTTATCTACTGGGCTCATGTTGAGTATTTGCGAAATTTGTGTTCTTTTCGGCATCAGCAACATCTCTCGGCGCTTGAGTACGTGCGAAATTTGTGTCGCTAGGCATCTTTTTTTCATATTTTGCAGATTTTATAATATATCTAAAAATATCATTTGCTCCTTTGCACTCCATTTGAGCTGCCTTTTCCGGCTCATTTACAATCGCATCCAAATACTCGTCACTTCTAAATCCAACTTTCTCATGTGACCTATTCATTGCCTGAGTATATTCCACCTTGCTCTCTTTGCTAAATGGAACTAATATTCCTCGATTAAGTGTCATCATATTCAAAAGAGCTCTGCTAGTTCTTCCATTTGAGTCAGGAAAAGGATGTATTCTGATAAACCTGTATGTCAAATCAGATGCTTTCCTTAAATATTCCAGATCACTTAATTTATTTCCATTGCTATCACTATTCACTAAATCAGCTATTTCTTGAGTTAAATTATTCATTGCTTGCTCTAGCCCATTAGTACGCAATAATTTTGCTCCATCATCATTAGCAGAAAAACCTACATCAACATTTCTATAACCGGTTACCTGATTCATATAAACTGCTTTTTGAGGACTTAATGAAATTTTATTTATCTCTTTTAATTCAGTTTCAATTTGCTCAGGAGTTAAGCCTCGCAAATCTGTTGCATACGCTGTTAATTCAGCATTTACATCATGAAAAATTTGAGTAACATCTCTTGCAACCATCTGCATACTTGGAGCATTTGCATACATCCCTTTTGCATTTATTTTTATTTGATTACATAATTGTTCAAAAGATTTTTCATTGTTCCCAACAACCGAAATGGAAGTTCCGTTAGTAATTGATTCTGCAATTTTGTTTCTATATATATCTGAATACATATATCTAGTCATAAATTTAGCACTACTATCTAACGTAGCCTTATTAGTTATTCCGGTATATTTAGCAAGAATACCTTTGTATCTTTTCTCAAAATCCTGCATCTTAAATTTTTTATGAAAAAATTTCTCTTTAAAAACTACAAGTGGACTTTGAGGTGGAAATCTCCTGTCTTTCTTACCTTTACTGCAATCTTCAAGCACCATTTCACGAGCATAATCTTCATATAATTTGTCTAATTCTGCATCCATATCTCTACTTTGATAATTTCTTAAGTCAATAACAGGGTTCTCCATTATCGCCTCATATGTCCCTCTTTCCGAGTCAATTCCTTTGTATAAATGAACATCTCTATCAACTCCCATGTACAAATTATCATGCACAATGAATTTATTCATTACATCTTTCGAAATATGGTCACCATTTTTAATCAATTCTTTAACAATTTGTTTTACTGCACTTTTAGTAATATCGCTCTCGTATCTATGCACCTGTGGACTAATAACTGTTGATTTACATTCACTTACAATCGCATCAATAATATCCTCATCCGCTTGTGTAAAAGGTGAAGCAACACTATTGGGTACATAATTTGTTTGTCTAAGCATATTTAATAATTTAATTGCTGACTGTCTATAATCATTCGTATTCAATGATTTTTCTCCTTCTCTTTAGTAATTATTTAAAATTTTATCTATCTCATTTCTTGAGCAATGAGCCATTTTATTATTTGTAATTTTTCCTGATAATTCTGCGCCAAACCATTCTGGTTTTGCAAATTTTTCTGCTATTTCTTCTGATGGAAATTCAACTTCTGCAAATATAATTTTTTGACATTTCACTTAAATAAATCATTTTATAGTATTTACAGGCTCAATTTTCTTTCAAATTAAAATTATCATCTTTCATCATGCTCAACATCTGTAATTAATGCTGTTTTCATATTATTTCTTTTTCCACCATAAATGTCGTCAAATAGATTGTCTCCAACCATTAACACATGCTCTGGGCTTATGCCCATTTTCTCACATGCTTTTAGAAAGTTTCTTTTTAATGGTTTCAATCCAAATTGTATATAGTCTATGTCTTGATCTGCAAAATATTGTTCAATTTTACCATCTATTCCATTGCTTAATATTATTACTTTTAACTCTCCTCTTAGACTATCTATCCATTGTTTGTTACAAGGAGGAATTTCTTTCATATTTTTTCTTAGGGTATTGTCGACATCTATGATTATTCCTTCAATTCCATAAGCTTTTAGTCGTGCAATCTCTTCTTTGCTTATTTCGCCTACTTTGCCATATTTGAAATCTGGTATTATTATTCTTGCTAATATTTCATGCACTAATCCCATTAGTTTTTCTGCAACAATTTCGTCTATCGTTTTCATTTGACTTCCTCCTTTCTTGTTTATTGTTTTTCTAATATCCTTCTAGCATACGAGCAATCTGCTTTTAATTGTTTATTGTTTTTATGTGCATTTTCAATTACGTTTTCTACTAATTTTCGTGCAATCCCCTGTCCTTGGTACTTGCTATTTACTTCTGTATGTACTATATTCCAAACATTACTATCTTCTATAAATGCACATTCGCCAATTTTGGTTTCGTTGTCATAGGCTACTGATTTGTTATTTTCTTTTTCGAATTTTATGTTAATCATAGGGGGGGGCATCCTTTCTATAATTTTATTTAATTTTTTACAGTATAACATTTTATTTATTAAAAATAAACTGTTTGTTGGAATAAGTTGAAATCTAGTGTTTTGGATTTGAAATATATTTTGTGGTTAGATTTTGGATTCTATGAGTAGTAATAAGGTAGTTGATGATGGAAATAATGCCTAAAGTGGTTGTGAAAATATGAGGGGGAATTTAGGACTTCGGGTTATGAGCGAGGTTTGACCGATTTTTGTAGTTTTGTGAAAATTAGAGTTTTTGTTGGTATTTAGGTATTTACAAGAGTTTTGGTTTGTAGAACATTTATGCATTTTTAGGGTGTTTTTGGAAAAGATTTTACCCAATTTTTACCCAATTCATACAGTACGTTTGTTCTAGTATTTCAAGCTTTTGCAAAGGATAATTTTATTAATAAAAATTTTAATTGGGGGAGGTTTTAGATTATGAATAATTTTAGAGAAGTTAATGATGATATTTTAAGAGATTGATTAAGTTTTAGAGAGGAAATGGTTTTAGGCACACTTACTAAAGAAGATAGAAAACATTATATTTATTTTGATGCGATAGCTGAAAACATTTTAAAGAATGTCCCTAAGCAGAATCAAAAGTATATGAAAAATCAGTTAGATAGAATTGATAAGAATTTTATGGATTATATTTGTTATTGGAATGAGAAGTATTATAGGAATGGTTTTTGTGATGGAGTTGAATTGATTATTGGTTGTATTGATAAATAGTTAAAATTAATCCAAAGTTTTTTCAAACTTTTGAAAAAACTTTGGATTTTTAAGTGTTTTTTCAAATTGTTAAAAACTTTTTTAAAAGCTTTTTTAAGTATCTAATTATACATAATAGAAAATGTTACTGTTTGTATCTGCTTATTTGTCATTATATTTTTTATTAATATTAAAATTAGAATAAACAATTTCTGTAGACTTTATTGCCTTTTGGGGATTAATAGTTCTAATAATTTCATTTACCTTATACTTATTAAAATTTCCATATATTTGATCTGCTTTATTAGATTCGCTCATTGAAATAAGAAATTTATTGATTTCTATTTTACTTATATTTTCTACAAATTTCTCATGCTTAAAAATTGTATTTGTATATAATTCTTGTTTTTTATTTATAACTTTTTCTTCAGGTATATATGGCGGATCAAAGTAAGCAAAAGCTTTTTGTAATACATTTTGTTTCTTTAACATTTTTAGAAAAATATCATAATCATAGTTATAAAATTCAACACATTGTAATTTTTTTGAAATTTGTCTCATATTTTCTATATCACAATTAATTTTTTCTTTTTTTCCAAACGGAACATTAAATTTACCATTTTTATTTTCCCTATATACTCCATTATATCCGGCTTTCATTAAGAAATAAAAATAAATCGTTTTCTTGTCATTATTGTTGTCTATTTTATTATATTTTTCTCTAATATTATAATAAAAAACTTCTTTTTCATTAATATCTTTAATCTTATTATATTTATCAGTTATTGTATATATATTTTCATTTAAGAATTCTACATTATCCCTTAAAATAATATAAAAATTTATTATATTCTCATTTATATCGTTCACATAAAATTTTTTAAATTTAAATTCTTTAATATTATTCATTAAATTTATCAATACAACTCCTGAGCCCAAAAATGGTTCTACATAATATTCACTTTCTTTATCAAATAAAGTAAGTACTTCATTTAATATCTTCTTCTTAGAACCCGCCCATCTTATTGGGGAATTAATAACTTCTTTTTTCATTTTTTTAACTCCTTCATTAGTTTGTATCATTTTATTATTCTTTTAATTGAATATCATATAAGTAAAATCTTGCTCTAGTTAACCCAACATAGCTAAAATTCTTATCTGAATTATATTTATGCACATAAATAATAACATTAGATTCTAATCCTTTAAAATCACTTGTTTTTATAATATTTATTGTTTTTGAATTTATGGAATAATTATTCTTTTCATACTTAAAATTCCACTCTACATTATCAAAATATTGATATATTTCATCATCTATTATTAGTTTAATATATTGAATTGGTACTTCATCTTTTTTTATTAATGTATTAATTGTGTTATTTATATATCTGCATGTTTGATTTTTTGAACTAAACACCAGGCATTGAGGGTCTGGTCCATCAATTTGATTTGTATATGTTTGTCTTGCAAATTTTGTTTTAATTTTTACCCATTCATATATATTTCTTGTATTTCTTAAATTTTCAGTTAAAACATATGGTGGTTTTTCTATCAAAAAATTATCTAATGTCTTATCTAATTCATTATTATAAATGTTTTGCTCATTATCATAAAAAACATAAAATTCACTACTTTCTGATAAAGTTAAATTTCTTAAAAAGAATGCTTCTTCTTCATTAAAATCTTGAGCCTCATCTATAATAATAACATCATATTTATTTGTAGGAGCTATTTTGCTATCATTTACCTCTTTTTCCTTTATATTTAATTTTTCTAACAACTCTTTATAACTTAAAATATGTAACCTATCTAAATTAGTTATATCATATTGGGTTCTGAAATAATTACTCAAATAGTCGCTTTTATTTGTCATCAAAACTTTTTTTTCTTTATGAATTACAGAGGATAAAGCCATTTTATATGCTATCCAAGATTTACCCGTTCCTGCAGCGCCTTTTATGGCAAAAGTTTTATAATTCATTAATAAATTAATAATATTATCTTCTATTTCATTAATTTTTTCAAGTTCTTTTTCTTTTGCATCTATTAATGCTCCTTTTGAAGCTTCAACAGCATAAACTCTCTTAAACATATCATTTAAATTTTTTATATCATGTTCAGTTGTAAGTATTTGATTTTTTTTATTTCGTCCAAAATAAAAAAACGCATTGTCAATACTTTTCTTTAGATTTTTCATATCAGAATGATCTATTGTAGTATCAGATACTTGATAAAACAAGCTATTACTATCTTGTTTTATCTGAAAATTAGGAAATGCAGCCATAAATCCATAAATTCTATTATATTTAGTATTATATATTTCTTCATATAAATTATAAAAATATCTCATACTTTTCTCTGCTTGTTCATGTGGAGAAATGTTTTTTTCATAAATTACATCACCATAATTATCAATAATTTTATATTTATCATCTTCGTGTATAATATTAGAACCGCCTTTAACTTCTATACACAAAAATCCTTTGGTTCTATGGGTTATAATAAAGTCTGCTTCAGAATTTATTTTTTTATTATCTATTTTATCATACCATGTTACAGAATAATAAACATCATATTCATCTGGTAATTGTTCTTTTAAACTAATATAAAAGTTTTTTTCTGTACTATTTTTAAATTCTATAACATTTTTTGGATGCATTATTGCCATCTTTATTATTCCTCCCAAAATCCAATTATATTTTTCTCAGTGTCATTATTTCTATATCCATATAAAAATTTTCTAGTTAAATCCTGATTGAAGTGTTCACATGTAACTTCATCTAAATAAGAGCATCCTACACATCTTCCATTACTTGTATCCATACATATTGGATCAAAAATACAAACTTTGCTATTTTCAAATGTTTCTTTTAATACATTTAATAAATTTCTTTTAAACATGTCTGTTAATGCTCCTAAAACATATCCTTGAATTGTTTGTGAATAAATAAATATTGCAGGCACATTAATAAAAATCATTTCACCTAGAGAATTTTTATCTAATCCACAATTTTCTCCAAATACATTAATAAACATGTGAGATATTGTATGCAATAATGTGTATACATCTTTTGTGCAACTTCCATCTTCTTGTATCTCTGAATATCTATCTATGATAGTAGGATCTGGATTTTCTATAAACCATTTATTTAATTCTTTTTCATTATCTGTTTGTATTATCCTATTTTTCATTATTTCATTATTGCTTTGTAAAAATTTAATTATTTTTTCTTTATCTAATTCTATCAATATTCCTTCTGTTTTATCTCTAGTATTTAAAAAGTCTATTGTCCCATTTTCATATTTTTCTTTAGAACTAGAATCTATAAAAGATCTAATTATAAATTTTTCATTTTGTAGTACGTTCTCTTCAGAAGGATACACTCTAGTATATCCATATGCTGTATTAATTATTTCTATATTAGTAATTGAAGATATATCTTTTATTCCCATTATTTTTAATAATTTTTCTAGCTCTGTTTTTTCTCTTGCTTGTTCATATTTGACTGAATTTTCCATGGCTTTATCTAATGTTAATAGTGTATTATTCTTTATAGTTTCATATTCTAGTAGTTTATATGCAATTGCTTCATTTTTTGCAATAGATTCATCATCTGCTTGTAATCTAAACGTTTCTTCTTTATCTCCCGATTTTATATTTTTCAATAAAGCTTCTAATCCAGTTATAGATGACTCTGCTTTTTTAGCATTTAATTTTTTATTTAATATGTTATTCTTTCTTTCTATGAATTCATTTTCATTTATATCACCGATTTTTCTTTTTAAAATTAATTCTATTCCTTCTTTTGAGCTACAAATTTTTGCATCTTCATTTTTAATTAAATTTACAGATTTTATTATTCGAGGATAAAATGATGCATTGTCTGTTGCATTTATCATTTTCATTGAATTTCCACAATCACTACAAATTGGTGCTTTTAGTCCACTTTCTTTTCCATTAATTATAAATCCATTTTTATTTTTTGGAAAATATCTATAGTTTGAAATCTTTTCATCCAAAATTTTTATAGGTAGAAAGTTGCCACAACTACATGCCCAAATTCTGTTATACTGTTTCATTTGTTCTTTACACACATCACAATTCATCTCATATATATCCGTATCATATTTTAAATTCTTTACTCTTCCACATTTTGGGCAATAAAATAATTTAGGATTTATGTATCCGAATATTTGATTAGTTAAATTTTCATCATTTTTAACAAAATCATTCACTTTTTCATTATTAATCTCTAAAAATTTATAATTTTCCTTACTATTTCCTAAGAAATTTTTAAAATTTTTATCCATATCTATATAATCTTTATCTGCACTTTTAATAAAATTTTTTAAATCCATTTTTATTTGTCCAACAATTTTAGGAAAATATATTTCATCTTCACTTATTCTTTTGGTGTTCCATTTTTTTATATTTATAACACATTGATTTGCTCTCTTACAATTTTCTCTATCACTTTTACTGCTAGAAAAAGTAATAAATTGTCCTGGTAAAGCACTATATATTATTTGGTTCTTACTTCTTCTCATAATTTCCTCCATAAAAACTAATCGTAATATTAACAGTTTCATCTACATCTCTTAAACTAGTCATAACCTTAGTTCCTATTGTTGTAAATTCGTCCATATAATTTGTAATAACTGTATCTCTTTTTATCATATTCAACTTATTATTTATATTACCTATTATATTAATTAACTCTATTTCAATAGCTCTTTCATATTCTTTTTTTAATTCGTCAGAAGAAAACATATTTGTATTATAGATATAAGTTAATCTATCACGAATTTCTTCTATACTTAACTTTCCATTTTTGATCCCATCAATAAAATTTCCAAATTTACAATAATCTTTATTATCTCTAACAGAATAATATTGTTTTAGCAATCCTATAAATATTCCAGGTAATGTATGTTTCATAGCATTAACAGATGTAGAATTAATTGGAACATCATAAATTAAATAATCTTTGTATTTATGAAATAGATTAAAAAAATTTAAATATGATGTATCTCTTGCTCTAACTAATCTTATTATATCAATTACCAATCCTTCATACTTTCTTCCTACTCTTGAATATGCTTGAATATATTCCGCAGTATTACTTGGCACACCATAAAAAAATATATTATTAAATTCATCTTCATCTACACCATGAGAGATTGTACTAGTGGCTAAAATTAAATTGTGCGTTTTCATTTTATTTTTTTCTCTTTGAATATCATTTAAGCTATCTTTAATTTCAGTAAAATCTTCATCCCCTGTCATTTTAATAATGTTAAATTTAGCATCTGGAATATCTCCTAAATGTTCAATATTTGCTTGTTGATCAAATGTATTTCTTAGTTTATTGTTATCATTTTTTGAATTAAAATATACAATTGTTGTCCAATAATAAAAAACCATTGCTTTGAATTCATCTTCATCAACTTGTAAATCAGGTATTTCTTTCATATATTCATTTGGATTCATGTACATATTATATAATAATTTTCTTAAAGTAGTAACACTGTATTCCATTCCAGCATTAACAGATCTTCCATATGGTGCAAATCCTATTATAGTTCTTGATATATCTTTTTTATCTATATATGAGTAGAAATTACCCCCTTCCTTATTCGTTAAATTACAAGGAAATATTCTACAATTTTCTCCATATAAATTTTTAATTAGTTTATCAGCTCCAGAAATAGTAGCAGTAGCACCTATATATTTTATTTTTCTTGAGTGTTCAACTGGCAATAAGTTATTTATGTAATACTTACAAAAACTTTCGTAATGAGCTGAAAAAGCTCCTAAACTTTCCTTCAATAAGTGTAATTCATCCTGTATAAATAATGTAGGTGCAAGAGATACTTTACAACTTGAACTAATATCTTCCATTTCACAATTTATATCATATTTACATTTTTTATTATGCGAAAATCCATGTTTTTTACATCTGTATCCAGGTGCTCCTAATATATTTTTAAAGCTGCTAGAAAAACTTATTTGAGTTAGTTTGTCAACTATACTTATTAAAATAGTAGGCAAAAATCTATAAATTTCATCATCAACTATATATAATGGTAAAGGTCTATTACAATGTTCACAAAAATGTTGTAATGTCTTGCTTTCTTCATCATACTTTAGTTGTATATTACCACCACATTCTGGGCATATATCAATCAACTTAAAATCATCTTTTTTTACAATCTCGTCTTTCTCAAATTCTTCAATTTTATTTGGGGTATTACTTGAACCAACAAAATAACCTAAAGAAAATCTTTCTTTATCTTTAATCTCTTCAGTTGAATCCATCACTTTATTCGCATTTATTATCACATTTAAACACCTATCTAACTGTTGTATAGATAATAATCTTAATGGATATTTTATTATAGTACTTACTCCAAAATTTTTTCCCATTAGCCTATCATAAAACATAGTAAAAGTTGCACATCCTAAAAATGCTTCTGTCTTTCCTCCTCCTGTTGGAAAGAAAAGTATTTCAGTTTCATCTTCATATTTGTAACCATAAATTTGCTTAAGTTCATCTTTGTGTTCATTGTATATAATATCTGGAATCATTGAAACAATATATACGAGTTGAAAAAGTCGCCAAGAAGTATATTTTCTATTTTGTGAAAAAGTCTTATTCATATATTCAAATGCATTTCTTGCTTCTAAATAATCATTTAATACATCTATTCCTATTTTAAATCTGTTTATCTCTTGTTCAAATGTATCTATATCTTTGTCAAACTCTTCATAATCTTTAGATTCTATTGTTGCTCTGTCTTTTTTTATATCTTTTACATATTTTTTCATTCCTTCATAAATTATAAGAAGATTTTCAATAGGATTATTTATTAAGTTTTCAAATACTGTATTTTCACTATAAATATCTATGGTCTTTCTTCTATATTCTATAAATTTAGGAACATTTGTAGTATAAATTTTATTTTCCTTTTCATTAAATTCTGCAGATATCCACTCTCCTTTTACTCTGGTGTTTGAATCAACTTTGTATGAGTTGTTAAAATACGGAAGTTTGTTGCTTTCAAATTTTACATTTTCTCCAATTATTTCAACCCCAACATTAAATATTGGAGTAGGATAAAATAGAAATTCTTCTTTCTTAGGATTGTAATTTTGGCATTTGGGTGTTTTATTTATAAAAATTAAGGTTACTATGTAATTATCTGATTTCGAATTACTCTTTTTACAAGTTAAATATACTTCAAATTTCCAATTTGGTCTCTGCTTTATGATCTTTTCTTTTTCTATAAAATCATAAAAAATATTCTCATTAGATAATTTTTCTACAGGGATAGCTCTATTTTTATAATATATAGAATCATCCATTCTTATTTTATTTATTCTTGAATTCACTTCTTTAGATAAATCAACTCTTTTTTCTTCTATTAATTTTTCTACATTCACTTGAATATCTTTTAATTCATTATCTATTTTTATTCTTTTAAATTTATTTACAATTTTAGCAATTTTTTCTTCTTTTTCATCATTATTATTTTCTATTCTTATATTATTAATCTGATCATTATAATTTGGTAATACATTATAAAACAAATTTCCCTTTATATTTATATGCAATACTCCTTTAGCACTTTTGTTAAGAAAGAAATTAACTTTTAATAAATGCATGCTTTCAAATCTTTTAGACTCATCTTCTAAATCTCCAGAATCCAAAAGGCCAATAACAATTCTATCTGATGGTCTCTCTCCTATTATATATTCATCATCTTTTGATTCTCCGCTTAGTTTATTTATATACTCTTCTTTTAAATAATTGCAAAATTCTTGATATTTATTTAATTTATCCATTATTTTTCTCCAATCTTTTTTGCATATTCTGATATAATGTTTTTTGTTGTGCCATCTATATCATCTATTATATATAAAAACTCTCTTGCTCTTGATGCAGCAACATATATATTCTTCATATTATTAATAACTTCATTTTTAATATCATTATTTGCATCTTTTATTGTAGCTATGTTATTAAATTCTATATTATTATATCTAGAAGCTCTTATATTATATAATCCAAAAATAATTACTGCTTTAAAATCCAGTCCAATTGCTTTACCTGTTGTAGATAATTTTATTCCATGCTCATTTATCTTTGAGAGCCCATCTGTCAAGTCGTTTAATTCTAAATTAAGTTCGTTCTTTATAATTTTTTCGATAATAGACTTGCTTAATTTTCCACATGTTTTATTATTATATATTTTTGATTCTTCATTATCAGTAAAATTTGGTGGATATAATAATATTATTTCTTCCTGTTCAATTCCTTTTTCATTTATCAAATAATGTATTTTTTCTTTTATTTTTTCTTTTAGTATATTTGTATCCATAGCATATATATATTCTGGCTCTTCCCCGTTTCTAGTTGCTATACCTAATAATAAATTTTTATTATTTTTCTTCTCTTTAAATTTAAAATCTTTTTTATACTTTTCTAATTGTCTTATCAACCTATTTATTCCATTTGTTATTTGTATAGTATTCCTGTAATTTTTATTTAAAACTATTCTTTTAAACTCAATTTCTCCTAAATAATAGATATTATCATCTTTTTTATCATCTTCTAATATTATTAAATCATCATTTTCTTCATATTCTTCTTTATTTTTAGGTCTTATCTCTTGATTATAATCTCCTACCATTATCATGTATTTATTTTCATCTAGCATGCTATATAATGCTATTTTCCATTCATCTTCCAGTTGTTGTGCCTCATCTATAAAAATTCCACCGTAAATTTTTGAAAAATCTCCGATTTCTTACTTTTTTCATAAATTCACTATGATTTTTTATAAAATCATTAGTATTTGAAAAATTTTCTTGTATAAACTTGTCAAAGGTTCTTACCTGTAAATTTTCTGCTTGCTGATTTTTATATTTTGCTTCGTTTTCTAATTCTTCACATAATTTATTATTATAACATATTAATAAAAAATTTTTATTCTTATTTTCATTTGCCATCATATATGCTTTAGTTAATAGTAATGCCGACTTTCCAGTTCCTGCTGTAGATTCTATATAAGTTCTTTCGTTTAATTCATCTAAAATTCTTATCTGTTCATCATCTAATTCTATGCTACTTTTTGGAATTTGTATTTTTCCATTGCAATCAATTCTAAATGTCGTTAATGATTTCTTTATAACATATTGTGGCATTAATGCACATTTGATACCATATTTCTTTTGTTCGTCTATTACAATATCTTTTCCTTTTGACATTTCAAGTAATTTGTTCATGAAAATTTCCGTTGTAACAAATTCAATATAAGTTAACTTGTCTTCTAATAAATTATTTAGCATTGAAATTTGATTTTCATTTAAATCATCACATATTATATATTTTTTGTATTTTATATTTAATTTATTATTTTTACTTAAAACCAGACTATTGTTTATTTCATTTAGTTGCTCATCTCTGTATAAAGTTTTATTTTGTTTTAATTTTTCAAGTACAATATCAATATTTGTATTTATATTTCCGAGAAATTTTTCTATAAAATTTTCAACTATACATACTCCATAGGTAGGAATAATTGCCACTGACGCTTTTTGACTATTATCTAAAATTGAATTATAGTAAAACTCTATTTCTGGATCACATCTCTTTAATCGTATTATAAATTCTAGATCTCTATCTAATATATTATTAATATTATATTGTGGATAGATTTTAATTTTATGTTGAAAAACTCGACTCAAATATTGTATATCTTGCTCATTATTTATGTATATAGTTTTTTTATTATTGTTTTTTGAAATATTTAAATCTAAAAACTTACATCCATCTTTAACAACTTTTATCTTCTCAATCCTATATTTTTCTTTATCTTTTTTGTTCAATTTCCATAATGTTTCAATAATTCCTTTTTCAGAAATATATATATAATCTTCTTTATTAATTTCAAAATCAAAGTTTGACTTTGATAGAGTTATAAATTGCCTATTATATACATTAGTATTCGTAATTATTAGGAAATATTTGTTCATCTAATTTCTCCTTATATTCTACCATCTTTTTATCTTATTTATATCATAAAATAATTTTTGATTCAATAAAAGTAATAATAAATGTTATATTATTACTT
>HF993630.1:31378-37175 GCA_000433915.1 Clostridium sp. CAG:793
ATAGCCACAAAAGTATCTTATTTATATGTTTATCTATTTTATAAATAATTAAAAAGCAAAATAATTTTGTAATTTTTAATTACTATCATTTTGCTTTTCTTTTGTCTACTTTTTATTTATTTTTAAAGACTGTTTTATTAAAGGAATAATATTGTCTATTTCATCTTCACTATTTATCGTAACACAATAGTCTCCATTGCCCCAATGTCCTGTATTACTTATGTCCTTTGCTATTTTTAATGGATCATTTAGACTACCCTTTTTCATATTTATATAAACTTTTAATTTATTTTTATGAAATTCTATATCTGTAATATTTCTTGAGCCTTTAAATGCTATATATAACTTCTTGGCTTCAACATCTATATCGTCTAATTCTAATATTCTATTTTTTAATTTTTCATATATATTTCTTATATCATCTGAAGCTTTAGATAAATGATCCTCTTCTGTATATACGATTATTTCTTTATTAACATCGTTTTGTATAGATTCCGTTTGAATATCTTGCACTTTAACATTACTTGTCTTTTTTATAAATTCAATATCGATGATATTATCTTCATACCTCGTTATTTTAACTAAATCAACTGGTATATTTTTGAAGTCTGTAGCATTTAGTTGATATACAGTATATATTGGTGAAACAAATATAATTCTTGATTGGCTCCAATCAATATCTTCAATAGTCAAAGATGATTTTGTTTTAATATTATATTGAAGTACAAAATCTGCTTTTCTTTCAAGCATCAATTTTAAATATGTATATCCTTGATCAACTAAAGAAGCATTTTTTACATTCTTATATTCAATTATTCTAAAAGATTTAGTCTCTTCCTCAAAAGCCAAAGAATCAATCCTAAAATTTCCTACCGAAAATTCCGGATCAATTAATTTATATCCTAATATTGTTTCTATATTGTTTTCAAAAAATGTTTGTAATTCTTTTTCATTCTTAAAATCATTTTGTTTTAATTCTTTATTTTGTTTTAATATCATTAAAATTCTCCTCTAAATCAGTTTAATTGTAATATAATTATAGTGTATCTTCCAATTTAATCCAATTCTCTTTATTCATATCTTCAGTATATTCAGTATTACATATATATAAAGAATCATTTTTATCATAATCCCTTACAAATCCCCATTTAAAATTATATTTTTCTGCATAATTCTTTAATACTGCAAATTTATTTTCAACTTTTATATCTATATTTTTTGATTTTCCTTCTGCGTCTTCTCCACCTTTAGCTTCAATTATCCATGTATTTCCACTAATATCTTGTAAAATATAATCAGGATAAAACGTCCATAACTTACCAACAGCATCTACATATATTATAGAAAAATAATTTATTGAATGTTCTCCATTTTTGTAAAACCATTTTATTTTATTAGAAGCATTACAGTATTTTTCAAACATTCTCTCACTACGAGACCTTTTTGTACTATTAGGATAATCTTTATATACATTTTTTTCATAAATAATTGTATCCTTCATATTAGGATCATATTTTATGATATCCATTTCAGGAATTTTAAAAGGAACTTCCTTGATTGATTCTGCTTTAAGAGCGATCTGTCTTGACTCTTGTGATACTGCCTCTAAGAAGTCATATTTTAATTTATCTTCATTATTTATTACGAAAGCATAAAACTCAACTAAAGATAAATTTATAAACTTCTTTGTAAACAATTTTCTCTTCAAAAACATTCTTTCAAGTACAACTCTTGTTTTATCGTATTTCATACCTATTTTAGAGCTAATAACACCTATTGAATGTCTTAAATCAATACCATTTTTACTTGTATTTACTGTAGATTTAACTTTTATGGTATTTGCATTAGATATTTCATCAGAATCTATTTTTATTATTTTGTCTTGGACTATAGTGTTTTCTATTGTATCCCCAAATATATATCCTTCAGCCTCTAAAATAGTTCTGTTATTTGTTTTATTTAAAGTCAAATTATATTTTTTTATAAAATAATTTTGTATTATTCTAAATGTTTCTCTATCATCAAATCCATCAAAATCATTATTTTTAACTTGTTTTGTTAAAGTAAATTTTTTATATTCATCTTTTAAAAATACAATTTTTACATCTTGTGCATTATTTCCTAGTTCTTGCTTTATTGTTTCTTCATATTTTTCATCAAAAGTATATAAATAGCAATTATCCAATAAAACATTATCATAATGATGAGCTTGTGGCATTCTTCTAATTCTACCAATAGTTTGAGTTTCAAAATCTTCACTCATATTATCTCTTAATTTAACAAGTATTTTTGCTCTTGGACAATCCCAACCTGTTGAGATAGCTTGTTTCATTATTAGAATTATTGGTTCGGCATCATTTTCAGATATATTTTCAATATTTTCTTTTCTATCTGCTAACCATATTGCAACTGTTTTATTTCTATATGAATATCCTTTATTGTCTAATAATGTTTCAATTTGTTCAATTAATTCATCTGATTTACTTGGGACTTGTATTATAATCAAAGGATTTACGCTAATGCTATTATTTTTATACTCTTTTCTAATTGCTTTTTGTTTTTCTAAGGCTAAATCTAGTAAATATTCATGTTCATTCTCTAATTTTATATTATTTCCAACATTTTCATTTATATATAAAGCCCTTGTTATAAGGCCTTCATTTATTACATCCAGTTCGTCAATTTGTATAAATTCTGCCTCTTTATTTTTCTTTGTTGTAGCAGAAACTCTTATAACATAATTAGGTTTTAAATAGTCAATTATAGCCTCTGCTTTTACTGTCTTGTTTAAATGTTCTTCATCAACAATTACAATAAAATTATATCCTCTGTTATATGCCTCATCAATTCTTTCAAAGAGATTTTTTCTTTCTGCTTCCTTTAATGCAGTATTTCCTTTTTTAGTAATAGTTTCCCAATTTATAAATGCAGTATCTCCTGATTCAAATCCGTTTAATAAGACATCGGATATATTTTTTGAAGTTAAACTTGGAAGATATTTAGTCATTTTATCTCTACTTTGCTCTTCCAAATCTCCTTTTCCGTGGTGTTAACCAAACAAATATAGTATTTTTATTTTCCTCAATATATTCTTCTATGTAATCCAATAATATAATTGTTTTTCCACTTCCAGTAGGTGCTTGTACTAAAACTTCCTTTTTGTCTCCAACTGTTGTTGCATCTAATAATTTATTGACACAATTAATTTGAAATTCTTTCAATTCTATACCTTGCATATTACGTTATTGCACCCCCTTAATTTCTTCATCGAAGTAATATTCAGGAATAATAAATACTTCAATATTATTATCTTTAAAAATTTTCACTTGCTTTGCAGTAAGCAATATATCTGATGAAATATATAGTTTTTCACACTCTTTAATTTGTTCAGTATTTTCACTGAATTTATCAATTTCATCTTCGCTCAATATTACTTTTGTTCTCTTATCATCAATACTTATACCATTTTCTAGTTGTATTAAATTCTTTATATTAACTAATAAATTATCTTGTATATTTTCTTCGTCTGTATTTAATCTTGGCACATATGCTGTTTTATAAAATTTTAAATTATATTTAATAGATTTTGTATATTGACTTCCATTATATATATTCATCAATCTTTTATAAGTTACTTCATCGCAAATATTATTTTCATTATTAGTACATAAAATAAATTGCCTTTTTCCTCCATCTTCGGCATTCTTGTCCAGCACTGCATGTCCAGTACTACCTGAGCCAGCAAAAAAGTCCAAAACAATTGCATCTTTATTATTCTGTAATTCTAATAACTGTTTTATTAACTTTATTGGTTTCTTTCCATTTTCAAATTTGGTGTCGCCTTCTTTACTTACATTAATCCAACTAAATCCATCCCAGAAAGTTCCAATCTTTTCTTTTTTATATATTCTCTTTCCTTTCATATAACTACTATCCTTAAGCCAAATCACAAGAACTTTTTGCTTTCCCATAAAAATCAAATCAACTTTATTTCCTTTATTTTTTCCAGTTCTAGGTACATACGAAGCAATATACATATTATTTTCACTATCTGTTGCATTCCATACTCTCGTTCTTATTGAAGTTTGAGCATTAGTTGCTGTCATTATTCTATCATAGTATTTCTTATATACTTCTTCTTCTGAAATATTTTCAATCTCAGCTACCTGCTTAACGCTTTTTATCTCATAATTCTTTACTTTTGAAATTTCTATATTTTCTCCAGCGCCATCTTTAATTGTTTTATAATACTCAATGCCATCCATTTTATATAAAACTGATGTGTATTTAAAGCTCTTTCCTTCTTCTTTCATTTTTCTTATATACGACATTAATTCTGTTTCTTTATATATAATATTTAGGCTATTTAATGCTTTTAAATCATTAGCATATATCAATATATATTCTATATTCTTTTTTAATTTTTTATCTTCGCCTCCTCCTGAAGCTCCTGCACTTACCTTAGACATCACTGATATTAAATTTATGAAATTATTTTCTCCAAAAACTTCATCACATAAAAGTTTCAACTGTGATTGCTCATTATCATCAATAGAAATACATATCAATCCCTTATCAGTTAAAAGTCTTTTTGCAATTGATAACCTTTTATTCATAAATGAAAGCCATTTACTATGTTTATATCCATCCTCAGTGTCTAAAAATGTATCATCATACATAAAGTCCTTATTTCCTGTATTATAGGGAGGATCTATATAAATAAAATCAATTCTATTTTTATGTGTTTTTTCTAACAAATATAAACTATGTAAATTATCTCCTTCAAGAAGGAAATTAAATTTATCCCCCTCATTAGACACAATTTCTTTTTCTTTAATTTCTTCAAATATAGGTATTTGAGTTTTTAGTTCTTCATCAACTCTTTCTTCGTGCTCTTCCCATACCAAACCATATTTTTTCTTTGTTAATTCATATTCAATTAGAGATAAATTTTTTAATGTTTCATCATCATCTATATTTTCTTTTATTTTACTAATTGTTTCTAACATTTTATTTCTTTTGATCTTAGATAAATTTGTACTCATATTTCCCCCATATACATTTATAATAATTCTATTTTATTTTATATCACAAAACGACTTTTTTCTCAATAATTACACAGAAATTTAACAAAAAAAATACCAGTAGTTTTACTGGTATGAATAATATTGCCTAGGAATCCTCGTATAGGCTTTATTATAATTTATTATTTGTATCCTTTTTATTTTTTCTATATACATCTTATTAAATTGATTTAACTCGTCCTTATTTTCGAATTCAATTATATTAATCTTTTTTTCTATTTTATCAAATAGTTTATTTAAGTCATAAATAATATAAGTTAATTCTATTGTATCTATAGAAACTAGCTCGTTTCTGCAATAAAATCCCATGGCGCTAAAAGATGAATGCCCTGTTGAAAAAACTCCATTTACATTATGTGGCTCATGTTCATATTTATTTCTGATCTTTTTTATTCTCTGTAAAAGGAATTAATCTTAATAATTCTGTAGTAAGATAAAAAAAGTGTTCTTCAATTTCTTCATATTCCATAGTTCTTATTAGGAACTTAAATTGCTTATTTATTCTATCTAAAATTATAAAATATTTGTATATAATATTTATCCAATCAAATTTATCCATATATTCACCTATAATATTTTTTAATTATTTATAACATAAATTTTCTATTTTCTCAATGCATTATCACTTCTAAAAAATAAGATACTGTAGGTTAGTCAATCATTTGTCACAAATTATTTAAAATAAATACTTTGAGCACCTATATTGCAAATAA
>HF993631.1:0-6931 GCA_000433915.1 Clostridium sp. CAG:793
TTTTTGATTAAATTTTAATTTTTTCATATTATTGTATATTTTTTATTTAATTTTGCATAAAAAAAATAATTAAAAATTATTTTATTTTTAATTATTTTATTTTTCCGTTTTCTATATAAAATGATTTACGATTTTTTATATCTATATCTTTTGTACAAGTAATTAATACTTGTATATTTTTTATATTTGATAAAAATTTTGATATTCTTTTTTCATCTAATTCTGACATGAAATCATCTAATATTAAAATTGGATATTCTCCTATTTCATCATTAATAACTTGTAGTTCTGCTAATTTCATTGATAAAATTGCCGTTCTATTTTGTCCTTGAGAACCATACACTCCAACATCTTCACCATTTATATATATTTTAAAATCATCCCTATGTATTCCTGAGGTTGTATATCCTCTTATTTTGTCTATATTTTTATTTTTTTCTAATTTTTTTAAATATTTTTCTATTTCTTCACAATCTGATGTATAATTAATGTCAATTTTTTCGTCGGTTATTTCAGAATGAATATTTTTTATTTTATTTTTTATTTTTTCTATATATTCTTTTCTGTATAAATAAATTTTATATCCCAATTCTGCTAATTTTTCATTCCATATTTCTAACATTTGATCATTATAGTTTTGTTTTAAATAATTATTTCTTTGTTCTAATGTTTTTAAGTAATTATTTAATATATGAATATATTGTGGTCTTAACTGTCCTATCATCATATCTATAAATTTTCTTCTATCTGCTGGTCCATTTTTTAATAAATTTATATCGTCTGGTGTAAATATTACTAAATTTATTGTACCTAATAATTCACTTAATTTTTTTATTTTTATATTATTTAAATAAATTACTTTTTTTTCGCTAATATTTATTTTTATTTTTCCATTTCTGTCTTTTTTTTGATATTCTACTTCTATATTTGCATATTTTTCGCCTTTTTTTATCATTTCTTTTTCTTTATTTGTTCTAAATGATTTTCCAAATGCACATAGAAATACGGATTCTAATATATTTGTTTTTCCTTGGGCATTATATCCATAAAAAATATTTATATCTTTATTAAGATCTATTGTTTGTTCTTCATAATTTCTGAAGTTTTGTATTTTAATTTTATTAAGATACATTTTACCTCCAATTATATCCACATTCTATGCATAGAATGTGGATAACTTTGTTTTTATTTATTAAATTTTAAGTTCTGACATTAGCTTTTTAATCTTATTGGAAGAATCATATATTTATAGTCTCCCTCTTCTTCAATACTTCTAACTATACATGGAGATATATTTGATCCGAAATCTATATAAACTTCTTCATCATCTATATTTCTAAATACATCTAAGAAATATTTTGGGTTGAATCCTGCTTCTAAGTTTTTTCCTTCAGTATTTACATATAATTCTTCTTTTGCATCTCCTGTTTGATTTGTACAAGATATTGTAATTTTTCCTACTTCTACTGTTACTTTTACAGGATATTTCTTTTCTTTTTCTATGCTTGATGATGATATTAAACTTATTCTTTCAAAACAATTTGCTATTGCTGTTCTGTTTACTCTTACTCTTGTTTCCCATTTTTCTGGGATTACACTAGAATAATTTAAAAATTCACCATCTAGTAATCTAGTTACAATTTTGCAATTTTCAATTTCAAATAGTGCTTGATTTTTTGCTATTCCAATTTTAACAAGATCAAATGAATCTAATAAAATTTTATTTATTTCTGTTAATGTTCTTCCTGGTATTACTGCTGTAAAGTCATTGGTTTTTGTTTGTAAAAATTTGTTCTTCCATGCAAGTCTAAATCCATCTACTGCTACTACATTTAATTTATTATTTTTAATTTCAAATAGACATCCTGTAAAAATAGGTCTATTTTCTTCTGTGCTTATAGCAAAAATGGTTTTTCTTATCATGTCTTTTAATGTATTTTGTTCTATTTCTATTGAGTTTTCTATATTTATTTCTGGTAATTCTGGAAATTCTTCAGGATTCATAGTTGCTAATTTGTATAATGACCCTTCACATTCTATTACTAATAGATTTTTATCATTTATTTCTATTTTGATTTCTGTATCAGGTAATTTTCTTATAATTTCACTGAACATTATTGCATTTACAACTGTTGCTCCTTGTTCTGCTACTGTACAATCTTTAATTATGTACTCTATTCCTAATTCTAGATCATAACATGTTAATTTTATGTCATTTTCATTTGTTTGAATTAATATTCCTTCTAGTATAGGCATTGTTGTTCTTACAGCAACTGCTTTTGTTACGGAATTAATTGCTTTTAGTAATTTTTCTTTGTCACAAATAATTTTCATTTTTTTCTTTCTTCCTTTCTTTTATTATAATAATATATAAATATATTTAGTAGTAGTAATAGTAGGTCATGTGGATTGTGTGGAAAACTTATATAAAGCCTTTAATATATACGGAAATGCCTGTTGATAACTCTGTGGAAAACTTTTAAAATTATCCACACAATTAAATTAGTTATCCACATTTTGAGTTATCCACAAGTTATTAACAGGTTATTCACAGGGGGGCTGTGGATAACTAATGTGGCCTTTCCGTAAGAAGAATTTGATCTATGTAGTATCGAACATAAATTTCCCAAACATAAATTTCATTAATGAGCGTTTTTGTCGAATTTTGCAACTAGTTGTCGGATAGTAGTATTTTTTTCACACTTTCCACAATTAGTTTTGTATTAGAATTCGATTTAATTTCTTTTTCTATTTTATTACATGCATGCATTACTGTTGTATGATCTCTTTTACCAAAGTCAATTCCAATTTGAGGTAATGACATCTGGGCAACATTTCTGCATAGATACATGGCTATTTGCCTAGGGAAAGTTACATCATTGGATCTTTTGGCTCCTCTTAAATCCTGAGGTGATACGTTAAAATATTTTCCTACAACATCTTGTATGTATTCTGATGATATTACTTTATCTTGTTGAGCTACTATGTCATTAATAGCCTTTTCTGTCATTTCCATTGTTATTGGACTGTTGGTTAAAGATGCTTTTGCTATTAATTTATTTAATGTTCCTTCTAGTTCCCTAATGTTTGAGTCGACTCTCGTTGCTATGGCTGATAAAATTTCGTCATCTATTATAATATTATCTAATTGTGTCTTTTTTCGTAGTATTGCAAGTCTTGTTTCATAATCTGGATTTGATATGTCGGCAATTAAGCCCCATTCAAACCTTGATTTTAATCTATCTTCAAGTAATTCAATGTCTTTTGGTGGTTTATCACTTGAAAGTACTATTTGTTTTCCAGATTCGTATAATGTGTTAAATGTATGGAAAAATTCTTCTTGTGTACTTTTTTTGTTAGCGATAAACTGAATATCGTCAATTAATAATACGTCAATATTTCTGTATTTTTCTCTAAATTTTTCAGTTGCTTGATCTTTTAATGCATTTATTAGTTGATTTGTGAAATTTTCTGATGTAACATATAATACTTTCGCATTAGAATTGTAACTTAAAATCTGATTACCAATTGCGTGCATAAGGTGAGTTTTACCAAGACCAACTCCTCCATATATGAAAAATGGATTATATTTTGAACCTGGAGTTTCCGCAACTCCTTGTGCTGCAGCTTGAGCAAATTTATTATTATTTCCTACTACGAATGTGCTAAATGTGTATTTAGGATTTAACCCAGAATTTAATAATAATTTATTGTTGCCGGATTGTGGATACTTGAGTTAAAATGTCTGGTTCATCAGAATCTAATTTTATAATAACTTTGCATTTTTTGTTTGTTATGAAATTAAATGTATTAGTTAATAAATCAATGTATCTTGATTCTACTGTATCTCTTTGAAATGAGTTGGTAGCGACAAGCACAATAATATTTTCGTTAACGCTTTTTAATTCAAGTGGTTGAATCCACGTTTCATATGTAATTACAGTTGTTTCTTCTTTTAAAAGATCTTTTGCTTTGTTCCAAAGATCTTTAAGCATTTCAGCAGACATTATATTCGCCCCTTTTAAGTATTTTGTAAAATAAAAAAAGTTATTTAATATCCACAATTTGTGCAACAAATGTGGAAAAATATTTAAATAACATTCTCTTTAGTATCTCATTTTTTTATATATAATACCAAAAATAAAGCTTAATAGTCAAGATAAATTAAAAAATAATTAACTATTTTTTATGTAAAACCTATTGACATAAAGAAGGATAGTGAGTTATAATATAAATTACGATTGATTATTATGCGTTAGAATTGGAGGTGCGAATAATGAAAAGAACATATCAACCAAAAAAGAGACAAGAACAAAAAGAACATGGTTTTATGAAAAGAATGTCAACAAGACAAGGAAGAAATGTAATAAAAGCAAGACGTGCTAAAGGAAGAAAAAAGCTTAGTGCGTAAGCTAAACATGGTCACGATGGTTTATTGTGACCTTTTTTAAGGTATAAATGTATGAAAAAAATTAAAACATTAAAAATGAACTATGAATTTAAAAATGTTTTTAATAAAGGAAAATATTATATTGGACGACAAATTATTGGTTATTCAATGAAAAATAAAAGGGATTTTAATAGACTTGGAATAGCTATAAATACAAAACTTTGCCATGCTGTTTATAGAAATAAAATAAAAAGGAAAATTAGAGCAGCATATCAGGATTTAGAGTTTGATTGTGAAAAAGGCTATGATTTAGTTTTTATATGGAATAAAAAAACTAATATATCGGAAATGTCGTATGATGTAATATACTCTGATATGAAAAAAATGTTTTTAAAAATGGGAATTATGAAGTAAATATGAAAAAAATATTTATAGGAATGTTGAAATTATACCAAAAAAGCATATCTCCAGTTGTTAAGCAAATGGGATTTGAATGTAAATTTTATCCTAGTTGCTCTGAATATATGAGACAGGCTATTGAGAAGTATGGTTGCATTAAGGGATTTTTTCTAGGTATGAAAAGACTAATAAAATGTAATCCTTTTTCAAATGGCGGATATGATCCATTAAAGTGAAAGGAGAATTAATATGGCTTTTTTAGCTAATTTGTTAGGATACGTACTTAATTATTTATATAATTGGGTGCAAAATTACGGTTGGGCAATTATTATATTTTCAGTTTTATTGAAATTGATTTTATTACCATTTACAATAAAACAACAAAAAAATATTAAAAAATCTGCTAAAATAAGTGAGGAAACTAGTAAATTACAAGTAAAATATAAAAATGACCCAGAAAAACTTAATAGAGAGATTATGGATTTATATAAGAGAGAAAAAGCAAGTCCTTTTTCTGGATGTTTAAGTTCTGTATTGCAATTAATCATTTTTATATCTGTATTTTATTTAGTTAGTAGCCCATTGACCTATATGAAAAAGATTGATAAAACAATAATAGATAATTATAAGACTGAACTTACAGAAAGTGGTCAAACATCTTCTTATCCTGAAATTAAAATTATTGAAAATAAATCTCAAGAAGATGAAAAAGTTAATATAAATATGAATTTTCTTGGCCTTGATTTAAGTAAGGTTCCAATGCAAAATTTAAATGATGTAAGAGTTTATATAATTCCAATATTGTATATTGTTGTAATATTTATTAATACAAAAATTACAACGAATTTAACGTCAAAAAATAATAAGAAGAATAAAAATGAAAATAATAAAGAATTAAAAACCGCAGGAGAAGAAACAACAGAAGAGCAAATGGAAAGTATTCAACAGATGACTAATAGTATGTCTTATATGATGCCTATTATGTCTGTTGCAATTGCATTAATTGCACCTCTTGGATTATCACTTTATTGGCTAGTAAGTAATTTGTTACAACTAGCAGAAAGAATTACTATTGATTTTGTTTCAAATAAAATTAATAAGACAGAGGAGGAAAAATAGTATGAAATCTATAATTTCTGAGGGAAGAACATCAAATGAGGCTATTGAAAAAGGCTTGAAAGAGTTGGGATGCAAAAAAAATGAAGTAGATATAAAAATACTTGAGAATGAAGATAAAAGAAGTTTTTATAGTATATTAGATCCTAGAGTTGTAAAGGTTGAAATTACAGTAAAAGAAGAAAAAAGAAGTGCTTTTTCTGAAAAAAGTCTTGATATGTTAAGTGATGAACAGTTTGAAAGTTCAAAAATACAATTAGAAATATTTTTAAATGAATTCTTAAAATTAATTGGTGATGCTAATTTTAAAATAGAAAAAAATAATGATTTTGTTAATGTGTATATTGATGGAAAAGATTCTTCAAAATTAATTGGTTTTAAAGGTGAAGTAATTAATTCCTTACAAAATATTTTAAATGTTATAGCAAGTAAAAATCAAAATTGTAGAATAAAAGTTTTTCTTGATGTGTCTGGATATAAAAAGAAAAGAGAAGACGAATTAAAATTTGTTGCTAGAAAGTTTGAAAAAGTAGTTGCTAAAAATGGAAAGAAAGTTATTTTAGAACCTATGAATGCATATGAAAGAAAAATTATACATACAGAATTACAAGATAGCAGTTTAGTAAAGACATATAGTATTGGTGAAGAACCTAATAGAAAGGTTGTTATAGAAAAAATTTAATATTATATCGAAGTCAAAGTTCGAGATTTTTATATTTTATAATTTAATTATAAAATAAATCTAAACTTTGATTTTTTTTATTAAAATAAATTTTTAATTAAAAAAATAATTAAATAAAAAATATTAAAAAAATAATTAATTAAAAAAATAAATTAATTTAAATTAAATAATTAAAAAAATTAATAATAAATTAAATTATAAAAAAATAAATAAAATAAATAAAATAATTTTTAATTAAATAATGAAAAATAAATTATTTAATAATTTCTATAAAAAGTAAATGCTAAAATAAAAAATAAATATTAAAATTGATTTTTTCTAAAAAGGAAGGGAGGAATGTGATT
>HF993631.1:7065-13634 GCA_000433915.1 Clostridium sp. CAG:793
CTTTTAATATAATAAATAAAATATTTATTCCGAAAAATAAAAATAATGAAATAAAAGGATATTCTATTAAATATGGAAATATTGTTGATCCAAAAAATAATGAGATTGTTGATGAGGTACTAGTATCATATTTTGTACATCCTAGAAGTTATACAACAGAAGATATTTGTGAGATTAATACACATGGTGGAATTATAGTGGAAAGAAAAATTCTTAATATTTGTATTGAAAATGGTGCTAGATTAGCTGAACCTGGAGAATTTACTAAAAGAGCATTTTTAAATGGTAGAATAGATTTATCTCAAGCAGAAGCTATAATAGACCTAATAAATGCTAAATCAGATATGGAAGCTAAGGAATCTATTAATCAATTAAAAGGAAATTTATCATCAAATATTGAAAAAATTGAAAATAAAATTATGGATATAATGGTAAATATAGAAGTAATTATAGATTATCCTGAATATGATGTCGAGGAAATTACTAAAGAGAAGGCTATTGAAGGTTTGAATGATGTAAAAAATGATCTTAAAAAGCTAGAGCAAAGTTTTGAAAGAGGAAAGATATTACGAGATGGCGTGAGAACTGTCATATTAGGAAAACCTAATGCAGGTAAATCATCTTTATTAAATGCAATTCTAAATGAAAATAGAGCGATTGTCAGCAATATAGAGGGTACTACACGCGATACTATAGAGGAATTCATCAATGTAGATGGAATTTCATTAAAATTAATAGATACAGCAGGAATTAGAGAAGCAAAAGATGAGATTGAGAAACAAGGAATAGAAAAAAGTTTGAATTTAGCTAATAATGCTGACTTGATTATAGCTATATTTGATATTACTAAGCCTTTAGATGGTAAAGATGAGGAAATAATTAAGTTAATAAAAGAAAGAGAAGCAATTATTGTTTTAAATAAAATAGATTGTAAACCAAATAAAGAAGTTGAAGAAAGACTAAAAAAATTAAATATACCAATAATTAGAATTTCAGCTAAAAATAAAACTAATATAAATTTATTATTTAATAAAATAAATGAAATTTACTGTTCGGGAAAAATCGTCAACGAAAGTTCATCTATAATAACCAATGAGAGGCATAAAAATCAAATAAAAATTGCCAAAAAAAGTATTAATGACGCAATAAAAAGTATAGAAAATGACATGCCAATTGATATAAGCTCAATTTATATAAAACAGTCATTGGAAGACTTAGGAGAAATCACTGGAAAAAACGTTTCGGAAAATATTGTAAATGAGATTTTTAAAAAGTTTTGCTTAGGAAAATAATTTGAAAAAAATTATAGTGCTTTTAACGAAACAACGTTGACGAAAAAACAGCCCTTCAAAACCGAACATGATTTTTGAAAATTTTAGGTTCATTTTTAAGGGTTTTTTATACAAATTTGTTTTTTAATCTAATAGTTGTTTTTGTTCCATAATTAACGTGCAAGAGCATAAATATGTGGACAAATTGTGGATAATTATTTTTTAAAACGCAATTTTTCGTAAAAGATTTTTTCAAAATATAATAAATGTGTAAAACTATTTGATTTTACGTGATTTTTAATTTTAAATTTCGTAAAATATTTGAAAGGAGAAAAAATATGAGTTATTATGCAGGAAAATTTGATGTAGCAGTTATAGGAGCTGGACATGCTGGATGTGAGGCAGGTTTAGCCTGTGCAAGAATGGGAATGAGGACTTTAGTTTTCTCAATTAGCTTGGAGGCAGTCGCTAATATGCCATGTAATCCGCATATCGGTGGAAGTTCTAAGGGACATATCGTAAGAGAAATTGATTGTTTAGGAGGTGAAATGGGGAAAAATATAGATAAAACTTTTGTACAATTGAAAATGCTTAATACTTCTAAAGGTCCAGCGGTTTATTCTCTTAGAGCTCAAGCTGATAGGAAAAGATATCAAGCTGAGATGAAACATACACTTGAAAAACAGGAAAATTTATTCTTAAAACAAGCTGAAATAGTAGATATAAAAGTAGAAAATGATAAAGTAAAGTCTATTGAAACCAATATAGGAGCAATTTATGATGTTGATGCTGTAATTTTAGCTACAGGTACATATTTAAAGGGAATGATACATATAGGCGAAATTTCTTATTCTAGTGGTCCTGATGGAGTGGCAGCAGCTAATAAGTTATCAGAGGTTTTAAAAAAGTTGAATATTAAAATTAATAGATTTAAAACGGGAACACCGGCTAGAGTAAATAAGAGAAGTCTTGATTTTTCAAAAATGCAGATTCAAAATGGAGATGAACATATTGAACCTTTTTCAATGGAAGATAAATTTTCAAGTAGTGCTGACCAGCTTCCTTGCTATTTAACTTATACAAATGAAAATACTCATAAAATTATAAGAGATAATTTATCAAGATCACCTTTATATTCTGGAAGGATTCATGGAACAGGACCAAGATATTGTCCTTCGATAGAAGATAAGGTTGTAAGATTTGCTGATAAAGATAGACATCAGCTTTTCATTGAGCCAATAGGAAGAGACACTGATGAAATGTATGTTCAAGGAATGAGTTCATCTTTGCCTGAAGAAGTACAAATTGCTATGTATAGAACTGTTCCAGGAATGGAAAATGTTGAATTTACTAGACCAGCGTATGCTATTGAATATGATTGTATAGATCCTCAGGAATTAAAACTTTCTTTGGAACATAAAAAAATTAAAGGAATGTTCTTTGCAGGACAAATAAATGGAACCTCAGGATATGAAGAGGCTGCTTCTCAAGGGCTGATTGCAGGTATAAATGCTGCATTAGAGATTAAAGGAAAGGAGCCAGTTATCCTTGATAGATCTCAAGCTTATATAGGTGTTTTAATTGATGATATTGTAACTAAAGGAACAAATGAACCTTATAGAATGATGACTTCTAGAGCAGAATACAGGTTATTGTTAAGACAAGATAATGCAGATTTGCGTTTAACTGAAATAGGACATAAAATTGGTTTAATTTCAGATAAGAGATATAGTGATTTCTTAAATAAAAAGAATAATATTGAGAATGAAGTAAAAAGATTAAAAAATACAGTTGTTAAGCCAAGTGATAATGTAAATTTATTACTTGAAAAATGTAATTCTAGTAAACTTACTACAGGAATTAAAATGTCTGAACTATTGAAAAGACCTGAGATTACATATAAAGCGTTAAGTGAAATTGATACTGAAAGACCTGAATTAACAAGTCAAGAGGCAGAAGAAGTTGAAATTCAAGTTAAATATGAAGGATATATAAAACTTGAAGAGGCTCAGGTTGAAAAGTTTAAGAAATTGGAAGTAAAAAAATTAGATGAAGATATTAATTATGAAGAGATAAAGGGATTAAGACTTGAAGCAAGACAAAAATTAAATAAAATAAAACCTATATCAGTTGGTCAAGCGTCACGTATTTCAGGTGTTTCACCGGCAGATATCTCAGTTTTATTAATTTACTTAGAAATGAAAAATAGAAAAGATAATGTATAATAATTATTATTGGAGGAGTAAATGGAGTTAAATGATTATTGTTCTATAACAAACGAACAAGAAGAACGATTTAAAAAATATGAGTCATTACTTATAGAATGGAATAAAAAAATGAATTTAACAGCTATAACGGAACACGATGAAGTTATTTTAAAGCATTTTGTAGATTCTATATCAATTTTAAAATATATTAATAATGATTGTAAAATTATTGACGTTGGGACTGGGGCAGGATTTCCTGGTATTCCAATAAAAATAATGAATGAATCAGTTGATGTCACCTTGATGGATTCTTTAAATAAAAGAATTAATTTTTTGAATGAAGTGATAACAGATTTAGAATTGAAGAGAATAAAAGCTGTGCATGCTAGGGCTGAAGACTTAGCTAGAAATGCTGAATATCGTGAACAATTTGATTTTGCTACATCAAGGGCTGTTGCTAATTTAAGAACTTTACTTGAATATATGTTACCTTTTGTAAAGGTTGGTGGGTATTGCATATGCATGAAGGGGCCAAATGTTGAAGAAGAGATAAAAATGGCTTCTAAAGCGCTAAAAGTACTAGGAGGAAGAATCGAAAAAGTCGATAATTTAATATTGCCTGATTCAAATATTGAAAGAAATATTATTGTGATAAGAAAGATTAATAAAATAAATTTAAAATATCCTAGAAAAGCTGGAGTACCTGCAAAAGAGCCTATTTAGAAATATAAAAATGAGTAATGTGTTATTGACATATTACTTATTTTTTTGTATTATATAACATAGATTGGAGGACAATAAATTGGGAAAAATTATATCTATTGCAAATCAAAAGGGTGGAGTTGGAAAGACTACAACCTCAATCAATATGGCGGCTTTACTTGCAAAGAGAGGCAAGAAAGTTTTATTAGTGGATGCTGATCCGCAGGGAAATGCAACTAGTGGCTTGGGAATTAGCAAAGATTGCGAATTTTCGACATATGATATACTTATTAATGATGTTGAAATTTCAAATACAATTCAAAGTTGTAAGGTAAAAAATCTTGATGTATGTCCTACAAACATGAGTTTGGCTGGAGCAGAAGTAGAACTTGTCAGCGCAGTGGGTAGAGAGTATAGAATGAAAGATAAATTGGACAAGGCTAAAGATCATTATGATTTTATTTTAATTGATTGTCCACCTTCTTTAGGTTTGATTACTTTAAATTCTTTGGCAGCATCGGATAGTGTTCTTATTCCTGTTCAATGTGAGTATTTTGCTTTAGAAGGTGTTGGAGAACTTCTAAAAACGGTTGATTTAGTAAGAAAATATTATAATCGAAATTTAACAATTGAGGGTGCAGTACTTACAATGTATGATTCTAGAACAAAGTTGTCAAATCAAGTAGTAAAGGAAGTTAATAAATTCTTTGAAAACAGAGTGTTTGAAACAGTAATACCAAGAAATGTTAGATTAAGTGAAGCACCAAGTTATGGTTTACCTATAACTATATATGATCCACGTTCTAAAGGAGCAAAAAGTTATGAGAAACTTGTTAAAGAATTTTTAAAAAAGAATAAACAATAAATAGGAGGGTAAAGATGGCTAAAAATTCAGGTTTAGGAAGAGGTTTAGATGCACTTTTCTCTGAAAGTGCAGTTCTTAAGGAAATGGAAAAAACATCCACTGATGGAGAAATTGTAAAAAATATAAAAATTGTTGATATAGAGCCAAATACAGAGCAAGCTCGTAAGACATTTTCAGAAGATGCTTTAAATGAACTTGCTAAATCAATAAAAACATATGGTGTTTTGCAACCAATAATTGTTGAAAATAAGGGAAAATATTATAGAATTATTGCTGGTGAAAGAAGATGGAGAGCTGCTAAACTAGCAGGATTAGAAGAAATTCCGTGTTTAATCAGGGATGAAGATGAACAGAAAAATAGGGAAATTTCATTAATCGAAAATATTCAAAGAGAAAACTTGAATCCTATTGAGAAAGCATGGGGATATAAACAATTAATAGATAATTATAATTTAAGGCAGCAGGATTTAGCTGATACTCTTGGAATTTCAAGAACTAATGTAACGAATACGCTGAGAATCCTTAATCTTGATCCTAGAGTCTTACAAATGGCTCTAGATGGAAAATTATCAGAAAGCCATTGTAAGTCATTGTTAGCGATTACAGATGGTGAAATGCAATATCAGATAGCACTTAAAATTGTTGAGACTGGTGGCACAGTCAGTGATATTGAAAGGGTAATAAAAAATAAAAAGAAAATACCTAAAAAAGATAAGAAATATGAAGCTGTTTGTAAGGAAATAGAAGATTCTTTTCAAAATTTCTTTGGTACAAAAGTAAAATTAAATGCTGGAGCACATAGTGGAAAAATTGTTATTCAATATTCTTCAAATGATGAATTAGAGAGAATTTTAGATATTGTTAGAAAGGAACAGTAATTGAATAATTTTGAAATGATTGCTATAATTATATCGGTAATATCAATTTTTATTTCAAGTGTTTGCTTTTACTTTACTATAAAAATAAAAAAAAGATATGAAAAATTAGTAATGAGATTAGGTAATGGCGAACCATTAAATGAAATTTTGAAAAAATATATTGAACAAGTTAATGAGATAGATAAAAAAGATGATCAAATTATTGAATATTTTAATAATTTAAACGCAGAATTGAGCTTAGCTATTAGAAAAGTTGGAATTGTTAAGTATAATTTATATAATACTACAAGAAATGATCTAAGTTTTGCAATTGCTTTACTTGATAGAGATAATACTGGTGTTGTAATAAATAGTGTTTATGGAATTGATAATTCAAATGTTTATTGTAAAAGAATTGTTAAAGGAACATCAAAAGATAAATTATCAATAGAAGAACGTGAAGCAATAAAAAATGCGATAGAAAATAAATAGGTTTTCCTATTTATTTTTTTTATTTTCGATTTTAAGACAATTTATTTATACTATGATTAAATTATATTAATTAAATTTTTAAATTAATTAAATCAAATTTTAATAACAATTCAATATTTTTATTATTAATTTGTCAAAATGACACATACGAAAATAAATAAAAATGAGTAAAAAT
>HF993632.1:0-15227 GCA_000433915.1 Clostridium sp. CAG:793
AACATATAAACACCACCTCCAATCTCTCAACTATTGTTGAGGAATTAAAGGTAACACCCACATCTGCTTTTATCTCATTTCCTATGTTAATTATATTACAATATTTTTCTATAAAAAAACAAGTGAACATTACAAACTTTTGCAAATTATTATTGCCTATCATTGTATCATATAAAATGTAATAAAATTAATCAATCAAAAAGATTTATTATAATTAAAAAGTGTTAGGTTTGTTTTAAGATGTACTCAAAAAACTCAAATAACTTTGAAAGTGAACACGCCCTATTACTAGGGATGTATGGTAACAAGTAAATTTATATAACAAAAATAAAAAACGTTGAAAAGTCAACGTTTTTATTATATTTTTGGAGGCGCCTATCGGAGTCGGACCGATCATCAGAGTTTTGCAGACTCGTGCCTTACCGCTTGGCTAAGGCGCCATATTTATTAAGTTTTGGAGCGGAAGACGAGAATCGAACTCGCATTTTAACCTTGGGAAGGTTGCATTCTACCACTAAACTACTTCCGCGAGTTTATCTGGTAATATACTTTTATATAATAAAAGCCTTTAAGTGGAGCGGGAAGCGGGGCTCAAACCCGTGACCTTCGCCTTGGCAAGGCGACGCTCTATCAACTGAGCTATTCCCGCATGTAACTGCTTCCAATCAAAAGCAATTACTATGTTATCAAATTTTTTGTTTCTTGTCAACCCTTAGTTTTAAATTTTGATATAAAAATTCTAATTATTGGGTGATTATTTTTGCAAACATTTCTAAATAGTCAAATATTCCTTTCCTTCTTATCTCATGTGCTGTTTTTATATCTATTGTTTCCACTATCTCTCCACCATTTTTCACAATTAGATTTCCTATTACTGTTCCCTTTTCTACTGGAGCTTCTAAATAATTTAATGAATTTATCTCTATTGTTATTTGTTTATTTGTTATAATTTTTTCATATTTTATTTTTCCTAATTCAAGTTCTATTGACTTTGTTCCTTTGTATATGTATATTCTATTTTTGTTTATTTCATTCCATAAATCAAATTGTTTTTGTATTTGTTCTTCTATATTTTCTACTCTATAATTTTGATATATATAATTTATTAATTTTAATGAATCTTTTGCTCTATCTTTTCTTGTATCTGCACCCAGTACTACAATTATTAAGTCCATATTCTTTCTTTTTACAGCTGTTACTAAGCATCTACCAGCATTATTTGTAAAGCCTGTTTTTACTCCATATACACCTTCTATATTTCCTAAAAGTAGTTCATTTGTGTTTTTTAATTCTTTTGAATATCCATTTATATTAATAGTTGCATATTGCGTTTTTACTATTTGAGCGAATTTATCATTTTTCAAAGCATAATCTGCTATTTGTGCTAATTCATACGCTGTTGTATAGTGCTTAGGATCATCTAACCCATGAGGTGTCACAAAGTTTGTATTTTTTAATCCAAGTTCATGTGCTTTATTGTTCATAAGTTTTGCAAATTCTTCTTTGCTGCCTGCTATATATTCTGCTAGTGCAACTGCTGCATCATTTCCTGACCTCATTAATAAACCGTATAGTAATCCTTCTACTGTAATTTTATCATCTTTTTTTAGTCCTAGTCTTGATCCTCCTGTTCCAGCAGCTTTTGAATCAATAGTTACTATTTCTGATAAATCTTTACAATTTTCTAGTACTACTATTGCAGTCATTATTTTGGTTGTTGATGCCATTGCGGTTTGTTTGTTTTCATCTTTTCCATATATACTTAATCCGTGTATTCCTATCATATACGACATATCTTCTCGAATTTAATTGTAACTTTTCTGTATTTGTACTTGTTTGCAAACTTTCTGTTTGTAACTCTTTTATTACATCTTCAATATTGTTTTCAGTTTCGTTTTCATCATCTGCAAAGCTTATATTAGGGGCAAATAATGTTGTTAAAAGTATTAAACATATCGCTAAAGCTTGAATCTTATATTTTTTCATCATAAAAAATCACCTAACAAATTATATGTTGTTAGATGATTTTTATGATTTTATTTTAATGGTATATTCATGCTATAAGCTTTTGCAGCATCTTCTGTTTTTCCGTTATCAGCGTTTTCTTTATTATTGCCATATACTCTTATCAAATTTAAGTTTAATTCTGTTGGTGTTTTTCCATCATCAACATATTTGTCAAATAATAAATAGTATATTTTGCTTGAACCTGGTGCAAGTATTACTTCATTATTGGATAGGTCTAGTGCCTGTCTAGTCTGATCTCCTAGATTTAGTGTTATTTCATTTGCTGTAGCTCCATTTCCTACTAGAATATATCCGTCTGTTTTGTTTTTAATTTCTACCATGTATTCTTCTCTTGTGTAGCTCATATTTTTAGATAATACTTTTACTTTTAAATATTCGTCTTCTCCAACCACATTGCTAAATGTGCTTTTTCCAATATAACCTTGATTTGATATTTTCATCTCACCATTGTCGTTTATTACAGCAATTTTTTCTTGATATGTCTCATACCCTCCTGTTGTGCCTGTTGACATTATATCATCTAATATACGTATGTTATAAATATATGTTGTTCCAACATTTGAATAATTCTGAATATTATATATTTTCTTTTTTGTATATATTCCATCAACATATTCTTGGAACTCGTCTATGCTTCCGCCATACATATAGTTCTTACAATCATCTGTTAGCAATCTATATGCTTGTTCATATTTTTTGTCATTGCAATAGTTGAAAAAATTATTTATTATGTTTTTTACTTCATCCACCTCGTTTTTAGGTACAGTTGCATCCTTATTTATTACCGGTGTGTCTTGTGTTAATGTATTTTTTAGTGTTACTTCTTTAGGTTTATTTTTTAAATAATTATTTAATAATATTATTCCTATCCATATTACTGCAACTGCTACTATTATGAGCCAATATTTTTGTAGAAAATGTCGTATAGCAGTTATTATTCTGTCACTAAATTTCATTAGCCTTCTCCTTTTCTTATATTATTGATTTACTTCAAATGATATTTTAAAATCATCTATATCGCTTTCTTTTATTACGACTTGTGCTTCATTTGAAGCTTGATTATTCGCTATATTAATAAGGTTTACTTTTAATATATATAATTCTCCTTCTCTTTCAATATCATTATATTTAACACTCATTTCATTTGAATAATTAGCTTTTGCATATTCAGTAAATGATTCTAATGTTGGGAAATAATTCTCTTTAAAGCTATCATATAGAAGGTTATAAGCTTTCTCATATTTTTGTGATTCAACAAATGATATATATTCTCCGAAATATGTTTGTATCCTTTGTCTTTCTGTATATGATGCTAATTTTTCTCTTCTATTTTGCTCATCTTGTTTCTCTGTTGTTGGTGTTCTATTATTTAAATCTAATTCTATATTATTAGTAGCTGTTACATTCTTTTCTGCTGATAAATGTGAATTATGCGTTATAAATAAACTTATGTTTAGAGCTATTAAGATAAGAATCGCTATTGCTAATAATATATTTATAAGTTTTTCTTTTTCGTTCATATCATTTTCCTTTCGTCATTTACTCTGGTTTTGCAAAACTTATTGCAGGTGTCACATTTTCTTTTACTGCATAGTATACTTTTATTGTTATCTCTGTATTGTTTGAATATGTGAATTTTACATTGACACTAATATTATTGTCATCTGCTTTATACGTTGTCATATCTATGACTGATTTAGATAATGTTGCTTTATTTCCGACTAGCCTTATTTGATTAGTTATATTATAAAAGTCATCAGATGAATATATGTTCATATTATTTATTTTTTCTTTATTCAAATCATATAACTGTGCTATTTTATTATTACTTAGTTTTATCGTTGTTCCATATATATTTGGAACTGTTGTATATATAAATTCATAAAAGTTTTTTTCAAGTGGTATTATTTTCTGACTTCCACTATATTTCTTTATGAATTCATCCATTCCATCTGGTACTATAACATTTTCTATTTTTTCTACTGTATTTACATCATTAAATATTCGCATTGTATTACTTATACTGTTTTCTCTGCTCTCGTTTATGTTTTCTTCCTTTATATCTAAAGAATAGTATATCCCTTGTCCAATTAATAAAATTGTTAATATAATTATTATACTTATAAGAACTTTTTTCATATTTTTACCTTCTGTTTTTTATTTTGTAATTTTATTATATCATACTATATAAAAAACAACTAGTCTATTTTTTAATAGATTAGTTGTTTTTATTTTAAAATTCTCTTTCATACGCTGTTGCATACGTTTTTCTTGTTCCAAATAATTTGGCTGTCGAGCCAGTTCCTGCTGCATATTCTCCTGAATCTGTTATTGTTACATTGTATCCTGCTTCTGCATGGCAGAAAAACATTTCCAAACATTCTGTTACATCTGTGCTTTGTGTTAATGTCTCATATACCGGATATTTATATCCATTTCCTTTAGAATAACTTGATTGTAATTCATGTATAAAGAATGCCATTTGTCCTTCAACTGATGAATAGTCTTTTGAATTTTGGTTGCACCAGTTCTGCAAGTTTGTTTTTCTTGAATATGTCCATTGTAATAAACCATATCCTCCATCACTTCTGTTTGTTGCTCCTGGATTAAATCCACTTTCAGCTCTAATGCATCCCATTACAGCACAGGCTCCTGCTTTTGTTAGGCCGTTACTTGTTAAATAGCTATATACTTGTTGTTCAGTATTTCCTAATACTCCCAAATCATAGTCTGGGTTATAATATGATGAACTACTGCTACTTCCAGAAGAACTAGAGTCTGAATCAGATCCTGATATAGCATCTGAGCTAGATCCTCCACCTTGTCCAAAGTCGTCTTCTTTAGTTCCTTTATATGATGGATACATATAATCTTCAATATTTTCTACTAATGATTTATCTGTATTGTACATAATTATTTTTATGTCTTCGCCTGTTGCTGTCCCTAGTGTATCTCCTCTATTTATTGTACTTCCAGCAGATATATTTGGATTTATTCCTGATATAGTCATTTCCATATCTAGGATTATGTCATAATCAACTGATTTGTAATCACTTCCAAATTCTAATCCTAAGCTTTCTGCTACATCTTGTGATAATGATTTGAATTTTAATTTTATTTTACCATCTTCTATGCTTTCTACTGTTGCATCTCCTGGTGCAATTATTTCATCTCCAGCTTTGAATGCTTTTCCATTTCTTAATATTAAACCATAGTTATTTACGTCTTTTTCTATTCCTTCTGTATTTGCTTCTTCTTTGTTGGTTAAATTAGCTGGTTTTACATCTTTTACTGGCCATAATAGTACTTGTGTTAATGGTTTCATAAAATCTTCTTTAGAAAAATAATTTAAGTTTACTAATAAGTCTCTAAAGTTTCTATATACTGTTTCAGCTTCTTCTGTATGTGTGTTTTCTAATATTGAAAATGCATTATAAGCATCTGTGTATGATTTATTTCCGTCTTCATCTCCTGTTGCAAATGTTACTGGTTGCTTTTCTACAAAAATCTCATCATTGCTATTAGGATCTACTGCTGTATATGTTTCTCCTAAAAATGTAAATTCTGATCCTGCTCCATTTTCATCTACCGCTTTTGCGTTTGCTATTTTAAATGCTGTGTCTCTAGTTCCGTCATATCTATAATATTTTCCATCAAAGCTGTATGATACTCCATTAAATGTTCCACTTCCACCTTTAAATAATGCTACTATTGCTTCATTTGGTCCGTCTGCTTCTGGTTCTGTTAATTGATAATATACTCCGCTTGATCCATCATTTGCTCTAAATGTTGTATCTAATATTAAGCTTCCTTCTGGTAAACTTGCTAATGCTTTGCCTTCTTCTGGCGTATAACTAATTTTCTTTTTTGCTCTTTTAGCTTGACCATAACTAAATGTTATTGTGTCATAATACCAATGGTTAGTTACACTTGAAATTCTAGGTAGATATGTATCATTTTTCTTTTTTCCTGCTAAAATCAAACTTATAAGTTCTTCTAGTTGAGCAGGGTTTAATCCCTCAAATCCTGTGCCATTAAAATCTGCTTGTATAGCATCTGCATCTGCTGTTATATCTCTTACTCTAACTCTTTTTCCTTCTTTTGTTTGTATTGTACGTTTTCTTTTTGTGGTTGTACTACTACTTTCATTGGTATTGTTTGTATTGTTTGTATTGTTTGTATTAGCTGCTACCTGTCCCTCACTAGGCTTTATTGATGAATCTGATTCACCATGAACTTGTATCTCTACTTCTTCTGTCTTTGTTACATTAAATACACTATATTCTTGTCCTAATACTGATTTCTCAACATTTGCAAGGTTAAATCCTTTATATTTGTTATGATTTCCTGTCAAATCTATTGAGCAGCCTTCATACATTCCAAAATAGCTATCAGTAATAAGACCAATATTATTTTTTATTGTTTCATACGCCTGTTCTAACTTACCTGCATCTTCAAATCTTTTTATTTCAGTATCATTTAGTCCATATACTGTTTTTAAATATAGTTTTAATATGTCGTTTTGATTTTTTTCTTCTCCGTTTTCGTTTGTATAAATTACTTTGTATGTTGCTTTTACTGCTTGCAAATCAATATTTACTTTTGTATTAAAGCAATCTTCTACTGCAAAGTCATACGCTAAGTCTGGCATCATTGTTGATAAATGTAATGATAAGAATAATTCAAGCGGTTTTCCATATCTAGCTGTCCAGTTTGACATATCAAAATAATATGTGTCTTTTATTGACCAAGCAAATATCTGCATTCTAGTGTATTCCATCATTAATCTTCTATTTGTTCTATCAATTCCAATTTTTAATCCATTTATTGAATGTTGTTGATTTACATTTATAAGTCCTCGTGAATACGCTTTTGCATCACGGCTATCTTCTCCTAATGAATTTATTCCATTCCATATTGATGCGAAGAATCCTTTTACATTCCAATTTGCTAATGTATATGTTGCTTCACTTTGTGCTATGTATGCTTTAAGATAGTCTCTGGAGTCAGCTAATGAAGTAATGGATTTTATCTGTCCATTTGTTACTCCATCCATTTCTTTTCCTTCACTTGTATCATCATATATATACTGTGCATCTCCAAAGCCATATCCTACAATGTCATATCCCATCTTCTGGATTCTTTCTGCTAATGCCAGTTGATCTTCGTCTGTTACTCCTGGACTTATTGTATCCCCTGTAAAGAATCCACTTACATTCGTCCATATTTTATTGCTATATTCTTTTATATTTTCAATAAATAGTCCTGGCATTTTCCCTATAAAAAATACTAATCCTATAATTAAAAATACTAATAATATTATACCAATTATAATTAATATCGGAACAGCGTGTGCAGCTATAAATTTTATAACAGCTTGACCTTTCTTGCTTTTTGCTGCATCAGCAATTTTTTTGCCTTTTTCTATTGTTTTATCTGCTTTTTCTGCCACTGTTGGTTTATTTTCTTTTTTGTTTCTTTCTTCTTGTCCTACCGTACTTAGATTGCTATCGTCATTTTCATTATCATTCAAACTGCACACACCTCCCTTCTTTTATTATAATTATGGATTTGGGTTATTGTTATGTCTTCGTGCTCTTTGTTGTGCTGCTAAATCAGCAAATCTTTGTCCTGCCGCCTTTGTAAATCTTCTTCTAATGCTTCTTGGTACTTCACCAATTGATCCTGATTGTACACCTGCAACATTGCTTTCTACTTTTGATATTGCATCATCATCTGAAAGTCCCATTTGATCTTTGTAAAAGTCTTTCATTTTTAATGCTGCTTCATAATAACTTTGTTCATATGCTTCTGGATCCACATCACCATTAAGCATATCTTTTGTATGTTGACGTACCCATGATGCCGGTCTTCCTGAATATATGTCTTGTCCATTTGCATCAACAATGTCATTGTATTTTCTTGCAAATTCATTTTGTGCATCTTCTTCTGCCTCTTGGCTCATTTTCTGTTCTATACTACTTCTTCCAGTTTGGAATCCTGTTATTGCTGCTGATAAGTTACCTGTTGCAGCTCCTGCTGCAGTAAAGAATAATTCTTTTGGTAATTTTCTCATTTCATTTAATCCTGTCTTTGCTGCATTACGTACAAATCCTCCAACTACGCTTCCAACCGCTCCACGAATCGTTGGATTTTGTCGATTTGGGTTCGGATTTGGGTTCGGATTTGGATTTGGGTTTGGATTTGGATTTGGGTTTGGATTTGGATTTGGGTTTGGATTTGGATTTGGATTTTGATTTGGATTTTGGTTTGCTTGACGTGGTTGTCTTCTTCCTCCCGTATTGTTTGATCCTCCCTTTGCCTTACTTCCTGCTGCCTTTCCAACTAGTCCAACTGCTGATGACACAATAGCTGCTTGTGCTATTGTATTTGCCACACTCTTTGATTCGAAGTGGAATATATGTTTAACTAGATCTTCTGCTTGATATAAGAATAATATCATTACTATACATATAATTGCTTCGCCCAAATTTGTTGAATTCTTTGCTAGTGCATTTACCGATGTTTGTACTAGTGCAAGATAAATTATGCACTGGAATGGTTGTAATAATATATTGTATATAAATTCTTTTAACCATGTATTTAATGCTTGTGATTTTCCGTCTCCCATTCTATCTATTGAATATGTAACTGTAATTATTGGTGATATCATTATTAAAAATGCTATTGTTACCATACGTTTTACATATGTAATAAAGAACATAAAAGTCATTACACATAACATGAAATAGATAAATGTAAGTGATAATTGTTTTATAAATGATATACTTTTTAATGCTTCTTCAAATATCTCATCTAATACTGATGTAGCTCCATTTGATGTTATTGAATTATCTCTAACTGTTCTTAGTAAATCAACCATTGAGTTATTTAAGTTTATTATAAAAATCATTATATAATGTAATACAAATAATAATGCTAAACTTACTAACCAATCTACTAACATTTGTTTATATTTTGCTTTATCTTCTGCTACTGTTGAGATTGCCATTCTAATTCCAACATATACAGCCATTATTGCTAATATAACTATTGCTAGATTTCTTATTGATACATACCATGCTGCAATATTTTCTCTTAAATCATTTATAACTGCTACATTATATCCATTTTCTGCTGTTTCAAAGAAGTTTATTCCTAACAGCGGAATATCATTAAATAATACTTTATCTATTGACATTCCTGAAACAACACCTTCAGTTCCATTTATAGCTAGTGAAATTACTGACATCATTACTCTTGCAATTAATAGAGGTATTACTTGAAATATCTTAAATACAACTCCAGCTGCCCCATCAAGCAACCATCCAATTGATCCTGCAACTGCATCTCCTGCACTTGTGCCACCTTTGGCCTCGATTTGTGCTAAAGTGTATGTACTTTCTATTTCATTATTTTCAAATGTCTCTGCATTTACTTGCTGGGTACTTATTGCTAATATTATGATTGTCATTATTATCAATATTTTTTTTAGTTTTTGTTTTATCATTTCTCACCTCTTGTTATAGGTTTCTTAAAAATTTATTTGAGTGGCTGTAATTTGTGTCAGCTAGGTCTTCTAGCTTATCTATCTTAGTATCTAATTCAAACATCTTATTAGTTGTTTTTCTAAATTCTTTTTTTATCATAGAATCTACGCCACTTCTTTGAATACTTTTTCTTATATCATCATTTGAAAATGTTATTTCATTATCTTGTGTGCCGCCAAAATTCATATTTTGTTGTTCTCTCTTTTTGCGTTTTTGATTTATTTGTAAAATTGATGATTTTGCTCTGCTTATAATATTTTCTTTAGCACTTTGGCTAAGTTTCATATTGTCTCCAATTTTATCAACTATTTCTTCTATTATACCATCAATTGAAGATTTATCAAGTTTATCTATATTATTTTCCTCTATGTAGTTTTCTATTATTTCGTCTATTCTTGATGAACTAGCTTCAACTAAAAGTACTGATGCTGTTTCTTTATATTCTCCTATGTCTTTTAAGTTAACTGTAGGACTTGATTTTATTGTATTTAACTCTTGCTTAATTTCTTCTTCTTGTTCATTTATTTGATTTAAATTGTCAATTGCATTGTATAGCTTATCTCTCTTTTTAATATACTTCTTCTTTTCTTCATCTCTTGCGTATCTTGTATCAGCCATTGTTACTTTTCTCCATACTTTTGTTGGTATAGATTTAGCACCTTTTATTGGCTTTCTTGAGTAGTCTTTCTTTGAAGGTATTTTTCTCATTGTATTTATTCCTGAAGTTAGCATTGCCATTCCAGCTGTTGTATTTACTACTGTTAATGGTACTGCTAAGAAAATACTTCCCATTCCAGTTGCTGTTGTTTTTATAATTTTAAAGTTACTTGTGTATTTTTTCTTTTTTAATGATGCTTGTTTCTTTTTTAATTTCTTTGCTTTTATTCCTAATGTTCCTTTTTTTCTTGATAGTCTTCTTATCTTTAATGAATATTCTGCTGATTTTAACATATCATTCTTTACTTTTATTATTGGATTTTTTGTATTTGGATTTTCTTTTAATGATACGATAAAATCTTCTATTGATCTGTCAGTATTATTTTGAAATTCTGTTACATCTTTCTTAATATTAGGATTATACTTTGTTAAATCTTTATATGCATTTTTCCCTGTATTAACTGCAAATTCTCCTACTCCTTTTGCTGCTCCTATAGTTCCTTTTGCAAGTTGTAATGCAAATATGCCTCCTGCAAGTTCTTTCTTTATGTCTTTGAAATTTTGTATCTTTGCAGCATCTTGCATTAACTTTGATTTGTTGAAGTTAAATATGTTTCTAAAGATTTCGTCTGCACTTAGCATAAAGTTCATAAATACTAATGATAATATATATCCCATTATTGATTGTTGTGATAAAGATAATACTGTACTTATAAATACTGTATATACAAGTGCATGTACTGACTGTAAAAATACATTCATTGTGAAGTCTGTTAGCCAGCTAGTAAAAGATGAGCCTTTCTTTCCACTTGCACTATCTATTGCATATTTTGCTCCTATAAATGGTGCTATTACAACTAGTAATAATACTGTAAACATTCTTTTTGTATATACCCATAAGAATCTAAACCATGTCATCCATAATACAATATATATAATAAATGAACCAATTCCAACTCCTGCACGTATATCTAATGCTCTTGTTTTTATTGTGTCATACATTGAGTTTTCTCCATATCCATTTATAACATTTGCATTTATTGATGTTTCTGAGATTAGTTGTACTAAGTCACTATTAAGTGTTAGTACTATGTACATTAAATAATGAACTATCATTACTATTATTAGAGCTTTTAGCCAACCTATAATAAGTCTTTTATAATTGGCTTTTCTTTCAGCAATTGTTGACATTGCTAATCTAATTCCTATGTATACTAGAATTATTGCTAATGCTACTATTACTAAATTTCTAAATGATACATACCATGTCGCTACAACATTTCTTATCTTATATATTATGCTTCCTTCTGATATGCTTTCTCCTCCTGCTTTGTCTGAGAAGAAATTTACATCTAGTATTGGTACTCTATTAAATACGATATCTTCTATTGTATAAATCTTTGATTTATTTGTGTCATTTATCTCATGTCCAACAAAATATTTTGCAAACATATTTGCTGTTTCGTTTATTAATGTTGATCTTGATGAGTCAAAATTGTGATTATCTGAATAGTCTAACCATTTTTTATTTGTTGATGGTGAATTTTCAAAAGCCTGCTTTGTTCCTGAAACAGTTTCGGGACTTAATGGTCCTGTTCCATCTGTATCAGCACTATCATAAGCAATTAATAATGGTCCTGAAAATGATGATATATTAGAGTTTGGAGTACTTGATTCCATCTCACTTCTAAAGCTTGAACCTGGAGTAAAATTAAAACTTCCTCTACTTAAGAAATCACAAGCATTTGATCCTTCTCCATTAGCTGGTGCCCATAAAGCTAATGCTTTTGCTTTATTTGAATTTATTGCAGCAAGTCTTCCTCCCATACTATGTCCAGTGATTCCAATTTCTCCATCTGCAATATTGTAATTACTCTTCATGTAATTGATTGCACTTGATATATCTGAGTTCATATTTCCTATTGTATAATATTGACTTGCTTCTGTACTATCTCCGCAACCAGGAAAGTCAAGTGTTATTGCTGCGATTCCATTTTCCGCAAGTTTCTTTCCTAATGTTATAAATGCGTCTCCGTCACCTCTTCTATTTCCTGTATATCCATGGCACATTACTACTAATGCCATTGGAGCTGTTTTACCTTGAGGTGTTATTTCTGTTACCTGTATTTGCGACCCTCTCGCTGACATCGTTGTTGTATTTTTTACTTTTGCTGTATAGGTTTTGTCATCTTTTATTTCATCGCTTACAGCCTGTACATTATTAAAAAGAAGAATAGAATTCATAGCTAATAATATGCACATTAATATTGCAATTCTTTTTAGTACTTTTTTCATTCTATTCTCCTTTCTATATTGTTATTTTTAGTTTACGATATGTAATACATTGTTTACTGTATCTTGGATTACTTCAAGCCATCCCATAATTGATGCTCTTATTAAGAATGTTAATCCTCCGACTAAGTAATTTAATATACCTCCTATTGAGTTAAATAACCATCTAAATCCATCTACTTCTTGGTGTTTATATGTAACATCTGATGGCATTCCTTGATATTTAAATAAATTAGCGATTATATCTAAATCAACTGCCTGCCCACTTTCATCGTCATCATCGCTATCTCCATTCTGATCATCACCACCATCTGGAACAAATATTCCTCCATCTATAGGTGAAAAATTTACTCCATCTACTGATACAAGTCTTGCTGCAGTTGTATACGTTGCCCATCTTGATTCACTTGCTATTGAGCGTATTTTTACTGCATTTCCAGATGTATCGTAATTATCTCTTCCTCCATTTGAGTCTATACAATCAACAATTTGCCCATCTGCAACCATTATAGCAACATGTGATGATGCAATTAATATATCTCCTGGTTGTGCATTTGATATACTAACTGAAGAAAAGTGCGACGTGTCTTTTACTCCACTTGGTGTTACAAATCCTCCTGCTCCACTTGCTGCTGATGCAAAATCTATTCCAAGTGATTGGTGAAGTGCAAAGTTAACAAATCCAACGCAATCGTATTGATATGAGCTTTGTGGATATCCTCCATTATATGTAGCTGCTCTTGCAGATTGGTATCCAGCTTTACAATGATATATACTTTTTTGTGCTTCTCCTGAATTTACAAAATTAACTGCCCAATTTACGATCTGTTGCCTTGCTGATTCTACTGTTACTTGTGTATCATCTGTTGCATATATTTTTTTAGGAGTATATATTGATATTAAACTTATTATTATTGATATGCATATTATCTTTTTTACTATGTTTTTTCTCATATACTCCTCCTTTTACTTAATTTACGTCAATTTCTTTGTTATCATAATATAATTTGTTGTTTTCATATTTTGTTATATTAAATTCATCATTACCTGTTACTAATTCTGATAACTGCATCTTTTGAGCATTGTATGCATATATTCCTTTATTTTTTATACCATATATAAATGTTACTTCGTCAAAACTTACTATATTAGTTAAATTATTTACAGTTATTGCCGAGTCTATATTTTCTTTATCTCTTGAGTAAAAATTATATTCATTATCATTCTTTTGTACAGTGTATGTATCGGTTTGTATTATCCAATTGTTATCATACGGATTTCGCAATATTTCGTCTGATGTCTTTCTTCTTATTTCAGATTCAAATACCAGATTAGTATCAAATTTTGTATATACATTTTGAGGTATTTTCTTTTCATTTTTTATTGTGTCTATTGAAACGTCATTTGTGACTTGTCCTGCAAAGTTACTATATAATGTTATTCCATTATTTTTACTAGCTCCAATTGTCACTGTAAATCCTCTTAATGGATATATGATGTTTATATAATTTTCTGTTTTGTAAAAAGTTTCATAATCAGAATATAAGTCTGTTAATTTGTTTATAAATGTATTTGATTCTCCTGTTGTATTTAAGTTTGTTACTAAATTTGCGAATTTACTACTTTCTGTTTCATTGTATTGTTCAAGAGGATATACTGAAATTTCTTTATCAGTTATGAATATGTAACAATTATTTGTTTTGTAGCCATATATTTTTTCACTTACATCTGAGTATGTAGGTGTTCCGTACATTGCCTCTATATCATTTATGTTTGATGATGTTGTAATTCCCTCAGCTATTTCATTTTTATATTTTGATGTAAAAACTATGTTATAAATTCTGCTACCTATTTTTCTTATCTTATATCCATTGTCATAATAGATTTCATAATTATTTGATGTAGACTGTTTATTTCCTAGTCTAACATTGTTGTATATCCAATTTTGATTTATTATATTGTTCAGTAAACTTGATTTAATCGTTATATTGGTTATTGATTCTTTTTTTTCATTTTCTATCTGATAGCTTGTTTTTATATGCTCCCAGTATTTTGAATCTCCATTTATTGTATAAGTAGTTATCTGATTATTTTCAACTTTTATTTTTATTATTAAATTTCTATTTTCGTCTATAATTCTAAAATCTTCTGGATCTAGTTTTCCTGCTATATGACTTATTAATATTTCATATATATTTCTATTTGTTGTACCATCTTCATTTATAGGTGGCTTATTAAAAGTTATATAAATATCTTTATCATATCCAGTTTCACTTGATTTTGTTGTTTTTATGTATTGATGCCCGTCGTACTGTACAATTTCCTTTATTGATGAGAAATCATTTATATGTGTTTTGTCTTTTGATCTATACACATAATAGCTTATTAAACCTATTGATATTATAATTACTACAATAACTGTAATTATAATTGCTTTTTTTCTTTTTTTCATAGGTATTTATTTTCCCTTTCTCATTAATTTGATGTCTTTTAGTTGTGGTCCTCCTTCTATCTTTAGTGCTTTTCTTATTATTTTTTCACCATTATCTAGTGCTATTATAAATATAATTCCTATTATTGGCACTGTTTTTGCTATTTCACTTGCTGAGTATACAAATATTATGTATATAACTAATTGTATTGGTTGTACAAATATCTCCATCATTATCATTCTAAGCCAATGATTGAATGCCTGTGCTC
>HF993632.1:15263-46341 GCA_000433915.1 Clostridium sp. CAG:793
TCCATCTCCTATTGTGTCTATTGGATATGTTAATGATATTATTGGTGCTATTATAGTTAATATAAATACTTTAAATACCCTGAACATATACATTATAAAGAATTTTAGTTCATAATATGTTAATACCATATATAGAATTACTATGTATATCTTTTGAGCTCCATCAGTTTTGTTTAATGTATTCCATAGATTTCCTAAAATATCTTTTTCCATTCCACTGGTTGATGTATCTGTTTCTATTGCTGTTTTTATAAAATCTATAAATTCTGATGAAAGTCTTAACATTATTATAATTATGTAATGTATTACGAATATTAATACTAATCCTATAAACCAGCTTGTAAGCATTTTTTTATATTTTGCTTTTTCTTCTGCTACTGTTGCGATTGCCATTCTTATTGCAACATATATAAGTGAAATTACCATTCCAACTAGAGCAATATTTCTTATAGATACATACCAAACTGCTGCTGATTGTTTTATGTCATTTGAAAATTTAGAATTTGGTCCACTTGGTGTTTCTGAAAATAAATCTATATTAAATATTGGATATTGATTTGTTAATAGACCTTCTATTGTAAATACTGATTTACTTTTACCATCTACATTCATTGTAGTTTGATCATTGAAAGCTACTAATGCAAGCATTTTGTTTATTATTAATGGAATTACTGATAGTGCTTTTGCAACTAATATAAATGATGAATCCCCACTGCTTTCATTGTTTTTTATTGTTTCCTGCAATGTTTTTTCATTTTCATCTGATGTGATTGTTGATGTACCATCATTCATCAAACTATTGAATTGTTGTTCTTGACTAGTTGTACCTGATGGTATTACCCAATTATCATCAGTTGCTGCATATATAGATGAGAAACACATTGTTGTTATTGTTATTATAGCTATTAGTGTTATTGCTATTTTCTTCATTTAACACCCCATTATGATTGTCTTTCTTTTAATTTATTTACATTTGTTTCTATGAATTCAAATTCCTTTTTCGTTGGTCGTATTTCTATAATTGCAGTTTGCTCTCCTACTTTAAATAGTCCTTGTCCTCTTGCACATGTTGTTAGGAATGCTGCTTCTCCTTCGCTTAGTTTAAATACTTCTTTTATATATTGTATTTCTGATTTATCTTGTGCTAAGAATAGCTTTGTATCTGATGATGTAAGTACTGCTTGTACTTCTGATTTTTCATAAAAGTCTTGGAATCTCTGAGAAACTACTGCTAATGATACATTTCTTTTTCTTGCACGTCTTGCCATTTTGTTTAAGAAGTCTACTGCTTCTGGATATGGTAATAACATCCATGCTTCATCAATTAGTACTCTCTTCTTCCCAGCCTTTGCTTTATCTTCACTATTTTTCTTAACATATTTTTCCCAAATCCATGTTAATAATATTTGTTGAGCAAGTGGTCTTGCAAATCTTTCCTCTAATTGTGATATATCAAGGTTTATAAATGATGTTCCTTCTAATAAATCAAATGTTGATTGTCCATCAAAGTATGATAATTGTCCATTTAGCTCTCTTACATATTGTTTCATAACCTTTACAAGATAGCTATAGTGTACTCTATAATCTGGGTTTGTGTTCTGGTTAGCATTGTTTATCATTCTTCTATACCATGAGCCTATTGTAGGCATTGGCTTTTTCTTTCTTCCTAAGTAATCATTTTGGATTACTCCTCTTTGATCCATAGCATATAAGCTGTTTACATCATTTGTTATTCCAAGTCCAGCATATTCTTCTGCAACTGATTCAGCTATAATTTGCTTTGTTACTTCGTTTACATCATCTTCTGATCTTGTACTTCCTCTTGCCATTGTTAGTAGTATTTGTGTAACATCTTCGATTTTGTTTTCTACATTTAATACTACTCTTTCTCTTCCTGTTATTTCATCTCTTGTTATTTCTGGTTCTATATCAAATGGGTTTATTATTGTATTAGTATTTGGAGAAATTACTACATTTAATCCACCAAGTGCATCAGCTACAACTCCATATTCACCTTCTGCGTCTAATGCTAATGTTTCAATTCCCATCAATACTGCTGATCTTGCAATTAATGTTTTTATTGTAACACCTTTACCAGCTCCAGATTTACCGAATACAACCATATTATAGTTACTTAGTGTTGGGCTAAAGTTATCATATAATATTGGTAATCCTGTTTGTCTGTTAAAGCCCATTGGTATTCCGTTTTCATGTCCTACATCTGAATTTATAAATGGGAATACTGTTGCCATTGATCTACGGTCAAAAGTATGTTTCTTCCCTATTTTGTCTTCTGCTAATGGAAGGTTTGATTTGAATGCATCTTCTTGCATTGCCCATGCTGTTTTTACACCTGTTAATGTTTTTGACATTTCTGATGATAATAATTCTGTTTCTCTATTTAATTCTTCCATTGTATATGCAAATATTGTGCATATTATTGATGCTTCAAAAAGTTTGTCCAAACCACTTGATATTGCATCTCTTAGTTCTTCTGCTTCTTGTCTTTTCTGTGCTAACAAACTTTCACGGTTAATGTTTCCTCTGTCTGCTGCAACAAGTCTTTCTGATTCTAATTCATTTATTGTTCTGTTTAATTCATTTTGTGATTTTGCTTCACTTATTGGAGAAATAAATACTGAAACATTTATATCTCCAAATGTATACATACTTCTTAATAGTTCTGGGAATGTACACATTCTTGGTAATGTTGCAACTGTCATTGTTCTCGCATATTTTGTATTATATGATACTATTTCAAGGTGATTTGTACTTGTTGCATCTATTCCTGATGGTGCAATTAAATCTTTTATATCTTTCTTATTTTTCATTAAAGAAGTTTTTTCTTCCCTTTGGTTTGAGCTTGGCATTGTGTTATTAGCTTGCTCTTGTTTCTTTCCCATTAGTTAACCTCCTCTTTGGTTATTGATGTTTTATTAAACATTTTTTCTTATTATTCTTCTTTTTGTTCCTTCTTTATTTTGTTCATCAAGATTTGCATTCTGGATTTGTTTCTGTGTTTCTTTATATAATTGATTACTTATTTCTCCTTTGTATTCATCAATCATTTCCATTGCTCTTTCTTTTACTCTTTTCTCTTTTTCCTTTTTGTTGATTTCATCTGCTTTTACTAAACTTTTAGCAGCAAGTCTTGATGCTTCTTCTTCTACTTGTCTGTTTATACGTGCTTTCTTTTCTTCTAATACATCTCTTGCTGTTGAATATAATCTGTCATATTGTGCATTTAGTGCATCTCTTAGTGTATATCTTTCTGATTGATCTCTGTTGTATGCTACATATAATAATTCTGCTATTTCTTCTGAATTTAGTACTTTTCCAGAAACTTCTGCTGATGATAATGCTCTAATTAATGTTTGTGCTCTTGTATATAGTTCAGTAAATGCTATATCATTTATTTCTTCTTTTGAATATGTGCTTACATCTCCATATTCTGATGTAAAGTATGATATTACTATATATGTTTTTTGTTGTAATATGTTTCTGCTTTCGCTTATCTTTGCTGTATATTCCTCTATTGATTCTCCATATTCAAGTATATTTTCTTTTCTCTTCTTTTCAAATTGTAATCTATTTACTGCTTCAAGATTTCCTCTTGCTTGAGCCATTTGTATTTGTGAATTGATTTTGATTATTTGTGAATTGATATCTTCTATTCTCTTGTCATATTCATTTAATATCTCTGATAAATTTAATGTTCTTGTTTGAATGTATAATTGTACTGGAAATCTTAATGTATTTAAAAATTCTACGAATCCTGCTTCTACTGCATTTTTCTCATCTTCTGATAATAAGTCATAGTTTATTCCTTTGCATTGAATTACCATTACATATTGTTGTCTATTTTTTCTTATTATCATGTTGTCTGTTACTTCATCAAATTCCATGAATTTATATATTGAATTTATTGCTTTTCCTGTTCTTGTTATTAGATTAGGATTTTCCGTTTTGTCTTTTATCTGAATATTTTCTTTTTCTTGTGGTTCTTCCTTTTTCCTAATTTTATATATTAAAAGAATTGCTACAAGTCCTAGTAATAAAATTAATGCTAGTATTACTACTAATACTATATTTAACATTTGCACTGTACTCATTATTTTCTTTCCTCCTTTGTTCCTTTATCTTTTGATCCTGTTAAATTCAATATATCTAGTGGATTTGGTATACTTGCATAGTCTGGTTCTTCTCTTGGAACTGCATATGTATATACTTTTCTGTTTTTCTTAAATATTATGTAGTTTTTTATTACTTCATCTACAGAGTCTCCACCAACATTTTTAGCTATTTTTCCTGTTCCTGTTGAAGGGAATTTTATAGTTCCTATTCCATATCCTATTGCAGCTAGAATGACTAATATAATAATTCCTACCTGTTTTAGTCCACATGCAGAAAAGATTAAATAAAATATTAATCCAATAAGCCCTCCTACTCCTGTATAAATAAGTGATTTTGCTGTAAATATATATAGTATTCTACTTTCACCTTTTAATTTATTGCTGGGTATATAATAACTTCCCATAAAATCCTCCTTTGTTCTAATAATTTATTAGCTTAAAATGTTATTCATGATATTTACTACTATTGTAAATATTCCTACTGCTCCATATACTAATGCTATTGATATGATGTACCATATTAGCTTTTCTTTCATATTTGCTTTTTGATCTGTTCCACCAATCATATATTTTAGTCCCATTATCATTCCTACTACAACTAATACAATTGTTGCTATTAATACTAATACATTTCCTATTGGAACTAATTTTGTTATTGCTTCTTGAAGTGTAATTTTTTGTCCATTAGTTCCTTTGTTTATGAAATTATCAGCATCACCCTTCATTCCTCCAAAACTTAGTCCATAAGATGTGATTGGTACTATTAATTGACTTATTAATAATATTCCAACCATTATTGTTGTTAATAATCTCTTGTTTACTGTATTTTTCATGTTCTCTCCTGTCTTTAGATACATTTATCCATTTTTAGTATTATTATATAATTTTAAGCCTAATCTTTCAATAGTTTTATGAAAATTTCATTAATTTGTAATCTTGTTTTTATAAAAGAAAAAAGCATTTACACAATTATTGTATAAACGCCTCTTTTTTATTAAAATGCTTTAGTTGCAATATCAGCTACTAATTTTATTATAGATCCTACTGCAAATAGTAACACTGCTCCTATTGTATAGCTTATCATCTCTTTTTTTGCATCTGCTTTGGCCTCTGGTGCTGCATTCATTAGCTTTACTCCTTTTAAGATTATTATAATCACTGCTGCTCCATAGCATATAAATTGTACTGTTCCTATTATTTTTCCACCAATTGATTGATATGCCTCATCGCCTGAATTATTGTATATGTTTTGTAATCCAGAAAAGTCTATTCCATTTGCATAACAAGCTTGTGATAGTATGCATATTAATACTATTGCAATTATTAGTATTGTTGCGGTCATTATTTTCTTTTTCATTTTGTTTTCCTCATAAAATATGATTATCATATTCTTTCTATATTTTCTATATTATTATGATACTATTTTTTCTTTTTTTATGCAATATGCAAATAAAAAAATATATACTTATTTTTCAATAAGTATATATTTTAATTATTATATTATTTACCATTTCCTGTTTGTACAGTGCTATTTGCAACGTTCTTGATTAAGTTTAATAATAATCCTGTTGCGAATACTAGGATTGCTCCTACTACATAGATTACAGCACTCTTCTTTACTTCAGCTTTTCCATCTGGAGAAGCAGTCATAAATTTGATACCTAACATTACTAATAATATAACAGCTGCAGCATAGCATATAAATTGTACTATACCAATTATATTTCCTACAGTTGCGCTTAATCCTGTATTTGCGTATCCACCTGTTGTTCCACCTGGAATCTCTACTCCAAATACCATGCTAAATGCTGATAATAAAGTAGCTACTATTAAAAGAACTGTTACGATCTTTGTCATTTTCTTTATAGACATACAATTATCCTCCTTTTTTTGTTGAATACTAATTTTATTATAAAATAATTATTCTAAATTGTCAATTATTTTATATAAAATTTCATATTTTTAGCCTATATAAGGATTTTTTACGTTCTTTTTGTAAAATTTTATTTAATTAAAATGCTTTTTCTTCTTTTGGTCCGTTTTCCAAGTAGTATTGTGCAATCAACTTGTCAAGCTTTACGCTTATGCTATAGATTATACTATAGTCTTTGTTCTCTAAAATGCTTTCGTCAAGTTCTTCTCTTAATTTGTTTATTTCTTTCTTGTTCAACATTTTCTATCACTCCTATTCCTAAATCTATATATAAAATACCATAATTTTACATGATTGTCAATATATTTTGTCGTATTTTAGTAATTTTTTCGTCGACACAAATCGACATAATTCGACATAGTGGATAGAGCTTATATTGTTTATTTTACAATTGATATAACAGATTCATTATTTCTAAATAATTCGTTTTGTATCTTATTTACATATTCTAAATCTATGTTTTCAAATTTGTCTATATATTCGAAGCTATTTATTCCTCTTACTTCATCTGCTATAAATATTCTTCCGATTGATTCTACATCATCATATTCTGTTACATATTCTCCATATATTCTCTTTTTCATTCTTTCAAAAGCTTCTGGAGTTACATTCTTATTTTGTATTGTGTCTTTTATTATTTCATATACTTTTCTTGGATCTTTTGATTCTCCCGAAATTAGTGCGTGTGAATACTCTTTTGAACTTTCAAAGTCAAAGCTTAATTCACTCATTAGTAATCCTTCATTATACATTTTTTGATATGTTTCTGATGATTTTCCAAGTAATGCTCCAAATATTATCTCTGTTGCTATTTGTTCTTTTACTTTGTCTTCTTTAAGTTCATCTTTATATCCAACCATAAATATTGGCATATTTATTCCTTTTATTTCTTCTTTTTCTTTTTTGTGTATTCCTAGTGGCTCTTCTGGATAAATTCTTTTTATTTCTCCCATAGGGCTTCTTGGTAATAGTCTCTTTTTCACTTCTTCAATTATTTGAGTTGGTTCAAAATTTCCTGCTATACACATCACCATATTTGATGGATGGTAAAATGTATTATAGCATGCATATAATGTTTCTTTAGTTATGTGGCTTATTGATTCTACAGTCCCTGCTATATCTAACTTTATAGGATTATTAGTGTACAAGCAATCCATTGTATTTATATATAATCTCCATGTTGGTTCATCATCATATCTTCCTATTTCTTGTCCTATGATTCCTCTTTCTTTTTCAACATTTTGGTCTGTAAAATATGGATTTTGAACATAATCCATTAATTCATCTAATCCTTCATAAAAATTGTCTACTCCGCCAAATAAATATGCTGTGTGATCATTTGTTGTATATGCATTTGCGTCTAATCCTAGAGCCATTAAAGTATATAAACTATCTACGCCATTTTTTTGTTCAAACATTTTGTGTTCTAGATAGTGTGCTACTCCATCAGGTACTTTTACTTCTTTATTATTACTTGGGTCTATGAAGTGATTATCTATCGAACCAAACTTCGTTGCCCATATTATATATTTCTTTTTTGTTGCTTTTTTTGGTACAACTATTAATTTCATTCCATTTTCGAAAGTTTCAATATATGCTGTTTCTTTTATCTTTTTGTTTTCTATTTTTTCCATACTATTTTTCCTCCCCATATAAGAAGTAAATTGTGTCTATATCAATCTTTTGAGCAATTTCTATTACATTTTCTTTTGTAACTTTTGAAATGTTTGATATATATTCATCAATTGATTGGTTTTCTCCAAAGATTTTCTGATCATACGTAAATGCTATTAAATCTTCTTGTTGTTCAGGAATTAATTTTAAAGATGATATGATTAGTTGTTTTGCATCTCTAAATTCTTTGTCGGTTATGTTTCCTTGTTTCATATCTTGTAATTGTTTTTTTATTATTTCTAGTGTTTTTTCGTAATTTTCATTCTTTATTCCTGTTTTTATGAATATACTGTTTATTCTTCTTATATATGATGATCCCGCAGAATATGCAAGGCTTGCTTTTTCTCTTACATTCTGGAATAGCTTTGAATTTGCTCCACCACCTAATATTGCATTATACATTGTTATTGCTGGTTTGTTTTCTTCTGGAGTATCTAATCCTATTATTAATTTTCCTTGTGTTACATCTGCTTTTTCTTTTATTTCTTTATGTTTATTTTCATGTATAGTGTTTTTGATTTCTATTGTGTTTTTATGTGGTATTTCTATTTCTTCTAATTGATTTCCGCATCCAAATACATCTATTTGAGCGTTTTTTAATATTTTTTTATATTGATTATATAAGCTTTCAGGTGTTATTTTTTCTACATCTTCTACTGTTCCATATTTATATACTCCGTATGGTTCATTTTCAAACATTTCCTCTATACATCTTTCATACGCATATCTTGCTTTATTATCTTTTCTTGATTCTATTATTAGCCTTAGGTTTTCTTTTTCTTGCTCTACATATTCTTTTTTAAAATAACCATTTTCTAATATTGGTGAATATATTATTTCTTTTAATAGCTCTTCTATATTCTGCTTTTCTTCTGTATATTCATCACTTAAACCTTCTATATAAAATTTTAATACTTGATAATTTCCAATTTTGTCTACACCGCAGTTAAATGATGCTCCATACATTTCTTCTAGTCTTTTTTCTATTTCTAGTTGTGTTGGATATTTTTCTGTTCCTCTTCTTAATACTGCTGGAATCAAACTATTTATTGTTGCATCTTCTTTTTTCATTGGGATTGTTAAAAATATTGCATATAAATTTGTCTTAAATCTATTTGTTTTTATTAACATATTAAACTCCTTATTTTTTATTTAGATTTTGGGTTATATCTATAAACCTTTTGTTTTATATTATACACTTTTTTTACAATTATAGTATTATTTTTGTCAAAATAAAAAAACATAAGCTGACTTAGTAAGTTAAGTTGCTCATGCTTTTATTTAAGCTTAATTTTTTGAATTATAGTCTAGAACTTTCTTTTTCTAGCAGCCTCTGATTTTTTCTTTCTTTTTACGCTTGGCTTTTCATAGCATTCTCTTTTACGAACCTCTTGTAATACGCCGTTTCTTGCGCATTGTCTTTTAAATCTTTTTAAGGCATCTTCTATATTTCCGTTATTAACTTTTATCTCTGACATCTTTTATCCCCTCCTTCCAATGCTTTTAGCTTATCGTATGGGATATTGGGTTTTGCCCCAATTTTTCAAATACTTATTTATTATACATTATTTTACTTTTAATTGTCAATAGTTTTTTCTTTATTTGTTAGAAGTTTCCGCGGATTATTTGAATGTTGGCCTATCTTTCTCATATAATGACGGTATTTCTACTGGTTTATCTTCTTTTATTGTTTCTTGAGCATCTAAAATTCTTTGATTTGCAGATCCTCTAAATCTAAGCTTTGGACTTTTCTGATTTTCATCAAACTTTCCATCTACTACTACATCTATATATTTTAAAAGTTCTTTTGTAGTTGGATTTGTCTTGTTCATTCCATCTACAATATCTTTTTGGAAATCATAACCTGTATAACACCATATTGTCTTGTCTGGGAATTTTTCTTTTACTTCTTTTACAAGTGGTAATAATCCTTCTTGGTTAGATGGTTCAAGTGGTTCTCCTCCTAGAAGTGATAATCCTTTTATGTAATCATGATTCATATAATTTATTACTTTTTCTTTGGCATTTTCGTCAAATTTATTTCCATAGCCAAAGTCCCATGCACATTCATTAAAGCATCCCTTGCAGTGATGATGGCAACCACTTACAAATATTGATACTCTTACTCCTTCTCCATTAGCAACGTCTACTTTTTTTATATCTGCATAATTCATTATTATTGCTCCCTTCTTTGTGCATTTTTGTTTTTAAAAAGGAAGAATTTTGGTATATTATTCTTCCTTTCTAATTTTTATAAGTGTAAAACTCTTTGTTTTATTTCTTTAGTTTTTCCAGCATTCCAAAAGTTTTCTCCTAAATATCCACATGTACGTCTTACTACTGTCATCTTGTTATGATCTTTGTTTCCACAGTTTGGGCATTCCCATTCATTATCATCATTTATTTTAATTTCTCCATCATATCCGCATACATGGCAATAATCTGATTTTGTATTAAATTCTGCATATTGAATGTTATCATATATGAATTTTACTACACTTCTTAATGCTTCTAAATTGTTTTGCATATTAGGTATTTCGATATATGATATAGCTCCTCCTGAAGAAATCTTCTGAAATTCGCTTTCAAATTTTAATTTATCAAATGCATCTATTTTTTCTCTAACATCAACATGATATGAGTTTGTATAATATCCTTTATCTGTTACATCTTTTATTGTTCCAAATTTTTCTTTGTCTATTCTTGCAAACTTGTAGCATAAGCTCTCTGCTGGTGTTCCATATAGTGCAAATCCAATGTTAGTTTCTTTCTTCCAACGATCTGTTGTCTCTCTTAGGTGATTCATTACTTTTATTGCAAATTCATGACCTTTTGGATCTGTATGAGATACTCCTGTCATTAATTTAGTCATTTCATATATTCCGATATATCCTAATGACATTGTTGAATATCCACCATATAATAGCTTGTCTATTTTCTCACCTTTCTTTAAACGAGCTATTGCTCCATATTGCCAATGTATTGGGCTTATATCTGATGGTGTTCCAACTAAAGCATTGTGTCTGCACATTAATGCTTCTTTGCATAGTTCTAGTCTTTCATCAAGTAGTTTCCAGAATTTTTCTTCATCCCCATCTGCAATTATTGCTATTTGTGGTAAGTTTATACTTACTACACCTTGATTAAATCTTCCTTCAAATTTATAATTTCCATTTTCATCTTTCCAAGGTGATAAGAAACTTCTGCATCCCATTGGACTGAATACATTTCCTTCGTAGTTTTCTCTCATCTTTTTAGCAGATATATAATCTGGATACATTCTCTTTGCTGAGCATTTTACAGCTAGTTCTGTTAAGTAATCATATTCTCCACCTGTTAGGTTGTTGAAATCATCTATTACATATACTAGTTTAGGGAATGCTGGAGTCACATATACTCCTGCTTCATTTTTTATTCCTTCATATCTTTGTCTGATTACTTCTTCTATTATCATTGCATTTTCTTTGATGTATGGGTCATCTTTTTCTAGATGTAGGAATAATGTTACGAATGGTGATTGTCCATTTGTTGTCATTAATGTATTTATTTGATATTGTATTGTCTGTACTCCTGATTTTAATTCAGTTCTAAGTCTTTCTTGTACAATGTCTTCTATTATATGTTCTGGAATTTTGTTTTTGTATTTTTCTTCTATTGCTTTTTTAAATTTGTTGTAACTTCTTCTTAAGTATTTTCCTAAATGAATTAGGTCTACTGATTGTCCACCATATTGGTTACTTGCTACTGCAGCAATTATCTGTGTCAATACTGTGCATGCAACTTGGAAGCTCTTAGGACTTTCTATCATTTTCCCGTTCATTACTGTTCCATTGTCAAGCATATCTCCTATGTTAATTAAACAGCAATTAAATATTGGTTGTATAAAGTAGTCTGCATCATGGAAGTGTAATATTCCTTCGTCATTTGCTTTTGATATTTTTTCTGGAAGTAATATTCTTCTTGTTAAATCTCTTGAAACTTCTCCAGCTATGTAATCTCTTTGTGTTGAGGCTAGCATTGTGTTTTTGTTAGAGTTCTCTTCTGCTAATTCTTTATTTTCATTTTTTATTAGTTTCAATATTGATTCATCTGTTGTGTTACTTTTTCTAACTAATGCTCTTGTATAACGATATACTATATATTTCTTGGCTAATTCATATTTGCCAATTGCCATTAGTTGTTCTTCAATTATATCTTGAATGTCTTCAACTAATATTCTCTTTTTATCAAGAGATTCAATATATTCTATAACACTTTTTACTTCCTCTTTATTAGCTCTTTCCTTTGGTCTTACTTCTGCATTTGCTTTTTGGATTGCTGTTACTATCTTTGATCTATCAAAATCAACAACTCTTCCATCTCTTTTTACTACTTTCATTTTGTCCCTCCTATTTTGTTAAGAGATTTTTAAAGATTTTAAAAAATGATTTTTTCGTTTTATTCATTTTTATGTAATCTTCTTCTCTTTGTTTTGCAAACACATATTACATCATAAAAGTGTTTTCGTCAATAGTTTATCAAAAATAATATATGTGTATTCATTATGTTTATCTTTTGTTGTAATTATAGTATTTTCAGCAGTTTCAGTATTTTCTTGTCTTTATTCTTTTTTGTATCATTATGTCACTCTTGGTCGTTTTATGCTATTTACCAGGCTTTATTTTGTATTTAACATTTATGTTACATTTGTTTTTAAAAATAAATAAAAAATGAAGATTTTCAAAAAATCATTTTTTCAAAAGTCTTCATTTTTATTTTATATTTCTCTTGCTTTTACTACTAATCTTTCTTGACCATAATTTGTACAGGTTATTAAAGTTAGTTCTCTTTTTCCATTTGTTCTTTGCGATGTACAGCTTACATCTGTTGGTTTTACTACATATCTATTGTAAATAGAATATGTTACAATTGTTCCAGTACTTATATCTTTTAATGTAACTTGATCTCCTATTGCTGATTGGCTTAACTTTCCAAACATTTTACCACTTTTATAATTATGTCCTACAATGCAGTAGTTTCCTACTTCATTTGGTTTAGGTCCCCAGTATTTGCATAGTGATACTTTTAATAGTTCATCTGACTCTTCTGATAATACAGGATAACTTATTCCTAATTTTGAATAAGTAAAGACCGCCTCAGCTGTGTAGGTTCCATTACTTGTTGTTACTTCATTTATTGTTTCATTTGCTGTTGGTTGTGTTTCTTCTATTGGTATTACTTCTGAGTCATCATTATTATTATCAAGTGCAACTACTATTGTTTTTTCTGAGACAGTTGTGTTATCTGAATTTATCTGTGCTAGTATTTCATGAGATAATCCTTCTTGATCATCTCTGTTTTTTTCTGCATATATGTAATATACTACTAAGATTAGCACTGTTATAACTGATATAATATATAATGCTCTATAAATTTTTTGCTTTCTTCTCATTTCCTTAGTTACATATACTTTTTTTGATACTAATATTTGATTCATTTATAACAGTGTTCCTCCTTTCTTATCTTGATAGTGCATTTGCAATTTCTGCATATTGTTCTAGACTTAGATTTTCTCCTCTTTCGTTTAATGATATTCCTAGTTTTGTTAATATTTGTTCTAATTCATTTTTATTTGCTATTGTTGATAATGAGTTTAATATAGTCTTTCTTCTTTTTGTAAAATTAGTTTTTATTATTTCAAAAAATAATTTTTCATCTTTTACTTGTACTCGTGGTTTGTCTAGCTTTTGTATATTTACTATGCTAGATTCTACTTCTGGATTTGGTATAAATGATTCTTTTGATACATTTCCTATTATGTGTGCATCTGCATAATAATTTACAAAATACGTAATTGCTCCTGCTTCTTTATCTCCTGGCATAGCACATATTCTTTGTGCTACTTCTTTCTGGATTAGTATCGTTATATCTTGTATATCTGTTTTTAATAAGTTAGTTATTATTGATGTTGTTATATAATATGGCAAATTTGCTACAACTTTTGCTTTTGGAGCTAATTTACTTATATCAACTTTTAATACATCTTCGTTAATTATCTCTATATTGTTATACGCTATAAATCTTTCTTTTATTATGTTATACATTTTAGGATCTAATTCGATTGCTATTACTTTTTTTGCTTTTTCTGCAAGTATAGCAGTTAATGTTCCTAGTCCTGGTCCTATTTCTATTATTGTGTCTTCTTTAGTTACGTTTTCAGCTATTTGGTTTAGTGCATTTTCATCAAATAAGAAGTTTTGTCCTAGTCGTTTATTGGGATGTACATCATATTTGTCCATTATGTATTTGGTTTCTTGTAATAGGTTCATTAGTCCTCCTTGTATTTTTTATTAATGCTGACCTGATGTTGTTGCTTCTTGTAGTGTTACATTTATAACTGTTCCTTCATCTACTGATGTTCCTGCTTTAGGATCTTGTGCAATTACTATTCCAGTTCCTTTGCTTGATATGTTAAGGTTTCGTGCCTTTAACATTACTTTTGCTTGTGCTAAGCTTACTCCTTTTAAATCTGGTACAGTTTGTGAAACCCTTTCGTCTTTTCCTTCTGCATATATTTTTACTATTCCGTTTTTTTGAAGTTGTGTTCCACTCTTTGGAACTTGTTCTGATACTATATTATCAGCGTCTCCTACGCTGCTATATTCTAGTCCTGCTGCTTTTAATATTTTTTGTGCTTCTGCTATTGTTTTATTTGTTACATTTGGTACGCTTACTAATTCTACATTTCCTTCGTCTGAATTATTAGAAGGAATATCTAAATATGGTAATATTTCTGATAACATTTGTGATACCGCTGGTGCTGCTATTGATCCTCCATAATAGTTCCTAACTTTTGGTGCATATAATGTTAATAGTAATACTATTTTTGTATTATCTACTGGTGCTATTGCTAGGAATGATGCTACATATCCGTTTTCTGGGTGATTTGGATCTGCTTCTGATGTTCCTGTTTTTCCTCCAATTTCATAGCCTTTAACTTGTGCATATTTTCCTCCACCAGTTTCTACAACTGATTTCATCATATCTTTTATTTTGTTTGCTGTATCTTCTGATATTACTTGTCTTTCTTCATTTGTCTGAATTGTTTTTACTGTTCCTGTATCAGGATTTTCTATTTCCTTTACAACATGTGGTGTTACTAGTTTTCCTTCATTTGCTATTGCTGCAGCTGCTTTTACCAACTGCATTGGTGTTATTGTAAATCTTTGTCCAAATGACATTGTTGCAAGTTCTACTGGACCTACATTTTTTTCTTTCCAGAAGCTGCTTGTTCCTTCACTTGGTAAGTCAATTCCTGTTTTTTTGAAAAATCCAAAAGCATCTAAGTATTTATAAAATGTTGATACTCCTATTCTTTGTCCGAGTTGGATTAATGCTGGGTTACAAGAATTTTCAAGTGCATTTCTTAATGATTGTGAACCATGCCCTGATCTATTAGCACAACTTATTCTTGTTCCTGATACTGTTTCTGAACCTCCACAGTAAAAATCTCCTGCTGTGTCTGTTTCTACTATTTTTTCTTCAAGTCCAATTGATGCTGCTATTATTTTGAATGTTGAACCTGGTTCATAGGTATCAAGTACTGCTCTATTTCTCCACATTGAATATAATTTATTGCTTTGCTCTTGTGATGATAGTTTGTCCCATCCTTTGCTTAGTGATTCATTTGGAGTGTATGGATCATTTAAGTTATAATCTGGGTATGTTGCCATTGCTAATATTTCTCCATTTTCAGGGTTCACTGCAATTGCATTTCCACCTCTTTGGCAGTTATTTTCTTCAACTGCTTGTTTTAAATATTTTTCTACTATTGTTTGTATATTTGAGTCTATTGTAAGATATATATTGCTTCCATTTTCAGGTGCAATATATTGCTCATTTTGGTCTGGAATTGCTGTTTGTATTACTGATATTGCTGTTATTAGTTTTCCATTTGTTCCTTTTAGTTCATCATCATAGCTTAATTCTATTCCGTCTAGTCCTTGGTTATTTGTTCCGCAAAATCCTATTAAATTAGATGCTAAATTATTATACGGATAATATCTTTTTACGTCTTCATCAATGTTTACACCTGATGATATTTTGTTTTCTTTTAGCCATGCTTTTAAAGTTGTTACTTTATCTGTTTCTACTTTTGATGCTATTGTTTCGACACTTCTAGAACTATTTAGTTTTTTTAGTACATCATCATATTCTAGTGAGAATATTTCTGCAAATTTTTGTGCCATTTTCTCTCTTAGTTCTTGTGTTTTTTCTTGATTGACTTCACCTTTTTCTTTTACAACCAGATATTCTGGATTTACTGAAACCGTATCAACTTCAGCACTTATTGCTAGTGCTTTTCCATTGCTGTCATATATCGTTCCTCTTTTTGCACTTACTACTGTACTTGATGTTGATTGACTATACGCTCGTTCTTTTAGCCATGTTCCATCTATAAATTGTATTGCTCCTATTCTTGCTACTAATGCTATAAATACTATAAATATGAATACCAAGAATCCTTTTAGTCTTTTTATTGATACTTTTACTGTTTTCTGGATTCTGTTATCCTCTTTAGCTTTTTTATTTATAGGTATAATTTTTCCTTTTCCCATTTTTTATCCTTTTTTGAATAATTTTATCCCTTTTTATCATATATAATTTTACATTAGTTTGGTAGAAAAATCAATAGTAGTTATGTAAAAACTCTCAATGTTTATTTTTACATTGAGAGTTTTATTTTTATTTAGTTTTCTGCAAATATTTGGTCAAATTCATCTCCTGTTATTTTTTCTTTTTCTATTAAAACAGCTGCTACTTTGTCTAATTTGTCTCTATTTTTGCTTAATATAGATTTTGCCTCTTCATAAGCATGATCTATGATGTTTTTTATTTCTTCATCAATTATTCCTGCTGTTTCTTCTGAATATGATTTTTCTTGTGCAAAATCTCTTCCTAGGAATACTTCGTCTTGGCTTGAGCCTAATGTTATTGTTCCTATTCTATCGCTCATTCCGTATTTTGTACACATTGATTTTGCTATTTGTGTTGCTCTTTCTATATCATTACTTGCTCCTGTTGATATGTCTCCTAATACTAGTTGTTCTGATACTCTTCCTCCTAGTAATGATACGATGTTTTCTTCCATTTCTGTTTTTGATATGAAAGATTTATCTTCAGCTGGTCTATACATTGTGTATCCTCCAGCCATTCCTCTTGGTATAATTGATATTTCATGTACTGGGTCTTGTGTTGGTAAGAATTTACTTACTACTGCGTGACCTGCTTCATGATATGCAACTAATCTCTTTTCTTTGTTGCTTCTTACTCTTGTCTTTTTTTCTGGTCCCATTGTGACTTTTATCATTGCATCTTCTATTTCTTTTTCACCAATTTCTTGTTTATCTCTTCTTGCTGTCAATAATGCTGCTTCATTTAACAAATTTTCTAAGTCTGCACCAGTGAAACCTGATGTATTTTTTGCTATTACTTTTAAGTCAACATCTTCTGCTAACTTCTTCTTTTTACTGTGTACTTCTAATATTTGTTCTCTTGCTTTTACGTCTGGTGCTGGTACTACTATTTGTCTATCAAATCTTCCTGGTCTTAATAAAGCTTTGTCTAATACGTCTGGTCTGTTAGTTGCTGCTAATACTATTACTCCTTCGTTTGCAGAGAATCCATCCATTTCAACTAACATTTGATTTAGAGTTTGTTCTCTTTCATCATGTCCTCCACCAAGTCCGGCTCCTCTTTGACGTCCTACTGCATCTATTTCATCTATAAATATGATACATGGTGCATTTCTTTTTGCTTCTTCGAATAAATCCCTTACTCTTGATGCTCCTACACCTACAAACATTTCAACAAAATCTGATCCACTTATTATGAAGAATGGTACTCCTGCTTCTCCTGCTACAGCCTTTGCTAGTAATGTTTTTCCTGTACCTGGTTGGCCTACTAATAATACTCCTTTTGGTATTCTTGCTCCCATGTCTGTAAACTTCTTTGGATTTTTTAGAAATTCTACTATTTCTTGAAGTTCTTCTTTTTCTTCGTCTATTCCTGCAACATCATCAAATGTTATTTTATTTTTATCATTTCCATTTAATAATCTTGCTCTACTTTTTCCAAATGTCATTGTTCCTTTTTGTCCTGCTTGGTTTCCACCTAAGAATAGCATCATTAAAACAAATAACATTACTATTGATGTTACTGGTAATATCCAGTCTCCTATTGTTGCAAGAAATGATTCATCTTCTCTAAATACATTTACATTGTTTTCTTTCATTGAATCATTTAAATTATCTAATAGATTATTGATTCCTGGTAAATTAACATTTTTTATACTATTATCGTCTTTTAATTTTACTTTTGCTGAATCTCCATCATAACTTATGCTTATGTCTGTTACTTCTCCTGCTTCTATTTTTGATAGTAATTCTGAATATGTCATTTGTTTGTTAGTCCCATCTAATACAGCTGGTACAACAAATAATATTATGACTCCTATTACTAACCAAATTGCTAATGTTTTTATTCCGTTTTTCAACTCTATTCCTCCCTGTTTTATCCCCTTATTATTGTATTCTATCAAAATTAGAGTATCACATATATTTTGTTTATGCAAGTGTTTTTTTATAACTTTTTTCTCTCAAGTCTTGATATATCAAGGCTTTTCTTACGGATATATGCCTTGACGTTCTAAAAAATATTTTATTTATTTTTTATTGCTCTTTTTTAGTAAAAATTATCTTACCTTTTGTTACTCCCACTTGTATTTTGTTAAATTCTATATGTTTTCCACCAATATTATTATTTGCCATCGAAATTATATTATCAATATAGCTTTTTGATATGTTTCTCGTTGTACCCGTAAGTTTTTCTATTGCTGTTCTTATTATAATTTGCTTTATTGAAATATTTTCTTGATTAAATTTTTTTAAATCAATTTCTACTTCATTTGAATTTTTTTTGCTTTCTATCGATTCATATTCTTTTTTAGCATATTGTTCTACAAATTCATTATTTTCTTTTGCTAATATTGATGTTCTGCTTAAACTTTCTTCTATATTAGGATTTAATTTTCTTAGTTCTGGCATTATTATGTTTCTAATTATGTTTCTTTTATATATGTTTTCCTTATTTGTGCTGTCTATTCGTGGATGTAATTGATTTTTTTCACAATATTGTTCTATTTCTTTTCTTGATACATAGATTAATGGTCGTATATATTTTCCATATTCACTAGGTTGTATTCCTTCTAATCCTTGCATTCCACTGCCTCTTACAAGATTTAATATCATCGTTTCTGCATTATCATTTTGATTATGTGCTATTGCTATTTTATTTGCATTTTCTTTTTTGCAAATTTCGTTAAAAAAATCATATCTGACTTTTCTACCGGTTTCTTCTGTACCTTTTTTATTTATTTTTGCTAATTCTTCTACTTTTACTCTTTTTGCATAAAAAGGTATAGCCATTTTCTTGCAGACGTTTTCCACAAATTGTTCGTCTTCTGTGGAATCTTCTCTTATTAGATGGTTTATGTGAGCACAGATTATTTTACATCCTAATTTTGATTTATATTTATTTAAACATGTTAAAAGAGTAATAGAGTCTGGGCCTCCTGAGACCCCTACTACTATTACATCTCCCTTTTCTATCAACTTTTCTTTTTTTATTGTGTTAAGAAATTTTTCCTCAACTATATCTAGTCTTTGAGCCATTTTTCTTTCCTTTATTTATTAGTTTCTTAATAAGTTTACAAACTTTGTATAACTTGGCATCCATAATAATTCTACTGGTCCTGTTGAACCACTTCTGTTTTTGGCTATTATTATTTCTGCTATATTGGTTTGTTCGCCTTGTGGATTATAATAATCATCTCTATATATGAATAATACCATATCGGCATCTTGCTCTATTGATCCTGATTCACGTAAATCCTGTAGCATAGGTCTATGATCTGGTCTAGCTTCTGGAGCACGTGATAGCTGTGATAGTGCTATTACTGGTACATCTATTTCTTTTGCTAGAATTTTTAATGATCTACTGATTTCTGCAATTTCTTGTTCACGGCTACTTGCTTTTCCACTTCCATTTATTAGCTGCAAATAGTCTATTACTATTAATCCTATATTTTTTTCTAATTTTAATTTTCTACATTTTGCACGTATTTCTGATACGGTGATACCTGGTGTGTCATCTATAAATATTCCAGCTGATTCTGATAATTCACCTGACGCTATCGCAAGTTTCGACCATTCTTCGTCTGTTATATCTCCTCTTTGTACTTTTCCACTGTCTACCATTGCTTGTGCGCATAATATTCTGTTTGCACACTGTTCTTTTGACATTTCGAGGCTGAACACTACTACTGGTGTATTATTTCCCACTGCTGCATTTGTTGCTATATTTAGTGCAAATGCTGTTTTTCCCATAGCTGGTCTTGCAGCAATTAGTATTAGTTCTGATTTATGAAAGCCTGCTGTTTTATTGTCTAAGTCTGCAAATCCTGTTGCTACACCTGTTATATGTTGTTTCTTATTATATAATTCTTGTAACTCTGTAAAGGAATCTACTAATATATCTTTTATAGATTCATAGCCTTTTTGTGATTTTCTTTGCATTATATCAAAAATCTTTTTTTCTGCTCCATCCATGATGGTTTCTATTTCTTCATTTTGGCTATATCCTAGTTCTATTAGTTCATTTGCAGTTTTTATTAATCCTCTTAGTAGAGATTTCTCTTCTACTATTTTTACATACTTATCAACGTTTGCAGTGGTTGGCACTTTGTCTGGCAGGCTTGCTAGATATTCTAGTCCTCCAACTGCTTCTAATTTTCCCATTGATGTTAGTTCATCTTTTAATGTAATTATATCAATTGGTTCTCCTTTACCATATATCGTCATCACTGCTTCATATATTGTCATATTGTCGTTACGATAAAAGTCTCCTGGCTTTAATGTCTCTATTGCTGCTACAACTGCATCTTTATCTGTTAGCATACTTCCTAACACAGCTTGTTCAGCTTCATCGTCATGTGGTGGTACTTTTCCAAGTTCCATATTCAAAGCCTCCTTTTGCATATTATTTATAGATTATTCTCCAATTATATGTATTTTTAATTTTCCAACGACACCTTCAAATAGTTTTAGGTCTATTGTAAACATTCCTATTGTTTTTATTGTTTCTTTTATATCAATTTTCTTTTTATCTATGTTATAGTTGTATTGTTTTTTTAATTGCTCTGATATTTCTTTTGCTGTAACTCCGCCGAATATCTTTCCGTTTTCTCCAGCTTTTACGTTTATTTTTAATACTATTTTGCTAAGTTTTTCTTTCATTTCTTCAGCATTCTTTTTTTCTTCACTTTTTTTGAATGATGCTGAATCTTGTTTAGATTTTAATTTTGACAAATTTGTGCTATTTGCCTCTATTGCTAAGTTCTTAGGAAATAAGAAATTACGTGCATATCCATCATTTGCATTGATTATCTCATCTTTTTTTCCTACGCCTTTTACATTTTCTAATAAGATTACTTTCATTTAAGTTCTCCTTTCTTGTTAGTTCTCATTTTCAAAAAAGTATTCATTGATTCTATTAATCAACTCTTGCTTTGCATCTTCTAAGCTTATGTTCTCTAGTTGTGCTCCTGCTAATGTTATATGTCCGCCTCCGCCAAGCTTTTCTAGTATTATTTGTACATTTATATCACCTATTGATCTTCCACTTATATATACTTTGTCATCTATTTTTCCTAGTACAAATGATGCTGTAATTCCGCCTATTGTAAGTAGCTCATCTGCTGCCTTAGCTGCTATTATGTTGGCATTTTCGTCTGCTTGGTCATATATTGATATTGCTATATTTCCATTTATTATTTCTGATTTTGATACTATGTTCGATATTGTTTGATATGTTTCTAAATCACTTTGGAACCATTTCTTTACTTTTATGATGTCTACTCCACATTTTCTTAAATATGCTGCTGCTTCAAATGTTCTTACACCTGTTTTAAATGTAAAATTTTTTGTGTCTAGCATAATTCCAGCATATAGCGCTTCTATTTCTAGCTGCGTTAACTTGATATCTGCTTGCGAATATTCTAATATTTCTGTAACTAATTCTGATGCTGATGAAGCATATACCTCGTGGAATGTTAATATTGCATTTTCAATGTAGTCTGTGCTTCTTCTATGGTGATCTATTACAACTATTTTTGATATTTGTTCTAATAATTCTGGTGCTTCTACATAGTTCTTTTTGTTTGTATCTGTTACAACTAATAATGTATTTGGTTTTATTTTTGAACCTGCTTCTTGTCTTGTTATAAAGCAATCTGCATATTCTTCTGTTTTCTTAGCTGTTTCTAAGAATTTTTCTAATCCTATTCCTGTTGTTTCATTTATTATTTTAGCTTCTTTTCCTAATGTTTTTGATAAACGGTATACTCCCATTGATGAACCAATTGAGTCCATGTCACCATTCATGTGTCCCATGATTATTACATTGTCTGAAGCTTGTATCAATTCTTTTAATGCATGTGATACCATTCTTGCTTTTACTTTTGTTCTTTTTTCTACTTCTTGTGTTCTTCCACCAAAGAATTCGTATCTTCCATCCATTTTTATTATTGCTTGATCTCCGCCTCTTCCTAATGCTATATCTATTACTGCTCTTGTTGAATCTGCTTTCTCGCTATTAGTTTTTCCGTCATCTGAAAATGCAATACTTAATGTTGGCTGTACTATTTCTGGAATCTCTATATTTTTTATTTCATCTAGTATTGTCATTTTATCATTTTCTGCTTGTTTTAAATATTTCTGTTCTATAACGCAATAAAATGTATCTCTATCTGATTTTAATATTAGTGCATTGTATTTTGACGCCCATTCGTATATATATTTTTCTACCTGAGCTATTAGTTGAGGTTTAAATTCTGTTGATATTCTCTGACTTATTTCTTCATAATTATCAATCATTATGATTCCTATACAAATGTCTTCATCTTCGGCTTTTTTCTCTAATTTTTTTGTATATGTTTCGTCAATGAAGTATAACATTGTTGTATATTCTTGTTCTTTATTTCTTTTTATTTTGTGTGACTTTACATATGAACCTAATATATTATAGTCTCTTCCATTAATCTCTACGTTTGTGTTTATATTGCCTTTTTCTTTTTTTTCTGAATTTTCTATTGTTATTTTTATTTCTTTTAAAATTTCGTTTAGCTCTTGATTTATATCTATATTGGCAAATTCATTTACAAATTTTTCACTTTTCCATATTATATTTCCTGTTGTCTCAATCATTACTAATGGAAATGGAGAGTTGATTAATGTAGTTTTTGCTGTATTATTTACATTTAGTGTTAAGTCTCTTAATTGGTCTGATAATTCTGCTTTTCTTTTTTTATTAGTCCAATTTGTGTATATGATTAATAATGTATATATTGCTACTGCAACTGGTATTAGTCTGTAGTTATATATACATATTGATAATAATAATACTGCTATTATTATTAAATATATCATTGTTCTGGATATAAATTTTTCTGAGTTTATACTATTTCCACTCGGCATATTATTCCCCTATCTTGTATAATCAATTTAGGCAATTATACAATGTATATTTTACTATTTTTATGGGATTTTGTCAATTTTTTGTGAATTCCATATTTTTCTTTTGAAGAGTAAAAAAATAAGACCATTTGAGGCCTTATTTTTATTTTTCTCCGCTTGTTTCGTTTTCTTTGTTTGTGCTACTTGATTCATTTACTGTATTTTGTGCATTTTCATTTGATTGTGTGTTTTGAGTGTAATTTTCTTTTTTCAAACTATCTGTTATCATTATAAATTTTACAGATCCTTTGTCACCATCATTTATTTTAGTGAATGTTTTATATTCTTCTGATAATTTCTTTAATGCTTCTAATCTTGAAGTTAGATCTTTTACATCTCCATTAATGTAGTTTGCAATCTTTTCTATTCCTTCTTGATTAAATTTGTTCATTCCTTCTGCTAAGGTGTTACTTCCATCTGCTAAAGTACTTGTTCCTTCTGTTAATGTTCCAGCACCTTCATTTAGTTGTGCTAATCCTGATGTTAATTCTGTTAAACCATCTGTTAATGAACTCATTTGGCTTGCAACTTGTGATAAAGCTGCTCCTTTTACTTGATTTGCAACTGTTCCAGCTACTGTTTTAGCAGTTTGGTTTGCAACACTTTGTGCTACTTGCATTGCTGTGCTTTGTGCTGTTTGTTCTGCAACGTTTCCTGCTACTTGGCTTGCTGCGCTTTGTGCTGTTTGTTCTGCAATGCTTCCTGCTACTTGCATTGCTGCATTCTGTGCTGTTTGTTCTGCAACGCTTCCTGCTACTTGCATTGCTGTGCTTTGTGCTGTTTTATTTGCTACTTGTTTTGCAGTTGTTGTAATTGTACTTTTTGCTGCTGATACAGCTGATGCTTGTGAATATTGTAAAACTATTGCTTGCATATCTTCTGACATTGCAATATAGTTACTGTCTTTTTCTAGATTTGCTTTTACTTGTGCTTTTATTCCAGCTATTTGCTTATCTGTTAATTGTACATTTGCAGCTTCTGTTTCTGCTTGTTTTCCAATAGAGCTTAATTGCTCTTTTATTGATTCTGTAGCTTGTTTCTTTGCTGAAGTTCCTATTGAACTTAATTGTCCTTTTATTGTTGCTTGTGCTTGTTCCTTTGCTGAAGTTCCTATTGAACTTAATTGTCTTTTTATTGTTTCTGTAGCTTGCTCTTTTGCTGAACTTCCTATTGCTTCTGATTGAGAGCTGATTGTAGCTAGTGCTGTTTTTGATGCAGATACACCAATTGATTCTAATGTTTTTGAGTCAAGTGCATCTGATTTATCATTTAATAAACTATTTGTTGATTTTGCTACTGCTGTTTTTATTGTACTTGCACCATTATATGCAACACTAATTCCTGATTTTAATGTATTAGCTCCTTCATCTAATTGTTTTGCTCCGTCTTTTACTTGATTTGCTCCATCAACTAGTTGTCTGCTTGATGATTGTAATGTATTTACTTGACTGTATATTTTGTCTAATTCATCAAACATTTTTAAGTCTTCTGTTTCTAATAATTTGGGTGTTGCAAAAGCTACTATGTTATTCATTTCAAAATCTTTTGCATCCATTTCAAATTCTATATTGCTTGGGATATTAAATTTATCACTTGATATTCCTAAGCTTTCTTGCATTCCTGGTACTGCTAATCCTATTGCAATAGTTTTGTTTCCATTTTCAATTACTTTTCCTGATGAAATTTTTATGTTTGAATTTTCTGTATTGTCAAATATTGTTCCTGCAACTACTACAAATGGTGTATACATTTTCACATTTTTTCCATTTACTTTTACTGTATGAACTTCATTGTTAGTATATTCTAATGTTATCTTTACTTTTCCTGTTTTTCCTATTATATCCTTTGCTTCTACTTCATTTCCATCTAGCTCATATTTTATATGACATGTAACTGGTAAGTTTTTATTTGTTTCTCCTCTATATTGTATGTTTTTTCCTTGTGCTTCCCATGTAATGTTTTCACCATCTTGACTAAATTTCTCATCTCCTTTTGTGTTCTCTAGATTTAATAAATCTGTGATATCTTTAAGAAATTCATCATCGTTGTCATTAGATAATTTGTCGCTTACTATTGTACTATATGATTCACTGTTATTATTTAATTTTGTATATACAGTTTCATCTTTTGTATTAGCAAATACAGGCATTGTTGTCATGCACATTGTTCCTATTAAAAGTGCTGAAACGATTTTTCTATTATTTTTCATTTTCTTATCCTTTCTTTAATTAACTTTATTTTCATTCTTCATTCCAATTGTAGTTTTGCATATTAATTTATCAAATACTAGTAGGAATGCTGGTAATACAGTTACTACTGTTACCATACTTATTATTGCTCCTCTTGACATTAGAGTACATAGTGAGCTTATCATTTCTATCTTTGAATATGCTCCTACTCCGAATGTTGCTCCGAAGAAGCAAAGTGCACTTACAACTATTGAGCTTATTGATGTTCCTAGTGCTTCTGATACGGCCTCTTTCTTGTCTTTTCCTTCTTTTCTTAGTCCCTTATATTTTGTTGTTATTAATATTGCATAATCTATTGTTGCTCCTAATTGTATTGTTCCAATTACTATTGAGGCAACGAATGGTAATACTGTATTTGTGTATGCGGGTATACCCATGTTGATAAATATTGCAAATTCGATTGCTGCTAATAATATAAATGGTAATGATATTGATTTTAATGTTATTATCATTAATATAAATATGATTCCTATTGATGATGAATTTACACTATTAAAGTCATGATCACTTATTTCTACTAAGTCTGTCATTAATGGTCCTTCACCTGCTAGTAAGGCATTGCTGTCATATCTCTTTACTATCTCTTTTACTTTTTCTACTTGATCATTTAGTTCATTTGTTGCTAATTCATATTTTGAACTTATTATTATCATTTGATATTTATCACTTTGGAAGATATTCTTTATCTCATCTGGTAATATTTCTTTAGGTATCTGTCCTTTGCTTATGCTTGCATAAGATAATGTCATATCCATTCCGTCTAGATTGTTTATTTCGTCTAGCATCTGATTTACTTTATAATCTGGCATATCTTTGTCAACTAGTACTAATTCTGTTGATACAATTCCAAATTTTTCTTTTAATTCATTATTTGCTTGAACGCCTTGTAATGTGTCTGGTAATGATTTGTCTAGGTTGTAATAATTTTCTGTATGTGTATAGCCATATACTGCAAATGGTAATATTATCAAGAATACTACTATTATTGCTTTATAATGTTTTATATTAAAATCTCTTACTTTTGTGAATTTTGGTAAGATTTCTTTATGTCTTGTTTTTTCTATTGCTTTGTCAAACATTAGTATTGCTGCTGGTAATATTGTAACTGCACATATTAATCCAATTAATACACCTTTAGCCATTACCAATCCTATATCTCTCCCTAATGTTAGGTTCATGCTACATAATGCTAAGAATCCAGCAATTGTTGTTGTAGCACTCCCTAATACAGATACTAGAGTTGATGTTATTGCTTTGCTCATTGCTTCATCATTGTTATTTGTCTCCTCTTTTTCTGCTTTATAACTATGATATAAGAATATGGCAAAATCCATTGTTACACCTAATTGTAATACTGCACTTATTGCTTTTGTAATATATGATATCTGTCCTAGCAATATATTGCTTCCCATATTATACAATATTGCTATTCCTATATTTCCCAGTAATAATACTGGAATTAGGTATGAATCAAGTGCTATCTCTAATATTGCTAAACATAGTATTACTGCTATTACTATGTATACTATTACTTCTGAGTTTGATACTTCTTTTGTATCAAGCGTTGTTGCTGTCATTCCACCAATTTTACATTGTCCATCTGTTACTTTTCTTATTTCTTCTACTGTGTTTAGTGTTTCTTCATCTGATATTGAGTCTTTAAATGTTGCTAATATTATTGTACTTCCATCTTTATATAGTTTATCTTTTATCTCATCTGGTAGTACATCTTCTGGAATATCAGTTCCTATTACATCTGCAATGCTTACAACTTTCTCTACATTTCCTATTTTCTTTAGTTTATCTTCTAATTTCAATATATCTTTCGTTTTCATATTGTCAACAGTTATCATTGAGAATGCACCCATCTTAAAGTCTTGTGCTAATATGCTTTCTCCTTGCACTGTTTCAATATCATCTGGTAGATACATTAATATGTCATAGTTTATTTTTGTTGCTTTCATTCCAATTACAGATGGAATAAGCAATATAAGAGCTATGATTAGTATTATTTTCTTATGTTTACATATAAATTCGCCAAATTTTTGCATTTGAGCCTCCTTTTGTTATTCTCTTATTGTCGGTTTATGACCAACGGTCATTTTATATTATATTACTTTTCTGACCATTGGTCAATACTTTTTATAAAAAAAGTTGACCTTTGGTCATTTTTGTGCAATAATATATTTATGAGGAGACATTTATGAATATTATTAAAAATTTATCTAATCGAAATAATAAAAATTGTAATGAAATTAAAGAAACTAAAACGTATAAAGATAATAAAGAAGAAAGGCTTCTTGATGAAGGATTTAAATTATTTACTACTAAAGGACTTAAAAACACTTCTATTCAGGATATTGTTAATAAAGCTAATGTTGCCAAAGGCACTTTCTATCTTTATTTTAAAGATAAATATGAACTTCACGATATTCTTATTATGAAGAAATCGAAGAAGCTTTTTAATGATGCACTTAATTCTCTTAATAAAAATAAAGTTACTGATTTTGTCGATCAGATTATATATATTGTTGATTATGTTATTGATGAACTTGTAAAAGATCCTATATTAATTCAGTTTATTGCAAAGGATTTGGCTTGGGGAGTTTTCAATAAAACTATACTTGAGTTATATTCAAGAGAAGAAGCCGAAGAAGATGGTTTGGTTAGTTTGTTTTTAACTGGGGTAGAAGAAAATAATATAAAATTAGATAATCCTCAGGTTTCTTTATTTATGATTATTGAGCTTGTTAGTAGTACTTGCTTTACTTCTATTTTATATAGTGAACCTTTACCAATTAAAGAGTACAAGCCTTTTCTTCATAAAGAAATTAAAAAAATACTTCAAAATTAAAATAAACTGTTAGATAAAAATCTAACAGTTTTTATATTTTATTGTTTATTTTCGTCTTCATCATCGGCATGATATAATTTTACATCATTAGCTGTATCTTCTTCTACCTCTTCTGTATTAATGTGAGTATTTTGATATCTTGCCATACCTGTTCCAGCTGGGATAAGTTTTCCTATGATTACGTTTTCTTTTAATCCAATTAGGTTATCTTCTTTACCTTTGATAGCTGCCTCTGTTAATACTTTTGTAGTTTCTTGGAATGATGCTGCTGATAAGAAGCTTTCTGTTGCAAGTGATGCTTTTGTGATTCCTAGTAATATTCTCTTTCCTGAAGCTGGTTTCTTTCCTTGTTCTTCAAGTTCTTTGTTTATTACTTCTAGTTCATTCATATCTATTAATGATCCTGGTAGTAGTTTGCTATCTCCAGAGTCTTCAATTCTTACTCTCTTAAGCATTTGTCTTGCTATAACTTCAATGTGTTTATCATTAATATCAACACCCTGATTTCTATAAACTTTCTGGATTTCTTGAACTAAATATTCATGAACTCCTTCTGGTCCTTTTATTGCAAGAATTTCATTTGGATTGATTGATCCTTCTGTTAATGGATCTCCTACTCCAATCTCTTGGCCTTCTTGAACACATACTTTTGATCCAAATGGTATTGAATATGTTTTGCTATTGTCATTTGATGTAACAGTTACCTGTTTCTTTTTCTTTTCTTCTGTAATTGTTACTTTTCCTGCAATTTCAGTGATTATCGCTAATCCCTTTGGTTTACGAGCTTCGAATAGCTCCTCAACTCTAGGAAGACCTTGTGTAATATCAGCTACACCTGCTACACCACCTGAGTGAATTGTTCTCATTGTAAGCTGTGTACCTGGCTCACCAATTGATTGAGCTGCAATTGTTCCAATAGGTTCACCTATGTTAATCTTTCCTCTTGTTGCCATACTCATGCCATAGCATTTTGCACAAACACCATGTTGTGTTTTACAGTTTAATGGTGATCTAACTGTTACTCTTTCAATTCCTAAATCAACTATTTTGTTAGCAACTTTTTCACTAATCATTGTGTCTTTGTCGCATAATATTTCACCTGTTGTTGGATCTTTGATATCATTTAATGGATATCTTCCTATCAATCTTTCTTGTAGGCTTTCAATTACTTGATTTCCGTCTTTGATTGCGTATACTTCAAGACCTTCAGTTGTTCCACAATCTAATTCTCTTACGATTATATCTTGTGATACATCTACTAGTCTTCTTGTTAAGTATCCTGAATCGGCTGTTCTTAAAGCTGTATCAGAAAGTCCTTTACGTGCTCCATGGGCAGAAATAAAGTATTCTAATGCATCTAGTCCTTCACGGAATGATGATTTAATAGGAATCTCTACTGTTTTACCTGTTGTACTAGCCATAAGTCCACGCATACCTGCTACCTGTCTTAACTGGCTTATATTACCACGAGCTCCTGATTTTGACATCATGAATATTGGGTTCATATCGTCAAAATTCTTTTGCATTGCATTTGCAACCTTGTCTGTTGTTGCTTCCCATATCTTAATTACGCTATTATAACGCTCATTATCAGTTATTAAACCACGAGCATATTGTTTTGTTACTTGGTCAACTTGTGCTTGGCCTTCTGCCAATAAAGCTTTCTTTTCTTCTGGCACTTTAACGTCATCAATTGATACGGTCATTCCGGCAGTTGTACAATATTTATATCCAGTTGCTTTTATATAGTCTAGTAATTCTGCTGTTCTATCTAATCCATGTACTTCGATACATCTACCAATTATTTGTTTTAATTGCTTTTTAGCTATTGTAAAGTCAATCTCTGGCTCGAATTTATTCTTTGGATCAGATCTATCAACAAATCCTAAATCTTGTGGAATTCCTTTATTGTATATAATTCTTCCTACTGTTGTTGTGATAAATCCATGACTTATTTCTTTTCCTTCTTCATCATATTCAGCCATTCTAACATGTATTTTAGCATGTACTCCGACATCATGGTTTGCATAAGCCATCTCTGCTTCATCTGTTGATGAGAAATAGTTTCCTGCTCCTTTTGTTCCTTTTCTATCTACCATTTCTGGTGTGTCATTAGGATCTGCTTCTACATCCATTGTTAAGTAGTATGCACCTAAAATCATATCCTGTGATGGTTCTGTGATTGGAGCACCATCTGTTGGTTTTAATAAGTTGTTTGTTGATAGCATTAAGTATCTTGCTTCTGCCTGTGCTTCTGGTGATAATGGTAAGTGAATAGCCATTTGGTCACCATCGAAGTCAGCATTGAATGCTGTACAAACTAATGGGTGTAACTTAATTGCTCTACCTTCTACTAGTACTGGCTCAAATGCTTGGATTCCTAGTCTATGTAGAGTTGGAGCACGGTTTAACATTACTGGATGATCTTTTATTACATCTTCTAGTACTTCCCATACAGCAGGATCTAATCTTTCAACCATTCTCTTTGCATTTTTTATGTTGTGAGCTAATCCTCTTCCAACTAATTCTTTCATTACAAATGGTTTAAATAATTCTACTGCCATTTCCTTTGGAACACCACATTGGTAAATCTTAAGTTCTGGTCCAACTACGATAACTGAACG
>HF993632.1:46376-61694 GCA_000433915.1 Clostridium sp. CAG:793
TGAATAGTCAACACGTTTTCCTAATAAGTTTTGACGGAAACGTCCTTGTTTTCCTTTTAACATATCTGATAATGATTTTAAAGGTCTTCCTCCAGCACCTGTTACTGGTCTTCCACGTCTTCCGTTATCTATCAGTGCATCTACTGATTCTTGTAACATACGTTTTTCGTTTCTTACAATAATTTCTGGAGCACCTAATTCTAGTAGTCTCTTTAATCTGTTATTTCTGTTGATTACTCTTCTATATAAGTCATTTAAATCTGATGTTGCAAATCTTCCACCATCTAGTTGTACCATTGGTCTTAAATCTGGTGGGATTACTGGTATAACATTCATTACCATCCATTCAGGTTTATTTCCTGATGTTTTGAATGCTTCTACTGTATCTAATCTTTTTATTATCTTAGCTTTTTTCTGTTCGCTTGCTTTTTCAAGTTCTTTATTTAATTGATCTGTTAATTTTACTACATCAATTTCTTCTAGTAACTTTCTTAAAGCTTCTGCTCCCATTTCAGCTTTGAATGATCCTTCACCATATTTTTCAACAGCTTCATGATATTCTTTTTCGTTTAATACTTGGCATTTTGATAGTCCACTTGTTCCTTTATCTGTAACAATGTATGATGCAAAATATACTACTTTTTCAACCGCTCTAGGAGAAATGTCTAACATTAATGCTATTCTGTTTGGGATTCCTTTGAAGTACCAGATATGTGCTACTGGTGCTGCTAATTCAATATGTCCCATTCTTTCTCTTCTAACTTTTGATTTTGTAACTTCTACTCCACATCTGTCGCAGACTACGCCTTTATATCTAATTCTCTTGTATTTTCCACAATGGCATTCCCAGTCTTTAACTGGTCCAAATATTCTTTCACAGAATAGTCCATCTTTTTCTGGTTTTAGTGTTCTATAGTTAATTGTTTCTGGCTTTTTAACTTCACCTTTAGACCATTCTCTTATTCTTTCGTCTGAAGCTAAGCCAACTTGAATTTTGCTTAGATATTCTAATTCGTCCACTATTATAGCCCCCTATATAAATTTTGTTTGCCTTGTCTTAAGCTTTCTAAGTATTGCACTGTTGCTTCAATCTTTGTTGTCTACTTAGAAGCTTGACTTTAGGCTATTAAGTTTTCTTAATTTTATTCATCATAATCGTCATAAGAATCATTTGAATAATCATCTAATTCACTATCATCTCCTGAAGATAATAGTTCATCATCAGTTTCATCAGCTAAATCTGAGAATAGTTCATCACTATCACTTTCCATCTCGCTTATTTCTTCTGATTCATCTGTTCCATCAGTTTCTGTGTAACCATCTGATAATTCTTTTTCATCTACAACGTTTGCTTCTTGTGGTTTTGTATCATTTGAGTCATTGATTGAGTTAAAGTCTACACCGTCTTCGATGTTTTCTTTTAATTCTATCTCTGATCCCTTATCTGTAAATAGTTTGATATCTAGTCCTAATGATTGTAATTCTTTTACGAGAACTTTAAATCCTTCTGGTACCCCTGGTTTTGGAATATTTTCACCTTTTACGATTGCTTCATAAGTCTTTACACGTCCAACAACATCATCTGATTTTGTTGTAAGCATTTCTTGTAATGTATATGCTGCACCGTAAGCTTCAAGTGCCCAAACTTCCATTTCACCAAATCTCTGTCCACCAAATTGTGCTTTACCACCTAAAGGTTGTTGTGTTACTAATGAGTATGGTCCTGTTGAACGAGCGTGGATCTTATCATCTACTAAGTGGTGTAATTTTAACATGTACATAACACCTACTGTGATTGGATGATCAAATGGATCTCCTGTTCTTCCATCATATACTACTGTTTTTCCATCTTTTCTTAATCCTGCATCTTTCAATAGCTCTTCAATTTCACAGTCTTTAGCACCATCAAATACTGGTGTTTCAACTTTCCATCCAAGTGCTCTTGCAGCCATTCCTAAGTGAACTTCTAGTACCTGACCTAGGTTCATACGAGATGGTACACCCATTGGATTTAATACTATGTCTACTGGTGTTCCGTCTGGTAAGAAAGGCATATCTTCTTCTGGTAATATTCTTGATATAACACCTTTGTTTCCGTGACGTCCAGACATTTTATCACCTACTGAGATTTTTCTCTTTGTAGCAATATATACTCTTATTACTTGATTTACTCCAGGGCCTAATTCGTCTGAATTGTCTCTTGTAAATATTTTAACATCTACTACTGTTCCTGCTTCTCCGTGTGGTACTCTTAATGATGTATCTCTAACTTCTCTTGATTTTTCACCAAAGATTGCTCTTAAAAGCCTTTCTTCAGCTGTTAGCTCTGTTTCTCCTTTTGGAGTAACTTTACCAACTAATATATCACCTGGTCTAACTTCTGCACCAATTCTAATGATACCGTCTTCATCAAGGTCTTTTAATACATCTTCACCAACGTTTGGAATATCTCTTGTGATTTCTTCTGGTCCAAGTTTTGTATCACGACATTCGCAATTGTATTCTTCTATATGAATTGATGTGTATACATCTTCTTTTACAAGTCTTTCACTGATAAGAACAGCATCCTCGAAGTTATATCCTTCCCATGTTGAGAATGCAATTAGTACGTTTCTTCCTAATGCCATCTCTCCATTTTGAGTTGCAGGTCCATCTGCTATTGTGTCGCCTGCTTTAATTTTTTCGCCAACTTGTACTATTGGTCTTTGATTAATACATGTTCCACCATTTGTTCTCTTGAATTTTAATAGCTTGTATGATGTTACTTCATTTTTCTTATTTCTTATTTGAATCTCATCGCCAGTAACTTTCTCAACTATTCCATCTTCTTTAGCTGTTACTGTTATTCCAGAGTCTTTGGCTGCTCTATATTCCATACCAGTTCCAACTATTGGAGCTTCTGGTTTTAATAGAGGTACTGCCTGACGCTGCATGTTTGATCCCATTAGAGAACGCTTAACGTCATCATGCTCTAAGAATGGTATCATTGCTGCTGCTACTGATACTAATTCTTTTGGTGATACTTCAATGTAGTCTACTTGCTCTGCTGGAACTTCTTTGAATTCTGTTACTTGTCTTACTTTGATTCTCTTATTTACAAATCTGTTGTCTTTGTCTAATGGTTCTGTTGCTTGACCTATTGTATATTTATCTTCTTCATCTGCTGATAGATAATCTACTTGGTCTGTAACTTTTCCTGTTTCTTTATCAACTTTTCTATATGGAGCTTCTATGAATCCATATTCATTAATTCTTGCAAATGAACATAAAGCTGAAATTAAACCAATGTTAGGTCCTTCTGGTGATTCAACTGGACATAATCTTCCATAGTGAGTATAGTGAATATCTCTTACTTCGAATCCTGCTCTTTCTCTTGTTAATCCTCCAGGTCCTAATGCTGAAATTCTTCTTTTATGTGTTAGTTCTGATAATGGGTTTGTTTGATCCATGAACTGTGATAATTGTGAACTTCCGAAGAATTCTCTAATTGCTGAAGATATTGGTTTTGTATTAATTAATGCTTGAGGTGTGATTGAGTCTAGATCTTGTATTGTCATTCTTTCACGAACAACTCTTTCTAGTCTTGCTAGTCCAATTCTAAATTGGTTTTGTAACAATTCACCTACACATCTAATACGTCTATTTCCTAAATGATCTATATCGTCTATTTTGCCTAATCCATGATATAAATTTAATAAATAGCTTATTGATGCAATTATATCTTCATTAGTAATATGACGTGGTACTAACTCTTCTTTTCTTGCTTTTAATTCTTCATGTAAATCTTCTGGTGCTGTTTTTTCCATTATTTCTTTTAATACAGCATAGTTTACTAATTCTTTTATGTGTAAATCAGATATATCAATATCCACATAATTCTTGATATCTACTGTTCCATTTCCTAGAACTATTATAAATGAATCTCCACATTTAATTTTTACTGAATTAATTCCTAGATTTTGAATCTTCCAGGCAATTTCTTCTGAAATTTTCTCGTCTTTATCCACTAATATCTCACCTGTTGTTGGATCTGATATTGTTTCTGCTGATACTTGGTTTCTTATTCTCTTTGCAAGACTTAGTTTATCATTGAATTTATGTCTTCCAACTTTAGCTAAGTCATATCTCTTTGGATCAAAGAATAATCTATCAAATAATGTACGAGCTGCTTCAACTGTTGGTAATTCACCAGGTCTTAGTTTTTTGTAAATTTCTATTAAAGCTTCATTCATTGTTTTGATTGGATCTTTTTCCATTGTTGCTTTAAGCAATGTTTCGTTTCCAAATAGGGCTAATATTTGGTCATCTTTTTCAAGTCCAATTGCTCTTAATAGAGTAGTTACAGGAATTTTTCTTGTTCTATCAACTCTTACGTAGAATATGTCATTATTATCTGTTTCATATTCTAACCATGCTCCTCTTAATGGCATAACTGTTGATGTGTACAATTTCTTTCCTGTTTTTGTATCCAATGAATCTGCATAATAGCAGCTTGGAGAACGTACTAACTGGCTAACTACAACTCTCTCTGCTCCATTGATTACGAATGTAGCTGTATCAGTCATTACAGGGAAATCTCCTAAGTATATCTCTTGCTCTTTAATTTCTCCTGTTTCACGATTGAATAATCTTACTTTTACATGTAATTTTGTAGAATATGTAGCATCTCTCTCTTTTGCTTCTTCTACAGTGTATTTTGGATGTTCATCCATGTGGTAGTCTAGAAAGTCTAATACTAGATTTTCTGAATAGTCTACTATTGGAGAAACTTCTCTTAATACTTCTCCTAATCCTTCGTTAATAAACCAGTTGTAAGAATCTTTCTGAACTTTTATTAAGTTAGGTAATTCAATGAAATCACCTATTTTTGAGAAAGATTTACGTGTTGTTTTTTCATGTTTTACGTCTTTTACGTTTACCAAAGGTAATACCCCCTTCTTAATAATAATTTAAGCAGATTGTATTAGTATATATTTAATTTTGGAGAAGTCCTTCTTAACTTGATAGCTACTTTTAAGTCATTGTAGTCCTGCTTTTTTAACTATAATCACCTAAAAATATGGCTATCTTGTAATTCCTCTTCTTCATAATTTACATAAATAAAATTAGAAGGCAAAAAAAGGTAAACTGATACATAGCATCAGTTTTACCTTTCTCTATTCTTTTAAATTATTTCACGATTACCGAATTATTCATCTATTAGCCCTTCTAGATTTTATTCGTACATAAATATACTGAGTTTATTATATTGCAAAATCTGATTAATGTCAACAATTTCGCGATATAAAATTTAAGTTTTTTTATTATTTCCCAATAAAAAAAAGACTATGTTGATGTCATCATCATCTTAAGTCTATTGTTCTTTACTATTTAATATGTTTTTTTCGTACAAGTTAACGACTTTTTGCAGTTCGCTATCTTTGAATTGATTGAATACACTTGTATATGTATTTAGTGTTATTGATATGTTTGTATGTCCTAATATTCTTTGCAGTACTACTGCTGCCATTCCTGCTTCTATACATCTTGTTGCAAATGTATGCCTTAGGCTATGTGTTGATATTCCTTCTATATTTTTCATTTTTAGTGTACTTCCCATTATTCTTTTTAGTTTGCTGTTTGCTATATTATGCGATAGATATTTTCTCTTATATGAAAATAGTATTCTCTTTTTTGATCTGTTGGCTTCTTTTAATTGTTCTTCTATATGTGGAATTATAAATTCTGGTATTGGCACTTCTCTTATTCCGGCATAAGTTTTTGTAGAATCATGTAATACTATTTTTCCTTTTGTGTTTATTGATAATGTTTTGTTTACTTTTATTATTTTTCGTTCAAGGTCTATGTCTTCGACTGTTAGTGATAAGACTTCTCCTATCCTTAGTCCGGTATACATTTGTATTAAAAATATGTTTTTGTATTTTTCTTTTCTTATGCTTGTATTTAAAAGGTAGTCACTTAATTTCTTTTGTTCTTCCATTGTTAGTGCTCGTACTTTTTTTAATTTTTGTGTGCTTTTCGGTTTTATTACATCGTACAGTGGATTGTCTGTTATATATTTGTTTCTAATTGCATAATTAAATGTTTGATTTAATTGTTCATATATCTTGCATATATATGAGTTGCTGTATTTTTTTATTTCGTTTAGATACTTTTGTATATCATTGCTTGTTATTTCTTTGATGTTCATTTTTCCAACATCACTCTCTTTTATTTTATTGATTGTCTTGCTTATTCTTAAATATGTTGAGTCTTTTATTATATTTGATTCGTATTTTTTATCTCGTATTTCTTCCATTATTTTATATAGCCTGATTCCTTGTGTTTGCAAATATTGTTGGTCTTTTATTTTTATTCTTAGCGTTTCTAATTTTTCTATTGCCTCTTCTTTTGTTTTGGCATATACACTTTTTCTTGTTCTTTTTCCATTTGTTGTTATTGATATTTGTGCTCCCCACCTATCCGTTTCTTTTATGTAGAATACTGTTCCTCCTTTTCTTCTTTTTCTGGTTCTTTTTTCATTTGATTCTTTCATATTTCTCCTCCTTTGACTTTTCCCCCATGAAAATCATATCTCTAATGATACGATAAAGTAAAGTGTTTTGTGGCTTTTTTGTTAAACTGTTCTAACCACGAAAGATAATGCTCAGAATACAGCAACGAGAACGTACACAATAAAAGTTGATAAGACTCCTCCTCAAGTACAACTTTCAAATAATGGTGGAGATTTTAACATAAAAAGTAGAGAGGAATTATTAAATTATAGTGATTATAATAAAATATCGAGTGAATGGACAACAAGAATTACTTATGGAAGTGCAAGTCATGATGCTACAGACGTTGAAAATTCAAACTTTTATGGAAACTTTCCAAGTGTTGCTTTAAATCTAAATGTTTCATATAAAAATAGTGTATCTATATTTTCGAAGCAAAAATTAGATGTAACTAATATAGATAAAATTGTATTAAAAGCATTCTTATATGAAAATGGTCCAAATAATGACATGATAAATACAACTAGATTTGGCTTAGCAACAAGTGATGCTGAAGCAGATAAAAACTGGCTAACATATGTTCAAAAAGAATATAAGGGTTCTCCTGAAACTTGTGAAAACGGAACAGTTGCTCAAACAGTAAACTATGAAACTTTTGAAATTGATACAACTAGCATAGTTGGTGAGTATTATGTACAATTAAATGTATCTCATAATTTTCTCGGAGGATATACAGCCAATACACACATTGAAACTATGTATTATGAATATAATTCATCAACAGTGGGAAATATGAGTTCAAAAATAAGTTGTAGCGATAATAATGGAATATCAAATGTACGTTACTCTTGGTCTACTTCTTCCACTCAAGAGCCAGCAAATTGGACCAATATAACTAATAATTCAGTAGTAAATCAAAAATTAAAAAAAGGTTCATATTATTTATGGGTTAAAGCCACTGACAATGTTGGAAATGAAAAAATATTTGTAAGTAGCCCTTATAATGTTAATTACGAAATTTCATATGATACAAATGGTAGTTCTCAGCCTCCAAAAACACAGACGAAAATTCCAGGAAAGCAATTAACATTAACAGAAGAAATACCAACTAGAAGAGGTTATACTTTTAAGTGTTGGAACACTAAAGAGGATGGAACTGGAACAAATTATTATCCTGGTGGCATATATCAAAATGATGAATCTATTACATTATGTGCAATTTGGAACAGAAACATTGTCCCAGATCTTCGAAAGCCTAATGTTACTTTCACACTAACACCATCAGAACTTACCTCTGGAAATGTAACAGTAAATGTTTCTATATCATCAGATTTAATATCAAGGGGATATACTTTGCAAACAAGTAAAAATTATAATACTGGGTGGACTGATGCCTCTTCACAAATTGCAACTGCAAACTATGATAGAATATATGCAAGGCTAAGAGATAATAATGGAAACTTTGGGGATTATGTAACATATATTGTACAAAATATAGATAAGGATCCACCAGTAATACAACAAATAACTGTGGTTTCAAATGGAATAAAATTAACTGTAATAGATCCTTACAACGGCGTAATTACTGGATATGCTATTACAGAAAATAATGTTCAGCCAAGCACCTTTATAGATTGTTATGTTGGAACATTAGATACAACTATAACAAATATTGCACTTACAAAAGGAAAAACATATTACATCTGGGTAAGAGATAGAATGAACTTTATAACATATAAAACAATAACTATTTAGTAAAGAAACCGCAATGCTTTATAAATAAGCATTGCGGTTTTTAATAAAATGTATAGTTGTTAAATGCAAGTTATCATTTTCCTATTATATACGGATCACTTTCTGTTCCACTTCCACTTTTGGCTTTAATACCTAAATTTAGTGAGACCACTGGTGCTAAGCGATTGTCGTCAGCAGAAGTATTACCATTTGAAAAAAATAACTCATTACCATATAAAATTTCATTAGTTATATTACGAATACCAAAATGTGCAAATGAATCACTTGAAATGCAGTAAATAAATCGAGAGGCAAGCCAAAATTTTGTCCCTGTTCCAAATATCATATTGTAAAAAATAGAAGTATTGTAGTATAAACTTAATTGTGAATTTCCATAATAAGTTTGTACACTTGTCAAGTTTGCAACTGTTTGTCCTGTTGTCTTGGATGTTGCTGGTAAAGCTGTATAAATATTGTCACTTTCTGTTTTTCCTCCAGGATTCAATTTGGATTGAGCAGTTTTATTTGCATCTGATGTTATAACTTGAGTTCCATCTAATATATCACTTACATTTACTCCTGAATATTTTTCTTGTGCATATATTTCAGGGTATTGAGCGTTCCTTCCAGAATATTTCTTTGTAGTTCCATATTGTATGGTTCCTGCTTTATATGAGTTTTTAGCAAATTTTCCACTTTCATTCATTTCTGACTCTAAATCTTCTATATTTAAGTGTCTCGCTGTCGCTCCTAAATTAGCATTTCCATATCTCTTTTTACATATATCATTTAATAAATATACTCCATTATTATAGCCTATTGTACCGGAAAAATATACTGTATTTTGACTACTACTTGGAACTCCAAATATTTTGGTTATATTTCCATCATTATCAAGCTCCATAATTCTCCATGATGTTGGATCGTATGTTTTATCTATTGTTTGTGCATTACTATATCCGCTTTTGCTTGAACTCAACTCATATCCAGCAGTAGGTATGTCAGGTTCATATTTAACATAGTCTCCTATTGATATACCTTTTGATATTGTATAAGGATTATTTTTAGAACCATTGCCTCCAACAATATTGATAGTTGATTCAAATGCTACAACTGGAGCAATTCTTTTATCTGTTCCACCATTGTAGTTGTTAGAACTAAACATATAATATGCCCCAAGGTTACTATTATTAATATTTCTAAAACCAAATGATGAACTAATATAATTAGAACCGCAATCTACATCACGTGATGCTAACCAGAAAGTCGTTCCTGTTCCATATATCATATTATAAAAATTAGGATCTTTATAATATGACACTAATTGGTCACCACCATATAAAGTTTGAGTACAAGTTAGACTAGTAACAGCTGACCCTGTTGAATCATTCTCTGTCGCCGTGATATAAACTGGATTACTTTGAGTTCTACCATTTGGATTCATTTTTGACCTAGCTAACGAATTTTTATTATCTTTATCATTTATAATCTGGGTTCCATCAATTATATTACTTACTCCAACTCCAGAATATTTTTCTTGTGCATAAATACTTGGATAATTTGCAAAACTTCCTGTGTATCTTCTAGTTGTCCCATATTGTACTGTTCCTGATTTATAATTATCTCTTGCTGCTATTCCATCATCACTCATCCATGATTCTATATCCTCTATTGTTAGACTTTTGGCTACTGCTCCTAGGTTTGAATTACTATATCTATATTCACATATGTCATTTAATAAAAATACACCGTTATTATAGCCTCTTGCTCCACCAAATGAGATTGATTTCTGATTATTGTTTGGCACTCCAAATAATTTGGTTATCCTTCTGTTTTCATCTACTTCCATGATTCTCCATTCTGTTGGATCATAGCTTGTGTCTATAATTTGATTTTTATTGTATCCACTTTGAGCAGATTTTAAATTATATCCATTGTTTGGTGTATCTGGTTTGTAATTTACATATTCTCCGATGTGAGGAAACTTTAACTTAATTATATACGTTCTGCTGCTTGAATTACCGACATTATCTTTCGTGGTTAGAACAGATAAAAAAATAAAAATAATAGATTTTTATTAAAAAAATGATATACTAAGAATAAGATTATTTATAATGGAGGTTTAATATGTCTATTGAAAAACAAAAATTATATAATGAAATTGAAACTTTACCAGAAGAACTTACTAATCAAGTTATAAATTTTATTGAATATTTAAAGTTGTCATATGCAGATACAAAATCTGATAATAGTATAACTATCAAAAATAAACTTCAAAAGGGAATTGATGACATTAATACTAATAAAAAATGTTCACTTGAAGATTTATTTAAAAATTTAGAAAATATATAAATTGGAAAAATAAAAAAGTCGTTAGAAAGATGTGCAATGTATGTCCAAAAGTCATTAGAAAAATGTGCGAAAATATTAAAAAGTCGTTTGATTTTAGTACAAAACTATGTTATAATAGTTAATGTAAAGGAAAAGGTGATAAATTTATGTATAGAAATAAGATTGAAGAATTAAAAAAGTGGAAAAATTCACTCAATAGAAAGCCTTTAATCATAAGAGGTGCAAGACAAGTTGGCAAGACTTGGCTTATGAAAGAATTTGGAAATAAATTCTATGACAAATGTGCATATATTAATTTCGACGATAATAGTAGAATGGATAAATTATTTGATGGAGATTTTGACTTAGAAAGAATAATACAAGGTCTGAAGATAGAGTCAGGAGTAAACATAGAGCCTGAAAATACATTGATAATTCTTGATGAAATTCAAGAAACTCCAAAAGCATTGAAAGCATTAAAATATTTTTGCGAAAATGCAAGACAGTATCATATAATTTCAGCCGGTTCATTATTAGGAGTTGCAATTCATGAAGGAACTTCATTTCCTGTTGGAAAAGTTGACTTTTTAGACCTAATGCCATTAAGTTTCTTTGAATTTCTAGAAGCTTTAGGAGAAGATGAAATCCTAAAATTATTAGAAAAAAATGATTTTAAAATGATAGATGTATTTAATAGCAAATTAAAAGAATACTTAAAATTGTATTACTATGTTGGAGGGATGCCAGAAGTCGTAAGTGCCTATACTATAAACAAGGACTTACAAGAAGTTAGAAAGATCCAGAAAGAGTTATTAGATGCTTATGAACAAGATTTTTCAAAACATGCGCCTAGTAATATTGTACCAAGAATAAGGCAACTATGGCATAACATACCGACACAGCTTGCAAGAGAAAATAAAAAGTTTATATATGGACTAATAAAAGAAGGCGCAAGAGCAAGAGAATATGAAATTGCACTATCATGGCTAATTGACTGTGGAATTGTATACCAAGTAAATAGAATAAACAATTGTAAAATTCCACTATCTGCATATCAAGATTTTAATGCATTTAAACTTTATATGCTTGACGTTGGACTACTCGCTGCAATGGCTGGAATAGATGATAAAACTCTTTTAAATGGAAATGATATATTTGAAGAATTCAAAGGTAGCTTAACTGAACAATACGTATTATGCCAATTAAAACAATGCACAGATCTTGACGTATTTTATTGGTCATCAGAAAGAGGAACTGCAGAAGTTGACTTTATAACTCAAATTGACGGAAAGAATGTTCCAATAGAAGTCAAAGCAAATGAAAATTTACAAGCAAAAAGTTTAAAAACGTTTATTCAAAAGTATAAAACCTCGACAAATGTACGAACTTCAATGTCAAAATATAGAAAAGAAGATTGGCTTATTAATATTCCACTGTATAGCATTGGAAATATTAAAACGATAACTAATATGTAAAATTAATATACCCTAAATAGAAATAAATGTATGTTGATTACAAAATGCATAAATTGAGTCGAAAATAAATAATTTATAATAATCTCTTTATATTTTAATTTCAGAATAATAACGTATTTACAAAACTTATTTAATAATTATTTTTTATATTAATTTACTTCAATGAAGATTTTTGCACTTTTTCCCGAAAATCTTCATTGAAAAATTTATATTATTATAATTTATTTGTTCTAACCACGAAAGATAATGCTCAGAATACAGCAACGAGAACATATACAATAAAGTTAAGATTTCCGCATATAGGAGACTACATTGATTATTCACCTTCTTTATCTAATAGTTATAACTTATATGCTATTTACTCTGGTTATAATCAAAACCAGCTAATATCTCAGGATACATCATTAAAATGGAGAATCTTCGACTTTAATAATGGAAAATATATTGATGTTATAAGTGATCGAGTTACGAATAGTCCTTTATATTTAAATTATATCCAAGGATATAATAATGGGGTCTATATTCTTAATAATATATGCGAACAGTTATATAGTAATAATGAAAAAAATATAAAAGCAAGAAGTGTAAATCTAATAGACATAGAAAAAAATTTGACAGATACGGGATTTTCCGTTAGAAATGCTCATATATGCGATAATATAACATATGGTAGTTTACATACGTATACGTTGAATAGCTATTACCCATCAGAATATTCTAAGCACCCTGACTCAGGAATAAATACAACTAATATTTATAAGCCTGATATATTAAAAACAGTTGATCCATATAAAGATAGTGCAGAATATTCAAATAGTTTTGTGTCAAGTTCTTTACGGTCACGCTAATAATGGAGGATTAACCGTTACCAAAACATTCTACACGCTTCCAATTAATGAGGCTAATTTAGGAAAAACATCACAATTATTATACAGTGATGAATATTATTGGATATCTGCAACTTTGACTGAAACCACATCTAATGCTGCTCTATTAGGAATTAGAATGGCTGGTCCACAAATATCTGGACACTATACTTTTAGTTCTAATAATTATTACGATACGAAAGGAGAATATCTAAGACCTATTGTATCATTATCTAGTGAATATATAGAAATGTTTGACGCAGAAAATAATATTTGGAAAATTAAATAAAATATAAAAAAGAATTCTAATTCGTATATGCGGAAAAAGAATTCTTTTTTGTGTACTTGTACTAAAATTTTACATTTGACTGATAATTTATATTAGAAAAATGCTTGGTAAATATTAATGACATTAACTAATTTGGAGTGAAACAGATTTATTTTTCTAATATATATGGTTCATTTATTGTTCCACTTCCACTCTTTATTTGAATTCCAGAAGATATATAAACTACAGGTGTTAAATGGTTATCATAGCTACGACTACCATCAGAGGCAAAAAAATTCAGACCTCCCAAAGCATTGCCATCGACCTTTCGAATACCCCAATACACATATGAATCACCTGAAAGGCAGCCAGTATAGCGCGATGCAATCCAGAAATTTGTATCAGTTCCAAATATCATATTATAGAAGTCTATATCATTAAAGTATGAATTAGATGTATTACCCCAATAATAATATGTTTGCGTACACGTTAGAACATTTGAGGCTAACTGAGTTGTCTCTGACGTTGTTGGTAAAGTTTTATATATGTTATCACTTCCTATTTTTCCATTTGGATTCATTTTAGCCTGTGCTATTATGTCTATGTTTCCAGCAATAATTTGTGTTCCATTTGATACATTACTTATATTTGTTCCAGAATATTTTTCGTGTGCATATATTGATGGATATTGTATATTACTTCCTGTAAATGTTTTTGTTGTTCCATATTGTATACTATTATTATAGTATCCTTTATTTTCATTTCTTTTTACTATTCCTGTAGCACTCATTCCTAATTCTATATCTTCTATATTTAAACTCCTTGCTGTTGTTCCTAAGATTGCATTTCCATATCTCGTTTTGCATATATCATTTAATAAATATACTCCATTATTATATCCAATTGGTCCTTTAAACCATACTGTACTCTTATTTTCAGTTGTAGATCCAAATAATTTTGTTATATTGCCTAATTCATTTATATCCATTATTCTCCATTCTGTTGGATCATAGCTTGTATCTATAATTTGATCTTTATCATATCCACTGTAGATAGCTTTTAGGGTATAAGTTGAGTTGATATTATCAGGTATATATTGAACATAGTCTCCTATTTTCAACTTGGCGATATATATTATATACGTTTTACTGCTTGAATTTCCGACTATATCTTTTGTGGTTAGAACATGAAGATAGAAATTTAATAATCATATAACAATTTATAGACTAGCTTTAAGATGTGAGTAATTTAACTTCTAAGTAAAAAAATAAATCAGAATTGAAAGATTTTATCTATCAATTCTGATTTAAATTATTATATTTAATGCAACTTAAAATTTGTAAATTGATTACTAAATTATTTTTATTTTCCTATTACATAAGGATCATCTTCTGTTCCACTTCCACTCTTTATTTGGACTCCAGAGCCTAGAGAAACTGCGGGCGCAAGACGATTGCCGTAGCTATACCTGCGGCCGTTCGAAAGGTACAAGCTAAAGCTGGCCAAGGCACTGCTGTTGACAAAGCGAAGACCGAAAATCGCATACGAATTGCTTGAATAGCAGTTGACGCAGCGCGACGCAAGCCAAAAATATGTTTCAGTTCCAAATATCATATTATGGAAATTTGTATCATCAAAATATGAACTTGGTGTACTACTAAAATAGTAATATGTTTTTGTACATGTTAAAGTTGTTGCATCTGTTTTTGATGTATCTGTTGTTGCTGCTGTGTATACATCTTCACTTTGTGTTTTTCCACTTGGATTCATTTTTGCTTGTGCCGTTGTATCCACACTTCCTGTTATAACCTGTGTTCCATCTGTTACATCACTTACATCTACTCCTGAATATTTCTCTTGTGCATATATTGCTGGGTATTTTGTATAGCTTTGCTTGTGCTGTTGCATCTGCACTATCTGTTATAACTTGTGTTCCATCTGCTACATCACTTACATTTATTCCTGAATATTTCTCTTGTGCATATATTGCTGGGTATTTTGTATATCTTGTAGATTTGCTTGTTGTTCCATATTGCACTGTTCCTACTTTGAATGCATTTCTTGCTTCTATTCCTTTTGAGTTCATTCTTGACTCAATGTCTTCTATATTTAAACTTCTTGCTGTTGCTCCTAAGCTTGCATTTCCATAT
>HF993633.1 GCA_000433915.1 Clostridium sp. CAG:793
AGAGACATCAGAAACAACAGGACCATCAAAAACAAACCTAACATGTACACAAACATTTTACAATTTTGATAGAACACCAAGTTCATATTTTGATGATTTAAACTTTTATATTATGATATTTAGAGCAGGAACATTCTGGCTTGCGTCGCGCTATGTCGACTGCGAATCGGACGGCACGTGTGCGATTTTCGGTCTTCGCTATGTCAACCGCAGTAGCTCGAGTATTGAACGGCAAGTACTTGTTCTATTCGCTCGGCAACGACTATTACGGCGACAATTGTCTTGCACCCGTAGTTTCTCTTGGCTCTGGAGTCCAAGTAAAGAGTGGAAGTGGAACAACAAGAGATCCTTATGTAATAGGAAAATAAAAATATTTTGAAAAAAAATCCGACCAATGAGGCCTTAGGAGAAAAAGTTTAATATATGCTTGTTAGTAGGAAAATGATGTTTTCCGAAAGGGAGCATATATTTTTTTGTAAAAAAGCAGAAAGATGTCGATGAAAACTGGTAAAATACTTGATTTATTCGCCAAATTATTGTAAACTATAAGGGTATAAAAATAGGTTTTAGAAAGGAAAAAATAAAATGGAATTAAGCGAATTCAACTATGATTTACCACAAGAGTTAATCGCACAAGTGCCAATTAAAAATCGTGATGAATCTAGACTATTAATATTAGATAGAAGTACACAAACATTAGAGGATAAAATTTTTAGAGATATAATTGATTATTTAGAGCCAGGAGATTGTTTAGTAAGAAATAACACTAAAGTTATACCAGCACGTTTATATGGTAAAAAAGATACAGGAGCAAATGTAGAATTTGTATTACTAAAAAACATTGAAGGTGATATCTGGGAAGCAATGGTTAGACCAGGAAATAAATTACATATAGGTGCTAAAGTAATATTTGGAGATGGATTATTAACAGCTGAAATCTTAGATACTACAGAAGATGGAACAAGAAAAGTAAAATTTACTTATGATGGAATATTTAATGAAATATTAGATCAAATAGGATTAATGCCACTTCCACCATATATTCATGAAAGTTTGAAAGACAATGATAGATATCAAACTGTATATGCTAAGTATGAGGGTTCAGCAGCTGCACCAACAGCAGGACTACATTTTACACCAGAATTGTTAAAAAAGATAGAAGAAAAGGGAATAGATATTGCAAATGTAACTTTACATGTTGGAATAGGAACATTCAGACCTGTTAAAGAAACAAATATTGAAGACCATCATATGCACACAGAGCATTACTATATAAAACAAGAAGATGCTGATAAGATAAATAAAGCAAAATTAGCGGGAAAAAGAGTTATTGCAGTAGGAACAACATCATGCAGAACACTTGAAACTATTGCGGATCCTAAAACAGGAATGGTAAATGCATGTGAAGGAGATACAGGAATTTACATTTATCCAGGATATAAATTTAAATGTATTGATGGATTAATTACTAATTTCCACTTACCAGAATCAACATTAATAATGCTAGTATCAGCATTTGCAGGAAAAGATTATATAATGAAAGCATATAAACATGCAGTTGATGAAAAATATAAATTCTTCAGTTTTGGAGATGCAATGTTTATACATTAATAAATAAATTTGAGAGGAGAATACATGGAACCAGCAGTTACATACGAATTATTACATGTAGATAAATATACAGGAGCAAGAAGAGGAGTTGTCCACACTCCACATGGTGATATTCAAACACCAATATTTATGCCAGTTGGAACACAGGCAACAGTAAAATCAATGACTCCAGAAGAACTAAAAGAAAATGGAGCACAGATTATATTATCAAATACATATCATTTATATTTAAGACCAGGAAGTAAACTAGTTAGAAAAGCAGGTGGACTGCACAACTTTATGAGATGGGATAGACCAATACTTACTGATTGTGGCGGATTTCAAGTATTTTCATTAAGTGATTTAAGAACAATAACAGAAGATGGAGTTGAATTTAAGTCACATTTAGATGGAAGTAAGCATTTCTTCTCACCAGAAAAAGTTATGGAAATAGAGGAAGACTTGGGGGCCGACATTATAATGTCATTTGATGAGTGCTGTCCATATCCATCAACTTATGAATATACTAAAAATTCAATGGAAAGAACAACAAGATGGGCAAAGAGATGTAAAGCAGCTCATACAACAACAAACCAAGCTTTATTTGGAATTATACAAGGCGGATTTTATGAAGATTTGCGTAAACAATCAGCTAAAGATTTGATTGAACTAGACCTACCAGGATATGCAATTGGTGGAATAAGTGTTGGTGAACCTAAAGAAGAATTTATTAAATTATTAAAATATACGACACCATTAATGCCAGCAGATAAGCCAAGATATTTGATGGGAGTAGGTTCACCAGATTACTTGATAGAAGCGGCTCTTGCTGGAATAGATATGTGTGATTGTGTGTTACCAACTAGAATTGCAAGAAACGGAACTGCTATGACATCACATGGAAAAATAGTAGTTCGTAATGCAACATATGCAGAAGACTTTACTCCACTTGATCCAGAATGTGATTGCTATGCATGCAGAAATTATACAAGAGCATACATACGTCATTTAATAAAATGTAATGAAATTCTAGGAGTTAGATTATTATCAATTCATAATATAAAATTCTTGACTAATTTAATGGAAAGAGTTAGAATTGAAATTGAAAATGACAATTTAGCTAATTTCTCTAAGGAATTTCTAAAGCAATACGGATATACTGATTAGTTAAAATGTGAAACAAAAGAAAAAAAGGGAGGAATTGAAATATGGATTTAATGCCAGAGAATCCGATACAGCCAAAGCAGAAAAGCAATAATAGTACAAAGATAATACTAATTGTAGTAATAGTATTTATATTTTTACTTATAGGAGCAGCTGCTGGTGTATGGGTGTACAGTCAAAAATTATCACAACAACAATTTAAAGTTACTATAGATGGACTTTCAAATTCAAAAGCAAGTTCAATAGAAAATATGTTTATAATAAATAATGGTAAGGTGTATACATCTATAGAAGGAATATGTGATTTTGTTTCATATAAGTATTATCCAGGAGAATATGGACAGTATACAGAGGATAAAACAAAATGCTATGTAACAAATTCAAAGGAAAGAGTTAGCTTTGCCGTTGGATCTAATCAAATTAGAAAAACACCGTTATTAGATAAAGATTCTGAATCTCAGACATTCACAATTGAAGAAGATGTTATTTTAAAAGGAAATAGCTTGTATGTTGGAGAAGAAGGATTTATGAAAGGATTTAATTCATTAATCCAATATAATAGTGAAACTAATACAGTTACAATAGCTACATTACCATATTTGACAAAATATTATGAAGAAAATAAAAAAAATGCATGTTTGGAAAAATCAAAACTTGACAATTATATAATTTTCAATAATGAAAAAGCATTACTATATAATTTACTAGTAATACAAGATGCATCAACAGGATTATTTGGAGTTGCTAATCTATCAAATGAAAGTAATGTAATAATAACAGCAAGATATAAATCTATTGAATACATTGAAGGAAATGGAGATTTTATTGTTACAACTGAAGATAATAAGGTTGGTATAATAGGAAATGACGGAATTACTAAGGTAAAGCCAACGTATGACAGTATTCAAGAAATTGATAAAGACATAGGATTATATTTAGTAATAAGCAATAATAAACAAGGTGTTATAAATAGAAATGGAAAAATAATTATATACCAAGACTATGACAAGATTGGATTAGAATCAGGAAAATATGACGATCCTAATGTTACTAATAGATATTTATTATATGGAACATGTATCCCAGTAAAATTAAACAACAAATGGGGAATAATTGATAAAGATGGAAACAAAATTGTTCCAATAGAATATGATGGTTTTGGATGCAGAGAAGTTACAGAAACAGGATTAAAAAACACAAATGGTTCAGTTCTAGTACCAGAACTTAAAGCTATTGTAGTTGAGAAGGACATAAAAGCTGGAAATGCAACTGTTAAGAAATATGGTTTAATAAGTTCGACAGGAAATTTAATGATAAATATTGTAGCTGATGCAGCATACTCAACAACAGTTGAAAATCAAACAACATATTATGTTAGATATAATAATGAAGCTATAGATATTGTAAAATATATACGTGAACAACAAAATGGGACAAACCAAGTAGAAAACAACTATGGAGATGCAACAGTAAGTGTAGAAAATAATATAGCATCAGAACAATAGAGAAAGGAATATGAAATGGATGCCATATCTGTAAAAGAAATATTGACTACAGTAGTTTTAGTAGCAATTATAATGCTAATATATTATATGTCATATTCTGAAAAAAGGAAGCAAGACAAAAAAATAAAAGAAATGCAAAGTAACTTGAAAAAAGGTGATAAAGTTATCACCTTTTCAGGATTATCAGGAATTATAAGTGACATAGTAGAAGATAGAGTTATAATTGAAACATATCCAGATAAAGTAAAAGTATCGATAGAAAAATGGGCAGTAGCTGGATTAGATGATAGAACAATTGAAAACAAATGATAAAATATCATAAACCGATACCTAAAACATATACTTTACAAAGAAATATAAAATAAAGGAGTAAAGTGTATGGACAAAATAAAAAATGTAGATGAGACTAAATCATCTAACAATCTTATAAAAATAATTAAGGGAAGCATAATTTCTCTTGTTATTTCAGCAATTCTATTATTAATAATGGCAATTGTACTAACATATACAAATATATCAGAATTAATAATACCAACAGCAATTATAGTGATAACAGCAATAAGCATATTAATTGGAAGTACAATGAGTGCAATGCACATACAGAAAAAAGGTATAATAAATGGAGCTATTGTAGGATTAATATATATGACAATTTTATATGTATTATCAAGTGTGGCAATAACTGGATTTAGCATAAATTACAAAACTTTGATAATGTTTGCAGCAGCAATAATTGGTGGAATAATAGGTGGGATTATAGGAGTTAACATCAAAAAATAAAAGAAAGGAACGTATAATAGCAAAAGTAACAAGATAAGTTACACAAATTATACTAGGGTTAGAAAATGAAGGCACAGAAAAGATTAAATGTAATATTAGTCGTATTAATAATTGTTCTAGTATCAATTATATCATTTGTAGGAATATTTTATCAGAGCAGAAATGAGATGGTAAGTAGAATCCCAGAATATAAATCAGGAACAAATATAAAAGGCCATAGAATAGTTACATTAGAAGTATCAGAAGATGGAAAAACAAGTGGAGAAGAATCTACAGAAAATAAGACGACTGAAAATGAAGTGGCAGAGAATGAAACTTCAAATAATGCGGAAAGCAAGAATATAGAGAACAATACAGACAATTATAAAAAATCAGCAGAAATAATAAAAAAGAGATTAAAAAATCTAAAAGTAGAAGATTATAGTGTATCTTTAGATGAAAATACAGGTAAAATTGAGATTGATTTACCAGAAAATGATCAAACAGATATAATATTATCAGATATAACTCAAAAAGGAAATTTCCAAATTGCAGATAGCTCAACAAATGAAGTATTATTATCAAATAGTGATGTAAAAAGTGTTGATGTTGGAAAACAAGTAAATGGTTCATATAGTGTTGTATATATGAATATTAACTTTAATATGCAAGGCGCAAAAAAATTTAAGAATGTAACAGTAAAATATCAAAATAATGTTTCAGAAAATACGATAGCAGCTGAAAATACAACAGAGGAGAATACAACAACTACTGAAAATTCTACAGAAAAGAATTCTACATCAGAAGAAAATATAGCAAAAAATACTACATCTGATGAGTCATCAGATTCATCAAATAAAAATAGACAAGTTGTATTAAAAATAGATGATACAACAATGATGACAACATCATTTACAGAAGTAATTGATAATGGAACATTAAGTCTAACAATAGGATCATCTAAAGATAATGATGAAATCCAAACTTATGTATATGGTGGAGATAATTTAGCTGCTATAATTGAAAACGAGGCAATGCCTTTACAATATGAAATAAAAGGAAATACATATGTAGCATCAGAGCTTGGAACTTCAAATATAAAAATAATAGTATATGTAGAGATAGCGATAGCATTAGTAATTTCTTTATATTTAATTATCAGATATAGAGTAAAGGGAACAATGGCAACAATTTTATCAGTTGGTTATGTTGCTGTACTACTATTGGTAATCAGATATGCTAATGTAGTATTATCAATTGAGGGAATATTAGCAATAGCACTTTCATTTGTTGTAAATACTGTATTTAACATCATGCTATTAAATAGAATTAAAGAAAAAAATATGACAGCAGAAGAAAAGAGACAGAAATACAATGAAGCACTAAAACGTTATTCTCTAAGTATCATACCTATTGTAATAATTGCAATTGTATGTTGTTTAGTAAATTGGGATGCAATATATAGTTTCGGAATGGTAATGTTCTGGGGAATTATAATAAGCATAATATACAATTTAACATTTACAAATGTAATTGTAAAAAATAGCAAATAAGATTACAGAGAATAAAGTGAAAGGACATATATAAAATGAAGAGAAAAATAGCGTATATTGTTTTAGCCATTATATTTATTGCAGCAATTATAGTAACAATAACTTGTGGATTAAAAGTTGATTTAAATTATTCAGAAGGTGAAAATATAACATTTACTGTTGGCAAAACAATTACAACAGATCAGATTAAAGAGATAGCAAATGAAATATGGGGAAAGAATAATTATGTAGTTCAAGAAGTTGAACTATTTGGCGATAGTGCTAGAATAAAAGTAAAATCTGTTACAGATGAAAACATAGAACAACTAACAAATAAAATAAATGAGAAGTATAGTACAGAATTAAAAACTTCTGATTTTGATATTGAACATGTAATGAATACAAGACTTAGAAATGTAATTGAACCATATATAGTTCCTATTGGAATAGCTACTTTATTAATATTAGCATATTATGCAATTAGATTTAGAGGAACAATGAAAATGATTAATGTATTAAAATATATAATTATTGTTGAAGGTATTTTATATAGTGTATATGCATTAATTAGAGTTCCTGTAAATAGCTTAACAATGCCACTTGCATTAATAGTATTTACAATGGTTGTAATGATATACACAGCATTAAGCGAAAAAGAAACAGAAAAATAGAACTAAAATATCATAAATGCTTGTGATATAGCGGAAATTGTGATAGAATATAAATATTGATATGAAAATCCGATGACAAAGCAAAGTATGTAATAGAATAACATATAATAGAGAGACCGAAAGCTGGAAAAGGTCATATGCTATTACAGAAAATTCACTTTTGAGGAGTCTTCTTGAAATTATAGTAGAGAAGAACGCATGACTGCGTTAAAACAAAATGAGGTCGAAAGATAAACTTAGGTGGTACCGAGGAAATATAAAAAGTTTCTCCCTATATTGGGAGGAACTTTTTTGTGCGTTATAAATTAAGTAAAAATTTAAATTTTAAAGAAAGGGATATAAAATGGAAAAACAAGTTAATGAAATTAAATTAAATGCTTTAGACGAAATTGAAAAAGCAAGTAATTTACGAGAATTAGAAGATGTAAGAGTAAAATACTTAGGAAAAAAAGGAAAGTTAACAGCAATATTAAAAACAATGGGAAGTTTAGCTCCAGAAGATAGACCTAAACTTGGAAGTGTAGTTAATCAAGCAAAAACAGAATTAGAATCAAAGATAACTGATAAGGAAGAAATTCTACAAAAAGAAGAATTAAATAGAAAATTAGAATCAGAAAGAATAGATGTAAGTTTGCCTTCTAGTAAAATTATAAGAGGAAGTAAACATCCACTCACAAGAGTAATAGAAGAAATAGAAGATTTATTTGTTTCAATGGGATATGATGTTGTATCAGGTCCAGAACTTGAAACAGACGAATACTGTTTTGAAAGATTGAATTTACCTAAGGGACACCCAGCAAGAGATATGCAAGATAGTTTCTATATTACACCAGAGTATTTATTAAGAACTCAAACATCTGCTGTTCAAGCTCGTGCAATGATGGCAAATAAGGAAAAAACACCTATACGAATTATAGTACCAGGAAAAACATATAGAAGAGAAGATGATGCAACACATTCACATCAATTCAATCAAGTAGAGGGGCTTGTAATTGACAAAAACATATCTTTTGCTGATTTAAAAGGTACATTAGAAATTTTTATGAAACATATGTTAGGCGAAAATACAGAGCTTAGATTTAGACCAAGTTATTTCCCATTCACAGAACCATCATACGAAGTAGATGTAAGTTGTTTCAAATGTGGAGGAAAAGGATGCAATTTATGTAAGCAAACTGGCTGGATCGAATTATTAGGATCAGGAATAGTTCATCCTAATGTTTTAAAAATGAATGGATATGATCCAGAAGTATACAGTGGTTTTGCTTTTGGAACAGGGCTAGATAGACTTGCAATGTTTAAATATGGAATTACAGATATTAGATTATTGTATTCTAATGATGTTAGATTTTTAAACCAATTTGACAGAAAAGATCAATAGAAAGGATAATAAAAATGATATTAAGTACAAATTTTCTAAAAGATTATTTAGATGTAAATATAAATGATAAAAAAGATGTACATGAATTAGCTGAAAAAATGACTAAAGTAGGAAATGAATATGATTCATGTGGAATGATAATTAATACAGATAAACTTATAATTGGTGAAGTTATGGAATGCGTAGAACATCCTGATTCTGACCATTTACATGTGTGCCAAGTAAATGTAGGAAATGGACAAGTTTTGCAAATAGTATGTGGAGCTCCTAATGTAAGAAAAGGGCTAAAGGTTATTGTTGCAACAAATGGAACTCATTTACCAGGAGGAGAAATCAAGAAATCTGTAATAAGAGGACAAGAATCTAATGGAATGTTATGCTCTATTGCAGAACTAGGAGTAGATAGTAAATTCTTAAAAGAAGAAGATAAGGCCGGAATACATGAATTACCAGCAGATGCACCAGTGGGGGAAGATGCTGTAAAATATATGGGCTGGGAAGATGGTGTAATTGACTTTGAACTAACAGCCAATAGAGGAGACTTACTTAGCATATTAGGTATGGCGTATGAAGTTGGTGCAATATATGATAAAGAGGTAAAGCCAATCGATTTATCACATAAAAATACTGGAAAATTAGATTTTAAATTAAATATAAAAACAGAAAATTGTTCATTATTTTTAGCAAGAAAAGTGGAAAATATTCATATATCAGAAAGCACACCTGAAATAAAAGAAAAGCTTATGGCATCAGGAATAAGACCAATAAACAATGTAGTAGATATAAGCAATTATGTAATGCTTGAAACTGGACAACCATTACATTTCTATGATGCAGATAAACTTAGAGGAATGCTTGAAGTAAGAATGGCAGAAAAAGGAGAAAAGCTAATTACATTAGATAAACAAGAAAGAACTTTAAGTAGTGAAGATATAGTAATTTCAGATGGAACAAGAGCAATAGGACTAGCCGGAGTAATGGGAGGTCTTGATACAGAAATAACTGAAAATACTAAAAATGTAATTATTGAATCAGCAATATTTGATAATGTAAAGATCAGAAAAACTTCAAATAAGATTCTTAGAAGTGAAGCAAGTAATCGTTTTGAAAAAGGACTAGATCCAAACAGAACATATATGGCTATTGAAAGAGCATGCAACATGCTAGAAAAATATGCTGATGGAACAGTAATAGATGGTACAGAAATTTATGATAAATCAAATAAAGAAGAAAAAAGAATTGAAATTACTGTAAAAAATATCTGTGATATATTAGGAACAGAAATAAGCAAAGAAGATATATTAGATGTATTCAGAAAGCTAGATTTCAAAGCCCAATTAAAAGAAGACAAGATGATAGTAATCGTTCCAACAAGAAGAATGGATATTAGTATTAAAGAAGACTTAATTGAGGAAGTTGGAAGAATATATGGAGTGGATAATATTCAAGGAAAGACAATGATTTTGCCTGTAAAAAAAGGAACTTATGATAATGTAACTCGTGAAATAAGAAATAAAATGGTTAACTTAGGACTTAATGAAACATTGTCATATTCATTAGTAAATCCAAAAGAAAGCGATATGTTTACTAAACATAATAAAGAATCAATAGGAATATTAGCTCCTTTAACAGAAGAAAGAAGCTATTTAAGACAAAGTTTAGTAACATCATTATATAAAATATATGAATATAATAAATCACATTCAATTCAAGATATACATTTATTTGAAATTGCGAAAACATTTTATAAAGAATCAGATAAACTTGTAGAGGAAAATAAACTTGCATGTTTAATGACAGGCGAATATTTCTTAGGATTACAAACAAAGAAAGTTGATTTTTACATAATAAAAGGTATTGCAGAAGAAGTACTTGATTATCTTGGATATAATGGAAGATATAGCTTTATTGCTGATAACAGTAAGATTTCAGAAGATATGCATCCAGGAAAATCAGCTATAATATCTGTTAATAATGATACAATAGGAATGATTGGAAGAATAAATCCAGTTATATGTGAAGACGAAGTTTATGTAATGGAAATAAATCTTGACAAATTGCTAAGTAAAAAGGTTGGAAAAATGAAATATAAAGAAATATCAAAATTCCAATCTGTAAAGAAAGATATTTCGATATTAGTTGATGAAAATATTATGGCTCAAGATTTACAAAAAGCAATAAAAAATTCAGGTGGAAAATTACTACAATCAGTTAATGTATTTGATGTATATAATGGCAAGGGAATTCCAGAAGGCAAGAAGAGTATTGCTTTTTCAGTAGAATTGGGAGATAGCACAAAAACATTGACCGATGAAGAAATAAATGCAGTAATGAATAAAGTTACAGAAAATCTAAAAGCAAAATTTGGTGCAGAATTAAGAAAATAAGAAAAATTGAGTTTATATACAATAGTATATAGACTCTCTTTGAAAATAAATTGCTGAGAAAACGAATATAATATAAAACTAAAAACAGGATAAATGGAAATTATACTATGTATGATTTCTATTTTTTTATTGCAACTACTAGTGGAAATAGTATATAATAGGAAATGAAAGGAGAAAGGGTGATGAAGAAGATTAACATAAAACTAAAAGTTTCTGTTATTTTCTTAATACTAAGTATAATTGCTACAATATATTCAGCTAATGTATATGCTGATTCTGATTCGAGTCAAGTGCTTGATAATGTAGAATACGATATACAAATAAATAGTGATGGCTCAATGGATGTTAAAGAACTATGGGACATCGATATTGAATATACTAATACTTTATTTAAGAAATTTAATAAAGATACAAGCAAATATACTGAAATGACGAATGGAAAAGTAAGTATAATAGAAAATGGTGTTACAATTCCAATGACTAATTATGGACAATATGCATACCATGTTCCAACTAGTCAATATTACTTTATACAAGACGATTCATCTTATGAAATTGCATGGGGTACAGGATTAGAAAATTCAACTGGAAATAAGAAGTATTTGATTGAATATCATGTTACTGGAGCGGTTGCTAAATATTCAGATGTTGCTGAATTGTACTGGCAAGTCTTTGGAGATAATTTTAATATTCCAATAAGAAAATTAACAGGAACAATAAAATTACCAAGTGAAGTACAAAATAAAAATGATATATACGTATGGGGCCATGCAAAAGAATTAAATGGGGAGATACATGCTACATCTAATGATACGATTTCATTTGAAGTATTAAATAATAAAAGAAAAAGAATGGTTGAAATTAGAGTTGCATTTCCATCTTCAAGTCTAATTAGTTCAGATAGAACTTATAATACTAATAAATTGAGTAGTATTATAAATGAAGAAACGAAATGGGCTAATGATGCAAATAGTCAAAGAATGAGAAGCCTTGGGATAGTATATGGAGTATCTGGAATTATAGCAGTATTAATGATCTATGTAATTATACGAAATATATTATTTGCTAAAGGCATAGTAAAAATAGTTCCTACTCAAAGAATAGAATATTTTAGAGAGTTACCAAGAGCTGATGCGACACCAGCAGAGGCAAGATTTATAATAGACAAATCAAGTGATTCATTAGTTCAGCAATCAATAGGAAAAATATTTATGGCTACAATACTTGATTTATCTTTGAAAAATGTATTAAAAATTGAACAAGTTACTGATGAAAAAGGTAAAGAAGATTCACGTATTACACTAATTGGATATGATGAAAGTGCTATAAAAGAAGATGAATTAAGAATAATAAAATTCTTAAAAAATGCAATCACATCAAATGGAACAAATGGCAATTCAATTACATTAAAAGAGCTAAAAAAATATATAAAGAAAAATTCAGAAAGCATAGTACTTTTGAAATCATGTATTGATGAATCTGTAAAGCACAATTTATTAAATCAAAATATATTAAGTAAAGAAGCAATACAGCAGAGAAAATCAATGAAATATAATACATTGCCATATATCGTATTTATGTTAGGAATTGTGGTAACATGTTTTGTACCAGATACGATTGATTATATGTTAGATAAATCATGGGTCGCTGTAACTATAGGTGTAGTTTCATTTGTTCTAGCAATTATATCTGCAATAGTTGCACAAAATAAAATAAATACATATACACAATCTGGTGTTGATGAGATGGAAAAATGGAAAGCATTTAGAAAATATATGACTGATTTCTCATTATTAAAAGAAAGGGACATTCCGGATCTAGTGATATGGGAACAATATCTTGTTTATGCAACAGCATTTGGAATATCAGAAAAAGTTATAGAACAACTTAAAATGGTATATCCAGCTTATAATGATTCGAATTTTGCATACAATTATTCAACAATGTATATACTAATGAATACTGACTTTAATAGTAGCTTTAATTCAATAGGAACATCAATGAACTCATCATTCTCGTCTGGCTCAGGAGGCGGAGGAGGATTCTCTGGTGGCGGCGGCGGAGGCCGGTGGCCGGAGGTGGTGGAGGAGGAAGATAATCTATAATCCACAATAAAATAAATGAAGTAAAGGAGAAAATAATGGAAGATAATAATCAACAACAAAATCAAAATGGACAACAAAATTATACACAGCCACAAAATGAAAATACAAATCAGAATTATACTAAACAATCAAATGAAAATATAAACCAAAATTATAATGGACAGCCAAATGGATATGCAAACCAGAATTATACAGCTCAACCAAATGAATATGCAAATCCAAACTATGCACAGTATGCACAGCCCAATTATGCTCAACCACAAAATGGCTATACGCAAGCTAATTATGCTCAGCAACAATATAATAATCCACAGGTAGAGGAGAAAAAGGAATCAGGAAAAGCACCTGTTATTTTAAGAATACTTAGCTTTTTTATCCCACTACTAGGATTAATCCTATTTATAGCAAATATATCAGAAAATAAAGAATATGCAAAATCTTGTGGAATACCTGCTTTAATTGGATTCATAATAGCAATATTAATTATACCAATAGCATTTGTAATAATAGGACTCGCTATTTTTGGATTAGCATCATCATCTGATATAGCGTATAATAGATCTTATACAGATGATTATGGATATTATTATAATATAAATTCATCTTTTGATGACTACGATATGTAGAATAATGTCGAATTTTGACAAACGAAAATTCTTTACATAAAGCGGATTGTGTGATATAAATACATCATACAATCTGTTTTGTTGTATGTATAAAGAAAAACTAAGTAGAAAGAAGAAAAATGGAATTAACAGGAACAGTAGAAGATGTAATATATAAAAATGAATCAAATGGATATATGATCGCTACATTTAATATGACTAGTGCAGATACAACGATTGTAGGATATTTGCCATTTGTAAATAAAGGTGACAGTTTAAAAATTATAGGAAAATTTGTAACACATCCTGATTATGGAGATCAATTTAAAGTTGATACATTTGAAAAAATAATGCCAGAATCATTAGATGCACTTGAAAAATATTTGGCAAATGGATTAATAAAAGGAGTGGGTCCTGCTACAGCTAAAAAGATAGTAAAGAAATTTGGTCAATCAACAGTTGAAGTATTAAAAAATGAGCCAGAGGAGCTAGCGAAAATAAAAGGAATAACAAAAGATAAGGCTAATGAGATATCGGAAAGCTTTATTGAAAATTGGGAGCTATGGCAGATTGTAGGGTATTTAGAAAAATTCGGAATAGGCCCACAAAGTGCTCAAACAATATTTAAGAAATTAGGAAATGATACAATAGGAAAAATAGAACAAGATCCATATGTATTAGAAGAATTAGGAATTAAAGTTGATTTTTCTCAAATAGATAAGATGGCTCTGCAAATTGGTATTGAGAAAAATAGTTTAAGAAGAGTTGGAAGCGGTATAAGACATGCATTAAATCTTTCAACATATAATGGTCATTGCTGTGTATTAGAAGAAAACTTGATTACTTATGTAACACGACTATTAGGTGTATCAGAAGATGATGTTATTAGTGGAATAAAAGAATTAAAGTCAAAAGGTCAGATACAAGATGAAGAAAGAGAAGAGATTGCAACAGTAAATGGCAAGACTGAAATGTGTTTGCAAAGATGGATATATTTGATGGATTATTATAATACTGAATTATATATAGCTAGACGAATATTAAGCCTAGAGCAAGCAGATAATTTGAAAAAGATTCCAAATATTGAAAAAGAGATAAAGAAAGTAAGTTCAATAGAATTATCAGACAAGCAAATAGAAGCAATAACATTGATAAATGAAAATAATGTTTCTATAATTACTGGTGGACCGGGAACAGGAAAAACAACAATTATAAAAACAATAATTGACTTATATAAGTCAAAAGGAAAGAAAACAGTGTTATGTGCGCCTACTGGAAGAGCAGCTAAGAGAATGACAGAAGCGACAGGAGAAGAGGCTAAGACTTTACATAGATTATTAGAGATAGGAAAATTCACAGAAGAAAAGCCTAATCCTGATATGGACGTAGCTCCAATAGATGCAGATGTAATAATAATGGATGAAGTTTCAATGGTTGATATATTTTTAATGAACTATGTATTGAAAGCTATTTTCAAAGGAACAAAGCTTATATTAGTAGGAGATATAGACCAGCTTCCATCAGTAGGACCAGGAAGTGTATTAAAAGATTTTATAGAATCAAAGAAAATTCCATATATTACTCTTAATAAAATTTTTAGACAAGCTGCTAAAAGTAAAATAATCGTAAATGCACATAAAGTAAATGATGGAATAGAATTTTTAGACGAAGTAAGTAGTAATGAAGATACAATAGATGATTTTGATTTTATACAAGAAAACAATCCTAAAAAAGTACAGGAAATGATACTTGACATATATGATAAAGATACACAAATAATTACTCCAACTAAAAAAGGTGACTTAGGAACTAAAACCCTAAACCAACTTATACAGGAAAAATATAATCCTTATGAAGATTATAAAACTGAGAAGAAATTTGGTGATATAATTTTTAGAGAAGGCGATAAAGTAATGCAAACTAAAAATAATTATGATATTACATGGGTAAGAGGAACAGAAATAAGTTCAGGAATATTTAATGGAGAAATGGGAATAATTACTGAGATTGATGCAAGAGAAGGAAGAATTAAGATACAATTTGATGATGACAAAATTGCGATATATGAAAATGCTGATCTGGAACAGTTAGAACATTCGTATGCAATAACTGTGCATAAATCACAAGGAAGTGAATTTAAAGAAGTCATATTGCCAATAGTTCAAGCAGCTCCAATGTTATTAACCAGAAATCTTTTATATACAGGAATGACAAGAGCTAAGAATAGACTTATTATTTTAGGAAATAAACAAACAATTAATTTTATGATAAATAATGTAAATACTAAAAAAAGAAATACAGGATTAAAATATAAATTAGAAAATATGTAAGAAAAGAGGAAAAAATATATTAGATAAAATATTAGACTTAATATATCCACCTAAGTGCGGAATATGTAATAAAATAGGAAATGTTATTTGCGAACAATGTTATCAGAAAATAAAAAAGTATGAAATAACAAATCAATATACAGATACATTTTTCGCTTATAGATATGAAGGAATTGTTAGAGATCTTATAATTAAATACAAATTTGATGATAAATCATATTTGTATAAATTGTATGCACAATGCTTAATAAAAAATGAAAAACTATGTAAATTTATTTTAAGATATGATACAATTATTCCAGTACCACTTCATAGTAAGAGAAAAATGGTAAGAGGCTATAATCAAGCTCAGCTAGTAGCAGAAGAAGTGATAAAGAGATTAAATAAAGAATATTATGTAAATTCTAATATAGTATGTGAAAATAATGTATTGATAAAAACAAAAAATTTACAGCCACAGAGTAAAAAGAGAGTAGATAGTCGTTTTAATGAAATAAAAGACGCATTTAAGGTACAGAATAAGGAAAAAATAGTTAATAAAAAAGTTCTAATATTTGATGATATATATACAACTGGAAGTACGGCTAATGAATGCAAGAGAGTGCTTGCTAATAGTGGTGCGAAAAAGGTAGGTATATTAACAATTGCAAAAGATTATATAGAATAAAGAACAATAGAAAAAGAAAGGAGCAATAAAATGGAAGATCTAGTAGAAAGTATATTGGATTATATTCGTGCAGACTATACTGATTATGCAATAATGATTAATGGTGAATGGGGAAGCGGAAAAACTTATTTCTGGAATAATAAAATAAGAAATAAAATAGAATCAATGCAAGTTAATGGAAAGAAATTAACTACAATCTATATGTCTTTATATGGAATATCAAATTTGGAAGAAATTTCGAAGAAAATATTCATAGAGACAACACAACTAATGGACAAGAATTTGAAAAAATATATGAATTACAATGAACAAACAACAATACCTGAATATGCGAAAACAGGTTTAGACATGGCGAATTTCTTTGGAGTTACTCAAAATGGAGACAAGATTGATTATGAAAAATTCTTTTCTACTGATGATAAGGTATTATGCTTTGATGACCTAGAAAGAGCTAATGTAGACGTTATAGATATATTAGGATATATTAATAACTTTGTTGAACATGATCATATAAAAACAATAATTATATGTAATGAAAAAGAATTATCTACAAAACTAAAAAGCAATAATATTGAAATGAAAACATTTATTGCAACATATTTATTAGACAAAGAAAAGAAATTATTTGAAAATAATAAACCTATGGTAGAGAAAATTCAAGATACAATAGAAGATGTTTTCGATAAAGCGAATGATTATGAAAGAATAAAAGAAAAGCTTATAGGCGAGACATTTGAGTATCAACCGGAATTTACGTATATTATAAATGGTATATTAATGAGATATGAAAGATATCCGGAATTAATACGATTCTTGAAATCTAACACCAGTCTTATAATATCTACTTTTGAAAAAAGTGGAACAAGAAATCTAAGAATATTGAAACATGCACTTGCTGATTTTAAGAAGATATTTGACATGGTTAATAAATCATATCCAAATACTAATAACCGTATATTACAAACAATGCTTATATTTACAATAGCTGTATCATTTGAAATAAAAGCTGGAAAGATAACTAAAGACAAATTTGTAAATATAGAAGATAATGAAGAATATAAATCAATGGTAGTATCATCAAGAGTATTTATGGATAATAGACAATTTTATATTAAAGAATTTGATAATAACTATTATTATAATTTTAAAGCAGAATATAGATTCTTTAAATTTATTGAACTATTTGTCAGAACTAGAATATTTGACATGAAGATCTTCAAGAGAGACATGGAAGAGATAGTAAATACTGTCGATACAGGTAATTTACCAGGGTATAAAAGACTGCTTACAGAAGAGTATTGGAAAATATCAGATGATGAATTTCCTAAGGTTATAGACGATGTACTTGATACTGTAAAAAACGGAAAAATAAGATTGGTTGATATAGTAAAACTTTATGCTTATTTCATGTATTTTATAAAGAAAGATTTAATATCTTATGATGAAGATACAATAAAAAGTACATTTCTAAATGGAATGAATATAGCTTCAATAACTTCAGAATATTGTGATAATCCGGAAGAAGAACTTACAGCTGTATATGTTAAAGATGCAGACTTAGATATGGAAGATATAATAAAAAGATTTAATGAACTAAATGCTCAATTAAAAGATAAGATGTATAAAGAAAAAGCTGAATCTGTATTTAAGAATATTCCAATGAAGATGGAAATCTTTTATGATAGATTTGATAAAGAGTGCATGGACATTCCAATATTCAAATATACAGATCCATATCAGATATTCCAGAGACTATCATGTGCAAGTAATGAAGATGTAGTAATAATAAAGGAAAAATTAATGACAAGAATTAATAAAAATCCTGATTTATTATTAGAAGAAAAATCTAAAATGAATAAATTAAAACAAATAATAAATGATTATATAACAGACAAACCAATTACTATAAAGACCGTTGTTTTAAGTGATTTTGCAAAAGCAATAGAAAAAGCACTTGAAAGTGTAAATGAAGAAAAAAGTGATATGTAAAATTAGACTTTCGTTTGAGATGTCAATATGTATTGATGTCTCAAACGAAAATTTATTTATTGAAATTCCTAGAAAGAGGAATTTTTTTTTGCATAAAAATTCATATTATGTTACATAATAACAATATAAAAAGAAAAAATTGGTTTATAGGTAAAACCACAAAACCTAAATATATGATAAGGGAAAAATAAAATGAAAGCAACAGGAGTAGTGAGAAGAATAGACGACCTAGGAAGAATAGTTATACCAAAGGAAATAAGGAAAACATTAAGGATAAAAGAAGGAAGCCCGCTTGAAATTTTTACAGAAAAAGACGGAGATATTATACTAAGAAAGTATTCTCCAATAGGAGAACTTGCTAATTTCTCAGCAGAGTATGCAGACAGTATATCAAAAGTTACAAACCAGATAACAATAGTAACAGATAAAGATTCAGTAATAGTAGTATCAGGATGTTTAAAGAAAGACTTTTTAGAGCAAAGCATTAGTCAAGAACTTGAAAAAATAATGGACAAAAGAGAAATGTATAATAGTGAGAACGAGGGAATAATACCAATTACTTTTAAAGGAAATAAAGAAAAAGAACAAAAATCTCAGGTAATAGCACCAATAATATCAGATAGTGAGATAATTGGTAGCATAATTCTGCTTGCAAAAGAAAATGGGACAAAATTTGGGCAATCTGAAGAGCAACTTCTGAAAGTTGCTGCAAGTTTCTTAGGAAATCAAATGGAAATATAAGATTAATTTAACAAAATCAGTACAAAATATAGTAAATGTCTAACAAATATGATATAATTTGTTAGACATTTTTATTTGTATATAGATACGGAAAGGAATTTTATATGAACAAATTTTATATTACTACTCCAATATATTATCCCAGTGGAAAATTTCATATTGGAACATCATATACAGAAGTATTGGCAGATAGCTTAAAAAAGTATCATAAATTAAAAAGAGAAGATTGTTTCATGCTTACAGGAGTTGATGAGCATGGACAAAAAATAGAGAATAAAGCAGTAGAAGCGGGAATGCAACCTAAAGAATATGTTGATATTCAAGCAAAAGCAGCCATAGAATTGTGGAAAACAATGAAAATAGATTATGATAAATTCATAAGAACAACAGATGAATATCATGTTATTGCTGTTCAAAAGATATTTGAGAGATTTTTAAAACAAGGTGATATTTATAAAGGTGAATATGAAGGTTGGTATTGTGAACCTTGTGAAAGCTATTTTACTGAAACACAATTAGTTGATGGAAAATGTCCTGATTGTGGAAGAGAAGTAAAGAAGATGAAAGAAGAAGCATATTTCTTTAATATGAAAAAATATGCTCCAAGATTAATTAAATACTATGAAGACCATCCTGATTTTATTAAGCCTGCATTTAGAAAAAATGAAATGATTAATAATTTCTTAAAACCAGGACTAGAAGATTTATGCGTTACAAGAACATCTTTTAAGTGGGGAATACAAGTGCCAAGTGATCCAAAGCATGTTATATATGTATGGCTAGATGCACTTACAAACTATTTAACTGCTTTAGGATATACATCAGATGATGAAACTTTATTTAATAAATATTGGCCAGCAGATTGCCAAGTAGTTGGTAAAGATATAGCAAGATTCCATTTAATATATTGGCCAATTTTCTTAATGGCACTTGATTTGCCTATTCCTAAAACAATAGTTGTACATAATTGGATTACAATGAAAGATGGAAAAATGTCTAAATCAAAAGGAAATGTTATATATCCAGAACAATTAATTAAAAGATATGGATTAGATGCTACTAAATATTTCTTATTAAGAGAAATGCCAATAGCAACAGATGGATTGTTTACACCCGAAAACTTTGTACAAAGATATAATTTTGACTTGTGCAATGATTTAAGCAATTTATTAAATAGAACAGTATCAATGATAAATAAATATTACGAGGGAAATGTTCCTGAATATAATGGAACTCAAAATGATGTTGATGATGAATTTGAAAAAGCAGGAGAAAATGTAATTTCAGAATTTGAAGAAAAGATGAATGAATATGAGATATCTAATGCACTTCAAACAATATGGTCATATATAGCAAGAACTAATAAATATATTGATGAAACAGCTCCATGGTCATTGGCTAAGGTAGTAGAAGGAGAAAGCGAAGACGAAAAGGAAGTAAAGCAAGAGAAATTAAAATCAGCAATGTATCACTTAGTTGCTAGTTTAAAAGAGATAGCTATATTAATACGTCCATTTTTAAATGAAACATCAAATGAGATATTAAGACAATTAGGAATTGACAACAATGTACAATGGGATGATTTAAAATTGTATAAAAATATAAAAGGCATTCATGTGATTGAAAAAGGTGAACCTATATTTATGAGATTAAACGCAGAAGAGGAAATTGATTACATAAAGAATTTAATGACAAAATAATGAGAAATAAGATATGAAATACTAATGACAGAGAATATTAAGAAAAAAGGAAATATGCAATGAGAAGAAAAGAAATTATCAAGTCAGCATGGGATTTAATATCTTATGGAATGCAACAAGCTGGAATGAGCCAGAGTGAGATTGAAGAATATTTACATAATAATCAAAAAGATATAAGTAATTTTATAGAAAAAAAGTTTTCTAAGTATAAAACAAAAAAAGATGTAATGGCGGAAGCACTAGAGTCTATATCAGAAATAGCAAAAACTAATGAAAGTATTGATGATGTAATTAAGGAATATGAAAAATTAGGTTTCAATAACAAAGAAATAGCTACTCTAAAAAAGGAGTTCATTAGAGCAAGAGTAGAAGATAGAGTTGTAAGATTATATACAGATGAAATGCTTGATGATGAGATGAAGATAAGATGCAGGAATTATAAGAATAATCATCATGAAATACGTGATATAGCCAGAGCTAAAGAAGCAAAAATACGAAATTTATTAGAGCAAGGAAATACACCAGAGGAAATTGCATCAGATAGAGAGCTTAATGTGTGCATAGAAGGTGTATCTGCAATATACAAGCAAATATATGAAAAAAAGCAAGCAGAAGAAGCTAAAAGAGTAAAGGCTGAGAAGGCCGAAGAAACTAAAAGAATAAAAGCTGAGAAGGCAGAGGAAGCTAAAAAAATAAGAGCTGCAAAGGCCGAAGAAACTAAAAGAGTAAGAGCTGAGAAGGCGGAGGAAGCTAGAAGAGTAAGAGCTGCAAGAAGTAAATTGGCGAAACCAGTAGCTATAAAAAGCGTAACAGAGGAGCAATTAAAATCCGTAAGAGACAGAGCGATAGCAGGTGAAAATGTAGAAGATATAGTAGCAGAATATGCAAAGCAAGGATATACAAAAAGGGCTATATCTCACTTAAGAACTGCATTTAATAATGCACAATTAGAAAATAAAATTGTGAGATTGTATACAGATGAAATGCTAGGAGAAGACTTAAGCCAAAAGTGTACAAAATATAAATATAAAAATGCAGAAGTAGGTAGAATTGCTAGAGAAAAGAAAAAGAAAATACAAAGTTTATTAAGTCGAGGCAAAGCTCCAGAAGAAATTGCAGCAGATGAAGAGCTAGATGTGTGTATTGAAGGAGTACTTGCAATACAGAAGGAAATAGAAGCTAGGAAGGCTAAGCGAAAAGTAGCAAGAGAACAGAAAAAGAAAGCTGCAACCATAAAACTAACAGATGAAGAAATAGATTCTATAATAGTTAGAGTAAAAGAAGGCGAAAAATTAGAGGATCTAGTTTCAGAATATCAAAGTTTAGGATATAGCAAAAAAGACATATATAGAATTAGACAAACATTTGACAGAGCTAAGAAGGAGATTATAATTGAAAGACTATATCCAGAAGAAATGCTTAGCGATGAAATGAGAGAACAATGCAGAAATTATAAGAGAAATCATCCTGAAATAACTAAAATTGCAAAAGCAAAAAGAACAGAAGTACAAAGTTTATTAAAACAAGGAAAGACTCCTGAAGAGATTGCAGAAGATGAAGAAATTAACGTATGCATTGAAGGCGTATTGGCGATAGAAGAAAAGCTAAAAGAAAGAAAAGAAAAACAAGTAGAGTATAAGAAAAGACAAAAAATAAAAAAGAAACAAAAAGAAGAAATGGCAAGGAAGGCAAGAAAAAAAGCAAGAGAAGAGAAAATAAAAGAAGATGAAAGCAAAAGAGAACTAGAGGCTGCAGCTATTGCAGAAATGGAAAAGTGTATTGCTGAACATAAAGAAAAAAGAAAAGAACATAAAGCTAGTAAAAAAGAAAAGAAAATAGTAGTGTCATCAAATTCTGGATATAACAGAATGAATATTCTAAGACAAAGAATAGAAGCTGAAATGAGAAAAGGTCAAAGCCGAAAAGAAGAAGAAGAGAAAGCTACAAATCAAGTTTTAGCTGAATTAGATGAAAATACTAAAACAATGGAAACAATACTTACTAATATGCTAAAAGTAAGAGGTAATAAAATATTAGGTAGATATAAAGGAATGTTCATAAGCTGTGCCGAAAAAGCGATTGATGGTGTAACGACAGAAGAAGACCTGAAAAGAGTAAAAGACCTTATAAGAAAATTTGAATCAAGTGAAAGTGTAAGACAGTATGAGACTACAATTGTAACAAGCAAATTGTATAGAAAAGAGGGAGAATTTAGGGCAAATAAAGCTGGAAGCTCAAAATTTGCTAAAGATGTAATTGATATTGCAAATGGAATTGCTCAAGGAAATATAGATGTAGCAGAAGCAAAAAAGAGATTACAAGGAAGAGATTCTCAACTAAGAGCATATATGGCTCAAGAAATTCCAGAAAGAGTATTGTCATCAGATGTTATGAGAATAAGAGATAACTTAAGAGAAATAACAGGAGATGATGAAAATACATATTTGATACTAGCACGAATATGCATGAGTGGAGAAAATTATGATACTGTAACAGAGCTATCAAGAGACTATATACAAAATGGTAAAGATGAAAGCACTAAATATGATGCTAAGAGAATGATAAAACAAGCAGAACAAGGAAGAAAATATAGTGAAATATCAAAATCAATACAGACCGCTTTGGCTACAGAAAGCAAAGATATTTCGTATGAAAATAAAACTTATGAGTTAATTCAGGATAAAATTCATCAGTATGATTTAGATCCAAGCAAAATTGTTTTAGGAATACGACCAGATGGAATAAAAATAACACTTGAAAAAATAATGATTAGAGAATATAACAGAAATAAATGAGAATAAAACGAAAACTTCTTATCAAATATAAAACAGATAAGAAGTTTTTTATTTATTGTTTTTTTAATTTAGGTTTAGCTACAAGTGATGCAATATATCCGAAGAAAACGGCAGCTGCTATTCCACCAGCAGAGGCTTTAACACCTCCTGTGAAAGCACCGAGCAGACCAGTTTCTTTGACTGCATCAATAGCACCTTTAGCGAGGTTTGCACCGAATCCTGTAAGAGGTACAGTAGCTCCACATCCTGCAAAATCAATTAAATATTGATATATACCAAGTCCACCAAGAATTGCTCCAACTGTAACGTATGCAACTAAGACTCTTGCAGGAGTAAGTTTAGTTTTATCTATTAAAATTTGACCAATAACACAGAGAATGCCGCCGACAATAAAGCAATTTAGTACAGTCATCCAGTTAATACTTTGAAAAAAATCCATTATACACTCCTTTCTTAGTTAAAATTCGATTGAAACAGCATGAGCAATACCGGGGATAGATTCACCTTGTTGGCTTGTGGTTGAATTCATTAAAGCTCCAGTTGCTACTAATAATAGTTTCTTTATTTTTTGTTCTTTCATTAATTTAAATAGATAGCCAGAGAAAACAGTAGCAATGCATGCACAACCACTACCACCGCTGTGTGTATCTTGTTTCTTTTGATTAAACATTAAAACTCCACAATCATTATATCTGGTGCTAATATCATATCCATTTTTCTTGCATAAATCATTTAGTATATCTTTTCCGATGTAGCCGAGGTCACCAGTTATAATTGCATCATAATAATCTGGAGTTCTACCAGTATCTTCGAAATGAGTGCAAATAGTAGAAAGTGCTGCTGGTGCCATAGCAGCCCCCATATTATTAGCATCTTTAATTCCAAGGTCTACGATTACTCCTGGTGTAATATGTGTAATACGAGGGCCGTTTCCTTGCTTAGAGAGTATAGCCGCACCAGAACCGGTTACCGTCCACTGACTAGTTGGAGTACGTTGATTTCCAAGTTCAAGAGGAAATCTGAATTGCTTTTCAGCACTGCAAAAATGGCTTGAAGTAGCACATAGAACATTATTACAAGCACCACTATCCATGAAAACAGATCCAATACATAAGCCTTCTACAAAAGTAGAACAAGCACCAAATAATCCAAAGAAAGGCATATTACTATCTCTCATAGCAAAACTAGAAGAAATACATTGATTTAATAAGTCACCAGCAAACACATAGTCAATGTCTTTTCCAGCGACACCTGATTTTTCTAAAACAGTATTAACAGTTTCTTTGACAAATTTACTTTCAGCCTTTTCCCAAGAATCTTCGCCCCAGAATTCATCTTCTATGCATTTATCAAAATATTCTGCAAGAGGGCCATTTGATTCTTTAGGACCAACAATGGCAGCCGTTTCAAGTATTGTTGGAGGAGTAGTAAGTTGCAAAGTATGTTTTCCTAATTTATTCATTTAATAAACACTCCTTAAATAAAATTTACATTAATAAACAAGCAATGATTCCAATAATAACAGAGCTTGATATACCATATACAAGAACAGGGCCAGCAACTGTAAACATTTTTGCTCCAACTCCCATAATATAGCCCTCAGATTTATATTCCATTGCTGGAGCAACTATTGAATTAGCAAAACCTGTGATAGGTATAAGAGAACCTGCACCAGCGAATTTGCCGATTCTATTAAATACATTTATAGCACTCAAAAATATAGCAATACCAATTAAACTAATTGATACAATCGTAGAGCATGATGTTTGATCAAGACCTTTGTATTTGCAATAGAAAAATATAAATTGTCCTATAGTACAAATTAATCCACCAACCCAAAAAGCATTAAAACAATCTTTTAATATTGGAGAGTTAGGTGATTTTTTGTTCACATATTTGCTGTATTCTTTTGGTGTTTCTGTTGGATTCATAATAAAAAGTTTCCTTTACAAAATTTAAGTTTTATTAGGGTAAGCTTATAAACCTTATCTATCTTTATCAACTAAAAAAGCTACATCAAGATCCACATAATATTCGATAAGCTTATTTACAGAGATTTTGGCTCTTTGATCAAGAATTTTGATAGAAGTAATGTTACTGATAGTTTTAGCAACTTCATTGACAGTTTGAATTATAGCATCTTTCCACGAAACATTAGAAGTTCCAGTCACATGTATATGTTTTTCAATTCCCATAAAAATACCTCCTAAAAATATTTATAGTTAATATTCCCATGTTTGCAAAAAATATACAAAATTATGAAATTGAAATATTTACAAACAAATGTTTATGTGTTAAAATGAATAATATTCGGTTAGTAGGAGGAAACAAAAGATGATAGCATACTTAAAAGGAATAATTGATATAAAAAGACAAGATTATGTTGTAATAGATGTACATGGTGTAGGATATAAGATATTTATGCCAGAAGGAGCAATACAGAATCTTGAAGTTGATTCAGAAGCTAAAATATATACTTTTATGAGAGTAAGAGAAGATGACGTAAGCTTATATGGATTTTTAAATGTTGAAGAACTTGCAATGTTTGAACTATTGATTAGTGTTGGAGGAATTGGGGCAAAGTCAGCAGTGGGAATATTGTCAAATATAGCACCATCAAAATTTGCATTAGCTGTTATAACAGATGATGTAACTACTTTAAAAAAATTACCGGGAATAGGTGCTAAAACTGCTCAAAGAATTATATTAGAATTAAAAGATAAGATAAAGACACAAGAAGCAACTGAACAAGAAAATGAGATAAAACAGAAGACAGAAGTAAGTGATAGTGCTAAAGATGCTATTGAAGCATTACAGGTACTTGGATATACTCGCAGAGAAGTTGAAGAGGCTATATCTAAGATAGGAGAAAGCAATTTGACAACAGAGGAAATAATAAAACAAGGATTAAAATATTTAGGAAGATAATGAAAGGCAGAGGTAAAAGTGGACTTAAGTAAACCATTGGCATATAGAATGATGCCTAAAACATTGGATGATTATGTAGGACAAGAACATATTTTAGGAGAAAATAAAATATTATATAGAACAATTAAAGCAGATAGATTATCTAGTATAATATTATGGGGCCCTCCAGGATGTGGAAAAACATCGCTTGCGAAGGTAATAAGCAATACAACAAAATATAAGTTTATTAAATTAAATGCTGTAACAGCGGGTGTAAGTGATATAAAGAATGCAATAATAGAATCTGAAAATTTATTAATGAATCCAAGTGGTAAGTGTATATTATTTATAGATGAGATTCATAGATTCAATAAATTGCAGCAAGATGCGTTACTTCCTTATGTAGAGAATGGAACTGTAATATTAATTGGAGCAACTACAGAAAATCCATATTTTGAAGTAAATAAGGCTTTAATTTCAAGAAGCATGGTATTTCAGCTACATCCACTTACAGATGACAATATTTTTACTGTATTAAAGAGATCTCTTGAAAGAGAAGATGGATTAAAAGAATATAATGTAAAGGTTGAAGATGACATATTAAGAAAGTTTGCTATATGCTCAAATGGAGATGTTAGAACTGCTTTGAATAATTTAGAAGTTGCAGTGCTAACTACACCAGTTAGTAGTGATGGCTATATCAATATAACAGCCGAAGTTGCTAAAGAATGTGTGCAGACAAGGAAAGCTGTATTTGATAAAAATGGAGATTCACACTATGATAATATTAGTGCTTTTATAAAATCAATGAGAGGGTCAGATCCAGATGCAACTGTATTTTATTTAGCAAGAGCTCTTAATGCAGGTGAAGATCCGATGTTCTTAGCAAGAAGAATAGTTATATCTGCTGCGGAAGATGTAGGATTAGGAAACCCAAATGCACTAGTTGTTGCAAATGCAGCAATGCAAGCAGTCAATATGGTTGGAATGCCTGAGGCTAGAATTATATTGTCAGAAGCTGCAATATATAATGCTAATTCTAGAAAATCTAATTCAGCATATAATGCAATAAATTCGGCATTAGAAGATGTTAGAGAAAAAGATACAGGAATAATCCCAATGCATATTAGAAATGCACCAGCTGAAGGAATGCAGAAAGAAGGATATGGAGTAGGTTATAAATATCCACATGCTTATCCACATCATTGGGTAGAACAACAATATTTGCCTGACAAGATGTTAGGAACAAAATATTATAATCCAGACGAAAATGAAGATAGAAGTAATATTCAAGAAAAAGAATAATATAAAAATAGAGTATATGAATTAATAATCATATACTCTATTACTTTATTTCTTAACTTCTTTTTTGTCTTTAAGAATATCAGATATTGCACCAACAGAGCTTAAAGCTTGAGTTGCTTCAAATGGAATGAATACTTTATTAGCTTCGCCATTTGCAACATCTTTAAGAGCTTCTAATGATTTTAGTTGAACTAAAGTTTCGTTAGGGTTAGCTTTCATCATTGCACCATAAACTAATTTAACTTCATCAGCTTTTGCTTCAGCAACTTTTCTAATAGCTTCAGCTTCACCAACTGCACGTCTAATCTTAGATTCTCTATCTGCATCAGCTTGAAGAATAGCAGCTTCTTTTTCACCTTGAGCTTTTAATACAGCAGCTTGTCTTTCACCTTCAGCTTGAAGGATAGCAGCTCTTTTATTTCTTTCTGCATTCATTTGCTTTTCCATAGCATCTCTAATATCTGGTGGAGGAGTGATATCTTGAACTTCAACTCTATCAATAGAGCATCCCCATATATTAGTTGCTTCATCAAGCATACTTCTTAGTTTATCATTTATTGTATCTCTTGAACTGAAAGTTGAATCTAAGTCCATTTTACCAACTAAATCTCTTATAGATGTAACTGATAAATATTCGATACCTTTCTTTAAACTTTGAATTTCATATACAGCTTTAGCTGGATCCATAATTCTATAAAAAACTACAGTGTTAATAGTAATAGTAACGTTATCTTTAGTAATAACTTCTTGAGGAGCAACATCAAGTGTTTGTTGCTTCAAACTTACAATGCTACGAACATGGTCTATAAAAGGAATAATTATAGTAAGACCAGCATCTGCAATTTTATGAAATTTTCCCAAACGCTCTATAATGTAAACCTCAGATTGTCTAACAATCTTAACACTCATTGCAACAAACACAATAAGTATAATGGCTATTATTATCAAAAACAACATAAAAAACCCTCCTAATTTAATAAAACTATATTGATTATATCATGAATAGGGCAAAAAATAAAGCTTTTTCGAACATATTTTGTCAAAAAAAGTTATGAATATGCAATTTTAATTAATTTGACTATTGAATAATAATATGCAGTATGATATAAGTTATTATATATGAAAATAACAAAGGAGGAATAAAGATGATAATCTATTATACATAGGAAAAATCGACCGTAGTAGTATGACACAAAAATAATATAAGAAAGTAAAAGGAAAGAATAGATATGCTAAAGAAATTAAAAAATATACCCAAAGAGGACTTAATAAAATATATAATAATAATGGTAGTAACACTACTTTTATGTCAAAATTTTTTACAAATGCATTATTCATCTGACACATACGTATTGTATGCACTTGGATATATGAAATATCCATCTAAATATTTCTTATTAGATGGCAGACTAATATCAACAGTCGTATGTTATTTGGCAGGAATATTAAAAATACCAATAAAGGCATATATAATTGGTATGGACTTTATAGGAATAATCTTTGTAGGTTTATCAATATGTACAGTGGTAAAATTATTAGAGAAGCTAATAAAACCTAAAAGTAATATTTTGAAATTATCAATAATATGTGCAAGTTTTTTATTAGTATTAAATCAATTTACACTTGAATACTTGTTATTTCCAGAATCGGCTGTAATGTGCATGGGACTTTTCTTGATAATACAGGCAGTAAGAATTATGATAGAAAATCCTAAACACAAATATTTAAAAATATTTATGTGTTTGCTAGCAGCAGGAATATCATATCAAGGATTATTAAATATCTTTCCAACTCTTGCAATTTTATTTTATCTAGTAAAAGAAATAAAAGATGAAAGACCATATAAAGAGAAGGAAAAAGAATTTTTTATAGATATGGTTAAACTTGCAATACTGGTACTAATTTCATTAGGAATTTGTATGGCTCTTGTAAAGATTGGGACTAAAGCTCTAAACAGTGAACAAGACAGAAAAATGCACTTAATGACTCTCGAAGCTGTAAGACTAAGAGGCGAGACTGTAATGGAATATATGGATGAATTGTGGAATGAATGTATGGCAATGTTACCAAAGCATACAAATACAATAGTCCTTGTAATTAGTACATTATTAATAATTGCTTTAAAACCTAAGAAAGAATATTTTTTACAATATTTATTGATATTAATTGTATCGTTTGGAATATGTATTGTTCCTATGTTCATGTTTAACACTGGTGTATGCGGAAGAGTTAATGTACCATTAACGATGCTATGGGGCGTGTCAATAATTGTGTTATTGACTTTAGTAAGTGAAAAGCCAGAAAAGAAGATTCTTTCAAAAATAATATATACGTATGCAATAGTGTCATGTATAATAAATAGTATTTTTATTATGCAAAATATATCTGAACATATTGCTGCAAATAGAGTTGATGAAAATACAGGTGCTACTATTAATTATTTAGTGAAAGAGTACGAAGAAAAAACAGGGAATACAGTAACTAAGTTTTCATTTATGTATGATAGAAATCCACAACAATATGCAGTAGGAATAAAGCCAATGCAATCATTAACAGAAAGAAAATTTGCTTGTTCATGGTGTATTAGATCAGCAGTAGATTTTTATTGTCATAAAGATTTGAAATATACAGCAATGCCTAGAGATATAAGAGATAGATTTAAGAATATAGACTATAAAGAATTTTCAGAAGAACAAATTATTATAGAAGGCGATACATTGTATATGTTAGTGTACTAGAAATAAGGAGGAAAAACGTATGAAAAGAATTAGAGAATGTAAAACAGGAAAACGAAAGAATTTTAATGAAAGAGCTATTACATTAATAGCTCTAGTAGTTACAATAGTTATAATACTAATATTAGCTGCTATAACAATAACAATGACATTAGGTGAAAATGGCATGTTTCAGAGGAGTCAGGATGCTAAAAATGCTACTATAAAGGCAATGGCTGATGAAGAAGTTGAACTTGCTGTTAGTAACCTGAAAATAGAAACGACAATAAGAGAAATGACTAGTGAACAGAGTAGAAAATTTCTTGAGGATGAGTTGAAAAAATCAGATAAAAATACAACAGTTGTTATTAATGGGACAGCTTTTGAAGTAAATCATAGAAAAATTTCGTATTTGGTAGATGAGGATTTTGAATTTGATGATGAGACACCTTTTGATCCAGTAGAATGGGACAAAACTGCAGCACCAGAAAATGTATTTGTATGGGAAAGTGATAATCCTGATGATGAAGGATATAATACAATTATTGGATATAATGCTACAGTGGATAATTATCCAATACTTAGATATCCAAGTAGATGCAAAATTATTAGAGAAGACCTTGATGAAACATATCATAAGTCTGACTCAAAACCAATGGAGGTGTATTTAATAAGGTATTATACTTCAAATATAAAAAAGAAGGAATTTCCAGAAACAGTTGTTGAAATTAGTGGAGGAAGCTTTTACTACAATAATTTAGAATCGTTAAAATTACCAAAGAGCTTAAAAAAAATAGGAGACTATGCTTTTTCATATTATAGTAAATTGGGGGGAATAAATATTCCTAAGGGTGTAAATACTATAGGAAAATATATTTTTAGAAATTGTTCTTGTTTGTCTAGTATAAGTATATTGGGAAATATTAACCAAATAGATGAACACGCATTTGATAGGTATCGTTGGGACGATACATTTGATGTTTCAATTATATCCATTAAAGGAGCAGAAAATTCTATTAAGGGTGCACCTTGGGGAGCAGAAAATGCAACTATAGTATGGAATAATAAATTAAACAAAGAATATATGACAACTGATGAAAAAAAAGAATGGGATAAGACAGCAGTTCCAGAAAATGTTTTTTATTGGGGAAGTGAAGATCCATCAAGCTTAGGTTATAACATTATTGTGGGTTATAAAGAGAATATTGCTAATTATCCAACTATAAAATATCCAAGTCGATGTAAGATAGTAGTGAATGATGTTAGTTTTGTTCCAGTAGAAGAAAATAATAGTGAAGCAGCATATTTATTGAGAAATTTTACTTGCAATGTAAGAAAATTGCAATATTCTGATAATGTTCAGTTTGTAAAATCTGTGTACTGGGGGATTAATTTTAGAAATGTTGAAACGATAACGTTTGGGAAAAATTTAAAAGAAATTGGAGAATATTCCTTTTTTGACTATGTGAATTTAAAAAGTATAACTATACCAAGAACTGTAGTTAAGATTGGGAAAAGTGCTTTTGGCGGTTGCATGGAATTGAATGAAATTTCAATTCCAGCTAGTGTTGAAAAAGTTGAAAGATATGCTTTTGGTGGTTGTGATAAGCTGAAAAATATATATGTAGATAAGGCAGAAGATTCAATTATCGGATCTCCTTGGAACGCTAAAAATGCAAAAGTAATATGGAATTCTAATGGACATACAAATTAATATTGTAAAGACGACATGAGTAAGGAGTATATGACAACAGAAGAAAAAAGAATATCCAGACTCTGTTATTTATATTGCTGGAGATAGTTTTGACAATGATAATGTTGAAAGTATAAGATTATCTAATAATTTAAAATTTAAAACATCTAAAATAGAAAAAACTATTTTAGGTGTTTTTATTATGCAAGTTGAAAAAATGATTCAAGATATGTATAATATTGCAATAAATAATTAGAAAGGAAAATTAACTAACAAGATTATGAAAACTAAAAACAAACGAATCATAATATGGAGAATAATTTCATTAATTATGTTAATTGCAACATGTATAATTATATTCTTATTTTCTGCACAAAATGGAGAACAATCTAGTGGAATAAGTAGAGGAACTATATACCATATAATTCAGATATTTACAAAAGACGAAAATGAAATTAAATATTGGATATATGTATTAGAACCAACAATAAGAAAACTAGCACACTTTACAATATATACAATACTAGGAATATGGGCTATGAGTTTTAATAGCACATTTAATATAAAAGATACAAAAAAAATAGGGATAAGTGCAATAATTGGTTGCATATATGCGTGTACGGATGAATTTCATCAAAGCTTTTTAGACGCAAGGACAGCGTCAATATGTGATGTGATGATAGATACACTTGGGGCAACATTTGGAGCAATGTTAGTAATGCTCTGTATACAACTTTTAAAAAAAAAAAATGGCAAATAATACATATATTACAACAATATTACAATGATATTAAAAAAAAGAAATAATCAAGTAGAATGTTGCCTAAAAATAGTAAAAGGTATAAAATAAAAAAGAATAATTAAAAATAGGGAGGATTATAAGAAATGGCAACAATGAATCCATTGGAGAAAAAAGCTCGTTCATCATTTATAAAAGGTCTATTAATAGCTGGATTAATAGGAATAATAGTGATTGTAATTTTAACAGTACAAATATTCAAAATGAGAGGAGAAGAGAATCAAAGAATAGCTTCTCAAAAGAATGTTGTAATTATTAAACAAGATATAAAATCAGGAGAAGAAATAACAAGTGATATGTTATTGACTGTAAAGGCTAACTCAGAAGTAGCTTCAACAGGAGCAATGACTATGGCTGATTTTAGTACATTATCAACAGCAACAGACGATGCTGGAAATACCGCAAATTTAAGAGTTTTAGCTAAAATAGATATATCTGCAAAAACTGTTATAACAGAAGACATGCTATCAACAGAAGAAACAGCAGTATCAAATGACCTAAGACAACAAGAATACAATATGATTGTTTTACCATCAACATTAGCAGATGGAGATACAATAGATATTCGTTTAAGACTTCCAAATGGAGCAGATTACATTGTATTGTCAAAGAAAAAGGTAAAATTAGCTGATTTAAATGGAGCTGTTTCAGCAACAACAATATTGATAAATGTAACAGAAGATCAAATCTTAACGATGAGTGCTGCAATAGTTGATGCATATAAAATTTCAGGAAGCAAATTATATGCGACAAAATATACAGACCCAGGATTACAAGCTGTAGCAACAGCAACATATATACCATCTAATGATACTATTAACTTAATAGACAAAGATCCAAACATTGTAACAACAGCTAGAAATGCTTTAATCACAAGATACAATGAAAACTATTCAACATACAGAACAGGAATACAAAGTACAATTAACTCTATTGAATCTTCAACACAACAATCAAGAGTAGAATCTGGAACAAGTTCAGAAACAGCTACACAACAAGCAGAAAGAAAAACATATTTAGATTCATTAGCAGGTGAATAAAAATAAAAAAGTGAGGATTGCACATTGGAACAAATAGGATTTATAGGTGCTTATGATAAAAAGGACTTATTACTTAATATAGCTAAAGTTTTAACTAACTTTGGAAAATCTGTACTTATAGTTGATGCAACATCAATGCAAAGATTTAGGTACATTGTTCCAATGGTTAGCAACGGGCCAGCACCAGCATATATAAGTGAATATCAGGGAATAGATGTAGCAGTTGGATTTATCAATTTAAATGGAGTAGCACAATATTTAGGGCAAAATTTAAATTATGACTATGTAATGATAGATTCCGATATGATACAAACAGTTACATCATTTATGTTACCTAATATAGAAAAGAATTTCTTTGTAACATCGTATGATGAATATGAATTACAAAGAGGAGTAGAAATATTTAAGTATTTAAGACAACCAATAGAATTATACAAAGTTATATTATCAGCTAATATTAATAGCAAAGAAGAAGAATATTTAAATCATCTTGTACCAGAAATTATTGTAAAATGGAAAAAAGAAAAATTCCAATTTGCAGATACAACAGATGATAGGCAAGCTACTTTAGATAATCAATTAACAAAAGAAATAGTATTAAAAAAATATACTGGAACATATAAAGATAGTTTGGAATATTTGATTTCTGTAATGGTAGGAAAAACAATTGGACAAGCTGATATAAGGAAAATGATAAGAAAAATGTAGAAAGGAAAACTGTATGTCAGTCATTACATTCATCAACAGGGATAGAAAAGAAAATGGACAAACTTTTTCTGTTGCAGCAATAGCAACATGCATGGCAATTGAGCATAATTATAAAATATTACTAATTTCTACAGATTTTGATGATAGATCAATGGAGGAATGCTTTTACAAAAAGCAGAATAAAGGAATGTTCTCTAATCCATTTGCAAAACAAGGCTCAATGGATATATCAAGTGGGTTTGAAGGATTAATAAGAATGTTTGCAAGCAACCGTGCCGAACCAGACATAATAAAAAGTTATACAAAACCAATATTAACTGATAGATTAGATTTATTATTACCACCAAAGACAAAGGATTATAAGGAATATAAAAATGTGTCAGTTTATTTTTCGCAGATTGCAGATGTTGCAAATCATGCGTATGACATGGTTTTGATAGATCTATCAAAAGATGTTCCTCTTGAAAATCAAAAGAAGGTAATGGACTTATCATCTTTAGTAGTTGTTAGTTTAATACAAAATCAAAATTCAATATCTGCTTTTGAAATGTTAAAAAATCAAGATGAATTTTATAGAAAAAGTAATGTTGCCTTAGCAGTTGGAAAATATAATAATGATTCAAAATTTACTGCAAAGAACATAGGAAGGTATTTAAAAGAAAAAAATATTCCATTAGTAATACCATATAACATATTATTTGCAGATAATTGTTCAGAGGGAAAAATAATAGATTATTTCCTTTCTATACAAGGTCTGGAGAGAACTGATGGAAAAGATGGATATTTTTTATCAGAATTAAGGAAAACAGTTGATAAAATAGACTATTTAAGACAAGCTTATGAATATGGATTAAAGAATTAACATATTCAAACGAAAGGAGCAAAAGAGCTATGTTTCTTAATATATTATTGATAGTAGCCGTATTAGGCGGAGCAATAGCTTTGATACGAAGAAGTATTAAGAGAAAACAAGAAACTAAAGTAGAAGAAAATGTAGTAATAGATGATAAAACATATACTTTAGAGAAAATGATCAGCTTTGTTAAAAAGAGAATGGACGAAATAACAAAGGTTAACTTATATGATTTGGGACTTTCAGAAGAAGAATTAAAAAGAAGAAAAAACAAAAAATATGAGTTAAAAAAGGCTTTAAAAGGATGTACATATGGTGATGTCAATGATAAGAAATATGTAAAAGAGCTTATATTTGACATTTTGTCAAAAGAATATGGAGTTGATGAAACTAATATATCAAAAGCTATACCTTTTGATGTACCATCATTATTAACAGCTCAAGACAAATTTGATATTATATTATATATGTATAAAAAAGACTTTGGATATGAGGCATTAACTCAGATAATAAAGAAATATAAATTAGCTGAATTGAAATATACATCAGGAGATGCAAAACCATCTTATGTAATTACTCCAGAAGAAATAAACAAGATATATGAAGAAGAAAACTTTAGCCTTGCATTTGAAGACAAGCTAATGGTTGTTGTTCAAAGAATATATCAGAAATACAAAGGATATAGCTCTATTGATGAAGTAAGAGACATGAACATTGATGGTATATCAGGTGGTGTATCAGGACTTCCAGAAAGCTTTTTAAGCCAGGTTGCTCAGACAGATAGTAACTATTTAAACCAAGTAATGGATCATAAAGTACCACGTGCTTGTGATAGTATATGGATATTCTTCCAAGGTAAATCAATTCGTTTAGCATTTTTGTCATTTGGTACAGAAGCAGAACTAAAGAGAGTTTGCCAGAACATATATAAATACAATAACCCAGGACAGTTATCAGACACAAATGGTTACAAAATCAATGAAATGAAAGACGGTTCTCGTGTCGTTGTTGTTAGACCAAGTTTCTCAGAAACATGGGCATTCTTTGTAAGAAAGTTCGATGTTAAGAGAGCAACACTAGAACAATTAATTGTATTCCCAGGAAAAGAGGATGCAATAGATTTATTAAAATATTTAGTAAAAGGAGCTAGAATTATTTCACTTACTGGTGAGCAGGGTTGTGGTAAAACAACAATGCTTATGGGTATGATAGAAAATATATATGAAACAATGAACATCCGTGTTCAGGAAACAGCATTCGAGCTTCACTTAAGAAAAATATATCCTACAAGAAATATTCTTTCTTTTAGAGAAACAGATACAATATCAGGACAGCAGGGTCTAGATGTTCAGAAAAAGACCGATGGTTCTGTAAACATAATCCGGAGAAGTTGCAACTGACCCCGTAGCATCTTGGATGATTCAGGCTGCACAGGTAGCATCTAAATTTACATTATTTACTCACCACGCTAAGACATTCCCAGATTTAGTAACAGCACTTCGTAACTCAATGTTAAGAACAGGTGTATTCACAAATGAAAAAGTTGCTGAAGAGCAGGTTGTACAAGTACTTAACTTTGATATTCACTTAGTAAAAGACTTTAGAGGACGTAGATACATACAAAGAGTTACAGAATGTATACCAATACAAGATGTAAATGATTATACATTTGACCATAGAAAAGAAAAAACATTAGAAGGCAAGTTTGATAAATTTGCTGATAATACAACAAGATATTATACAAAACAAACAAATAAAGAGCTTTATAAATATGTAAACATCATGGAATATCAAGATGGAGCTTATGTAATTACTAATAAAATCTCAGATAGAAACTTACAAGAAATGATAATAAACATGGATGATACAGACTCAGCAGCATTCAGAGAGTTTGTTGAAAGACATTGGGGAGAAAAACTAAGTGAAAGAGGAGAGGTTATTAGTAAAAAATAACTAGCAGTATATATGAATTTAATAATAAAAAATAATATTGAATTACAAGAAGAGGAGGTGAGTCTTTAATGTCTCCAACTTTTATCATAGTAATAATGGCAATAGTTGTAATAGCATTGATAGCAGTTGTATTTTATTATCTTAGCTTAAAAAAGAAGATGAGAAATGCAGACGTAATGAGAATTGAGAAATTGAGACAAGGAACTGAAGAATCTGGATTCTCAATGGAAGTTTTTTATCAGAAATTATATGTACATCTCGCAAAGACTCCCTTCATAAAACGTTATTTATTAAAAGTAAGAAGAAGACTTGAAATAAATAACCTAGATGATGAATTTTTAACAAGACAGCAAAGTGCACAGATAATATTTAAATCATTATGTATTATCTTGCCACTTACTATAGGAGTAATAGTAATTACTCATACTAATTTACTACTAATGGCAATAATTCTTATATTTGAATTATTTATAATCGACTCAATGTCAGATGGAATGGTAGATAAATTAGATAATGCTTTATTATTACAACAAATAGATTTCTTCGCTGCAATGAGACATGCATATCATGAAACAAACATGGTTGGTGAAGCAATATATTCAACAGCACAAGACACAGAAAATATGGAAATGTCAAGACAGGCAGAAAAGATATATGATATACTTAACTCTCAAGATCCAGAAACAGAGTTAGAGAAATATTATGATGTTGCACCAAACAATTACATAAAAGAATTTGCAGGTATTTCATATTTAACTCAGGAATTTGGTGATAGAAAAGTAGATGGAACGTCTTTATATTTAAAAAACCTTGAAAACATTACTCAAGAAATGCAGATTGAGATTTTGAAAAGAGATAAGTTAAATTACACATTTCAGAGTTTATCAATAATTGCTATTGTGCCAATGTTAATATTAGAGCCAATGAAATCTTGGGCAATTAATAACTTCTCATTTACCAAGCAGTTTTATGAGGGAAAACAAGGATTAATTGTTCAAATATTAATAATGATAGCAACATTTGTATGTTATATATTAATTAGAAAATTAAAAGATAATGGTGCAGTAAAAAGAGTAGAAGATCAACAAAATCCATGGGAAGCAAAATTATACAATATTCCTATTGTAAAAAAAGTAGTTGATTTGTTTATGCCTAAAGAGAAAACAAAAGACTATAGAAAATTAAAAGATACATTAAAAGATGCAGCATCAAAGAAAAAAGTATCATGGTTATATGTTGATAGAATAGTACTTGCAATAGTTACATTTATAGTTACATTAGTTTTCTTTGTTGTATTACATAAAGTAGAAGTTAACTATATATACACTCAGCCAACATCAGATTATGACTTGATAGGTGAGATGAGTGATAGACAAATGGAAAGAGCAATGGAAACAACTAAGAGGCAGAATGTTATTCTTAATAAACTAAGAGGCAAGACTAATGTTAAGGTTTCAGATGTTGAAAAGGCAATGCGCAACTCAAAAGAGTATAAAGACTTTAGTGATGAAGATATTTCATCAGAAGCAAAAACAATTTTAAGTAAATTAAAAATAATCAATTCAGAATATCTAAAGTGGTTTGAAGTATTAATGGCATTATTAGTCGGTTGTGTTGGATATGCTGCTCCAGTTCTATTATTAAAATTCCAAGTAAAAATGAGACAAATGGAAATGGAAGATGAAGTAATGCAGTATCAGACAATAATTATGATGCTAATGCGACTTGAGAGAGTCGATGTAGAAATGATACTAGAATGGCTTGGAAGATATGCAGATATATTTAAAGAACCAATAAATAAATGTTTAAACAACTACGAAAGTGGCGCATGGGAATCACTTGAAGTAATGAAAGATGAAGTCTCTTATGAACCATTTATACGTATAATAGAGAGTTTGCAAACAGCAGTTGAAAAAGTACCTATCAAAGAAGCTTTTGACGAATTAGATGCAGATAGAGAATATTATAGGGACAAGAGAAAAGAATCAAATGCTCGTTTAATAAGCAAAAAAGGTATGATTGGAAAAGCAATAGGTTTTGCACCAATGGTATTAGTATTTGTTGGATACTTAGTAGTACCACTTGTATTAATTGGTATGACAAGTTTAACAACATCATTCGATTCAATGTCAAAAATGACGTAATTGAAAGGAATATAATAAATGGAAAATGCATCACGAGCTTTAATCATGGCAGGGGCTATGCTAATAGCAATACTTACTGTCTCACTTCTAGTTTGGGGTTGGGGACGTATCTCTCAATACAATCAGAAGTCAGAGCAGGTTGCTATGGTTGAACAAATTACAAAACTAAATAGAGAAATGGAATCTTATGATAAACAAGTAGTTAGAGGATATGAATTAGTATCTCTTGCAAATCTTATAGAAGATACTAATTCAAAATTTCCTATATCAGAGGGATATACACCAGTGTCTGCATTAGTTAATTTCAGAGATTTTGAAAAATCAGTTACTAATTATACTGCTATAACTAAAGCACAAAAAAATGAGTTAACATCTGGAATTGAACTTTCAACATTTATGAATGAATATTATAATGTTAGCAAAAATGGTGGAGATACAAGTTTCTTAAAAGTATTTAAAGAATCATATTTTCAATGTGATAATGTTGAATATAGTGATTATAAAGAAAAAAATAATTCAATAGCAAAAGTAAAAAGGATGACATTTACAGAAATAAAAAGAACAGATAAATAATGGAGGTACTAAATGGAAAATTCATCTAAAGCATTGATAATGGCTGGTGAAATTTTAATTGCTATATTAGTGCTTTCACTAATTGCTTATTTAACAGTAATGTTTGGACAATTTTCAGCAGGAATGCATGAAAAAATATCAGAATCTCAAAGGACCGAATTTAATAGTCATTTCTTTAATTGTGAAGGTAGATCAGATATAACAGTACAAGACATTGTTTCTATAATTCATTTTGCAAAACAGGAAAATGATAGCAGAGAATTAAAATATAATGATAGTTCAATCTATTATGTATCAGTAAAAATAGATGGAGTAGATTTCTTTAATAAATATAGTACAGCTCAGGAGTACAATGATAATAATATAGAAGCATCTATAAATAAATTTATAAAAGATAATAATACTAAATATTTTTCATGTAATATTAGATTAAATAAAAGTGGAAATAATATTGTAGAATCTGTACCAGATCTAGCTGACATAGTTACAAATGATAAAACTGGTCTAGTTTCTTCAATAAATTTTGTAACTGTAAACTCTAATATAAAAAATATAATAAATAATAATAAATAACAAAAAAATATTGCATAAGTAAATTTTTAATGTTATAATTTAAGGGAATTTTATGAAAAAATATATAGTATGTATTATAGCTATTATTATGGTTATATCATGTGCAATGTATTGTTATTATCAATATAAAATACATAAAAGTGATATAAGCAATAACAATGAGCAATATGAAAATTTATACAATAAAAGTATTACTGGGGCTGAATTAGCATCAGTAATAAATAAGACTATAGATAGAAATGAAAAGAATAAAATTAGTAAAGACAAAGATGGATTTTATGAAGATGATGGACAAGATTCTATAAAAATTTCAATAAAATTCAAAGATAGTGATAAAACTTATCAAATGGAGGCATTATATAATAAGCAAGTATCTAACTTTGTTAAGTATTATTCAAATGCACAATTTAAATGTACTAAAATAGACTATCATAGTAAAACAAACAAGATAAAATATTTATATTTTGAAGAACAATAAGTTATTAAGTTTAGCTAAAAGCTATTTAATATAAAAAAATCAAAGGAGGAAAAATTATGGAGAACGCATCAAAAGCATTAATTATAGCAGGTGCAATTTTAATTTCAATTTTAATTATTAGTTTAGGAGTATATTTCTATTCAACAGCAGCTTCAAGTGCAAAAAAAGCTGATTTATCAAGCACAGAAGCACAAGCACAAAATGGACAATTTGAATCTTATTTTGGAAACAAAAGAACAGCTTCAGAAGTAAAATCTTTAATGAGTTTAGTTCGTACAAATAACTTAACAGGTGCTAACTCAGATGATACAAGATACATCGGTGTATTCTTTAAAGGTGGAAAAATAACAGCTTATCAAAGAATGGATCCAGCAAAAATATCTCAACAAGTTACAACTGGAAAAACATACAACATTAATACATTAAATTCAAATTTTGATGATGACAGTGAAACACAAGATGCAATAGACAAATTAACTATGACATCTGATACTGATGCTCCAGCAGCATACTACAAAAATGGTTATATCAAAATTATAACAATTACAGAAAATTAATTTTTATATAGAGGAAATTAAATGGAAAATGCATCAGAAGCATTAAAAATGGCAGCTGCAGTGCTAATTTTTATAGGAGCTTTGTCAATAGCCATAGTAGGTTTTACTAAAGCAAAACAATCTGCGGATGCTGTTATGGGTAACTCAGGAAAAAAGAGTTATTATAGTACTGAAAATGTACAAATTACATCGAATAGAGTAGTTGGTATAGAAACAATTATACCAACTCTATATTCGTATTTTAAAGAAGGTTATACGATATTATTTTATACAGGTACAGCAACTAAAGATGCTAATGGTAATTTTACTGATGAAGTAACCAATATTAAGCCTCTTACAATATATTATTCAGAAGCTTTACCTTCTAAATTAGCCAGTTCATTTTTATTAAATACATCAGATGGTGCAGGTCATCTTGCAACATTTGAAGGAAAGAATTATAATAGAGCTATATATGGATTAGATGCCAATGATGAAGCAACAAGACAGGAGCCTTGGGTAAGTGATGAAATACATGCTAAAATGTTTATTCAATCAATATTGTACTATAATACATCAAAACTAAACTCAATTGTTTCTTCTGGAATTGATGATTCAATATTTCCATCGTATACGATGTCAAGATCAAGATTTTCTGGAAGTCCAAATCATGCTGGAATGACACGAACAAGTTATAGATTAAATTTTGAGCAATTTGTTCAAACTATATCTGGTAATGGAAATGACACTCCAATAGTACAAGCTACAAAAGCAAGGTTTATTGAGAGATCTGGAACATATAATTTAACTACTAATGTAAGTGATAATACTACTGTTGATAGTTCAGTTATATCATTTTCAAATAATCAAACAATAGCAAATGATGAAGGTACGCAAAAGAGAGTAATACAATACATATTAGTACAAAGGTAATAAAAATAAAGAAAATGTCGTATTGGACAGGGAGGTTTTTATGAATGATACAGTAATGACAGTTATAGCAATATTCTTAGCAGCAATTTTAATGTTTATGTTTCCATTAATGTCAACAGCAGATAGAAGTGATGATATAGCACAACAGGCTGTACAAACTGCTACAACAGAGTTTGTTGACGATATACGTACAACTGGAAAAATAACACAGGACAAATATGACTCATTTCTTCAAACAATTTCATCAACAGGAAATTCATTTGATGTTGAAATGCAAGTTGAAATATTAGATGAAAATGCTAATAAGAAAACAACTCAAGCATCTTCAAGTAAAGTGGGAGAAAATTATATGTATACAGAATATACATCTCAAATTACAAATCAAATGAATAATAATAATGGTGTATATAAACTAAAAGAAGGAGACATTGTTGCTGTAACAGTAAAAAATACTAACAAAACAATTTCTCAAGTATTAAAGAACTTTATGTATAGAGTTACTGGAAATGGAAATTATAATATTGCAGCTCAGCACTCTGGAATTGTTAATGTAAATGCAAAATAAATTGTAAATTTAATAATTTAAGAAAAGATGGTTATCATAATGATAGCCATCTTTTTTGTGTAAAAAAGATCTGTGGAGGGTCAAATAATGGAAAGAGTAAATATAAGAAAAAAGCTTTTAATTGCATTTACAATAATAATTTTTATAAATTATACAATTGTTTTAAGTAGAGACAACAGTCAGTATTTAAGAAATGCTAATATTAATATAGAAAGACGAGTTAATCCAATAGGAAGAACAATTGGACTAAAGTTGTATACAGATGGAGTACTCGTAATAGGAATGAGTGAGATAACAGACGAAAATGATGCACAACAAGAACCGTATGTTAATTCTGGAATAAAGGAAGGCGACATGATAAAAAGTATAAATGGGACAGAGGTGCATAATACTCAGGAATTAATGAATTATATAAATGAAAGTAATGGAAATGAGATATCTATAAAATATCAAAGAGATAATAAAGAGATTTATACAACAATAAAGCCAGTAAAATCAGCAGATAATTCATATATGCTAGGATTATGGGTGCGAGATGCAGCAGCTGGAATAGGGACGTTAACTTATTATGAAGAAGCGACAAATACTTTTGCCGCATTAGGCCATGGAATAAATGATGTAGATACTCTTAAATTATTAAATATATCTAACGGAGAACTTGTTACAAGCCAAATAGTATCAATAGTAAAAGGTGAGAAAGGAAAACCAGGAGAAATTAGAGGAATAATAGATAACGGAATAAATATAGGTACAGTTGAGATAAATTCTAATATAGGAGTATATGGAAAAGTTACTAATATTAATTATATTAATAAAGTAAAAAAGGATGAAGTTCCGGTAGCTTCAAGAAATCAGATAAAAGAAGGAAAGGCAAAGATAATTTGTCAGCTAACAAATGAAAATTTAACAGAAGAATATGAAATTGAGATAAAAAAGATATATAAGACAAATTACAAAGACAATAAAAGTATGCTTATAAAAGTTACAGATAGTAAATTAATAGAAAAAACAGGAGGGATAATTCCAGGAATGAGTGGAACTCCAATTATACAAAATGGAAAGTTTGTTGGTGCAATAACGAATGTATTATTAAATGATCCAACTCAAGGGTATGCAATATGCGCAGATATGATGATGAAATAAATTGTAGAAGTATTGATATATTAAAACTAGTTGTGTATAATAATAGATAAGTATAATGAGGAGAGAACAAATGATAGAAAAAAAAGAAAAAGGTATGGTGGTAGTTAACTTATTATTAGTTATACTGATAGTTTTGTGTGTAGCAATAATAGGTTTAGTACTAATAGGAGATAATGCGTGGAATATTATAGATCCAGAAAATGTAGCAGGTGTTGATGATAATATCATAAATCGCAAACCTAGTGTACCAAGTGTTATAAATACAACTACAAATGATACAAGAGTTGATTTAAATTTAGGTAATCAAGTAACCAATGGTGAAGATTTAACTGAATATAATGAAGCAAGTAAATATTATTATAATCAATTAAATGGTACTTCTAAATCAATGTATAATACAATAATTCAAAATATAGACAAATTAAAAAGAGGGACAGAATCAATTACATTTGAATTAACTGCAAATGGAGCAAATAGAGAATTTCAATCTGCATGGGATGCGCTTTTATTAGATAGACCAGATATTTTTTGGATAGATACATCCAAAATTATACTTGTTACAAGGACAACAACATTTATTGGATCAGTAAGATATAAGTATACTCTACAACCACAAGAAGGAAGTACGTATTATATGAGTTCATTTAATTCTGAGAAAGATGTTAATAATGCTATAAATGAGATAAGTGATGTAGTAAGTCAAATAGTACAGAAATGTAATAGTGGTGACACATATCAAAAAGTAAAAAATGCACATGATGCCATAGTTAGTAGAATGGAATATGACCAGACAAATAGTGTAAATAATTCTAATATATATGGTGCATTTGTAGAGAAAAAGGCTGTTTGTGAAGGTTATGCAGAAAGTTTTAAAATAATTATGGATAAACTTAATATTCCATGTGTAATTGTGTATGGGCAAGGTGTTGATGGAAGTGGAAATACAGAAGCTCATGCATGGAATTTTGTAAAAATGGATGATGGCATTTGGTATGCTGTGGACTGCACTTGGGATGATCCAATAATAATAGGAAATGGTTGGGTATCTCCAGCAAGTAGATATAGATACTTTTTGAAAGGCTCAAATTCATTTAGTGGAACGCATATTGCTAATGGTGATGTATCTGGAACAGGACAAAATTTTTCATATCCTCAATTATCAGAATCAGATTATAATAGATAAAAATTAAATAAAAAGTAAGTGGACCTCAATTATTAAAAAGATATAAGTTCAAAGTGTTGGATAAAAACATGTAGGGATTTTATCACAAACAGTTAATAATTGAGGTTTATTTTATGTGTATAGCCTCAAAAATTTAAAATATATTATTAGAGAAAATACTAACGTATAGTAATGAGAAATTTTTTGACAAAATAAAAATAATTCCTGAATTTCTTCAGGAATTACGGTAATTATTTAATAATTATGATGTCGTGGGTTCTGAGCTGCTAATGATTGGGTGTCTTAATTAGTTTATGACCAATTTGAGTAACAGTTCCAGCTCCTTGAGTTAGAATTATGTCACCTGGTTGGACATTTCTGCTTAGGAATTCTATTATATCATCAAAATTAGAGATATAATAAGATTTTCTTCCTAATTCTTCAATTTTGTTTACAATGTCTTTTGAACTTACACCATAGGTATTAGATTCACGAGCTGCATAAATATCAGTAACAATGATGTTATCAAAATTTATTAAGCATTTTGCAAAATCATCTAGTAGTGTTTTAGTTCTACTGTAAGTATGTGGCTGAAATACTACCCATGAATGATTATATTGTTTTTTCTTCATAGCTTCAGCTACTGCTGTGATTTCAGTAGGGTGGTGTCCATAGTCATCATAAACTTTAGCTCCATTAAATTCACCTAGATACTGAAATCTTCTTTCAGCACCAGTGTATTTTAGAAGAGCATTTTTAATATCAGTCTTATCTAATCCAAATTCGTTGCAAAGAGCAATACATGAAAGTGCATTCATAATATTGTGCTTTCCAGGGACTGATAATTTAATTGTTTTATAGAATACATTGTTATGATATACGTCAAATGATGGGTAACCATTTTTATCAAAAACAATGTTTTTTGCCACAAAGTTTGCGTTAGAATTTTTTATTCCAAATGTGATACTCTTTGCCTTAGTAAATTGAGACATGTGTAAGCAATATGGGTCATCAGCATTATATACAAGTATTCCGTCATCTGGTAGAAGTTTGATATATTTTCTAAAAGCTTCTTTTATATTATCAATAGTTTTGTAATAATCTAAGTGATCATTATCAATGTTAAGTATTATTTCAGCTTTAGGTGAGAATTGTAAAAAGCTTTCAGAATATTCGCAAGCTTCAAGTATAAAATATTCACTATTTCCAACTCTATAATTGCCTTCAATAGGGTCAAGTACAGCACCTAATTGAATTGTTGGATCAAGTTTAGATTCAAGGAAACACATAGAAACCATAGATGTAGTGGTTGATTTACCATGAGTACCAGAAACGCAGATAGTATTTCTAAAAGCTCTAGTAATAGCTCCAAGAAAAACTTTCCTCTCAACAGTTGGAATATGAAGTTCATTTGCTTTTCTTAATTCAGGGTCATTTGCCGAAACAGCAGCTGAATAAACAACTAAATCGCAATTCTTTACAGATTCTGGATTGTGTCCTATTGTAACTTTAATTCCAGATTCAATTAATTTATCTGTTGCTTCAGAACGATTTGTATCAGAACCTTCAACATGAAAGCCCCAGTTTTTAAGTATTTCTGCAATACCGCTCATGCTAGTACCGCCAATACCTATCATATGTATATTCTTATATTGTTTAAGTTCTTGAATATTTGCCACTTATGTCATCTCCTTGTTTTATTATATGCGTTACTATTATAATACATGAATAAAAAAAAAACAAGCGTATTTTTACTATAAAAAGCATAAATTTACCTATTTAAATATTATTTTTTGTCAAAAAAGTAAGTTTTTTTGCAAATTAAGAAGGAAAAAAGAAAAATATAGCGAATAAAATAGTAGTACAACAAGTACTAGAAGAAAACTTTGGAAGGAGAACATAAAACAATGGAAATCACAGATGTAAGATTAAGAAAAGTAAATTCAGAGAACAGATTAAAGGCTGTTGCTTCTGTAACATTCGATAATGAATTTGTTGTTCATGAAATTAAAGTTATCGAAAATCCTGAAGGAGTATTATTTATTGCTATGCCTAGCAAGAAAATCAAAAGTACAGGAGAGCATAAGGATATAGCTCATCCAATCAATCCTGCTACTAGAGAAAAAATTCAAAAGGCTATATTAGAAGTATACAATAATACCCCTGAACCTGAAGCAAAAGAAGATGCCCCAGCTTCAGAAGAATAAAATAAATAAAAAGATACATATAGTATCTGTAAAATACAGAGTTCACTTTGAATGTGAACTCTATTTTTTGTACAAAAAATCTTGAAAAATATTATGGAAACTAACAAAAAATAAACAAATTGTAAAAATTACCATGAAATGTAATAAAAATACTTGCAATTTCATAATATAAGTGGTATAATAATAGATACGCTATGCAAAAAAATCAAAACAGGAATTCTGAAGGAGGATTCAAAAATGAGCGTAATGATTGAAAAAGCTTATCTTGACCGGATGGTTCTCAAAATGGAGAGAGACAGCCTGAATTTGAAGGCTGTTATCGATGCAATGGGACCGTTGAAGTACGTTTTTTATCCGCGGTGTCCATGCACCATGGATGAGAAGAACCTTCTTATCAAAGCACTTTCTACAGAAAACACTGTGGACGGTTACGATGATGAGAATCACACCGTTGAGGCCGCAAGCCTGGATGGACAGTTGATTCAGTGGCTGAAAGAAAATGTTAGAGCGAACAGCTCCAGCGATTTCGAAGAGGTTCATGTTTGGAACTCTGGGCGTGAGCCTAATTCCAAAGAGCTAAAGGATGCTCATATCATTGAGGGACATGACTATGTTGTTGCCTTGATGAAGGGGATTCCGACGAGAATGTTTGTCTGGAAAAGAAAGTGAGGTCTGATAGGAAGTGGAGGAGAAGATACTGTCTTCCTTAGCATGGAGATGGTCCAAGTCAAAGGACTTTCATGTTAGGCAGAAGTCAGCAAGCTTGGACGATTTACTGACTAGGATAGGCTTTCACAGAGCTTACTCTCTAAAAAAGCCGGCTAATTCGAAGAACCAGTTTTTTGAAGAAATTGTGAATCCTCAAGTAAGAGCAGAGGTAGTAGAACTGCTAATTAAGCTCTTGCCAAGGGAATCATACAACAAAAAGAAGATTATCATTTGTAGCGAGATGCCAGCAGATGAAAAAGGTTCTGGATTGACGTATGTCATAACGAGCAAGCTTGTTATGAAGGACAGCGACGATATTCTGTACATCGTTGCTCACAATTGATTAATCCCTCTCGGGCGACTGCCTGAGAGGGATTTTTTTAACGTTCTACATCATCTTGACTACTAGCAATTTCAATATCATTAGAATCAATACTTATTTCAGAAGTTGTAAATTTACCTTTACTAAAATTTAATTCACTTGTAGCAAATTCGGTTAAATCATTTACATTATCATATAATTTATCAAATGATTTATTTAAATCTTTATCGTCAGCTGAACTATAATAGATTGAATCAATATATCCGATAGCAACGCTTTCAATATCAGAAGATAATCTGCCTGAATTTAGTCTAGTAGCATTTATTAATCCTTCATCATTATCATCTTTTCTTATTCCAAAAGATACAGGAGTAACACTGCCACTTCCAGAAGCAGTAGAATCTAGTACAACGATTGAATTTTTGTTTTCACCAGTACAACTACTAACTTTACTTCTTATTATATCTCCAGCAATATTATAGTATTCTTGATTTGCTTTATCCATATCTTCAGAAGTAATTTCATCAGAATTTTTAAGTTCATTCATTTCATTTACATACTCATTTAAAGAATTTAATGAATCAGCAGATAAATTGGTTTTACTTAAAGCATTATAATCTTGGGTTATTGCTGATATTCTTGAAGAATCAATATCCTTGTTTTCTTTAGGTTTTATTATAAATGATATAGTTAATAAACCAGTAAGTGCAGCACCAGCAATAGCCATAGCTTTCAATCTTGTTGAAGGCTTAGACTTTTGTTTAGCAATTTGGCTTTTCTTTGCTTTATAGGTATGGGTTTGGCTTGATGTACTTCTTGCTGAAGGGACTTTACTATATTGCATAGTATTTGAAAATTCATTAACTTTTGCGTTTCTATGCCCTCTATTAACCATATTAAAAACATCTGCGTAATCTTCCATAAAAATCCTCCTTAAATTTCTTTAGCATCTAATAAAGATTATAACATTTCTGAAAAATATTTACAATATATTTTTATAATGATAAAATAAAAAGGCAAAATTCATAAAAAATGAAAAATGTAATAATTATAGTAAAAGGAAAGAGGGATAATATGTTAAATATAATCAAAGCAATTGTATTTGGTATAATTGAAGGCATAACTGAATGGTTGCCAATAAGCAGTACAGGACATTTGATATTAGCAGAGAGATTTCTTGGATTTGAGGGATTGTCTGCTGGATTCTGGGATATGTTCGAAGTAGTAATACAGTTAGGAGCAATACTTGCAGTAGTTGTTTTATATTTTAAAAATATATGGCCATTAAAATATAGAGAATCAAAGCATGGTGGAAGAGAACTAAAATTTGATAAAGATATATTAAACTTATGGGGAAAAATAATTGTAGCATGCGTGCCAGCAATATTAATAGTTGTACTAAAATTAGATGAGTGGGCAGATGTACATTTCTACAATCCAACATGTATAGCAATAATGCTAATTGTTGTAGGTATAGCTTTTCTAGTAATAGAAAGTACAAAAAGAAAAGAGCCTCGTGTAAATAGCATAAAAGATCTTACATATAAAGATGCAATCATAATTGGAATATTTCAAATAATTGCTGGATTGTTTCCAGGAACATCGCGTTCAGGTGCAACAATAATAGGAGCGTTATTAATAGGAATTTCAAGAGAAGTTGCAGCAGAATACACTTTTTATTTGGCAATACCAGCAATGGCAGGCGCTAGTTTATTAAAAGTTTTGAAATTCGGTTTAGCATTTACAAGTCAAGAACTAATTGCTCTAATCGTTGGTACATTTATATCATTTATTGTATCAATAGTTGTAATAAAATTCTTTATGAACTATATAAGAAAACATGATTTCAAAGTATTTGGATGGTACAGAATTACACTTGGAATTATAGTTTTAATATTAGTTGCCACAAATATAATGTGTTAATTAGTAAAGGAATATTATGAAACTATCAGAGATAATTATCATAGCGATAGGCCTTGCAATGGATGCTTTTGCAGTTTCTGTTTGCAAAGGCTTAGCTATGAGGAAAATGAGTATGAAAAAGGCAGTAATTATTGCTACATATTTTGGTGTATATCAAGCAGTAATGCCGGTTATAGGATATTTGCTTGGAATGCAGTTTAAATCAGTAATAGAAAACATAGATCATTGGATTGCATTTATATTACTTGGAATAATCGGAATCAATATGATAAAAGAAGCGGTATCTAATAATTCTGAAAGTGTATCAGATAATGTCGAATTTAAAGAGATGTCAGTTTTAGCAATAGCTACAAGTATAGATGCTCTGGCTGTTGGAGTGACATTTGCGTTCTTAGGTGGAGGAATCATTAGAGAAACGTGTATAGTTGGAATTATAACATTTGTGATATGCATAATTGGTGTAAAAATAGGAAATGTATTTGGCAATAAGTTTGAAAAAAAAGCAGAAATCTTTGGTGGTGTTATTTTAATACTAATGGGTATAAAAATATTATTAGAGCATTTAAATATATTGTAATAAGGTGGAATATATGAGAAAACAAAATGAAACAAAAGATATTAATATAAAAAAAGCATGGATAGGAATATCTATAATGATATTAGTAATTATTCTAGCAGCTGCTGGAATATTATACTGGTATCTACACACTCCTCAATATGCAGCAACTAAGGCATTAAATGGATTAAAAAGTAGAAATGTTAATGATGTAAATGCATACGTATCATATAGTTCAATATTAGAATTGTTAACAGAAGGAATAGAAAATCCAACAGGACAATCAGATTTTGAAAAGAAATGTTTTGAAGATTTTAAATACAAGATTAATTCCGTAAAAACGCAAGGTGATACAGCAACAATTAATATAGAGGGAACTAATAAAAATTATAGAAATGCTTTAAACAAATGGATTCAACAAGTATATCAGAAATTTGTTGCAGGAGAGGACATTACGAGTGAAGAACAGAGAAGTTTGCTAAGTGATTGCTTAGGAGATGGATCAATAGGAACAATGACTGTTACAGAGAATATTACTTTGAAAAAAGAGTCTGGAAAATGGAAAATTGTAATAGACGATAATTTTGAAAATGTAGTTTTTCCTGGCTTATCAGAAGTTGTTGGTTCAATGGGATTATTACTTAATAATATAGAGAAATAATAAATAAAAACGATATTGTAATTAAAGCAATATCGTTTTTTAGATTTTAGACTATGTTAGTTATATAGTTTTTAAGGCACTTTCAAGAGATAATACAATCATATTATTTAACGACTTTTCTCTTTCTTCAGCAGTAATAGCTTGATTTTTATAATGAGAGTCAACAACAGTAAGTAAACAAGCAGCTTTTCTATTTAAATATTTAGCTGTATAGAATAATGCAAAAGACTCCATCTCAGCACCGATAATATTTAAATCTTTAGGGAAGCGTGATATAAGATCGTCTATATTTTTTACATAATAATCAAATACTTCACTGCAAAGTACATTTCCTTTTACAATAGGAATATTAAGCTCTTTTGAACAATTTTCTATTATATTATTAAGTGACTCATCTGCTTGTATAGTGTGGCAGTTTGCACCTTCTAGTGCATAAGCAAAATTTCCTTCTGTATAACTATTATCAACTAATAAAGTATCAAAAATATTTAAAACAGGACTATAAGCTCCACATGAACCAATTCTAATAATATTTTGCACATTATAGAATTTGTATAATTCGTAGCAATATATTCCCATGCTTGGCATGCCCATACCAGATGCAAAAACAGTTATTTTTTTACCGTTATATAATCCAGTGTAGCCATACATGTTTCTTACTGAATTAATTAATTTAACATCAGTTAAAAAATTATCGGCAATGTACTTAGCTCTAAGTGGGTCCCCAGGCATTAATACTGTAGAGGCAATATCCTCCAACTTAGCTTCATTATGAGGTGTCATATATAATCTCCTTTACTTATAAATTTTCATTTATTATATTTCTAAAAATATAAATAGTCAAGAATTGAAGATTTACTACAAATTTTTTAAATCATAGTTATTAATCAATCAGGTGATTGGTTGACGTAATGCCACAAAAGTATTATAATAAAAGGTACTGAATTAATAGATAATAGGAGAATTATATGGTATACGAAATAAAGAAAGCAATAGGTTTGAAACAATATGATTTAGCAATGAAAATGATTGAAGAGGGTTTAGCTAGTAGTGCTGAGGACATTGCTAAAATTGAAAGCTTACGATTGGAGATAATGATTAGAAAAGGCGAAATTGAAGAAGCTAGTAGGTATGTAGAAAATTTAAAAAATAAATATCCAGAAGGTATAGCAATATTTGCAAACCAACAAGCAAGAATTTTAATAAAACAAGGAAGAAATGAGGATGCTGTACAATTAATTGATGATGTTTTAAAAGGTAATATTGATGCTGAATCAAGGACGTATCTTAATAATTTAAGAGTATCAATTGTAAATAGTATAGAACGAAAAGATGAACTTAAGGTTAGAGAATTATTGCAATTAAGCGAAGCGGAATTTATGGAGAAAATAAAGGGGCTAACTAATGATCAAAAGATTTTTTTACTAGTTGCAAGATACAAAAAGAATAATCAAGATAAAATTGCACAGTGTGCCGTTAAAGAGTATGCTAGAAAGCATATTGGACTAGATGCGAATATACACTTATTAAAAGGATTTACACAAGAAAAAGCAAAGGTAATAGATACTGATAAATGGCAAAGGTATTTTAATAAAATAAAAGTAGAAGAGTTAGATAGGAAAGAGCAAGCAAAATAAGCAAATATAGTGCCTTGATACATGAATGTGAAAGTTTTGTGAAAATTAGCAATCTCTATTGACAATTGCTAAAAAAAGATATAAATTATTAGCAGTCATTAAATAAGAGTGCTAAAAATAAAATTTTAACATATAGTTTAGATGACTGGCAAAATGTTAAAAGAAAGAGCATATCATAAGGAGGTATTTATTATGTTAAAACCATTAAGTGACAGAGTTGTTGTAAAAATGCAAGAAGCAGAAGAAACAACTAAAAGTGGAATAATTCTTACAACAGGAAGTAAGGAAAAGCCACAAATTGCAGAAGTAATTGAAGTAGGACCTGGTGAAGAAATTGATGGAAAGAAAACACCAATGGTAGTAAAAAAAGGTGATAAAGTAGTATTAAATAAATATACTGGAACAGAAGTAAAATATGAAGGAACAGACTATGTTATTGTAAGACAAAGTGATATCTTAGCAATAGTTGAATAATTTATAAAAAAGTAAGCGATTTAGCTTAAATGTATACAAGGAGGAATTGAAATTATGGCAAAGGATATACAATATGGCGAGGAAGCCAGAAGAAAATTATTGAATGGTGTAAATAAATTAGCTGATACAGTTAAGGTTACACTTGGACCAAAAGGAAGAAATGTAGTATTAGGAAAAAGTTTTGGAGCACCTTTAATTACTAATGATGGTGTTACAATAGCAAAGGATATTGAACTTCCTGATAAATTTGAAAATATGGGAGCTCAATTAGTAAAACAAGTATCAGAAAAAACAAATGATGTAGCAGGAGATGGAACTACTACTGCAACAGTACTTGCTCAAAGTATGATCAAAGAGGGAGTAAAGAATGTAGCAGCTGGTGGAGATCCAATGGCTATAAAAAGAGGTATGGATAAAACAACAAATAAAGCTGTAGAAATCTTAAAGAAGATTAGTGTCCCAGTAAGTGGAAAAGACGATATAGCAAGAGTTGCAAGCATTTCTGCTGATAATGAAGAAGTAGGAAACTTAATTGCAGATGCAATGGAAAAAGTTTCAACAAATGGAGTTATCACAATAGAAGAATCAAAGACATCAAATACAGAATTAAATGTTGTTGAAGGAATGCAATTTGATAAAGGTTATGTATCACCATATATGGTTACAGATACAGAGAAAATGACAGCTGATATGGATAATCCTTATATATTAATCACAGATAAAAAGATTGATAATATACAAGAAATTCTACCATTACTAGAAGGATTAATGAAGATGTCAGGCAAATTAGTAATAATTTGTGATGATATTGAAGGAGAAGCTTTATCAACATTAATATTAAACAAATTAAGAGGAGTATTGAATGTTGTAGCTGTTAAAGCACCTGGATATGGTGACAAGAGAAAAGCTTATCTACAAGACATTGCAATATTAACAGGTGGAGAAGTAATTACATCTGATTTAGGACTTGAATTAAAAGACACAAGTATAGAGCAATTAGGAAGAGCTAAACAAGTTAAAATTGAGAAAGATAAGACAATTATAGTTGATGGTGCTGGAGATAAACAACAAATTGCTGACAGAGTTGGACAATTAAGAGCTCAAATAAAAGATGAAAAGAGTGAATATGAGAAAGAGCAATTACAAGAAAGACTAGCAAAACTAGCTGGTGGAGTAGCTGTAATTGGTGTTGGTGCAGCAACAGAAGTTGAGATGAAAGATAGAAAATTAAGAATAGAAGATGCTTTATCTGCAACAAGAGCAGCTGTTGAAGAAGGAATCGTAGCTGGTGGTGGAACAGCATATATTAATATAATTCCAGAATTACAAAAATCAGTAAATGAACTTACTGGTGACGAAAAGATTGGTGGAAAAATTATATTAAGAGCATTAGAAGAACCAGTTAGACAAATTGCCATCAATGCAGGACTAGAGCCAGCTGTTATATTAGAAAATGTAAAGAAACAAAAAGAAGGAATTGGATTTGATGCAAAACATGAAGAATACGTAGACATGAAAAAAGCAGGAATCGTTGATCCAATGAAAGTTTCAAGAAGTGCATTACAAAATGCTGAATCAGTTGCATCTATGATATTAACAACAGAAAGTATAGTTGCTGAAATTCCAGAAGAAAAGAATTGCAATTGTGGAAACAATGGCGCAGACGCTGGAATGGGCGGAATGTATTAATAGATAGTAATTTATAGAATTTAATAGAAAATAGCTTTGAATGAAAGTTCAGAGCTATTTTTTTATATGTGGATTGTTGTATAAACGAAAAATAGTTTAAAATAATGAAAAACTATTAACGAAAAATAATATGTTTATGTTAGAAGAGACGCTAAGAAATGATTTGAATAAAAATTATTACAACTCCAATATTCGTGGAAAATATAAGCTAAAAATCAGAATCTATTTTAGATG
>HF993634.1 GCA_000433915.1 Clostridium sp. CAG:793
AATTATATTGGGTAACACGCATTATTTGTGTTCTCATTTTCTATCTATATTATACACCCTAATTAAATTATTTGTCAATGAATTTTTAGAGTGTGTTATAAAAATATTGGGTTAAAAATGTGTTGGAATGAGGCTTTTTCAACACAAAAGTACAGAATACAAGAGGAATACAGGATACACTCAACCTGACTATCGCCTCCAAATAAAAAGAGAAAGAATTGAGTATCAATACTTTCTCTTTTTTGATTTCAATAGCTATAAAAAGCCAAACTAAACAAAACATTAAACAATTTATAAAATTGACAGCAAATGTCAAAAGAAAATAATAAAAAATTATGACTAACTGTTGATTTTAAGGATAGAATAGTTTATAATAATGATATATGTAAAAATAGGCGTATTATATACGGAAGAAAGGATTATAAGTGATGAATAAAGTAAAAAAAATTAGTTTGATTTTTTTAAGCATTATAGCAATGACATTATCACTAACAGGGAGTAACTTTGCCATGCATGATACATCTGGCAAATATTTAGGACTAAAAAACAAAGGAAATGGAAGAGCAACAGGATTTTATACAACAGGGACAACAACTGGAACAAAAAGCTCAATTCCAGTAATAAAAATTGTAGAATATAATAGTGCTGGAACTGCAGAAGATCAATCAAAAAGCACTCAAGCAATATACTGCTTAAAAGATGGAGTAGGATTTGGATCAGTAGGATCATCAGGAAGTATAGTAAAATATACAGAATACTTTGACTTAAAAGATCCATCAAGTATTGATGCAACATACAAAGCGCCATTACCATCAGGCGAAAATTATAATAAGCTAGTATGGCTATTGGATAATATTTGTATACCAGAAGATGATGCATCAGTAAATAAACTATTAGAAAAAGTAGGATTAGAAAAATCTGATTTCACACAATATATAACAGATGAAAGCGAATTAAAAGATATATTGGAAGTAATTCAACAAGCAGCAATTTGGTATATAACAAATGAGGGTGATGATTATCAACCATCAGCACATGACACTTTTTCAGTTGCTTCATCAAATGGTGCAACAGGAGTAAGTTTAGGAAGCAAATATGATATAGATGAAGTAGATAATCCAATTTCAAAATTATATGAATATTTAATAACAGAAGCACAAAAACAAGGATCTTATGAATATAAAGCAATACAAACAGCATCACCAGTTGAACTTGATAAAACAAGAGCAACAGTTACCTTAAATGGAAGCAACTATTTAATAGGACCATACAAATTAACTGAAACAAGATCAAATTATACATTAACAGGAAAAGTATTAAACGGAACAAACGAGATACAAAATGTATCATTAGTTGGAGCTGATAAACAAACAGAATTAACTGGAAATACAACAACAGATAAAATAAAATCAAATATAGGAAAAGACTTCTACATTAGTTTACCTTCAAATACATCAGTAACAAATGTAAAATTACAAATAAATACTGAATCAGAAGTTACAACACAAATATACTGGTCAACTCCATCATCACAAGTTGCTACATCACAACCAGTAGTAGTAGTAAGCAAAGTAAATGTGCCAGCTGAAGTTACAGATACACAAGAAATAACAAAACCAGTATTCGATTTAGCATTAAGAAAATTCATAACACAAGTAAATGGAGTAAATGTAAAAGTATCAAGAGAGCCAAAAATAACACAAGAAAGTTTACGCAATCTTGCAACAGGAAGCTCATCAGCATTAGATAATGGAACTACGGCAGTAAAAACACATACAAAAGATGCTTTAGCTGTTAATACAAATGACCGTATATTATATACAATAAGAATATATAATGAAGGTGGAATTGATGGATATGCTGATGAAATTGTAGACTACTTACCAGAAGGACTTGAATTAATACCAAGTAGTGAAAGCGAAGTAAATGCAAAATATGGCTGGATAGCAGACAGCACAGATAGTAGAAAGATAACTACAACATATTTATCAAAAGCAACAAATGCAGATGGAAATCTTATAAAAGCATTTGATAAATCACCAGCAGGTGGACAATATACAATAAGCTACAAAGATGTACAAGTTGAATGCAAAGTAGTAGCAACAACAAAATCAACAGATACACATTTAAAGAACGTTGCAGAAATTACAAAAGCATCAAACTCAGCAGATGCAGCAGATAGAGATTCAACACCATCAAATATAACAGAAGACCAAAAGAATAATTACAATCCAGGAACATCAACAAATGGTAAGGGATATGAAGATGATGATGACTATGAAGATTTAGTATTACCAGGAAAATATTTCGACTTAGCATTAAGAAAATTCATAACAGCAGTAAATGATACAGAACTAAAAACAAATGGAGTATATGAAAGAACTCCAATAGTAAATGTTTCACCATTGTTAAATGGAAAGACAACAGCAGAATATACTCATATAAAGAAACCTGTAAGTATTGAAGCAGGAGACATAGTAACATATACAATAAGAGTATATAATGAAGGTCAAATAGATGGATATGTTGATGAAATAGTAGATCATTTACCACCAGAATTAGAATTCTTACCAGATGATAAACTAAATCAACAATATTTATGGACAATAGATAGTACAGACAAAACACAAAGAACAATAAAAACATCATATTTATCAAAAGAACATGATGCAGAAGAAAATTTAATAAAAGCATTTGACACAACCAAAACAACATTAAGCTATAAAGAAGTACAAATAAGATGTAGAGTTAAGGCAGATGCTCCAACATTAAAGCAAATTACAAATATTGCAGAAATTACAAAATCATCAAATGATGCAGGACTAACAGATAGAGATAATCAAAAAAATGCAACACTTCCAAGTGATACTGATTTACCAAAATACAGAGGAAATGATAACAACAAAGAAGATTTAGCAGACAAAGATTATTACTATGAGGGACAAGAAGATGACGATGATTTCGAAAAAATAATATTAGAAAAATTTGATTTAGCATTAAGAAAATTCATAACAAGTGTAAATGATCAAGAAATAACAGATAGAATACCACAAGTAGATACATCAAAATTCGGAACAATAGTAGATGGAAAAGAAGTAACAACATTTACTTATAATCATACAAAAGAACCTGTAAGAGTATGTCAAAATGATACAGTAATTTATACAATAAGAATATATAATGAAGGCTCACAAAGCGGATATGCAGCAGAAATAAAAGATGATATTCCAGATGGATTACAATTTATTGTAGATAATAGTATAAACACACAATACAGATGGGTAATGTATGATAAAGATGGAAACATTACACAAGATGTAAAAAATGCTACAACGATCAGAACAGATTACTTATCAAAAGAACAAGAAAAAAATGAAGGTGATAACTTACTAAAAGCATTTGACAAAGAGACAATGCAACAACCAGATTACAAAGACGTAAAAGTTGCTTTCAAAGTATTAGAACCAAATACATCAGACAGAATATTAATAAACCATGCAGAAATAAGTAAAAACAAAGACAAAGATAATAAAGATGTAACTGATATAGATTCAACTCCAGATAAATGGAATGAAGGAGAAGATGATCAAGACATTGAAAAAATATATGTAAAATACTTTGATCTTGCATTAAGAAAATGGGTAAGCCAAGTAATACTAATTGAAGATGGTGTACAAAAGGAAATGGATACAGGACATTATGCTGAACAAGATCCAGAACCTGTTGTAAAAGTAGAACTTAATAAAAAGAGAATAGAAAACACAATCGTAAAATTTAGATATTATATAAGAATTACAAATGAAGGCGAAATCGAAGGATATGCAAAAGAGATTTCTGACTACATTCCAGAAGGATTAAAATTCAATCAAGCAGACAATCCAAAATGGAAAGAAGTAAATGGCAAAATAGTAACAGACCAATTAAAAGATACTTTGTTAAAACCAGGCGAATCAGCGACAGTAGATGTAGTACTAACATGGATAAATAATGAAGAAAACATGGGAGTAAAAACAAACGTTGCAGAAATAAGTGAAGACTATAATGAAAGTGGAACAGCAGACATAGACTCAACTCCAAATAACAAAAAAGAAGGAGAAGATGATATAGATGATGCACCAGTTGCATTAACAGTAGTAACAGGATCTGCACCAAAATACATTGCATTAACAGCTGGAATAGTACTAATAGTCGGAGCAGGAGCATTAATTATTAAAAAATACGTTATATAATAAAATAATATAATTTAAACACACTATGTTTTGAAAAATAAACATAGTGTATTTTTATGAAAAACAGTTTACATTAAAAAATGAGTATGCTATAATGCAAAAAAAGCATATAAAAAGGCAAATTTGATAACAATAACAAAAGAAAATAAAAATAAAATGAGGAGAAAAAAGTGAATCAAATATTAGCAATAGGACAAGAACCAGAAAGAAAAAAAACAAGAGAAACAAATCCAAAATATTCTGGAGGACAAAAAGCAGATATAACAAAAGTAATGAGAATATTTAGTGTAATCATAATCATATTTGGAATAGTCTTAATTGGAAAATCAACGTATGCATTTATATCAAAGAAAAATAATTTAAAAGATACACCACAAGTACAAATTGAGAAAATGGGTAAAGAAGCAACAATTAAAATAGGAACAGAAAAACCAATAAAAGAATATTCATATAGATGGAACGAGGGAGAATCAACAACCGTACAGGGAAATGGAAAAATTTCAGTTGAAGAAACTATTCAAATTCCAAATGGAAATAATATATTGAACTTGACAGTAGTAGATTACTATGGAAATAAAACAACATACAAAAAGCAATATATCTATGAAAGCACAGACATCAATAAACCAACAATAGATATTGGAATATCAGGAAGCAAACTTCAAATAAAAGCAACAGATGATACAGAAATGGGATATATGACTTATGCTTGGAACGATGATGAACCAACAAGAATAGAAGTATCATCAGATGATAAAAAAACAATAACAGCAGAAATTGATGTACCACAAGGGCAAAGCAAACTTACAGTAATAGCAGTAGATAAAGAAGAAAACAAAACAACAAGAACAGAAAACATAATAGGAGATACAAAACCAACATTCAAAGCATCAGTAAGTAACTCAAAATTAATAATAGAAGCAGAAGATGATCAGGGAATAAGTTCATTATCAATAAATGTTGATGGACAAGTAACAGACAGTGGTGATACACCAATAAATCAAACTAATATTACAGCCGAATTAACTTTAACATCAGGAAATCATACAATAACAATCACTGTGACCAATGTAAATGGACTCGCAGAAACAAAAACAATGACAGCAAATGTATAAAAAATGCAAAGGAGTAAAATAATGAAATATGTTTATTTGATTGACAAAGACGAAGAGATAGAACAAAAGATAACAAATATATTTAAGAAAGACGAAGGAATAAAAATAGTAAAACATAAGCCAGATGAGATTGAAAGTGTACTAAGAAATGTACCAGATATATTGGTTATAAATGAAGATCGTGTAGAAGAAGATATAATAAAATATTGCAAAAAAATTAGAAGCAATAATGACAATTCCATAACACCAATTATAATAATATCTTCTAATAATAAAACAGAACATATAATAGATATACTAAAAAATGATGTAGAATTAGTTCTAAGTCAACCAATAAACGAAGAAATATTATATTATAGTATAAAAAATATAATAAGACTCTTAAATTCAAATAGAACAGTAAGTCCATTAACTGGTTTGCCGGGAAATATACAAATACAAGCAGAAATGAAAAAAAGATTACAAAATGGAAATGACTTTGCAATGCTGTATTTGGATCTTGATAATTTTAAAGCATATAATGATACTTATGGATTTGCTAATGGAGATGAAATAATAAAATTTACAGCAAAAACAATATGCAACAATATATTAAAAGAAAACTGTGAAAAGAATTTCGTCGGACATATTGGTGGTGATGACTTCATGGCAATAGTAGAAGGAAATAATTATGAAGAAATTTGCCAAGGAATAATAGCAGAGTTTGATGCTGGATTACCTAGATTTTTTAACAAAGATGATTTAGAAAGAGGATATCTTGAAGTAGAAAATAGAAAAGGTATAATTGAACAATTTCCACTAACATCAATATCGATAGGTGTAGTAGAAGTTACAAAGGAAAGATTTAGAAACACATTAGAAATAGGAGAAGCAGGAGCTGCAGTAAAACATCTGGCTAAAACAATATATGGAAGTACTTATGTAATAGATAGAAGAAAAAATAGAGATGAACATTTAGACAAAGCTATAAAAGTATTGGAAAATAAAGGATAAATAAAGATTGATAAAGAAAATGCGTAAAATGTCGAAAAATTTTTAAAAATTTTTTGAAAAAGGTATTGCATTTTCTTTTTTTATGTATTACAATTTAATTGTAAGTGGAACAAAGTGGTGTAAAGTGGTAGGAGGTGAACCAAAGTTGTTAATAGGTGAATACGAACACACCATAGATAGCAAAGGCAGATTAATAATGCCTGCTAAGCTTAGAGAAGACATGGGTGACAAGTTCATAATTACCAAAGGATTAGACGGATGCTTATTTGGATTTTCACAAACAGAATGGAACAACTTTGAAGAAAAATTAAAAACACTACCATTAACTAATAAAAATGCAAGAGACTTTGTAAGATTCTTCTTATCAGGAGCAATGGAATGCGAGGTAGATAAACAAGGAAGGTTCCTAATTTCAAGTAATTTACGAGAATATGCTACTTTAGAGAAAGAAACAATGATAACTGGTGTAGGTACAAGAATTGAAATTTGGAATAGAGACAAATGGAAGAAATACAACAGTGAAGAAAACATATCAGCAGATCAAATTGCTGAGAACATGGCAAACCTAGGAATGTTAGGAATATAATCGTATATAACTTGAAAAAGTTTATATAAATTAACAAAGGATAAAAAATTTACTTTACAAAAGACAAAAGGCTCAAAGTAGAGCAAATCTCCAAACGAACTTTTAACAAAAGAAAAAGTTGAATGATAAATTAACAAAAGATAAAAATTTGAAAACACAAAAGATAAATCTCCAAATTTTTTTACAAAAGATGATTATAACTATTGTAAAAAACAAAAGAATTTGCAAAATATAACTATTATCTAATGCAAACAAAAGATAATGTATATATACAAAAGAAGGGCATAACAAAAGAAAAAACGTAATTGGCATATATATTATTATATATGCCAATTATTGCAATAGAGGAGTTTAATTAGAAAAAACAAGAGGTGCAAGTTTGGAATTTAAACACATTCCAGTCCTATTAGAAGAAACAATTCAGGGATTAAATATCAATCCTGATGGAATATATGTAGATGGAACAATAGGCGGAGCAGGACATAGCAAAAAAATAATTGAAAAATTATCAGAAAAAGGCTTACTTATCGGAATTGATAGAGATGAGGAAGCTCTAAAAGCAGCTAAGGAAAATTTAAAAGATTACAAGAATTTTAAATTAATACATGGAAATCATGATGATATAAAAGAAATACTAACAGAGCAATCTATCGAAAAGGTAGATGGTATTCTGCTAGATTTAGGCGTGTCATCATATCAATTAGATGAAAGAGAACGTGGATTTAGCTACAACAGTGATAATATTTTAGACATGAGAATGGATCAAACTCAGAGTTTAACAGCAATGGATGTAGTAAACGAATATAGTGAAGAAAAATTAGCAAATATCATATATGAATATGGTGAAGAAAAATTTTCAAGACAAATTGCCAGAAATATATGTATAGAAAGAAAAAAGCAAAAGATTACGACAACAAAAATGCTAGCTGATATAATAGCAAAATCTAAACCATATGCAAAAGATGGACATCCAGCCAAAAGAACTTTTCAAGCAATAAGAATAGAAGTAAACAATGAAATACAACCATTATATGATACGGTAATAAATTCAATTAATTGCTTAAAAGAGGGAGGAAGGTTATGTATTATTACTTTCCATTCACTTGAGGATAGAGCAGTTAAAGATGCTTTTATAGATGCACAAGGAAAATGTACTTGTCCTAAAGACCTTCCATACTGTATATGTAATTATAAATCATTAGGAAAAATAATAACAAAAAAACCGATAGAGGCCAATAAACAAGAATTAGAAGAAAATAGTAGAGCCAAAAGTGCAAAACTACGAATATTTGAAAGAAGAGAAAAGAAATAAAAATCAAAAGAAAAGAGGTGATAACTAAAATGATAGAATACTATGAATACGAGACTAGTCCTAGAAAAATAGAACCAGAATATCTTCCACAACATACTAAAACTGACAAAAAAGAAATAGCTCAGAACATGGAAAATAAGAAAAAAAGAAGACAAGAACAACTAGCTCAATCAAAGAACAATGCAAAACATATAATTGAGATAGCAGTCGGATTTGTAGTACTATTAACAATTAGTTATCGCTATGCATTAATAAACTCAAGTTTTACACAAAAAGAAAAATTGAAATCAACACTAGCACAAATACAAAAAGTAAATGCACAACTACAAGTAAACATAGAACAAGGAATGAATATAAACACAATAGAACAAGCTGCACAAGAAAAATTAGGAATGCAAAAGCTAGACAATAATCAAAAAGTATATGTAAATTTACCAAAAAAAGATTATGTTGAATCTTCAGCAAGTAGAGTAATAAAAAATGAAGAAGACGAATTATGGTGGCAGAAATTATTAAATACATTACAAGGAAAATAGATCATATTAACGAAATAAGTTAATAAGGTCTATTTTTTATGGACTAAAATATACATATCATAGGAGGACTATGATATGATAGGAAGAAAATCAACAAAAAAACTAATGAAATTTACAATGATATTAACAATAATGATATTTATTGGATTAACAATTAGAATAGGGTATATACAATTTATAGATGGAGATATGCTTACAAGAAAAGCTTATGATCAACAAACATCAGATAGAAAAGTAAATCCAAGAAGAGGAACAATATATGACAACACTGGGAAAACTATACTTGCTGTAAGTAGTACAGTGGAAACAGTAACAATAAATCCAATGCGAATAAAAAAAGAGGACAAAGAAAAAGTTGCAAAAAAACTATCAGAACTATTTAAACTAGATTATGAAAAAACATTAAAGAAAGTAAACAAAAGAGCATCAATAGAAAATATTGCAAAAAAAATAGAAAAAGATAAAGCAAATGAATTAAGAAAATGGATGTTAGAAAACAATATTACAGAAGGAATAAATATAGATGAAGACACAAAAAGATATTATCCATATAACAACTTAGCATCACAGATTATAGGATTTTGCGGAAGTGACAATCAAGGCTTAAATGGAATTGAATCAAAATATGAAGAATATTTAAAAGGAAAAAAAGGTTCAATTAGTAGAATAACAGATGCATCTGGAAAAGTAATAAAAAATACATCAGAAGAATATAATGAGCCAACAGATGGAGACGACATTATATTAACAATAAATGCAACAGTACAGGGTATAGCAGAGAAATATTTAAAAGAAGCATGCATAGATAATAAGTGTACAGATGGTGGAAATGTAATAATAATGAATCCACAAAATGGAGAAATACTCGCTATAGCTGGATATCCAGACTACAACTTAAATGATCCATTTGCAGTAGATGAAACATTATCTAAAGAAGAGCAAAATAAAAGAATGCAAATGTTATGGAGAAATAAAGCAATATCAGACACGTATGAACCGGGTTCAACATTTAAACTAGTAACAGCCTCTGCAGCATTACAAGAAGGAATAACAACAACTGATAAAGCTGGCGAATTTTGTTGTATAGGATATATAGATGTAGCAGGAGTTAAAATGAAATGTTGGAGATACTATAGACCTCATGGATCAGAAAGCTTAAGGCAAGCACTAATGAACTCATGCAATCCTGTATTCATAGGATTAGGAGAAAAAATAGGAGTAAAAACATATTACAGTTATTTGCGAAAATTTGGATTTTTTGGAATAACAGGCATAGACATACCAGGAGAAGCAGGCTCGATATTTCTAAAAGAAGAAAAAGTCGGACCGGTAGAACTAGGAACAATAGCATTTGGGCAAAGATTTGAAATAACGCCAATACAAATGGCAACAATGTTATCAACAATAGCCAATAAAGGTAGATATATAAAACCACATTTAGTAAAGCAAATAATAGGAAAGGACGAAACAATAACAATAGATAAACAAGAGGAAGAACAAGTAATATCTGAAGAAACTGCGCAAAATGTATTAAGTATGATGGAAAGTGTTGTATCAGAAGGAACAGGGAAAAATGCTAAAGTTGAAGGATATAGAATAGGAGGAAAGACAGGAACATCAGAAGATGGAGTAAATACAAATAAATATGTAACATCTTTTATAGGAGTTGCACCTATTGAAAATCCACAAGTAGTTGTATTGGTAACATTATATGATCCAAAAGGGGAAGGGGGACATTCTGGAGGTGCTGTTGCAGCACCAGTAGCAGGAAAGATTTTTAAAGAAGTATTAGAATACTTGGAAATTCCTAAAAATAATATAGAAAATTAAAAAAATAATGTAAAAAAATGTCAAAAAAGTATTGAAAATATAAAAAATATGTTGTAAAATGGTACAAAATGTAAAATGAAAGGAATGCTATAAACTAATGAAATGGGTATTCACTAAAGAAACGATAGCATTAAAAGTATTTGTTATTGTTTTAATTTTTATTACAACATATGCAAGGAGTATAATAAGCAATAAAATTGTAATACAAATATTTAATGTAAAAACTAAAAATGAAGTCAAAGCAATAATGATACAAGGTATAATACTGAGCCTTGCACGTATTTTTATAAACAGTGAAGCTTATAGATTCGTCGACATAATAGTAGTAATGACTATGTATAAGTATGTATTTGACATGACTACTGAAAAGACAATTTTAGCAGAAGAAATTAATATATCAACAATTCTAATCACAGAAACTTTAATCATGAAAGTATTGTTTTCTACAATACCTTCTTCAATAGGCAAAATAGATGGCTATCAATATAAAATTGTAGCCTCAATGATTTTATGCACTCTAAAATTAATCCTATATAAAATAGCAATTAATAAAAATATAAGATTCCAGATAAGAGATGGATTACAAGATGCAAATAAGCTAAAAATAATAGCAGTATCAGTTTTATCACTAGTATTAATAGTGTCTATAGAATTAGGAACAATAACTAATATTGCAACAATACCAACATATTTATATGTACTAATAAATGCTATGCTACTATTATATTTTGCAACAGTAATGAACATTGCCAAAGATATATCTATAATGGATGAAGCAGACGAAACAATAGTAGACTTAGAAGAAAGCAAAGAAAGACTACAAGAAGATTACGATAATGTGCGATCATTTAGACATGATTTTAACAACATAATGCAAGGAATGGGCGGATACATATCGACAAATGACATAAATGGATTAAAGCAAATGTATACAGAAATAGTAGGAGAATGCCAAGAAATGAATGACAACAGAAGCTTAAGCAAAGAAATCATAAACAATCCAGCTGTATACCAGTTAATAAATAATAAATTCAAAAAAGCAAAAGAATATAAAATTAGATTTAGAATTAATGTATTTGTAGATATAAATCAATTAAATATCTCACCATATGACTTATGCAGAATATTAGGCATATTACTAGATAATGCAATAGAAGCGGCAAAAGACTGTGAAAATAAAGTAATAAATATAAGATTCATAAAAGACAAAATAAATAACAGAAATTTAGTAATAATAGAAAATGCATATAAGAATTATTTAATAGATCTTAACAAGATATATGATAAAGGTTTTACTAGCAAAAAGGATAAGTTTTATCATGGATTGGGACTATGGAAAGTTAAACAAATAATAAAAAAGAATAAGAATTTAAATATAAATACAACAAGAGGAGACTTATTCAGACAAGAATTAGAAATTTACTAAAATGAGATATCTAAAAAGCAAGATTATTTGAATATAATCTTGTTTTTTTCATAATATTAGGTATATAATATAAACGTAAAAAAATGATAATTATCATTCTTTTCGTCACATAACTCTTAAAAGGAGAACAAAATGGAATTAAAGAAAATTTTGACAGGAATTGAAGGATTAAAAGCAAAAGGAAATTTAGAATTAGAGATACCTAAGATAACAAGTGACTCAAGAGAAGTAAAAACAGGAGACTTATTTGTTGCAATAAAAGGATTTGATGTAGATGGTGTAAAATTTATACCAGCAGCAGTTGAAGCAGGAGCAAAAGCAATTCTTGTAAATGAAGAATCAGTAAAAGATGTAATAAAAGTAATCCCAGAGGATGTAGCATTAATAACTGCACCAGATACTAGAATAGCATTAGCAAAATGTGCATGCAATTATTATGATAATCCATCAAGAAAGTTTCAATTAATTGGAGTAACTGGAACAAAAGGAAAAACAACAACAACATTCATGATAAAGAAAATACTTGAAAAACATGGAATAAAAACGGGCTTAGTAGGAACAATAGCAACATATATTGGAGATAAAAAAATAGAAGATAGTGATAGAACAACACCTGACAGCTTAAAATTACAAGGCTTCTTTGCTCAAATGGCTGAAGAAGGATGCCAAGCAGTTGTAATGGAAGTATCTTCACAAAGCTTAAAATTACATAGAGTAGATGGAAGTGATTTTAATATAGGAGTATTTACTAACTTCTCTGAAGATCACATTAGCCCAAAAGAGCATCCTGATATGCAGGATTACTTTAATGCAAAATTAAGACTATTCAAAATGTGTCCAACAGGATTTGTAAATGTTGATGACATAGCAACTGTACGAGTACCAAAATTAGTACCAGAATGTAATATAAAAACTTATGGAATAGATAATGAATGCAATGTTTTGGCAAAAGACATAACAATCACAAATTCTTATGTAGATTTCAGAGTAAAATTAAATGGAAAAAATGAAAGAATAAAAACATATATTCCAGGAAGATTCAGTGTATACAATAGCTTAGCTGCAATCTGTGTTGCAGAAAAATTAGGATGTGATACTGAAAGTATAAAAGCAGCTCTTGAAGAAGTAAGAGTACCAGGAAGAAGTGAACTTGTAGACAACAAATTAGGATTAACAATAATGATAGACTATGCTCATTCACCAGAAAGTTTACAAAGCATTTTGCAAGCAGTAAAATCATATACTAGAGGAAGAGTAATATCTGTATTTGGATGCGGAGGAGATAGAGATCACGGAAAGAGACCTCAAATGGGAGAAATCTCAGGAAAAATAGCACACTATACAATTATTACATCAGATAATCCAAGAACAGAAGATCCAGAAACAATAGTTAGGGAAATTGAAGAAGGAATGAAGAAAACAAACGGAAAATATGAGTGCATAGTTGACAGAACACAAGCAATAGAAGCAGCTATAAAAATGGCAAATAAAAATGACATCATTGTTTTAGCAGGAAAAGGACATGAAACATACCAAGAAATTAACCATGTAAAACATCCTTATGATGAAAGAGTAATAATAAAAGAAATAATTGATAAAATGGAAAATCCAGAAGTAAAAGAATAAAAGCATAGCTTTTAGGGAGGAAAATAAATGAGCTTTCAGGTAAAGATATTACTATTATCATTTGTTGCAAGTACAGTAATCTCAATGATAGTAATACCAATATTAAGAAGACTAAAAGTAGGACAGTCAGAAAGAGAAGAAGGACCACAATCACATTTAAGTAAAAAAGGAACTCCTACAATGGGAGGAATAATATTAATAATATCAACATTGATAATAAGTGCATTTCTATACATAGATTATTCTGCATCAGAACCAGAAATAGCAACAAGACTACTACCAATGATATTTGTAACAATAGGATTTGGCTTAGTTGGGTTTGTAGACGATTTTAAAAAAGTAATATTACATAACACAGATGGATTAAGTCCAAAAGCAAAAATGGCTGGATTATTAATAATTTCAATAGCATATGTAGCAATGCTTGTATTCGCATTTCAAAATGGAACAGACATATACATTCCATTTATAAAAAAATCAATAGAACTACCAGTATGGATTTACATACCATTTGCAGTAGTTGTAATTTTAGCTACAACAAATGCTGTAAATTTAACAGATGGTATAGACGGACTAGCAACAAGTGTAACAACAATAATATTAACATGTTTAACAGTAATATCAATAATATGGAATATAAAAGAGACAACAATATTTGGATGTATAGTAGTTGGAGCAGGACTAGGATTCTTATTATTTAACTTACACCCAGCTCATATATTCATGGGAGACACAGGATCTTTACTACTTGGAGGCGCAATAGCAGGAATCTCATTATATTTAAAACTACCATTATTGCTACTAATAATAGCAATAATACCAATAATAGAAACATTATCAGTTATATTGCAAGTTTCTTATTATAAAAAAACAAAAAAGAGACTATTTAAAATGTCACCAATTCATCATCACTTCGAATTAAGTGGATGGAATGAAAATAAGATAGTATCAGTATTTAGCTTAATTACATTAGTAGCTTCAATTATAGGAATATTAGCTTTATAATAAAACGAAAGGAGACGCTTTGCTTGATGGAAAACAAAAAGTCAAAAGCAGACAAAAATAAAAAAGCAAAAGCAAGGGTTGCACGAATAAATAGAACTAAGGCAATTGTTCAAAACGAACTAGAACAAGAGTTGCGAGAAGAAAGTAATATAAATAAAACAACTGAATCAAAAGTACATAAAAATAAGAAAAAAATAACGCCAATAAAAGCCAACATTGAAACTTCAAAAGCAACTCAAAAAATAACAAAACTACAATCAACAAGCAAGATAGATATGCCATTATTGATAGTAGTTCTAATATTAGTTGCTTTAGGAATAGTAATGGTATTATCTGCAAGTGCACCGTCAGCATTATCCAATTATAATGATAGCTATATTTTTGTAAAAACACAAGCAAAAGCTGCAATATTAGGATTTACATTAATGATTATACTATCAAAAATAAATTATAAAATATACAAAAAATTTTATAAGATAATTTATATTTTCTCAATAGCTATATTATTTACAGTATTAATTCCTAAAATAGGCATCGAAAATAATGGTGCAAGAAGATGGATAAGTATATTGGGATTTCAGATACAACCATCAGAAATAACCAAGATAGGATTAATAATAGCGTATGCAGGATATTATAGCGATTCAAAAAATAAATTAAATACTCTATGGGGAGGTTGTATAAAACCACTAATAGGAGTAGCAATACCAGTACTTATACTATTAGTAGTACAAAACCACTTAAGTGCAGGTTTAGTAATATCATTTGTAATGTGTATGATAATAATAATGGGAGGTTGCCCATTAAAATACATAATGGGAACAGTCTGTGCAGCAGTTTGTGCTGCAGTTGGAGCATTAATATTTTTTAGAGACAAAATAACATCAGGATTCCGTTCAGATAGAATTGATGCATGGTTACATATATGGGAAAATACAAGCGGAACAGCATACCAGACTTCACAAGGATTATATGCAATAGGATCAGGTGGATTATTTGGAGTAGGACTAGGAGAAAGTAAACAAAAATATTTATATATACCAGAAGCACACAATGACTTCATATTTGCAATACTAGCAGAAGAATTAGGCTTTGTAGGATGTGTAGCAGTATTAATCTTATTTTCGATATTAGTAATAAGAGGAGTATTAATTGCAATGAGGGCGGAAGATAACTTTGGAAGTCTTGTTGCAGTAGGAATAACAGCATTAATAGCAATACAAGCAATACTAAATATTGCGGTAGTAACAAATACAATACCAAACACAGGTATTTCACTACCATTCTTAAGTTATGGCGGAAGTTCTTTAATGATATTATTAGGATGTATAGGTATATTATTAAATATATCAAAATCAGCTAAAAAAATATAAAATGTGGAGGTAAATCTTGAAAGTTATAATAGCAGCTGCCGGAACAGGTGGACATATTAATCCAGGAATAGCGATTGCAAACAAAATAATGTACGAAGAGCCAGATTCGAAAATAATATTTATAGGGACAAATAGAGGATTAGAAAACGACTTGGTACCACGTGCTGGATATGAATTAAAAACAATCCAAAGCTATGGAATTTCGAGAAGCTTAACTTTAAAAAATATACAAAGACTATTTAAAACAATACAATCAATAAAAGAAGCGGAAAAAATAATACAAGAATTTAAACCAGATATTATAATTGGTACAGGAGGATATATTTGTGTATCAGTATGCAGGGCTGCTCAAAAGCAAAAAGTACCATACATAATACATGAAAGTAATGTGTTACCAGGAGTTGCAACTAAACTAATGGCAAAAAAGGCAGTAAAAATATTAGTCGGATTTAAAGAAGCAAAACAAAGACTACCTAAAGGTGTAAATGTAATAACAACAGGAACACCAACTAAAGTAAAAAATCTGCATTTTAGTAGGGAACAAATAAAACAAAAAAAGAAACAAATGGGATTTGAAGAAAACAAACCATTAGTATTAGTATTTGGAGGAAGCCAAGGGGCAGAAAGCATAAATAATAGTATAGTAAAAATAATTAAAGAAAAAAAGAACAAAGATTATCAAATTATATGGGCGGCAGGACCATACCAATATAAAGTAGTAAAAGAAGAATTAGCAAGAGAAAAGATAGACATTGAAAACATAGATGGTATAAAAGCAGTGCCATATATATATAATATGGAAGAAGTAATGAACATTGCTGATTTGGTAGTATGCAGAAGTGGTGCAATGACAGTAACTGAAATAGAAAAAGTAGGAAAACCAGCAATATTTATACCATTTCCATATGCAGCAGAAAATCATCAAGAATATAATGCTAGGATATTAGAAAAAGCAGGAGCTGCAAAAGTAATACTAGACAAAGAATTAACAGCTGATAAACTACATGGTACAATAGAAACAATTGTAAAAGAAGAAGGCAAATTAACAAAAATGGGAGAAGAGTCACAAAATCTTTCAATAAATAATGTAGAAGAAAATATATATAAAGAAATAATATCAGCAATTAAGATATAAGGTTTAATAAGTTTTCCTAAAAAACTTAAATACAGATAAGAAAACAGGAAAAGTGTAATGGCAAAGAAATTGATAATAGTTGAGTCACCAGCAAAAGCAAATACAATAAAAAAATTTCTAGGAAGTGATGTAAAAGTAGTTGCTTCAATGGGACATGTTAGAGATTTACCAAAATCTAAATTAGGAGTTGATATTGAACATGACTTTGAACCAGAATATATTAATATTAGAGGAAAAGCACCATTAATCAATTCACTAAAAAAAGATGCAAAAAGTGTAGAAAAAGTATATCTTGCAACCGACCCTGATCGTGAAGGGGAGGCAATAGCATGGCATTTAGCATATATATTAGGAATACCAGAAGACAGCGTATGTAGAGTAACATTTAATGAAATAACAAAAGAAACTGTCCAGAAATGTATAAAAGAGCCTAGAAAAATTGATATGAATTTAACAGATGCACAACAAGCAAGAAGAGTGTTAGACAGAATAGTTGGATATCAAATAAGCCCAATTTTATGGAAAAAGGTAAAAAGAGGATTATCAGCAGGACGTGTACAATCTGTTGCTGTAAAGTTAATTGTTGATAGAGAAAACGAAATAGAGAACTTTGTCCCAGAAGAATATTGGAATATATATGTAACATTATCAAAAGAGGATAATAAATTTGTTGCAAAATTATATGGGCAAAACGGAAAAAAGATAGAACTACATAATGAAGAACAAGTTAAACAAATATTATCAGCAATAGAAAATGGAAAATATATTGTAACTGACGTAAAAAAAGGACAGAAAAAAAGAACTCCAGCTCCACCATTTACAACAAGTACAATGCAACAAGAAGCATCAAGAAAACTAGGATTTGCAATAAAAAGAACAATGAATATTGCACAAGGTTTATATGAAGGTGTAAAAGTACCAGAAAAAGGCTCAGTAGGTTTAATAACATATATGAGAACTGATTCAACAAGAATATCAGAAGAAGCAAGAGCAGCAGCTAAAGTGCATATTACAGAAAAATATGGTGCAAACTATTATGAAAACAGATATTATAAAACAAAGGCAGGAGCACAAGATGCTCACGAAGGTATACGACCAACATATATAGAACTAACACCAGAGAAAATAAAAGATTCATTAACACCAGAGCAATTTAAACTATACAGATTAATTTATAATAGATTTATAGCAAGTCAAATGTCAGCAGCAGTATATGACACTATAACAGCTAATATAGATACAAATACGGAAAATGGCGTATACAACTTTAGAGCAAGTGGACAAACACTTAAATTTAAAGGATTTATGACATTATACGTAGAAGACAAAGATGAAAAAGATAATGAAGATGACGAAACTAGTATTCCAGAACTACAACAAGGAGAAGAAGTAAAGAAAGAGAAAATAGATTCAAAACAAAGCTTTACAGAACCACCAGCAAGATATACAGAAGCAAGTTTAGTAAAAGCACTTGAAGAAAAAGGAATTGGAAGACCAAGTACGTATGCAACAATAATTTCAACAATAATAGACAGAAGATATATAGAAAGACAACAAAAACAATTAGTCCCAACAGAATTAGGAAAAGTAGTAAACAAACTATTAACAGAAAATTTTAAAGATATAATAAATGTAGAATTTACAGCAGACATAGAAAATCAATTTGATAAAATCGCAGACGGAAAAGAAGATTGGAAACAAGTAATACGAGAATTTTATGGACCATTTAAGCAAGAACTTGATAAAGTAGATGCAGAATTAGAGCATGTACATATACAAGACGAAGTATCAAATGTACAATGTGAGAAATGCGGAAAAATGATGGTAATAAAATATGGAAGATATGGAAAATTCTTAGCTTGTCCAGGATATCCAGAATGCAAAAACATCAAGCCATTTGTAGAAAAAATTGAGGTACCATGTCCTGTATGCGGATCAGAAGTATATGTAAGAAAAACAAAAAGAGGAAAGAACTATTATATATGCTCAAAAAATAATCAAGAAGATCCGAACTCTTGCAAATTTATTTCATGGAACAAACCAAAACTAGGAGAAAAATGGGATCCAGAAATTGAAAAAGAATTAAACAAAGAAAAAGCGGCAAAGAAAAGAGCCACTAAAAAAGCAAAAACAACTAAGAAAAAAGCTACAACTAGAAAAAGAAAAACTAAAGAAAAATAATTTTAGTAATACTAAAATGAATATAGAAGAAAGAGAGAAAAAGATATGAAAAAAAGTGAACAAGGATCAGTAACTTTAATTGTACTAGTAACAGTGCTATTTATAATAGCAATATTATCAGCATATCTAACATTTATTATATCAAAAAGAAAAGCACAATTAGCAGAAACAAAACAATTACAACAAGCGTATGATGGAGACTTAGAAACTGCATATATAGAGCAAGAAGAAAAACGCAAAATGATTAAAGACAATAAATATACAGCTTTGGAATATATAGAATGCAATGGTAGTCAGTATATTGATACAGGGGTAAAAGCGGATCAATCAACAGAAATAAAGATGACTGTGGAATTTACTTCATTACAAAATAATGCAGCATTATTCTGTTCAAGAAATGGATACCAAAATAATAGCTATACATTATTTGCAGTTGCTTCTGAACAGAAATTCAGATTTGACTATAACACTGGAATGGATACACTAAACACAACACTTGCAACAAACACTAAGTACAATATATATGCAAATAGAAATAAAATATATTTAAATGGAGAATTGCAGTCTACTGAAACAGAAGCTAATTTTTCAGCCAATGGAAATATATACTTAATGGCAAGTTATCAAACACCATATACAAATATAGATAACTATGGAAAATACAAGTTATATAATGTACAAATTCTAAAAGATGATGAAATAATTAGAGATTTTGTACCAGCATATATGAATGAAAAAGTAGGACTATATGATAAAGCAAATAATATATTTTATCAAAGTAAAGGAACAGATTTAATAAAAAGTGAATAGTTAAAAGATACAAACCTATAATAAGATAATAGGTTTGTATTTTTTTGGTCTGAAACTATTGAAAAATGAGCAAAAAAAAGGTAAAATAGATTACATAAGTAAGGAGGAAAATACATGAAAGTAAGCAAAGAAGAATTAATGCATATTGCAAATTTAGCTGACCTTGAAATAAGTGAAAATGATACAGACAAATATTTGAAAAATCTAGAAGACATATTAAACTACACAAAGAAATTAGATAAAATAGATACATCAAAACTAGATGAAACTATAGGCGCAAATGATAATTATAATGTGTTCAGAAAAGATGAAGTTGTAGAATTTGATAATAAAGAAGGACTTATGGCAAATGCACCTTCAGTAGAAAGAAATATGTTAAAAATTCCAAAAGTAATTGAATAAATAAGCGAGGAAATAAAAATGGGAAAATTATTTGTCATAGAAGGAACTGATGGAAGTGGAAAACAAACACAAAGTACATTATTGCAAAAAAGATTAAAAGAAAAAAATATAGATTTTAAATCAGTAAGTTTTCCAAACTACGAAAATGATTCTTCTGCATTAGTAAAAATGTATCTAAATGGGGAATTTGGAACAGATGCAAAAAAAATCAGTCCATATATTGCATCAACATTTTTTGCTGCAGATAGATATGCTACATATAAAAGATATCTTGAAGAATACTATGAAAATGGTGGAATAATAATTGCTGATAGATATACAACATCCAATATGGTTCATCAAGCAGGAAAGATAAGAGATAAAAAAGAAAGAGATAAATTCATAGAATGGTTATGGGACTTTGAATTTAAATTATATGAACTACCAATTCCAACAGAAGTATTCTTCTTAAACATGCCAATAGAATATTCAGAAAAATTAATGAAAGATAGAGAAAACAAGATAACACATGAAACTAAAAAAGACATACATGAAAAGGATGAAGAATATTTAAAAGAATCGTATGAAGCGGCATGTGAATTATCAAAACAATATAAATGGACAGAAATACAATGTGTAAAATATAATCAAATTAGAACAATAGAAGACATAAATGATGAGATTTTACAAAATGTTTTAAAACACATAAACTAAGAGAGGAGAAGATTAATGAAAGATATAACTAGTCTTACAGCATGGGAATTAAAAGAAAAGTTAGACAATAATGAATTAACAGCAGAAGAAATAACAAATGCGTATGCAGATAGAATTAAAGAAAAAGAGCCAGAAGTACAAGCATTTGTAACGACAACAATAGAATCTGCAATTCAGAAATCTAAAGAAATAGACAAAAATAGAGAAAAAGGAACATTAGAGGGAATCCCAATAGGAATAAAAGACAATATATGTACAAAAAATGTATTAACAACATGTAGCTCAAAAATGCTTGAAAACTTTGTATCACCTTATGATGCAACAGTAATGGAAAAAATAAATAAAGAAGAATTACCAATGCTAGGCAAGCTAAATATGGATGAATTTGCAATGGGAAGTTCAACAGAAAATTCAGCAATAAAGATTACACATAATCCATGGAATCTAAATAAAGTACCAGGCGGATCATCTGGAGGAAGTGCAGCAGCGGTTGCCGCAGATATGGTACCATGGGCACTTGGCTCAGACACAGGAGGATCAATACGTGAACCAGCAGCATTTTGTGGAGTAGTAGGATTAAAACCAACTTATGGATTAGTTTCAAGATATGGATTAGTTGCATTTGCATCATCACTAGATCAAATTGGACCAATCACAAAAGATGTGCGAGATTCAGCAATGTTATTAAATATAATAACAGGACATGATGAAAAAGACTCTACATCATACGATAGACCAAAAGAGGATTATGTAGCAGCATTAAAAAATGATGTAAAAGGATTAAGAATTGGAGTACCAAAAGAATTCTTTGGAGAAGGAATACAAGATGATGTTAAAGAGCAGCTACAAAATGCAATAGAGACATATAAACAATTAGGAGCAAAAGTTGAAGAATGTTCACTAGACATAGCTGAATATGCTTTAGCAACATATTATATAATTGCATGTGCAGAAGCAAGTTCAAATTTAGGCAGATTTGATGGAATACGCTATGGATATAGAGCAAAAGACTTTACAAATCTAAAAGAATTATACAGAAAGTCAAGAACAGAAGCTTTCGGAGAAGAAGTAAAGAGAAGAATAATTCTTGGAACTTATGTATTATCATCAGGATATTATGATGCATATTATAAAAAAGCACAAAAAGTTCGTACATTCGTAAAAAAGCAATTTGATGAAAACTTTAAAAAATATGATGTATTATTAACTCCAGTAGCACCAACAACAGCATTTGAGATTGGATCAAAATCAAATAATCCAATTGAAATGTATCTAGCAGATATCTGTACAGTTTCAATAAACATCGCAAGTGTACCAGCAATCTCAATACCTTGCGGAGTAGATAAAAATGGAATGCCAGTAGGAATGCAATTAATAGGAGATAGATTCAGTGAAGCTAAACTACTAAATGCAGCTTACACATTTGAACAGAAAATACAATTTAGACAAAATCATAAACCAGAATTCAAAAAATAAAATGATTGGAGATAAAGATGAAAAAATCTGTAAAAATCATTGTGATTTGTCTTATAATTGTAGCTATATTTATAGCTATTGATATAATTAATAATAAAGTTGAACAAAATAATATAATCAATAATATAATAGATGAAACTACAAATAATATAAATGAGAATTATATAAGTAATGTAGTAAATAAAAATAATAAAGTAACTGATAACAGTTCAATAATTGAATGCAAAGAAAAAGTCAAGCAAATAATGAGCAAAATGACTTTAGAAGAAAAAGTTGGACAAATGTTTTTAGCAAGATATCCATCTTCAGGAGTAACAAATGAGATTGAAGATGGAAACCCCGGTGGTTATATTTTATTTGGAAGAGATTTTGATAATAAGACCAAAAGCAAAATAATTTCTGAGCTTGAAAACGATCAAAAAGCAAGCAAAATAAAAATGATATTAGGAGTAGATGAAGAAGGAGGAACAGTTGTAAGAGTAAGTTCCCATAAAGCATTTAGAAGCTCTAAGTTTTTATCACCACAGGAAATTTATAATAAAGGTGGAATAGATGCAGTATTGCAAGACTCCGAAGAAAAATCAGGATTGCTAAAAAGTCTTGGAATTAATATGAATTTAGCACCAGTTGCAGATATTACATCAAACACCAATGCATTCATTTATAAAAGAACTTTAGGACAAGATGTTCAAACAACAGCAAATTACATTGCAGAAATTGTAAAAAATATGAAACAGTCAAATATAATATCAGTACTTAAACACTTTCCTGGATATGGAGATAATGTTGATACACATACAGGAATAGCAATAGACGAAAGAACAATGGAAGAATTTGAACAAACAGATTTTATACCTTTTCAAAGTGGAATACAAAATGGAACTCCATGTATACTAGTAAATCATAATATAGTAAAATGCATGGATAGTACAATGCCAGCATCATTATCAAAAAATGTACATGAAATTTTAAGAAATAAATTAAACTTTACAGGAGTAGTTATTACAGATGACTTAGCAATGGATGCTGTAAAAAAATATGCAGAAAATAATGAAGCAGCTGTGCAAGCTGTATTAGCAGGAAATGACATGATAATATCATCAGACTTTTTAGCGCAAAAGCAAGAAGTTTTAGATGAAATAAATGCGGGAAAAATAGATATAGAATTGATAGATAATGCAGTAGAAAGAATACTATCAATGAAATATGCTTATGGAATAATAAGTGATTAATAATAGGAGGAAAAATAATGGCAAACCAGGATTATGAAGAGATAATTGGACTAGAAGTACATGCGGAATTATCAACAAAAACAAAGATATTTTGCTCATGTCCAACAGAATTTGGTGCTGATCCAAATACACATGTATGTCCAGTATGTATGGCAATGCCAGGAGCATTACCAGTACTAAATGAAAAAGTTGTTGAATATGCAGTAAAAGCAGGACTTGCAACAAATTGCTCAATATCACAAGATAGTAAAAATGATAGAAAAAACTATTTTTATCCAGATCTTCCAAAATCATATCAAATTTCACAGTTTGATAAACCATTATGTAATAATGGATATATAGAAATTGAAGATGATAATGGAAATCCTAAAAAAGTTAGAATTTTGAGAATTCATATAGAAGAGGATGCAGGAAAGCTAAATCACAATGAATTTACAGGTGGAAGTTTGGTAGACTTAAATAGAGCTGGAGTTCCTTTAATAGAAATAGTATCAGAACCAGATTTACGTTCAAGTGGTGAAGCAGATAGATATTTAAAGAAATTAAAATCAATATTACAATATATAGAAGTATCAGATTGCAAAATGCAAGAAGGATCATTAAGAGCAGATGTCAATGTTTCAGTACATAAAAAAGATGAACCTTTTGGAACAAGATGCGAAATGAAGAATATGAACTCTTTCAAATCAATACAAAGGGCAATTGAATATGAAAAAGAAAGACAAATAAATGAATTAGAGCATGGAAGAACAATCATACAGGAAACTCGCAGATGGGATGACATAGAAGGACAGACATTTGAAATGAGAGACAAAGAAGATGCTCAAGATTACAGATATTTTCCAGAGCCAGACTTAGTTGCAATACGATTATCAGACGAATATATTGAAAATATAAGAAAAGAACTACCAGAAATGCCAGAAAGCAGAAAAGCAAGATACATTTCTGAATTACACTTATCTGAAAAAGATAGCAACTATTTAACAAGCTCAAAAGCATTATCAGACATTTTTGAAAAAACAGGAAAAATATGCAAGAACTATAAAGCCGTATGTAACTGGTTAAATTCAGACATAGCTAGAATATTAAACGAAAAAGAAATCGAACCAGAACAGATTCCATTTACAGCAGAACAATTAGCAGAATTAGTAGAACTAATTGATGCAGGAACAATAAGTTCAAGCATAGGCAAAAAAGTATTAGTTGAATTATTTGAAAATCCAAGAAGTCCAAAAGACATAATAAAAGAAAAAGGCTGGATTCAGATATCAGATGAAAAAGCTATAAAAGATGTAGTATTACAAGTTTTATCAGCAAATCCACAATCAATAGCAGATTTTAAAGCTGGAAAAGATAGAGCATTAGGATTTTTAGTAGGACAAGCGATGAAAGCAACAAAAGGAAAGGCCAATCCACAAATGCTAAACAAAATGTTCTTAGAAGAATTAAAAAAATAAAAAATAAAAAAAGAGTTAAAAAATTAAAATTTAACTCTTTTTTAGTCCATAAATTACCAGAGTAAAAAAGAAATATTTGAACATTATATATAGTGAAAAGGAAATCAATTTAAATAGAATATAAAATATGCTAATTAAAATGATTTAACCTTTTTGAATAGAAATAATTTCAGGAGGTGAAAAAAATGGCACATTCATCAAGCAATAGCAACTATAAGGTAGTACCAGAAGCTACAGACGCATTAAATAAGTTCAAATATGAAGTAGCAAACGAAGTTGGAGTATCTTTAAAAGATGGATATAATGGTGATATATCTGCAAAAGATGCTGGAAGAATCGGTGGAAACATGGTAAAGAAAATGATCCAACAAGCTGAATCACAAATGGCTAACAAATAGTTATAAATAATTAAAGAACATTTAGATAAAGGACGGGCATGCTGATATAGTATCCCCGTCTTTACTATAAAAGAAAAATAAATACATAAAAATACAACTTTTCCATAATTTTTAACATTAAACACTTGCACTCACATAAAAATCATGATATAATAAATAACGTTATAGTCTAATACACTAAGAGGAGGTGCAAAAAATGCCAAATATCAAGTCAGCTATAAAAAGAGTAAAAGTTGCAGAAAAGAAAACATTAAATAACAATATGATAAAATCAGAATATAAAACAGCTGTTAAGAAATACGAAGCAGCAAACAAAAATGGAGAAGCTAATGCTATTGAATTATTAAACTCAGCAAAGAGCGAATTAGATCATGCAGCTTCAAAAGGAGTTATTTCTAAGAATGCAGCATCTAGAAAAAAATCTAGATTAGAGAAAAAATTAGCTGTTAAAGCTGAACCAAAAAAAGCTCCAGCTAAAAAAGCAGAAGCTAAAGCTGAAAAAGAAGAAGCTCCAAAAGCTAAGAAGACAGCTGCTAAAAAGACAACAAAAAAAGCAGAATAATTTAGATAATAAAGTCATAATGTTTAATATGGCTTTATTTTTTTATAAAAAAATACTAGAAACCAATATGTTTCTAGTATTCATTAAGCTAATTAATAGCTAAGCTTCAGGTTCTAACATACCGAAGTTTTTACCATCTTTTAATTTATAAATAACATTAACTTTATTAGTTTCAACATTTATAAATGGTAAAAATTTATTCTTAGAATCTCCCTCTAATATTAATTTAGCATCTTCTGCTGTAAGAGGCTTAATACTATAATAAATAGTCTTAATAATCTCACCATCAATTTCTACATCGTCATTAGCAGACTGTGCAGCTTGAAATCTAATAGTATTAGTCATGTTTTGTTTGTCTTTTTTAGTTTTACTTTTTCTAATTTGACCTTCTAATATTTCAATATCTTTATCAATAGAAGAATATAAGTCTTTACTTGCTGTAACAGCCTTAATAACCTCTCCATCAAATGAAACTCTAATTTCAGCAACTTGTTCATTTCCTTCAATCTTCAATGTTGCAGTAGCATCAAAATCATCACCAATATACTTAGTTAATTTACTAACCTTTTCACTGATATAATTTCTGATAGCATCTGTTAAATCAAAATCTTTTCCCGTAATGTTTAAATTCATAAAAAACTCTCCTTTCAAATAAAAGATTTTACACTCTTATTATATAAATAAAAAACAAAATTTTCAAGCAATTTAGGACAAATTCACAAGACTTTCACCAAAAATAAAAGCTAAAATTATAAATTATAAAGAAAAAACAAGAAAACAAGAGAAAAAATAAGAAAATTATATAAAATTAAGCCAGAATAAATACAGAAAAAGGAAAATGAGTTACCATAAATATTGTACTAATAATCAAAAAGAAGTATACTATTAAAAGTCAAAGAAAGTCAAAGTCAAACGACAAAACAAGACAAAATTCGACAAATGGAAAAAGGAGATGGGAACAAAGTGAGAATATCAGATGTAATAGAAAATTTTATAAAAGACATGCTATCAGATGATAACTCTGCAGTGATTCAAAGAAATGACTTAGCAGAACATTTTAATTGTGTACCATCGCAAATAAACTATGTAATTTCAACTAGGTTTACACCACTGCAAGGCTATTATGTAGAAAGCCAAAGAGGCGGAGGTGGATATATAAAAATCCAGAAGGTAAACATAACACATAGTGATTATCTAATGCATATAATAACAAGCATTGGAAATACACTTACATCAAAAGAAGCAGACGTATTCATCAATAATTTTGAAGAATACGGAATCATAGACAAAAAGACAGCAAAGCTCCTAAAAGGAGCAACAAATGATAAAGTGCTTATAAAAGCAAAAAGTTTAAAAGATGAACTACGAGCAGACATATTTAAAAATATGTTAATAAACCTAGTTTAATAAATTTTGAAGGAGGAAATGAACATGTTGTGTCAAAATTGTGGAAAAAATGAAGCAAACATTAGATATACTCAAATAATTAATGGAGTTAAAAAGGAAGTTGCACTTTGCAGCAATTGTGCAAAAAAACTTGGAATGGATGAATTTGAAATGCCAATAAGTTTTCATAGTTTATTAGGAGATTTCTTTAATGATTATGCAGAACATGCATTTTTACCAGCATTCCATACAAATGAGGTAAAATGCAAGAATTGTGGAATGACATACAATGACTTTATAAATACAGGACTATTTGGATGTAGCGAATGCTATGATGTATTCTCAGATCCAATAGATTCATTATTAAAGAATCTACATGGAACAGCAAAACATATAGGTAGAATTCCAAAAGGAAAAGCAGAAGAAATCAAAGTAGAAGATGAGCAAAAAGTAAAGAGCAAAGAAGAACATAAAAAAGAAAAACTAGAAGAAGATCTAAAAAAGGCTATCAAAGAAGAGAGATATGAAGATGCAGCAAAGATTAGAGATGAACTAAAGGAGATGAATAAATAATGGTTAATTGGTATATGCAAAATGGAAAAGAATCAGATGTAATAATAAGCTCAAGAGTAAGATTATCACGTAATATAAAAGGAATTCCTTTTGTATCAAAATGTAGCAATGATGAATTAAAAGCAGTATATACAAAAATGAAAGAGATAACACCTGCTCTTGGATATGGATTAAAATTTATACCACTTAAAGATATTGATGAATTAAACAAACAATGTCTTGTTGAAAAAAATCTAATAAGCTTAGAATTTGCAAAGAGCAAAAATCCATATACAGCCATAATGATAAATGACGAAGAAAATATATGTATAATAATAAATGAAGAAGATCACATAAAACTACAAGTATTTAGCTCAGGATTAGACTTAGAGAATTTGATGAATCTAGCAATAGAGATAGATCAAAAGTTAGAAGAATTTATACCTTATAGTTTCCACCATCAATATGGATACTTAACAGCATGTCCAACAAATGTAGGAACAGGACTAAAAGTATCTGTACTCGCACATATACCAGCACTAGAGTTAACAGGGAACTTAAGAAAAATCTTAAATGTAGTAAACAATTTAGGAATAAGCATTAGAGGTGTAAACAAAGAAGAAGACAACATAAAAGGACAACTTTATCAAATAACAAATAACCAGACATTAGGAGTTACTGAAAAAGAAATAACTAAAAATCTAAAACTTGTTTCACAAAAAATAATTGAACAAGAAAGAATTGCAAGAAAATTTTTAGCAAAAAAAGAAATTGAATTTGAAGACAAAGTATATAGAGATTATGGAATATTAACAAATGCAAGAAAAATATCTGAAGATGAAGCAATAGATTTGTTATCAATGGTAAAAATGGGAACCGATTTAGGAGTTATTAAAGAATTAAATGACCAGAAAATAGCTGAATTAAATCTATATACAAAACCAGCAAATCTACAAAAGCTAACAGGAAAGAATTTATCAGAATATGACCAGGATATAGAAAGAGCAAAAGTTATCAAAAACATAATAAGTGGAAACACAACAATTTAAAAAAGGAGGGATATATATGTATTATAAATTTACTGCAAGAGCTGAAAAAGCACTTGAAGAAGCACAAGAGCTTGCAATGGATATGGGACATGACTACATTGGTTCAGAACATATTTTATATGGACTAACAGCAGAAGGCACTGGAGTTGCAAGTAAAGTGCTAGAAGATCAGGGAGTAATTCCCGAGGGAATAAAAGACGAGATAGATATAATTGTAGGAACTGGAGAACCTATAGAAGATCCAGAAAAACTAGGATTCACACCAAGAAGCAAAAAAATAATAGAAAATGCTTTTATAGAAGCGAGAAAAACAGGAAATGAATTTATCGGAACAGAACATTTATTATTGGGAATATTAAGAGAAGGAGATTGTGTTGCAACTAGAATACTAATAGATTTAAACGCAAATCCACAAAACATATATAGTGAACTTATGAAATTAGTAAGTGAAGATGAAATGAGTAGCACAAATAATGAAAGAAGTTCAAATGCAGGAAGCTATAATCAAACACCAACATTAAATCAATATGGAACAGATTTAACCAAACAAGCAGAAGAAGGCAAATTAGACCCTGTAATAGGAAGAAAAGATGAAATTCAAAGAGTAATCCAGATTTTATCAAGAAGAACAAAAAATAACCCATGTTTAATAGGAGAACCAGGTGTCGGAAAAACAGCAGTGATTGAAGGCCTAGCTGAGAAAATAGTAGCAGGAGAAGTGCCAGAAAGCTTAAAAAATAAAAGAGTAGTCAGTGTTGATCTATCAAACATGGTAGCAGGTGCAAAATATAGAGGTGATTTTGAAGAAAGAATAAAGAAAGCTTTAAAAGAAGTTCAAAAAGCAAAAGATGTAATTTTATTTATTGATGAGATTCATACAATAGTAGGCGCTGGATCTGCGGAAGGTGCAATAGATGCAGCCAATATTTTAAAACCATTATTAGCAAGAGGTGAAATTCAATTAGTCGGTGCAACAACTTTAAAAGAATATAGAAAATATATAGAAAAAGATGCAGCACTTGAAAGAAGATTTAGCCAAGTAATAGTCCAAGAACCAAGCGAAGGAGAAACAATCCAAATATTACATGGATTAAGAGATAAATATGAAGCACATCACAATGTAAAAATCAGTGATGAAGCAATTAATGCAGCAGTAGAATTATCATCAAGATATATAAATGATAGATTTTTACCAGATAAAGCAATAGACTTAATGGATGAAGCAGCATCAAGAGTAAGAATGAGAAATTATACAGAACCAGATGAACTAAAAAAATACAAAGATGAAATTGAAAAACTTGATAAAGAAAAAGAAGATGCTATACGTATACAAGAATTTGAAAAAGCAGCTAGTATAAGAGATAAAGAGAATAATAAAAAGAAAGAATATGAAAAAGCAAAAAAAGAATGGGAACAAAAGAATTCAAAAGAGGTACAAATCTTAAAATATGATGATATAGCTGATGTTGTTGCATCTTGGACAGGTATTCCTGTAAGCAAAGTTTCAGAAAGTGAAAATGAAAAATTAAAGAAATTAGAGGAAAATCTACATAAAAGAGTAATAGGACAAGACGAAGCAGTAGCAGCAGTAGCAAAGGCAATTAAGAGAAGTAGAATGGGACTTAAAGATCATAATAAACCAATAGGATCATTCTTATTCTTAGGACCAACAGGTGTAGGAAAAACAGAATTATCAAAAGCATTAGCTGAAAATTTATTTGGCTCAGAAGACTCAATGATAAGAATTGATATGTCAGAATATATGGAATCACATTCGACCGCTAAACTTATAGGTGCTCCTCCAGGATATGTTGGATATGATGAAGCTGGACAATTAACAGAAAAGGTAAGAAGAAAACCATATTCAGTTATATTATTTGATGAAATTGAGAAGGCTCATCCAGATGTAATGAACCTATTATTACAGATACTTGATGATGGTAGATTAACAGATAGTCAAGGAAGAACTGTAAACTTCAAAAATACAGTAATAATTATGACATCAAATGTTGGAGCAAGATTAATAACTGATAAAAAATCATTAGGTTTTATAGACAGCAAGGAAACTGAAGATAAAGAAAAAGAATATGAGAATATCAAAAAAGAAGTAATGGGAGAATTAAAGAAAGAATTTAAACCAGAATTTCTAAATCGTATAGACGAAATAATCGTATTCCATAAACTTGAAGGAGAGCAAATAAGAAAAATCGTTGATTTATTAATTAACAATGTATGCAAATTAATGAAAGAACAAAACATTGAATTAAAAGTTGATGATAAAGCAAAAGACTTAATTGCAAAAAAAGGTGTAGATGAAGCTTATGGTGCAAGACCATTAAAAAGAGCAATACAAACAATGGTTGAGGACAAAATTGCAGATGCTATGCTAGATGGCAAGGTAAAAGGAAAAATAAATGTAACAGCTAAAGATGATGAAATCATAATTAAATAACTAAAAAGGATCTTAATTAAATTAAGGTCCTTTTTTATGAAATAAAGATAATAAAAAAACAGTAATACTATATTTGAATAGGTTCTTTTGTTCTTTTCTGTTTATTTTTAGGATAAGGATATGGAATATCGGTACGGTATAATAGATAATCAACACTAACGTGATAAAAATCTGCAAGCTTAGAAAGTAAATCAAGTGGAATACTACGTTTATTAAGTTCGTAATATGAATAAGCAACTTGAGTTATATTCAAATATTTACTTAAATCTTTTTGAGTTAAGTCACTATCCTCTCTTAAGCTTTTTATACGCGTCCTCATATATCTTCCTTCCTACGGAAATTATAAAATAAAATCAGTAATATATGGAATTATAAAACAAATTGTTATATAACAATTCAGTAATGGGCAAAATGAGAAGAAATTAGAAAAGTGGTTGTAAAAATTATTGCGAAATGCTATAATAAATTTGAACAATCAAAAGACAAGGAGAAGAGTATGAAAATACTTGCAATAATTGTAATATTGCTGATAATAATAGTACTGCTAATAATAGCGTCAATATCGCAGATTCAAATGGCAGGAATAAAAGTAAAAGACTTTGTTTCGTTTATTAAAGCTAATGAAGATTTAGACAGACTAGCAATATTCGCTAAAAGATATGAGAAAATGTCACCACAAGAACAAATAATATATTTAGCAGAAGCGGAAAAGGTATTTAATGCATTTGACAAAATACCAGATTCAGTATGGGAAGATGAACAAAGAAAATATGATGAAGTATTAGACACATATAAAAATATAAAAATTCAAAGATGGAATGAAGCAAGAGAATATGAATTATCAACAAAAGTAAAAACAATAAAACCAAAAGAAATAAAAATAACATAAAGCTAATTAAGTAGAAGAAACTTAATTAGCTTTTTTTGAATAAAATAATAGTAAACAGAAAAAATAATAATAGGAAGTAATTATGAAAAAGATAAGAAAATCAATTATATTAGGAATAATAACAGGATTTTGCAGCGGACTATTCGCATCAGGAGGCGGCCTTATTGCTGTGCCAGGATTAATATATTTCTTAAAAACAGATGAAAAACAAGCAAGAGCAATAACCATAATGTCAATATTGCCAATGGTTATAACAAGTTTAATTCCTTACAAAAATTCAGGAAATGTGGATTGGAAAATAGGAATCTTATGTGGAATAGGAGGAATAGTAGGAAGCATAATAGGATCAAATATAATGAATAAAATAAAAGATAAATATTTATCACTAATATTCATCATATTTCTAATATATGCCTCAATACTAATATTTAATAAATGATATATATAGTTATAGGAATAATCTCAGGAATAGTAACAGCTCTTGGAATGGGAGGAGGAAGTATTCTAATTACGATACTTACAGGTTTTATGGGAATAAATCAGAAAATAGCACAATCATGTAACATAATATTTTTCATACCAACATCAATAATAGCCACAATAATAAACATCAAAAATAAAAGAATAGATTGGAAGATAGCAATATGCTTAAGCTCATTTGGAATAATTGGAGCAATAATAGGTTCAATAGTAGCAACAAAATTAGATGTAAAAATACTTCAAAAATGTTTTGCAATATTTCTATTAATAATAGCATTTTCTCAGTCAATCTCATGGTATAGAAAATATATAAAAAAGCCATAATACCCATAAGGAGGTATAAATAATGAAATTTGTAAAAGGAATGATAACAGGAATGATAATAACTGCAGGAGCTGCTATGGTATATACAGAATACACTGTAGGACCAAATAAAATGCTAAAACAAGGCAAAAAAATGATGAAGAAAATAGGACTAATCTAAGCAAAAAAGAATGTTGATAATCTAATTTATCAGCATTCTTTTTCATATTATTGAAAATGGGCTAATAATGTGTTATTATAAGAAAAACAAAAATAGGAGATAATTATGGACAATAGACCGATTGGAATGTTTGACTCTGGTGTAGGAGGACTTACAGTATATAAAGAAGTAAAAAAGAATATGCCCCAAGAGCAAATAATATATTTAGGAGACACAAAAAGATTTCCGTATGGATCTAAAACCAAAGAAACTATAATAGAATTAAGCAAAAATAATATTGAATTTTTGCTTAAGAAAAATGTAAAGGCAATAGTAATAGCATGTGGAACAGCAACAAGCCAAGCACTAGATACAGTAAAAGAAATATATAAGATACCTATAATAGGAATAATAGATCCAACAGTTCAATATGTAAAATCAAAAGGAATAAAGAAAATAGGAGTTATAGCAACAAGAGGAACAATAAAAAGTGGAAGCTGGGAAAGAAATTTAAAAAAAGCAGATTCAAGTATAGAAATTCAAAGCAAGGCATGTCCATTATTAGCACCAATGGCAGAAGAGGGATGGACAGAAAACAACATTGCTAGACTTACTATAAAAGAATATTTAAAAGAATTTAAAGATATAGATGCACTTATATTAGGATGTACTCATTATCCAATGTATGAGAAGATAATAAGAGAAGAGATGCCAAATGTTGAAATAATTAATACAGGAACAGTAATTGCAAAATATCTTGAAAGCATAACTGATGGAAAAGGAAATGGCAATCCAGATGAATTTTATCTAACAGATACAGAGTGCAATTTTTTAAATGTATCTAATAATATATTAGGTAAAAAGATAAAAATAAAAAAAGCAGAAATATAAAATAAGGAGTATAAAATATGCTGCAATGGGTATATTTTATAAAGATAATATGAAAAATAATATAAATAAAATTAAAAAAAGAGATATAGATAAAGAAGAATATGAAAGAAATGAAAAAGAAAGTAAAAGAAACAAAATAATTTTATACTATATTCCATTAATATGTATAATAATATTGGCAATAATATATATAGGAACTAACAACAAATATATACTAATACCATTTGCTATAGTTTTTCTAATATTTCTATTTGGAATGGATTCAAATTCAAGAACATGTGAAAAATGCAAGAAATGGAACAGCATTGTATGGATAAAGAGTAATATTGAAGTAAAAGACAAAATAATAACTAAAAAAGGAATTACAGGAAAAGAAAAAAGCAAGAAACAAAAGGAAAGAATAGACAGAAACACTGGAAAGTGTACAAACTGTGGAAATGAAGTATCTAAAGAAAAAATAAAAAAACTATAAAAAGTAATAAAAATAGTAATAATCTCCAATTAGTATAATATACATTAGTTGGAGGTATTTTTATGTTTATGGTATTTAGCAAAGATAAGATAATTTCATATTTAGTATCAATAGGAACAGTTGCACTCCTATTTGTAATTTCATTTGCAATGACAAAAAATAATGAAGAAATAATAAAAACATCAGCAAATATAATAAGAGTAAATGAATGTATAGAAAATGTAATAATAAACGAAACAGCCATAAATTCAATAGAAAATAGCTTAAGCAACACACTAAAAAACAAGTAATGTTACAAAAATGTTACAAAAATAAAAGAAAATCAACTTTTTATGTAGACAAATAGAAAAAATTGTAGTATAATTAGAATTAGCGTATAAAAAGAATAGTAAGACACAAGAGAACAAAGTTTAAGGGAGGAAAACAAATTGGAAACAAATTATTTAGAGAACAATAATTTAACATTAGTAGGAAAAATTACTGATGAAAAGAAATTTAGCCATGAAATTTATGGAGAGAAATTTTACACTTTTGACTTAAGTGTACCAAGACTAAGCGGAAATGCAGACATGATACCAATTACAATATCAGAAAGACTATTTAAAGATGATGAAATCAAAGTAGGAACTAAGGTTAGAGTAAAAGGACAATTTAGATCTTACAACAGCTATGAAAATGAGAAAAACAGACTAATACTTACAGTATTTACAAAAGATATTGAAATATTAGAAAATCAAGAAGCAGAAATAATTGCAAGTAAAGACTTTATATCAAATGAAGTAGAACTAGTTGGATATATATGCAAACCTCCAATTTACAGACAAACTCCATTTGGAAGAGAAATAGCAGATATTTTACTTGCTGTAAATAGAGCATATAATAAATCAGATTATATTCCTTGTATAGCATGGGGAAGAAATGCAAGATTCTGTTCAAAAATGGCAGTAGGAACAGAAGTAAAAATGACAGGAAGAATCCAATCAAGAATGTATGAAAAGAAACACGAAGATGGAACTATAGAACCAAGAATTGCATACGAAGTTTCAATGGCAAATCTTGAATTAATTGGAGAAAATAAAAAATCTGATGAAACAGAACAAAATGAATCTAATCAAGAAAAAAGCAAAGTAGAAGAATAATATATAAATAAGCCAAATGAACTAAAAAACATAAATAAATTCCAAAAAGCAGTCGCAACACAGAAGTGCGACTGCTTTTTCCCGCTGATTAGGTCAAATCCTTAGGTCCTTCGTAGAGAGGTGAAAGCTTACCGAGCAAGCTAACGATCCGAGCATTGGCTTCAAAAGCAATACTCTTAGAAGAATGCTCACTTAGTTTCATCAGGAATACCAAATCATTGGTACTCTCAATGTAATCAAACACATCCTCTTCCTTAGTCAAAGGGTTCACAAGGAACTGATAGCGGAGCTTACGAGAATTGTAAGAATCCATCAAAACCTCCAATCTCATAAAATAAATAACGGAATAAAAAAATTATAACATAAACTTTACATAAAGTCAAAATAAAAATGTAACATTTTTGTAATATTTTTCATTTTCACATTGACTTTTATTGAAAATGTAAATATAATAGAAGCGTATGTAATTGTGAAAAAATACAAGGAGGAAAGTTATGGGTGAAGTCATAGTCATAACATCAGGAAAAGGTGGAGTTGGAAAAACAACAACAACAGCAAACCTTGGAGCAGCATTAGCTCTTAAAGGAAAAAAAGTTGTACTCGTAGATACAGATATAGGACTTAGAAACCTTGATGTCGTAATGGGTCTTGAAAATAGAATAGTATACGACATTGTTGATGTAGTTGAAGGAAAATGTAAATTAAGACAAGCACTAATAAAAGACAAAAGATTTACAGATTTATTTTTACTACCAGCAGCCCAAACTAGAGACAAGAGTGCCGTAAACGAGGCACAAATGAGAGAATTAACTAAAAGGTTAAGAGAAGAATTTGATTTTATCTTAATAGACTGTCCAGCAGGAATTGAACAAGGATTTAAGAATGCAATAGCTGGAGCAGATAGAGCAATAGTAGTAACAAATGCAGAAATATCATCAATACGTGATGCAGATAGAATAATAGGATTATTAGAAGCATCAGAAATAAGAAATCCAGAATTAATTATCAATAGACTTAGACCAGAAATGGTAAAAAGGGGAGAGATGATGGATGTAGAAGACATACTTGATCTTTTATCTATTGATTTAATTGGAGTAGTACCAGAAGATGAAAACATCATTACACAAACTAATAAAGGAGAGCCAGCAGTTTCTAATAAAAAAGCACCATCAGGAAAAGCATATACAGAAATAGCTAGGAGAATATTAGGTGAAAATATTGAAGTAACTATACCAGGAAGAAAAAAGGATAGTTTTTGGGATAAATTCAAAAAAGTATTTAAAAAATAAACAAAAAGAATAGGCGGAGGAAGTAAGATGTTTGAGAACATTATGAAATTTTTTAAAAAAACAAATAACAAAAAAGAAGAAATCAACAAAGATACAGCTAAAGAAAGATTACACTTAGTATTAATGCAAGATAGAGCAAATGTATCAGCTGATTTTCTTGATATGATGAAACAAGAAATAATAGATGTAATAAAGAAATACATAGATGTTGATGAAAAAGAAATAGATGTAAAACTAACAAATAAACAAAACAGTGACGGAACAACAGGAGCACCAGCACTATATGCGAATATCCCAATAAAAAGTATAAAAAATGAAACAAGAAAAATTGCTAACAAAGTTGAATTAGAAAAAGAAAGACAACAAGAGAAATTACAACAAGAACAAACTAAAAAGGAACAAGAAAAAGCATCTTCAAAACAAGAAAAAAATCCACCTGAAAATAAACCAACAGAAGGAAAAAAGAGAACTGGAACAAAAACAACAGCCAAAAGAGGAAGAAAAAAATTAGTAGAAAAAGTAGATAATACAAATAGTGCTAACAAAGTAAAAGAGCAACCAACAATAGATAAAGAACAACCTGAAAATAAGGAAGAAAAACAAGAAACAAAAGATAATTCTGAAAAATTAGAGGAGAAGAATGAAAAAGAGAATAACTAAAAATATAGAATGGTCAATCCTTATTTGCACAGTCCTATTAGTAATAATAGGATTATTTGCAATATATTCAGCAACAGAAAGCACTAATCATGAAGAATTTAGAAAACAACTAATATGGATTGGAATAAGCATTCCATTTCTTATAGGATTCACATTAATAGACTATGATACAATAGCTAAAGCATCGCTAGTATTATATGGCATCATAATATTAGCTTTAATTGCTGTACTATTTACAGAGCCGATATCAGGAGCTACAAGCTGGTTTACATTTGGATCATTTTCAATCCAACCATCAGAATTTGCAAAAGTGGTAATTGTAATATTTATGGCTTTAGTAATGTCTAGGATGAAAAAGAAAGGACCAAAGGAAATAAGTAGACCAACAAGATTACTACTATTATGCGTAATCTTTGCAGTTCCATTATTACTTATAATCAAACAACCTGACTATGGAACAGGGTTAGCATTCTTAGCAGCATTTATTTTCATGTTATTTGTTGGGGGGATAGATAAAAAATATATCATAGCAGGAATATTAACAATAGCAATAGCAGTACCATTATTATATATGTTTGTTTTACCAGAACACGCAAAAAAAAGAATAGATGTATTCTTAAACCCAGACTTAGACCCAAGAGGTGCAGGATATAATCTTACTCAATCCAAAATTGCGATAGGAGCTGGAGAACTATTAGGAATGGGACTACTAAAAGGAAATCAAACTCAATTAGGATTCCTATATCCAAAATCAACAGACTTTATATTTTCTGTAATAGGCGAAGAAATGGGATTTATAGTTGCAGCCACAATAATAATACTGTATGTAATACTGATAACAAAAGCTTTATATGTATCTAAAACAGCAAAAGATGATTTAGGAAGTTTAATCGCTGCTGGGATAGCAGGAATATTCATATTTCACATGGTAGAAAATATAGGAATGACAATGGGATTATTGCCAATAACAGGAGTTCCACTACCATTTGTAAGCTATGGAGGAAGCTCAATGTTAAGCAACTTCATAATGATAGCAATGCTATTAAACATAAGTGGAAGAAGACAGAAAGCAATATTTATTGCTCAAGAATAAAAGAAAGGCACATATTATATGAAAAAGCAAATGCTTCATACATTAAAAATAGGAAATGTAGAATTAGAAAATAACATATTATTAGGACCAATGGCAGGACTTACAGATAGAGCATTTAGAATAATATGTGAAAAATATAATCCAGGGCTAGTATTTACCGAAATGGTAAGTGCTAAAGCTCTTTTTTATCATGACGAAAAAACAAAATTATTATTAAATATGAAAGATGAGAAAAGACCTATTGCAGTACAGATATTTGGCAGTGATGAAGAATCAATGATATATGCAGCTCAATATCTAAATGACAATGATATAGGAGATATTATAGATATAAACATGGGATGTCCCGCACCAAAAGTTGTGAAAAATGGTGATGGAAGTAAAATATTATTAGATTTAGATAAAGTAAGAAGTATAACATCAGCAGTAGTAACACATTCAAAAAAGCCAGTAACAGTCAAAATAAGAAAAGGCTGGGATAATGAACATATAGTTGCAGTAGAAGCAGCTAAAATAATAGAAGAATGCGGAGCATCAGCAATAACAATACATGGAAGAACAAGAAGCGAATTTTATACAGGAAATGCAGACTGGGACATAATTAGGAAAGTAAAAGAAAATGTATCAATTCCTGTAATAGGAAATGGGGACATACGAAATGGTGAAGATGCAAAAAATATTATAAATCAAACAAATTGTGATGGAATAATGATATCAAGAGCAAGCTTAGGAACACCATGGATATTTGAAAACATAAAAGAAGTATTAAAAAATAATGAACCTAGAGCCATAACAAAAGAAGAATTATTGCTGACAATGATAAAACATATAGAACTAGAAGTTGAAGAAAAAGGTGAAAATGTTGGAATAAAAGAAATGAGAAAACATATATGCTATTATTTAAAAAATATGCCAAATGTATCGCAATTAAGAGAAAAAATAAACCATCTTGAAACTAAAAAAGAAGTAGAAGAAGAACTAACAAATTATTTTGAAAAAACAAAAGAACAATAAGAATAAAAAAAGTAAAAGGCAATATACTGTAACAAGTATATTGTTTTTTTATTTGAAAGGATTAAAGCCTATGAAAAAATATATAAAATACATAATAATAATATTTTTAATCATAATACTTTTAGGATTAATAAAAATTTCTCTTCAAAAAGATTATAAAAAAGTAGAAAGTGGAAATAATAAAAGTATAAAAGAGATTGAAGAATATATCTTAAATATTACAAGCTATAAAGCAGAAATGAATGTAAAAATAACAAGCAATAAAAATGAAAACACATATAAAATAAATCAACAAGTAACATCACAAAAAGAAATTCAAAAAACTCAAGAGCCAAAAGAAATAAAAGGACTAGAGATTATATATGAAAATGGAGAATTAGAAGTCAAAAATACAAACTTAAATATAAGCAAAATATATAAAGACTATCCTCAGTTACTAGAAAATAAACTATTTCTTACATCATTCATAAGCAAATATAAAAGTTCTAAAAATAAAGAAATATATGAAATAAATAATGGAACAATTGTAATGGAAATAAAGGAAGAAACAAATCAAAAATTGTATATAAATAAAACAACATTAAAACCTGAAAAAATAGAAATCATAAATAAGAACAATGGAAACAAAGTTTACATATTATATAATGAGATTGAAATAAATATTTAAGAAAAAATCATCTCTAATTTTAAAAATGGAGAGAAAAATATGACAATTAAAAGAGGAGATATGTTTTATGCTGATTTAAGCCCAGTAATTGGATCAGAGCAAGGTGGAATACGACCAGTTGTAATAATACAAAACGATATGGGAAATAAATATAGTCCAACAGTAATAGCAGCGGCAATAACATCTCAATTAGGAAAAACAAAATTACCAACACATATACCAATAGGATCTCAAAATGTTGGGTTAAAAACAGATTCTGTAATATTGGCTGAGCAAGTACGAACAATTGACAAAAGTAGACTAAAAGAGAAAATCGGCCACATAGAAGACAAAACGATAATGAATCAAATAAATAATGCACTAGGTGTAAGCATTGGAATTGAAAGATAAAAAATAGGGCTACTTTAAAGTAGCCTAATTCTATGATCTGATTTTTAATTTTTTAACAACTTTAATTTCATTATATAAATCATCAATTCTCTTTTGACGAACAACAAGAGCATCTTCATACTCATGTAATATATTTTTATAATTATCCAAAGTTTCTCCAGAAGAAAGAAGCATTTTCATACCAGCAAGATAATATTCTTTTTTACTATCTTTTTTTGATGCATTCATTTTATTTTCATACTTCTCAATATTTTTCAATCTTTTAATCTGAGAATCAATATATTCGACATAATTCATAACACAGCTAATTTCATATAAAATATCATCAACAACAACTTTAAATAAAGCACGAAGAGGTTTAGGATTAACCTTACCTAGACGTTCATTTTCTTTAAGCTGATCAAGAGCTACAACATTTTGTGGTGGTTCAGCATCTTTTATAAGTAATCGTAAAGTCTCAGATATATTAACGTGAGTCTTATATTGTCTTTTAGTTACTAAAGCATCATATTCATCAGCGACTCTTATAATTTGAGCTGAATATGGAATATCATCTTTTTTTAGTCCACGAGGATAACCTGTACCATTTAGTGACTCATGATGGTACCAAGGACCATCAGAATATGGTCTTAAATTTAAATCTTTCATACAATATTCATAACCAAGAGTTGTATGAGTCTTTATAATAGCAAACTCCTCTTCTGTAAGTTTTCCATTTTTAAATAAAATTTCTTTTGGAATAAACAATTTACCAACATCATGTATATATGCTGCAATCATACAATGAGCAGTAAATTGATTATTACACTTCATATATTGACAAATTCTAACTGTAAGATTAGAAACATTTTGACAATGAACTTTTGTAAAATAATCAAGATTTTCCATAATTCCTAAGCTATCTCTTAAACTTCTATCCAAATCATGGATACGAATATTACTTGGGCTGTAAAAATCATAAGTTTCTTGAAACATAAATTAAATTCTCCTTTGCATAACATAAATATAACATTAAATAAAAAATAAAACAATATAAAATAATAATAAAATTAAAAAGCTAAAAAAATAGACAAATAGCGAGATTTATGATAATATGATACATGAAAAATACATTCCAAGAAGGGAAGAAATAATAATGAAAAAAGTACTATTACACTGTGCAATGGAAAAAGAGGGAAAGCAAATAGCAGACAAATTAGAATTAAAGAAAAAAGACGAAAAAACATATCAAAAAGATAATATTACATTGATTGTAACAGGAATAGGAAAACAGCTTACAGCAATAGAAATAACAAAATATATAGAAGAAAATTCAAAACCAGATATAATAATTAACATGGGATATGTAGGTTCAACTAATGAGAAAATTGGTTCATGGGTAAATGTAAATAAGTCATATAATTATGAATGGAATATTCCAGGAGAACAAAGATATATAATTGAAAATAATAATGAAAAGTTGGGAAATCAAGAATTAGAGCTAATAGAAAATGATAAAATAAAAAAGATTCCATGCTATACTGCAGAAAGTTTTGTTACATCAACAGATATAACAGAAGAAGCCTTATTTGATATGGAATTACACTCATTAGCAATAATATGTGATATTTACAAAATAAAATTATTATCACTAAAAAAAGTAAGTGATAACTTAAGCTTAAGCGGATATTATGATAATTTAGATAAAAAAGAAATATTCGAATTAACCAGTGGATTAGAATTTATAAAAGATATGCTAATATAAACACAAGAAGGAGAAATCGAAAATGTACTTGAAAAGATTAGAATTACAAGGATTTAAATCATTTGCAGATAGAACAGTATTAGAATTTAAACCAGGAATTACAGCTGTAATAGGTCCTAATGGATCAGGAAAAAGTAACATATCAGATGCAATTAGATGGGTACTAGGAGAGCAAAGCATGAAATCTCTTAGAGGAGCTAAATCAGAAGATATAATATTCGCAGGAACTCAAAGTAGAAAGTCACTAGGATTTGCAGAGGTTTCAATGGTAATAGACAATGAAGATGGAGGATTACCAATAGAATACTCGGAAGTTACAGTAACAAGAAAGCTATATAGAACAGGCGAATCAGGATATTTTATAAATAAAGTTCCTTGCAGACTTAAAGATGTATTAGAATTATTCATGGATACCGGAATCGGAAAAGATGGATATTCTATAATTGGACAGGGAAAAGTTGATGAAATATTAAGCAATAAGTCAGAAGACAGAAGACACATTTTTGAAGAAGCCGCAGGAATTGTAAAATATAGAGCAAGAAGAGAAGAATCAGAGAAAAAACTAGAACAAACCAAGATCAACTTAATAAGAATAAATGATATATTAGCAGAAATTGAATCAAATTTAGAGCCATTAAAACTACAAGCAGAAAAAGCAAAGAAATTTCTTGATTTAAGAGAAGAATTAAAAAATATTGAGATAGGTTTATTTTTATACAAAATTGATACATATAAAGAAAAACTAGAAAAAATAAAAAATGATAAAGAAATATTTGAAAGTCAATTAACACAAGAAAATGAAAAGCTAGAAAAAATGCAAGAATTAAAAGAAAAGCTAAAACAAGAAATTGATAATCTAACAGAAGAAATAGAAAAAGCTCAAAACATAGGATTTGAAAGCAAAAACAAAATTGAGAAAACAACATCAGAAATAAATATAAGCAAAGAAAGAATAACAAACAATATACAAAACAAAGAAAGATTAGAAAGTGAAATAACAATAGCAACAAAAAACATACATGATTTAGAAGATGAAAAATCGAGCAAGATTTTAAAACAAGAAAGCTTAAAACAAAACAAAGAAAAATTTTCTAAAGAATTAGCTGAAAAAGAATCTGAACTAGCTAAAATCACTGAAAAACTAAGTACAAAAGAGCTAGAGATAGAAGGAAAGAAAAAAGAATTAGAAAAATTAACAGAAACAAAGTATGATAATCAAAATCAAATAACAGTAAAAGAAACGAATGAAGAAAATAGTACATTAAGAAAAAAACAAGAAGAAAAAGAAAAATTACAAATAGTATTAGACTTAGATAAAAAAAGAAATACAAGAAATGAGCTAAATAAATATTTTATACAAAGCGAAAAAGAAAAAGATAGCAAGCAAAAAGAAATAGAAGAGATACAAAAAAAGAAAGAAGATATAGACAAAAAGATTGCAGAATATGATACTCTAATTGCTAACTATACTGATGACAGAAGAATGAAACAAACAAAGTATAACTTCTTAATAGAAACAGAAAGAGAAAAAGAAGGCTATGCTAAATCAGTAAAAGAAATATTAAATGCTTGTGAAAAAGATACAAATCTAAGTAAGGGTATACATGGAGTATTAGCAAATTTAATTTCAGTAGATGATCAATATAGTACAGCAATAGAAATGGCACTTGGAGCTAGTATGCAAAACATTGTAACAGAAACTGAACAAGATGCTAAAAGAATGATTGAATACCTAAGAGACAACAAATTAGGAAGAGCAACATTTTTACCAATAACATCAGTAAAAGGAAAAGAACTAGAAAAAATAAATAACGCAAATGAAGGAACAATAGGAATTGCTAGTAAATTAATAAAATGTGATAAAAAATATAACGAAATAATAATATCACTTCTAGGAAAAACAGTAATCACAGAAAATATGGAATCGGCAATAAAACTAGCAAAAGACAATAAATATTCATTTAAAATAGTAACATTAGATGGAGATATAATTAATCCATCTGGTTCAATGAGTGGTGGATCTACAAATAAGAAAACAGTAAATCTATTAGGCAGAACTCAAGAAATAAAGAAATTAGAAAATCTTATAAAAGAGATAGATAAGAAAATTGCAAACAAGGTATCAGAAAAAGAAAACTTCATTCAGAAAAGCAATGATATAGAGATAATATTTAAGCAAAAAGAAGAAGAAATGAGACAAGCTGAAATATCATTTGCCACTGAAAAAGAGAAAATGAATGCTGTCCAAAATGAGATAACAAGATTAGAAGAAAATAAAGCAAAAAAAGAAGAAATAATTGAAAAATTACAAAAAGATATTGACTTAAATAATAGTGAAAGACGAGAAATGATAAAGCAGAATGAAGAAATCACTAAAAAGCAAAATGAGTTATCAGAAGAAATAAGAAAATTTACAGAACTAAACAAAGATGATCAAAAATATATAGATGATCTAAACGAAGATATCACTAACTTAAAAATTTCAGTATCATCATTTGATGAAAGTGGCTCATCAATAGAAGAAATGTTAGAAAGAATAAACAATGACATAAAAACAGCAAAACAAAGTATAGAAACTAAAAAAGTACAGATTCAATCAATAATAGTTCAAAATGCAAATTTGGACAAGATGATAAAAGAACTTGAAAATAATATAGAAAGAATAAAACAAGAAGTAGCTAATAGTTCAGACAAAACTCAAGAATTAAGAAACTCAAAAAATGAGAAAAATACAAGACTAGAAAATACAGAAAAAGAAATATCAAAGCAATTTGAAACAATCCAAACAATAAAAGAACAGAACGTAAAGATAGGAATAAAATTAACTTCACAGGAACAAGACATTACAGAAATAATAAACGAATTATGGAATGAATATGAAGTGACACCTAATAATGCAAAAAATTATCAAAAACCAACTAATGTACAGGAAACACAAAGAAAGGTAAATGAACTGCACAATCAAATTAAAGACATTGGAAGTGTAAACATTGACTCAATCGAGGAATATAAGAAAAATAAAGAAAGATATGAGGCAATGGGAGAGCAACGTCTTGATCTTGAAAATACAATGGCTAAATTAAGAAACATTATTCAAGAAATGACACAAACAATGAAAAAACAATTTAAAGAAAAATTTGCAATAATAAATAAAAACTTTAATGAAGTATTTAAGGAATTGTTTGGTGGAGGAAAAGCAGAACTTGTACTAGAAGATGAAGAGAATATATTAGAATGTGGAATAGATATAAGAGTACAACCTACAGGAAAGAAACTACAAACAATGACTCTACTATCAGGAGGAGAAAAAGCTTTAACAGCTATTGCAATATTATTTGCAATATTGAAAATAAATCCGGCACCATTTTGCATATTAGATGAGATTGAAGCAGCTTTAGATGATGTAAATGTATATAGATTTGCAGAATTTTTGAAAAAGTTTAGCTCAAAAACGCAATTCTTAGTAATAACACACAGAAAAGGAACAATGGAAGCGGCAATGACAGTATATGGTGTTACTATGGAAGAAAACGGCGTAAGTAAGCTATTATCAATAAGCTTAGGAAATCAACCATTTAGTCTGAAATAAATTCAAATGAACAAAATTTACATATTTAACATACTATATACTAGTTTAGAAAGGAGATATAGTATGCTAAGTTATGTAATAGAGGGAAATAATAAGCTAGAAGGAACGATAAAAGCTTCTGGATCTAAGAACGCAGCACTTCCAATTATTGCAACAGCAATATTAAACTCAGAGAAGAATGTATTTTATAATATACCAAATATTGAAGATACAAAGATAACTTTGCAAATATTGAGAATATTAGGTTGCAAAGTAACTGCTAAAAGTGGTAAAATAACAATATTAAGTAGAGAAATGCACAGTAAAACAATACCAAAAGAGCTAATGCACAAATTGCGTTCAACAGTAATACTAGCAGGAGCAATATTAGGCAGGTTTGGAGAAGCAACTTTTTCATATCCAGGAGGTTGCAATATTGGAAAAAGACCTATTGATTTACATCTAAGTTCATTTGAAAAAATGGGTGTAACTATTGAAGAAAAAGATGGATACATACATTGCAAAGCAAAAGATGGACTAAAAGGTGCAAAAATAAAACTAGATTTTCCAAGCGTTGGAGCAACAGAAAATATAATTCTAGCTTCAGTGTACTGCAAAGGAATGACTCATATAATAAATGCTGCAAAAGAACCTGAAATACGTGACCTAGCTAGATGCTTAAACCAAATGGGAGCAAAGGTATATGGAGCAGGAACAAGCAGAATAACAATTTGCGGTGTTAAAAAATTGCATAAAACAGATTACAAAATAATGACAGATAGAATAGAAACAGGTACACTATTATGTGCAGCAGCAATAACTCATGGAAGAATCAAAGTTGAAAATGCGCAACCAGAAAATTTGCTAAATGTATTATATAAATTAAAAGAAATGGGATGTACCATTTTCATAAATAGAGATGATATAACTCTAAAAGCACCAAAAGAATTAAAATCAGTAGAAATAGAAACAACACCATATCCTGGCTTTCCAACAGATATGCAACCAATATTAGGAGCAGTGTTAACACAAGCAAATGGAACATCAATAATAAAAGAAAATATATTTGAAAATAGATTTAAATACATTTATGACTTGGAAAAAATGGGGGCAAAAATACAGTATATTGAAAAAGACAACGAAATAATAATAAATGGAAGAAATGAACTAAAAGGCGATATTGTAAGCAGCGCAGACTTAAGAGGAGGAGCAGCACTAGTTCTAGCAGGTTTATGTGCAAAAGGAAAAACTAAAGTAGAAAACATAGAGTACATATTAAGAGGATATGAGAACCTAGATCAGAAACTAAGGAAACTAGGAGCAAATATAAAAATAGAAAAGGTGGTATAAATGCAAAAAAAAATTGCAAAAAATAAAGTGGATTCAAAAGATAAAAAGGCACCTAGAAAAGGTGCCTCAAGAGAAAGTATCTTTAACTATGATATAGAAGTAACAGAAGAAATGGATAAAAAAAGAGAAGAAAAAAAACTTCGACTTCAAAAACAAAGAGAAAAAGAACAGAAAAAAATAGAAAAAGAGAAAAGAAAAAGACTTGAAAAATTAAAAAAAGAAAAATCAGAAAATCAAACTATAGAAGTTCTTACAGAAGAGAAATTTATAGGAGCAAAAGAATTACCACCAGTTAATAAAAAAGCAATAGAAAAACTAAAAAAGCAGAAAAGAAAAGCAAAGAACAAAAGAAAAAAAGAAATAATAAAACAAGCCAAAAGAGAAGAAAAGGAAAGACTAAAAAGGCAAAGACCGCAGATAACAGAAAAACAAGCAAGACAAATAAAGAAAGTAAAAAAAGCATTAATAAATGTATCACTCATAATACTTATTATAACAGCAATAACACTGTTCTTGCTATCACCAATATTTAGTATAGAAAATATATCTATAAAAAATAATGAAAAATTATCACAAGAAGAAATTATAAGTCTTTCACAGATTGAAAAAGGGACAAACCTATTCAAAATAAGAAACGCAGAAATAAAAAACAACATAAAGGAAAATGCTTATGTAGATGAAGTAAAAGTAAATAGGATATTGCCAAACACTATAGAAATAACAGTAACAGAGAGACAAGTAGCATATCTACTTGAATATGGAAGTTCGTATGCATATATAGATGAACAAGGATATATATTAGAAATATCATCAGAAAACATAACGGACAAGATAAAAATAAGAGGTTACAAAACAACAGAAGACAACATAAAACCAGGAAATAGATTAATAAAAGAAGATCTAAATAAATTAAATGATGTAGCAATAATAACAGATACAGCAAAAAATAGCGGAATAAATGCTCAAATAACATCAATAAACATTGAAAATCAAAATGAATATTCTTTATATATGGAATCAGAAAAAAAGACAGTACATATTGGAAGTATAAGCAATCTAGACACAAAAATGTTGTACTTACAAGTAATGTTAGAAAAAGAAAAAGACAATGAAGGAGAAATATTTTTAAATATAGATTTCAAAACAAAAAATCCATATTTTAAAGAAAAAGTATAAACTTGACAGATATGTTAAAATAAATATAGGTTTATAGGTAAAGCCATAAAAACCTAAATATATAAGACAAGGAAGAATCTTTAATGAAACAAAAAAGCATCAGAATAGCAATGGGGATTATATGCTTTGTATTAGCATTAGCAATAACCGTACAAATTAGAACAATGAAACTAGAAAATTCAGTTGTATCACAAAGCTTTGCAAATGATGAATTGAAAGATAGTTTGCTTAAATGGAAAGAAAAATATGAAAAAGCATCAGAAAAATTATCAGAATCATCAAAAGAATTGGAAAATGTGAGAAAAACCAGTACAGCAAATGAAAGTAATGCAGAAGAAAAAACAGAGCAAATAAACAAGAACAATATGCTTTTAGGTTTAACAAAAGTCAAAGGTGAAGGAGTAACAGTAACTCTTAAAGACGGAATTGCAACATTACAGTCAGATGATGTAAGCAGTCTTCTAATTCATGATGGAGATTTAAGAGAAATCGTAAATGAATTAGCAAATGCAGGAGCAGAAGCAATAGAAATAAATGGACAAAGAATAGTAAATTCAACATATATAATGTGTGCAGGAAATGTAATTCTAGTAAATGGTGAAAAAATAAGCTCTCCATGTGTAATAAAAGCAATAGGAAATCAGGCTAGCTTATATGGAGCTTTAGAAAGAGCTGGAGGAACAATACAACAAATGAGAATGAACAAAGTACAAGTTGAAACAAAAAAAGTAAACAATATAGAAATTGCAAAATACAATGGAGCAATAACACAAAAATATATGAAAACAAAATAAAAAGAAAGGAAAGCATATTATAAATGCTTAAATAAAAATAAATGAAAATACAATTCAATAAAGATAAGAAAACAATATTCTTGTCAGTAATTTCTGGTTTAGTATGCTTACTATTAGTAACATCAATGCTAATTCAATTTAAGACAGTAGATAAAAGCAAAGAAGAAGACTTAGAAAGCTTAAGAAGTGATGAATTAAAGACTCAAATTTCTGCATATAAATCAAAATATGAAGAAACAATGGGGCAATATAATGAAAATAAAAATAAAATAGGCGAATACCAATCAACAATAGATGAGAATAAAGAATCATCAAATTTATTAGACAAAGAATTAGAACAAACTAATACTCTTTTAGGACTAACAGATGTAGAAGGAGAGGGAGTAACAATTACATTAAAAGATACAGATGATGCAATTTATACATCAGAAGATCTAAGAACTTTAGTAAATGAACTAAAATATGCAGGAGCGGAAGCTATCTCAATAAATGACAACAGAGTAATTAACTTAACAGAAATAGTAACAATAAATAATAGTTTCATAGTAATGAATGGAGATGAAAGACTTACTTCACCTTATGTAATAAAAGCAATAGGAGATAAGACTTATTTATCAAGTACACTTAACTTAAAAAACAGTGGATATGTTGATATTATGAAAAGCAACAATTTATACATAACAGTTGAACAATCAAACAATATCACTATAAAAAAATACAATAAAACAATAACAACAGAGATAATGAAGGAGGTAAAATAAAATGATGATAATATCAATCATTATAGGATGTTTATTAGGAATAGCACTAGGATTTATAATGCCAGTAATACCATATAGTGCTTCAAAATACTTAGCAATAGCAATAGTTGCAGCACTAGATTCTGTATTTGGTGGAATAGCTTCAAATATAAAAAAGAACTTTGATTTTAAAGTATTTATGTCTGGATTTTTTGTAAATGCAATCTTAGCAATGTTACTTACATATTTAGGACAAAAATTAAATGTAGATATATATTTAGCTGCTATAATTGTGTTTGTAGGAAGAATGTTTAATAATCTAGGAATAATAAGAAGATATTACTTAAATAAAATATCAGATTACAAAGAAAATAAAAGAAAATCAAAAGAAAAATAAAGCCTATAAAAGTTAAGATAAAATACATAAAAAGATTACATAAATAGCATATTTAGACGTATTACAATAAGGTTACAAATTTATTACAAAAATGTATTGATTTCTATTGACTTTTTTTAAAAAATAATATATTCTTAAACAGAAAAAATTATATAATTACAAGTACCAAAAAAAGAAATATACGAAACAGAACTGGGAGGAATTTACTTTGGCTATAGGTGATATAATTGTAGGCATCGACATAGGTGCATCTAAAGTCAGTTTAGTTGTCGGTGAAGTCAATAACTTTAATCAAATTGAAGTAATTTGTAACACCAGTAAAAAAAGTAATGGCATACAAAAAGGAAAAATAGTTGATGAAAATAGTTTAGCAGATTCAATATCAAGTGTAGTACAAGACGCTGAAAAAGAAATGAACATGAAAATAAATTCTGCATACATCACAATTCCAGGAAAATATGTCACAATTGTACAAAATAGTGTTACAAAAGAAGCTAAAGATAAATATTCAGGAATATCCTCAAGAGATGTATCAAGTGCACTAATGCAGGCCAAGGATATCGATGTACCTGAAGGAAAGCAAATTATAGATATAGTAACAAATGATTTTACATTAGAAGATGGAAAAGTAATAGAAGACCCAGTAGGAGCCTTTAGTTCGACATTTATACTAAATGCACAAATCATTCTAGCAGACAAAGACTATATAAGAATCATATCAAATATATTTAAGAAAGTAGACATTGATATAGATGGAATGGTTCCAATAACTTTAGCAGAGAAAAATTTAGTATTAGACGAACTTGATCAAAAAGATTACATAATGCTACTAGACATAGGAGCAGAGAACACAGACATAGGAGTCTTCGATGGAGATAGGTTTGTTTATACAAACGCAATACCAATAGGTGGAGATAACATCACAAATGATATTGAATTAGTATTAAGCATTTCCCATGAAGAAGCGGAAAAATTAAAAAGACAATATGGACTAGCTTTAAAATCATATATGGATAATGATACAGAAGTAGTTCTTAATACAGTAAAAGATGGGAATAGAATAGTAAAAAGCTCAAACATAGTAGAAATAATAGAAGCAAGAATTGAGCAAATATTTGAACTTGTAAATAGAGATATTTCAAATGAAGGAATTAAACAAAATATAAACAATGTAATACTAACTGGACAAGGAATTACAAGTATAAGTAAAAGTGATATAGTAGGAAAAATTACATTGAATATACCTGTAAAAATGGCAACAGGAAAAATTGCAGGATTAATAAAGCCAACATACTCAACTGCCTATGCATTAGTAAGATACATAGCATCAAGACCTTTTGCAAAAACAGTATCAAGTAGTTTGGATATAAACTCAAACGAAGGATTCTTCAAGAATCTACTAGAGAAAATAAAAGAATTTTTTTATTCGTAAAATAAATTTTAGGAGGAAAGCTTTATGTTGATGGATAATAATAACTATGATGAAAACGTTAACACAGATGACACAGCCGTAATCAAAGTAATAGGCGTTGGAGGAGCAGGAAATAACGCAGTAAACAGAATGGTAGATTCGGGTATAGAAGGAGTAGAGTTTGTAGCAATCAATACTGATAAACAAGCTCTTATGCTATCAAAAGCAAGCACAAAGATTCAAATTGGTGAAAAAATCACAAGAGGACTTGGAGCAGGAGCAAATCCTGATATAGGAGCACAAGCAGCAGAAGAAAGCAAATCAGATATTTCAGAAGCAATTAGAGGAGCTGACATGGTATTCGTAACATCTGGAATGGGTGGAGGCACAGGAACAGGAGCAGCACCAATAGTTGCATCAATAGCAAAAGAAATGGGAATACTAACAATAGCAGTAGTAACAAAACCATTTACATTTGAAGGAAAGAAAAGACTAACACAAGCAGAACGTGGAATTGAAAGTCTAAAAGGAAAAGTTGACACATTAGTTGTTATACCAAACGATAAATTACTTCAGATAATTGATAGAAAAACAACAATGCTAGAAGCATTTAAAATGGCAGATGACGTATTAAGACAAGGTGTACAAGGTATATCTGATTTAATTAAAGTTCCAGGACTAGTAAACCTAGACTTTGCAGATGTTAAAACAATAATGCTTAACACAGGAATGGCACACATGGGAATAGGAAGAGCATCAGGAGAGAACAGAGCTGAAGATGCAGCAAAGCAAGCAATTCAAAGTCCACTATTAGAAACAACAATTGAAGGAGCAAGAGGAGTAATTATAAATGTAACAGGTGGAGAAAACCTTGGATTACATGAAGTAAATACAGCAGCAGAATTAGTACAAAGAAGTGTAGATCCAGAAGCTAACATAATCTTTGGTGCAGTAATAGATAAGAGCCTAGATGAAGATATAGTAATAACAGTAATTGCAACAGGATTTGATAAAGAACCAGGTGCAAAAGAGACAAGCATAGGAAAATCAGCATGGCCAACAAAACAATCAATACCAGTACCAAGTAATGATGGATTGGATATAGACATTCCCCCATTTTTAAAAAAAAATAAGAATTTAAATAAATAATAAATAAGAAATTAGTACATAAATTTTTGTACTAATTTTTTTTGAAAAAATAACTGCCGAAACAAATTTCGACAGTCTTTTTAAATCAAAAGAATTAAAATAAGGACATGACAATGTATATAGATATAATTTTTTTTGAGAATATATTAATGAATTACATAATACTGTATGCAACAGGTTTTTTACAAAAAAGAAAAATGACTAATTTACGATTAATAATATCAAGTACAGCAGGCGCCATATATGCAATTATTGCATATATGAATATTATTCCGATATATTCAACACTATTTATGAAAATATTATTATCAATAATAATGATATATATAGCATTTAAGCCACAACAATTAAAAACAATGTTTAAAGAGTTAATATTATTTTACTTTACATCATTTGTAATTGGAGGTTGTGCATTTGCACTATTGTATATGATATCACCACAAAGCATACAATTTAGTAATGGAGTATTAGTTGGAACATATCCAATGAAGATAACGATAATAGCAGGAATAATAGGATTTATCATAATACAATACTCATTTAGCATTAACAAAAGATATATGAAAATAAAAGATTTATTATGTGACATAGAAGTAATAATAAAAGGAAAAAGCGTAAAAATGAAAGGATATATAGACTCTGGGAACACTCTAAAAGATCCGTTAACTAATAAACCAGTAATAATAGTAGAACAAAGCAAGTTAGAAGAAATTATAGGAAAAGATTTTTTTGAAGGAGGTGATGAAAATTTTAAGATAAGGTTTATACCATTTAAATCAATAGGAAAACAGAATGGAATGCTAACCGGAATACAACCAGATTTAATATACATAAATCATAATGAAGATATAATAAAAACAAAAAATGTAATAATAGGAATTTATGATAAAAAAATAAGCAAAAACTATTCAGCTTTAATAGGATTAGAGCTATTAGAAGGAGGGAAAAGTAATGAGAATAATAGATATTATAAACAAAGCGTACAATAAGATTTTCAATATAGATGATATTGAAAAAATATTTTATGTAGGAGGAAGTGACAATCTACCAGCACCACTCAGCTCAAAAGAAGAAGAAGAGGCAATAAAAAAACTTGATAAAGGAGATGACGATGCACGAAAACTATTGGTCGAACATAATTTAAGATTAGTTGTATACATAGCTAAAAAATTTGAAAACACGGGAGTAGGAATAGAAGACTTAGTCTCAATAGGTACAATTGGATTAATGAAAGCCATAAATACATTTAATTCAGAAAAGAAAATAAAACTTGCAACATATGCATCAAGATGTATAGAAAATGAGATACTAATGTACTTAAGAAGAAGTAATCGACTAAAAAGCGAAATATCAATAGATGAACCACTAAATCAAGATGGTGATGGAAATGAACTACTATTATCAGATATATTAGGAACAGAAGAAGACATTACCTCTAGGAGACTAGAAGACGAAGTTGATCAAAAATTATTAAAAGCTTCAATATCAAAACTGAATAAAAGAGAAAAAGACATAATGGAACTAAGATTTGGATTTATAACAGGAAATGAAAAGACTCAAAAAGAAGTTGCAGATATGCTGGGAATATCACAAAGTTACATATCAAGACTTGAAAAAAAGATAATAGGAAAAATGAAAAAAGAGATATTAAGCAAAACAGGATAAAATATAAAGAATGATTGACTTTGAAAAAATGGTAATATATAATTATAAAAAAAATGGGGGATCAAATGAAAAAAGACAAAAAAAATACTAAAGTAATAAAATATATAGCACTAATAGCAATAATATTTGTAATAATAAATATGGTAATATGTAAACCTACACAAGCAGATGTAGGAAGTTTTGAAGATTATGACTCAGGAAGCAGTTGGGATTCGGGTAGTAGCTGGGACTCTGGCTCATCTTGGGACTCTGACTCTTCATGGGATTCTGATTCATCATGGAGTTCAGGATCATCAGGACACAACTATTCAAACAATTATTATATAATGAGTTCATTAGAAAATATAATAATAAGAATAGCAGTAATTGTTATTATTATTGTAATAGCGAAGGCTATGTCAAGATCTAAGAAACATAATAGTATTACAAATACTACAATAAATACAAATCCAACAAATGCAGAATCGCAAATAATAAGTAGAATAAAACAAGTAGATCCACAATTTAATAGCACAGAATTTAAAGCTTATGCTAAAGACGTATTTATAAAATTACAAAATGCATGGACAGAAAGAGATTGGGAGAAAATTAGACCATTCGAAACAAATGAATTATTTGAAATGCACAAAGCACAGCTAGATGGATATATAAAGAATAATCAAATCAATGTAATGGAAAGAATTTGCGTAAATGCAGTATATTATACAGATTTCGAACAAAATGGAGGCAAAGACATAATAAAAGTTGACTTATACTCAAGAATGGGAGACTATATAATAGATGCAACAACAAGACAAGTAATAAGAGGAAGCAAATCAGCAGAATATTATCACACATATACACTTACATTTGTAAGAAAGACAGGAAATAAAACGAAAGTTGGAGATAATAATCTAAATACAACAAACTGTCCAAACTGCGGAGCACCAACAACAATAACATCATCAGGAAGATGTGAATACTGCAATAGCGTAATAACAACAGAAGATCATGGATGGGCATTATCAAGCTTAACAAGAAAAAAATAATAAATAACCTAAGGAGGAAATTATGGGACTAATTAAAGCTGCAACAGCAGCAATATCAAGCACACTACACGATAGCTGGAAGGAGGCAATTAGATGCGAAGATATAACAAATGACATACTTATGGTAAAAAAGACAACACCAACAGGAGTTATATCTAATGGAAGCACAATTATAGTAGCACCAGGACAATGTGCAGTAATATATGATAATGGAAGAATAATAGATGCAACAGCAGAAGATGGAACATATATATTTGATACATCATCAACTCCATCATTCTTTGCAGGACAATTTAAAGATTCATTTAAAGAAATGTGGCAAAGATTCACATATAATGGAGCAACAGCAAAAGAACAATCAGTATTTTTCTTTAATTTAAAAGAAATAGTAAATAACAAATTTGGAACAGCAACTCCAATTCCATTCCAAGATTGGTCACACCCAATTCCAAATAGAATGACAAATACAATATCTCCATTAAGCGTAAAAATACGTTGCTATGGAACATATACATTTAAAATAGAAAATCCAGCAGTATTTATGCAAGAAATAGCAGGAACAGCTAATGTATTCTACAAATCTACAATTATAGAGCAAATGAGAAGCGAAGTAATAGCAACCTTCCAAAATGTTTTAAATGAATTAGGAAATTCACAACATAGAGTACCAGTACTAGAAATGCCAAGTCAAACTGATGAAATGAAAATGATGATGGAGCAAAGAGTTTACGATGAGCCAATAAGAAGAAGAGGAATAAAAATTGTAAGTTTCAATGTAGAATCAGTATCATTAGAAGAAGAATCAGAAAAGAAGATTAACAGTTACGAATTAAGCTCAAATACATATATGCAACAAGGACAAATGACACAAGCATATTCGAATGCAATTCAAGATGCTGCTAAAAATTCAAATGGAGCAGCAAATGGCTTCATGGGAATAGGAATGATGAATATGATGTCTGGAGGAGTAATGGGCGGTGCTGCACAAAATGTTTGGCAAGAACAACCTCAAGGACAAAATCCTAATACTCAGACATACAATCCATATAATAATGTACAACAACCAGTGCAAAATCAAGAACAGCTGGTAGCAGAGAAGGAAACTCCTATGCAAAATGCTGAAGAACCAGCAAAGAAAGAACAACAAAAACCAGAACTAAGTATATTAGGTACAAATACAGAATATGAACAAAAAAACAATGAAAATGTAAGCCAACCTATACAAGAAAATGAAGAGCAATCAAGTCAGGTTAATACATACAAGATGTGCAAACAATGTGGAACAATGAATCCCAATAATGCAAAATTTTGCTTAAACTGTGGAAATAAATTAGAATAAAAAAAAGCCATATTATTTAATAAGAGAATAAAGACTGCCTGACAAAATATTTTGCCAAACAGTCTTTTTATTTTTTAAATTTCAACAAGAATTACATTATCTCCAATACAACGAATTTTGTCCCATGTAATTACGATATCATTGCTAGGAGATAAAAATCCAAAAGTTTTATTAGAACCAGGTACAATAATAGAAGTAATACTTCCGGAAGTTAAATCAGCACATACATCTTGAACATATCCTAATCTCTTTCCATCTGTAATATTTATAACCTCTTTGTGCCTGAAGTCCATACCTTTCTGAGCCATTAAACACACACCTTTCATAATATATAATCTACTTAAATTATATTAATTATATGATCTTTTTATGTGATTAATTGCACTTTTTTCAAGTCGAGATACCTGTGCCTGAGAAATACCGATTTCATTTGCAACTTCCATTTGAGTTTTACAATCAAAAAAACGCTTCTTTATAATAGAAAGTTCTTTTGCTGAAAGCTTTTTCATGGCTTCAGCAATAGCGATATCTTCAGTCCAACGTTCATCAGTATTTTTCTTATCACTAATTTGGTCTAAAACGCATAAGCTACCATCAGAATCACCACTTTGAATTGAATCTTGCAAAGAAACAGGATCTTGAATAGCGTCTAAGCTAAATGCAATTTCTTCTTTTTCAACTCCCAACTCATTTGCAATTTGGTCGATTGTTGGTTCGATTTGTTTTTCTTTAATAAATCTATCCTTAATCATAATAGCTTTATAAGCTAAATCTCGAGTAGACCTGCTAACTCTAATTGGGTTATTATCTCTAAGATACCTCTTGATTTCACCAATAATCATAGGAACAGCGTAAGTAGAAAACTGTACATTCTGAGACAAGTCAAAATTATCAATAGCTTTAATAAGTCCTATACAACCAACTTGAAACAGGTCATCAGGATTTTCATTTTTAAAACGGAATTTTTTAATTACACTAAGAACCAATTTGAGATTACAATTTATAAATTTATTTCTAGCTGATTCATCTCCATCCTTTATTTTATTTAATAGTTCATCTTTTTCTTCATTAGAAAGTACAGGCAACTTAGAAGTATTAATACCACAGATCTCAACTTTATTTATCAAAATGCCAAACCTCTCTTTCGAAAAAATAATTACAAGAAAAGTATTTCCAAAAATAAATAAAATATACAACAAGAACATTTAATTAACATAACAACAATAAAATGGTAGTAAACAATAGAAAAATAGTGACTAAAAAGCACGAAAAAACTCATAACAAACAAAATATAATAAAAAAATGAAAAAATATAAAAAACTTTGAAAAAATGCTTGACTTAAAAATGAAAAGGTGGTATTATAATAAATGTACGAAGGAGATTAGTGAGAACGCACACAAGAGCAAAAAGACAGCAAAACTAATTCTTTATTTTTTGCACTAAAATTGATGAAAAGATTATCAAAAAATAATTTGAAAAAACTTTGAAAAAAGTGTTGACAAATTGAAAAGTGCATAGTATAATAAAAAAGTTCCACACAGAAACATTAAGAAACAAAAATGGAACGAGTACAAAGTACATTGAAAAGTAAACAATGAATCTTTTGAG
>HF993635.1 GCA_000433915.1 Clostridium sp. CAG:793
TAGTTAATTCTATAATATCCTATCAACATCTAAATCCCCCATATAAAATAGAGTCTGATTTTTAGCATACATAAAGAAACACCAAATTCAAGCTCATTCTAACTTAAATTCAGTGTTTCTTCATTTTTTATAATTATATTCTCATATTATTATATTTAATTCAAAGTATTTATATTATCCGAAAATTCCTCTTCTCTTTACTGGTGGTTGTTCATTCATTGTTTTAGCAAGTTGTTCGAATAAGTCTCTTTGCTCTTTAGTCAATCTTTTTGGAGTTTGTACTTGTACTGTAAATATTAAATCACCACAGCTATTTGAGTTGATTCTCTTAAATCCTTTTCCTCTTATTGTGAATTTAGAGCCTGATTGTGTTCCGCTATCAAGATCATACATCATTTCCTCTCCAGTTACTGTTGGTATCTTCAATTTTGCGCCTAATGTTGCTTGTGTAATTGTTATTGGGATTATGCATTCTACGTTGTTTCCATTACGCGTAAATATGCTACTTTTCTTAACTCGTATATCTACATAAATGTCTCCATTTTCTCCACCATTTTTTCCTGGGTCGCCTCTTCCTCTTAATACTAAAGTTTGACCATCTTCCACTCCTGCTGGAATTTCTACTTTGATTGCTACTGTTTTTCTTATTGTTCCTTTTCCTTTGCAAGTTTCGCATGGCTCTTTTATTACTTTTCCTGTAGCTCTGCAGTTTTCACATGGACCAACAGTTTGGAATGATGCAAATCCTCCTATTGATTGATTTTTTCTGACTTGACCTGTTCCATGGCATATTGGGCATGTTTCTACTTTTGTTCCTTTTTTTGCTCCAGTTCCATCACAAATGTCACATTTTACATTTTTGCTTATATTAAATTCTTTTTCAACTCCTGTAAATGATTCTTCAAACGATATGTCAATGCTGCATCTTAGATCTTGACCTTTTTGTGGTGCATTTGCATTTCTAGCACTTGATGCTCGTCTTCCTCCTCCAAATATTGATGATACGAAGTCATCCACAACATCGTCAAAGCCGAAACCACTTGTTGTATATGTGTAGCTGCCATTTCCGAATCCTCCAAATCCTCCGAAGCCGCTTCCACCAGCTCCGCCAAATTGTGGGCCATCTGCTGAGCCAAATTGATCATAATTTCTTCTTTTATTTGCATCTGACAATACAGAATATGCTTCACCAATTTCTTTGAACTTCTCTTCCGCTTCTTTTCTGTTGTCTGGATTGGCATCTGGGTGCCATTTTTTTGCTTGCTGTCTATAGGCTTTTTTTATTTCATCATCGGTTGCATTCTTGCTAACACCTAATATTTCATAATAATCTTTTGCCATTTTTTATTTCCTTCTTTTAATAATTGCCTTTATTTAAGATTTATATACACTAATAGATTCGCCCGTAAACGGGCATTCCCATTGGGCGAATCTATTATATTTTATATTCTTTTGTCTTATTTTTATAACTATTAGTAATTATTTATTTTCTTCTTCGCTTTTTGCTTCTGTTGCTCCATTGTCAGTTGTTGAAGAATTATTTGCTTCATTTTGACCATTTGCTCCTGCTTTTGAAGCATTTTGTGCATATAGTTTTTCTGAAATTGAATAGAATACTTGTGTTAAGCTATCTGTTGCTTTCTTTATTTCATCTACATCTTTTCCTTCTAATGCTTTGTTTACTTTGTCTATTTCTGCCTTAGCTTTGTTCTTTTCTTCTGCACTGATTTTATCACCTAATTCATCAAGTGTTTTTTGGCAGTTATATACTAAGCTTTCTGCGTTATTTCTTGCTTCAATTTCTTCTTTTCTCTTCTTATCTTCTGCACTATGTGCTTCTGCATCTTTAACAGCTTTGTCAATTTCCTCATCTGTTAAGTTTGTTGATGCTGTAATTGATACTTGTTGTTCATTTCCTGTTGCCATATCTTTAGCTGATACGTGTACTATACCATTTGCATCTATATCAAATGTTACTTCAATTTGTGGAACTCCACGTGGAGCTGGTGCTATTCCTGTTAATTGGAATCTTCCTAATGTTTTGTTATCAGCCGCCATCTCTCTTTCACCTTGTAATACGTGAACTTCAACGCTTGTCTGTCCATCTGCTGCTGTTGAGAATACTTGTGATTTCTTTGTTGGTATTGTTGTGTTTCTTTCAATTAATTTTGTAAATACTCCACCATAAGTTTCAATTCCTAGTGATAATGGTGTTACATCTAGTAATACTAAATCTTTTACATCTCCTGATAATACACCACCTTGGATAGCTGCACCAATAGCAACACATTCATCTGGGTTTATTCCTTTATCAGGTTCTTTTCCTGTAATCTTTTTAACCATTTCTTGTACACATGGAACTCTTGTTGAACCACCAACTAATAATACTTTGTGTACATCATTTGCTGTTAATCCTGCGTCTTTAAGTGCATTCTCTACTGGTATTCTTGTTGATTCTACTAAGTCATGTATTAATTCTTCAAATTTTGCTCTTGTTAATGTTATATCTAAGTGTTTTGGTCCTGTTGCATCTGCTGTAATGAATGGTAAGTTTATTTGTGTTTGTTGCATTTGTGATAATTCTATCTTAGCTTTTTCAGCAGCTTCCTTTAGTCTTTGCATTGCCATTTTATCTGATGATAAATCAATTCCACTTGTTTTCTTAAATTCTGATACTAGATAATCAATTATTTTATTATCAAAATCATCTCCACCTAAGTGTGTATTTCCGTTTGTTGATAATACTTCGAATACTCCATCACCGATTTCAAGTATTGAAACATCAAATGTTCCACCACCTAAATCATATACCATTATTTTCTGATCTTGATCTTCTTTATCCATTCCAAAAGCAAGTGCTGCTGCTGTTGGCTCGTTTATTATTCTTAGTACTTCTAGTCCTGCTATTTTTCCTGCATCTTTTGTTGCTTGTCTTTGTGAGTCATTAAAATATGCTGGTACTGTTATAACAGCTTGTGTTACAGGGCTTCCTAAATAACTTTCTGCATCTGCCTTTAATTTTTGTAGTATCATTGCAGAAATCTCTTGTGGTGAGAATTTATCTCCATCAATTGATACTTTTTCTGCTGTACCCATTTTTCTCTTTATTGACATGATTGTATGTTCTGGATTTGTAACAGCTTGTCTTTTAGCTATTTGTCCAACTAATCTTTCTCCATCTTTTGAAAATGCTACAACTGATGGTGTAGTTCTATTTCCTTCTGAATTTGGTATAACAACTGGTTCTCCACCTTCCATAACTGCTACGCATGAATTTGTTGTTCCTAAATCAATTCCTATAATTTTTCCCATGATAAAAATCCTCCTTATTAGGCATAATATTAATTTATTATATTATTGCCTTTCTATATAAAATTTAAAAATTAAAAACTAAATTAATTTGCTACTACAACTAATGAATGTCTTAATACTTTGTCTCCTATTGTGTAGCCTTTTCTATATTCTTCTTTGATTGTCTTTGGTCCTAAATTGCTATCTTCAACAAGACTTACTGCTTCATGTAGTGATGGATCAAATGGCTTGCCTATTGATTCTATTTCTTTTACTCCATTTGCCTTTAGTACATCTTGAAATTGCTTTTCTACCATTTCAATACCATTTTTGTATTGTTCATCTTTTGATTCTGCTGCTACTGCTTTTTCTAAATTGTCTAGTACAGGTAATAGTTTCATTACAACATCTCCCATTACACTGTTGTACATTCCTAATCTTTCTTTATCACTTCTTTTTTTGAAGTTTTCAAACTCAGCCATTAGTCTTTTAATTCTGTCATCTTTTTCATCAATTTCTTCTTTTTGTTCTTCTATTTTTGCTTGTAATTTTTCTTCAACTGTTTCAGGCTTTTTCTCAAATTTCATATTTGAGTTTTCTTCATTTTGATTACTTGCATTTTCTTTTTTTTCTTCCACGTTCATCATTCCTTTCCAAATGTTTTAATTGTTTTTTCCATCTCCGATGCCTTTATTTAATTCTTTGTTTATATATTTTAATACTGATATTACTTTTGAATAATCCATTCTTGTCGGACCAATTATTCCAATTGTGCCTAAGTCTTTTCCAGCTACTTTATTTCTAAAAGTAACTATACTAAAGTCTTTTAGTCCATTTTCTTCATTTCCTATATATACATTAAAATCTGAATCATTATCTAGTATCTCTGATATAAAGTCCCTTCTATCAAGTAATCCGAAAAATCTTTTTGCTAAATCGTTGCTTCTAAACTCTGGATTATCTAACACTTGGTTAGCACCTTTTAAATATACTTTTGATTCATCATTAATTAGTTTACTTATCTGGTCAACTATTGGTTTTATTACATCTACTCTATATGCCATTTCATTCATTATATATTGTTCCATTGGCATATTAATTTCTGAAAGATATTCTCCCTTTAGTTTGTTATTAAATATGATATTTAATGTATCTACTTGTTCTTGATTAATATCTTTATTAAATTTTATGATTGTTTCTTTAATTGTACCTGTTTCAGTTAATATTACTGCCATTAGCATTCTGCTACCAAGCAATACAAATTTTATTTCTTGTATTCTTTGCTTTGCAGCATTGGGTTCTATTGATACTGTTGTATAATGTGTAACTTCTGAAATGGTGTTTGTAGCTATCTTTGTAAGCTCTTCCATTTCATCAATTCTACTTTTTAACCTTGAATTTATATATTTTATTTCATTAAGACTTAAATCTTTTTCATTCAAAAGTTTATCTACATAAAATTGATATCCTTTAGTTGATGGCACTCTTCCACTTGATGTATGAGTCTTCTCTAAAAAGCCTTCTTTTTCAAGTTCAGCCATATCATTTCTTACTGTTGCACTACTACAATCTAATCCATATTTACCAATTAAACTCCCTGAGCTTACTGGCTCTATTGTATCAATGTATTCATTTACTATTGCTTGTAAGATACGTTTTTTTCTATCATCTAATTCCAATTCTTATCACCTCGTATTTTACGATGTATGTGAATTTATTAGCACTCTTGCTATTTGATTGCTAACTTCATATATATTATATCCATTTTTAGCAATTGTCAATAGAGATTGCTAATTTATTTTGTGAATTTTTTGTGAACCAGTTAATTTTACTATATTGTAATTGTTTCTCTTGCCATAAATTTTTGGTTTACTAATTTATTTAATCGTGCATTTTCTTCACTTAATAGTTCTGGATCTTTGTTTATTATCTCTATTGCAAGTGCTTGCACTTCTTTTAAAGCTTCCATGTCCTGAAATAAATTAGCTATCTTAAATTCTGGCAAACCATGTTGTTTTGTTCCAAAGAAGTCTCCTGACCCTCTTAATTCAAGATCCTTTTCTGCTATTGTAAATCCATTATCAGTTTTAGTCATTATGTCCATTCTCTGTCTGATAAGATCATTTCCGCCATTGCATTTTAATATACAATATGATTCGTATTCGCCTCTTCCAACTCTTCCTCTTAATTGATGTAACTGAGCTAATCCAAATCTTTCTGCATTTTCTATAACCATTAAGCTTGCATTAGGCACATCAACTCCTACTTCTATTACTGTTGTTGATACTAATATATCAATTTCTCCATCCTTGAATCTCATCATAATATCATCTTTTTCTTTTGGTTTCATTTTTCCATGCAAGCATTCTACTTTATATTGTGGAAATATTTCTTCTTGATATCTTTTTGCAAGCTCTGTTGCTGATTCTAGTTTGGGTGCTTCTGGGTCATCTGATTCTTCAACTAATGGGCATACAATATAGCACTGTCTGCCTTGGTCTATCTCCTTTTTTATAAATCCGTTTACTCTTCCTTCTAAATTTTTTGATACTGCAAATGTTTGTATCTTTTTTCTATTAGGTGGTAATTCGTCAATTATTGATATGTCTAGATCTCCATATAATATTAGTGCAAGTGTTCTTGGTATTGGTGTTGCTGTCATTACTAATACATCTGGATTTTCTCCTTTTGCAACTATTGTACTTCTTTGTTTTACTCCAAATCTGTGTTGCTCATCTGTTACTACTAATCCTAATTTGTGAAATACTACATTTTCCTCAAGTATCGCATGAGTTCCTACTATTATATCTGCTTCTCCGCTTTCTATCTGTGCTAAAGCTTCTCTTTTCTGCTTTGCAGTCATACCTCCAACAAGACCAACACATTTTATTCCAAATTGTCCTAAGATTTTTTCAAAATTTATTAAATGCTGATTAGCTAATATCATTGTTGGAGCTAAAATTGCTGCCTGATATCCACTTTTTACTGCTTTATATGCTGAAATCATTGCTACTATGGTCTTTCCTGATCCTACATCTCCTTGCAATAATCTATTCATTGGCTTATCTTTTTCCATATCACTATTTATATCTTCTAGCACTCTTAGCTGAGCCTTTGTTAGCTTAAATGGTAATGAATTTATAACATCAGACATATGAACATTTTCGTCATATTTTATTCCTTTTGTTTCTTTATCGTTTTCCCCTCTTAGTTTTAGAAGTCCTAATTGCATTGTAAGTAATTCATCAAATACTAGCCTTTTTCTTGCTCTTCTAAAGTAGTTAAAGTCTTTTGGAAAGTGAATCTGTTTAGTTGCTTCATCATAGCTCATTAAATTATATCTATTTACTAAATATTCAGGCATTGTTTCTTCTAGCTTGCCTGCTAATTCAAGTCCATTTTGTATTACTTTTCTTATCGTGCTTGGTTTTACTTCATGAATTAATGGATATACTGGAATTATTTTACTTGTATTGTTGTTTTTGTCTAATGTATCAAATACTGGTGAACTCATTTCATGTGTTCCACCTCTTACTGTCATTTTCCCGTAAAATCTATAAGTATTATCCATTTTTATTTGTTGCTTTACATACGGTTGATTAAACCATGTTAACATGCATGAATCTGTATCGTCTCTAACTATTACTTTTTCGATACTTCTTGTTCGGCCTAGCATTCTTAAGTTTACAGTTGTCACCGCACTAGCTTCTATTGTGCATTTTTCTCCATCTTTTACTTCATCTATTTTTTTTATTATGCTTCTATCTTCATAGTCTCTTGGATAATATGTTATTAAGTCTCCTAATGTATATATTCCAAGTTTGTTAAGGCTTTTCGCTCTAGCAGGACCTACTCCTTTTACATATTGTATTTCTTTATTTAAATCAGTCATTTTCCTATCTCTTTCTTTTTATTTTGTTTTATTATATTATAGTTTATTTTTCTTTTCAATACATGTTTTTCTTGTTTTACATAAAATATTGACTAATTTACATAATTGTATTATAATAAAGTTATTCGCATTTTTTGTTAATAATGAGGTGTATTATATGAAGCAAAAAAATGTAGTTCAACCCAATATTCAGCTGGAGAATTTGAAGGTTTACCTTCGGTTCTTACGAGATGTTCATGAAAAATTGAACTCTCCTGATGAAAGAACGGTAAGCAAAGCTCTGGATAGTATTATCTTCTATCCAATACTCCCTAGTGGAGTGGTAGGTCCTAACTTTCGTATGGGGTTAGAAGACCTCAGACGATTCGCCAAGAATGTAAAGAAAGAAAAAGGAGGTGTCGCATTTCTTGCGACTGAAGTCGGAGATACTATCTATATCGTACAGAACTATGTAGAGGCTATAGAAGCTTCTACTCAAGCCTATGGAGGTATGCCAAATCATGCATGAGACTGTTCAGTTTCCATCTGAGCTTACAAGCTTGGAAGCTACCAATGCGAGGAGCGTTTTCGTTTCTGAGCTTATGGCTCATAGAGAAAATGCCTGCTCTATCACTGATGTCCTTTCATCGTGGAATCCCGCTGGATTTTATGCGGCCAGAAAGCTAATCAAAGATTAATATACCACGTCAAAAGCCGGGTGCACAACTGTGCCTGGCTTTTTTTACATTTTCTTTACATTTTTAATTTTTTTAATTTATTTCTTGTATATTATCTCTTTTTAGCTTATAATATTGGTGTTAATTGTAAATTTATAGGTTTTAATAAACCTAAATCTTTTTTAAGGAGACTTTTATGGACGATTTAAATAATAATGAAAATAATCAAAACAATCAAGCAGGTTACTATCCAAATAATTCTCAGGATCCTTATAGTGCAAATTCTGGATTTGGTCCAGTTAATCCATATATGAATAATCAAGATGGTTCATCTTTTAATCCTTATGGAATGGCTGATTCTAATTCAATGCCACAAAATCCTTATCAAAATTCTGGTGAATTTAATCCATATAGCTTATATAATTCTACTTATCCAGGGGCAGAAAATAATCAGAATACTGTTCAAACTTCTGATAATTCACATGATTCAAATTATGCACAGAATCCTAATACAACTGTTGAAAATGATAATGGTACTTTTTCACCATTTGATTTATCTAATGAAAGTTCTGCTGTTCCAGAGCAATCAACTCAAATGCAGAACAATCAATTCAATCATGTAGATGCTTCAAATAATCAAGCTCAGACAGAGCCTATGCAAGAAAATCAAATGCCTCAGGAGCCTGTTCAAGAAAATCAAATACCTCAAGAGCCTATTCAAGGAAATGCTACTTCTTATGATCCTGCTTACGAAAATATGCAACAACAATTTGTGCAAAATCAAGGACAAATTAGAAATCCAATATTGAGTCAAGGCTTACCAACTGATGATGGAATGAACAATTATCAGCAAAATAGTTCATTTTCAAACAATATCGATTCTTATAATACACAACCTTCTCAAGACTATTCTTTTAATGGTAGTGATTATACTATGGAATTTGTAAAAGCATGGATGGGTAATTTATATGAAAAGGCTCATTCAAAGAAGTTTAATTGGCCTGCTGCTATTTTCGGAGGAATCTATTTCCTATACAGAAAGATGTATTTAACTGGTATATTGTTAATAATGTTTAGTTCAATTCTTACATTTTTAATGTTATTCTTATCAGTTAAAGTTGGAGCTGGTTTAATGGCTTTGTTGCCAGTTATAAATATTGTATTGTTATTAGTATATGGATTTGGTTTTTATCCTATGTATAGAAATTTTGTACGTGGAAAACTTAATAAATATAAGCAAACTATTACAGATAATTCACAATTAGTGCAAACAGCTTCATCTAAAGGTGGTACTTCCCCTCTAGCTGTTATATTATGTTGCATTGTTGTTCCAATAATCTCTTCTTTAGTATTAACATTACTTGCAACAGTTGGTTTATTTAATATTTTCAAAAATATTTCTGGTAATATTAATACTCCAAGCAACATTGTATCTGATAATTCAATTATTGAAGATAATACTGATATGAAAAGTTACACATTTTTAAATCAATATACTATTGATTATGATTCATTAACATGGTTCTTTAATCAATCTGATAGTAGTTTAACAAAAGGTGATTATAAATTAACATATTCAGGACAGTCTATTCCTGATTTAAAATCTTCATTTAATGTTGATTCTACTACTCCTGCTGGAAGATCAAGTTTATTAAGTACTTTAATGTCTTCTCTTCAAGCTCAAGCTGCTTCAATGAATTTGACAGTTGATGTTGGTACAAGTAATTTCGTACTTGGTGTAAAAAATTATTATGCATATATAGATGTTGCATCTAATAATACTTTAACTAGATATTATATAATTCTCATTCCTGAAGATGATATACTATTCCAATTCACTTTAGAAACTAATGATACATCTATCGACTATGCTACTAATATTGAAATTGTAAATATGTTAACAAATATTTCAACAGAATCTTCTGATGAAGAAGCAGATGATAATACAATCTCAAATGATACAGTAATTTCTAATGATGTATCTGATATATTATCTAATACTCCAGTTAATGAAGTTACTAGTGCTCGTAATACTATCAGCAATACAAATTCATTATCTGATATGTTAAATTAAGATTATATTTGAAAAAAAGTGGTTGTAATTCCACTTTTTTTCTTTTTGCTTATTGTGAATTGCTTTATTTTGTTGTATAATTGGTAACATATAATTTTAGGAAAAGAGGGATTTTTATGGATTGTACTTTAGTTAAAGATTTGTACAGAGATACAGAAAAATATTTAGAAAAAGATGTCCAAGTTGCTGGATGGGTTAGAACTGTCCGTAATTCTAAAGCTTTTGGATTTATTGAAATGAATGATGGAACCTTCTTTAATAATGTTCAAATTGTTTTTGATGATAAATTGGCTAATTTTAATGATGTATGCAAATTAACTATTAGCTCTTCTATTGTAGTTAATGGTACTGTTGTAAAAAATGATAATGCTAAGCAACCTTTTGAGATTCATGCCAAAAGTGTTGAAATATATAAATTATCTGATAAGGACTACCCTATTCAAAAGAAAAGCACAAGTTTTGAATTTTTAAGAACTATTGCTCATTTACGTCCTAGAACAAATACTTTTAGTGCTGTTTTCAGAGTTCGTAGTTTACTTTCTTATGCCATTCATAAGTTTTTCCAAGAAAGAGGATTTGTTTATGTTCATACTCCTCTTATAACTGGTAGTGACTGTGAGGGTGCTGGAGAAATGTTTCATGTTTCTTCTTTTGACTTAGCTAATGTTCCTAAAGATAAAGATGGAAATGTTGACTTTTCTAAGGATTTCTTTGGCAAGAATGCTCACTTGACTGTTAGTGGTCAACTTGAAGGTGAAACTTATGCCGAAGCTTTTAGAAATATCTATACTTTTGGCCCTACATTTAGAGCTGAAAATTCTAATACGGTAAAGCATGCAGCTGAATTCTGGATGATCGAACCTGAAATGTCTTTTGCTGATTTGACTGATTATCTTGATACTGCTGAAGCAATGATTAAATATATTATTAATTATGTTATGGAAAATGCTCCTGAGGAAATTAACTTTTTCGACAAATTCATAGCTCCTGGTTTAATTGATAAACTTGAAACAACTCTAAATGAACCATTTGGAAGAATTTCCTATACTGATGCTATTAAAGAATTAGAAAAGCATAATGATGAATTTGAGTATAAAGTTTCTTGGGGTGTTGATATTCAAACAGAACATGAAAGATTTTTAAGTGAAAAAGTTTTTGGACGACCTGTATTTGTTACTGATTATCCAAAAGAAATTAAAGCTTTCTATATGAAGCAAAATCCTGATGGAAAAACGGTTGCTGCTTCTGATCTTCTTGTTCCTGGTATTGGTGAACTTATTGGTGGTAGTCAAAGAGAAGAAGATATTACAAAGCTAACAACTCGTATGAAGGAATTAAATCTTGACGAAAAAGATTATTGGTGGTATCTTGACTTACGTAAATACGGAAGTGTTCCTCATTCTGGATTTGGTCTTGGATTTGAAAGAATGATGATGTATGTTACAGGTATGCAAAATATTCGTGATGTTATTCCTTATCCACGTACTCCAAAGAATTGTGAATTTTAATTATAATCTAATATAAAAAGCAGAAGCCTGCCGATCAATTATGACCGGCAGGTTTCTGCTTTTACTTGAAGGAATTTACTTTAAGTACTTTCACCTACTTTCTCGTTCAGCAAGTCTTGAGCCTGCTCTTTGGTTGTTTGTAGCATGTCTTTCCATGCTTTGATAGTGTCTTCTGCTTCTTTCACGCTGGATTGAGCATCTTCGTAAGCTTTTTTGGCTTGCTTCAACATTTCTTCTGCCTTAGCCAATTTTTCCATTCTGAACTGTCTCTTACACTCTTCATGAGACATCCCATCTTGGCACAGTTTAAGTGCACCCAAGGTTTTGTCAATCGAGCCTTTTTCCCTTGCCTGTTCCAGCAGTGTTTCGCATTCTTCCAAGCTGGGACCTTCGGGTTGCACGTTCACTTCTTTCTGAGTCTCACTTTTGGGGATATTGTCCTTAACTTCTTTTCCCTTGGCAGCAAGTGCCGAGCTTTCAGCAATTTCACTAATTTCTTGCGTTTTTTGAGTCTTGGCAAGCAGTCTTTCTACTTTTTTGACATGTAACTCAACATACAAATACAGTTTAGCCATACTAATTTCATAGCAATGACTTTCGTCTTTGCACAATGCTTTAATGAAATCTACTTCCTCATCAAAGATTCTCCGCATCATACCATGAAAGTTTCTCTCTCCCACGGAATAAGGATCATCTTCGTTGTATTTTTCGGTAAACGTAGATTCATCAATTTTTCTCATTGCTGCTCTTGTAGACAACCGCTCCTGTTCGCTTGCATCGTAAATAAAATAATAATATTTCATTGCAATAAGAATAACAGGAATCCAAGATCCAAATAGTTCTTCCAATACCGTTGCATTCTCTTTTTCAATTTGGTCTTTTAGAAACAGTTTCATTTCATAGAAATCAATGAAGCTTTTTTCTTCTCTCTTTCTGGTGACCATTCCTTCTTGAATCGCAGAATACAGGAAATTTTCTTTTCCTACCCACTTGTTTTCGAAACACTCACTAAATGCTACATCGACAGCATCTTTGAGATCAAATGCTTTCACAATCCTTTTCATCAGATCGATCATGTTGATTTTCACTTCTTGAGGAGCTTCTCCTTTGCCAGTACCAAAGCATTCCGGGTTAACAGAGCCAAAGTTTGTCATTACTAATTGCATAATAAAATCCTCCAATATTCATTTTTTCAATGTCCTGCAAACTCTATCTGAGTCTGTTCTTATTATAACATATTATGTAACTTATTGCAAGTTATGTATACTATATAATAACCAACAACCGCCATGGCGATTGTTACACCATAGCGGTTGTTGGTTTAGGAGTCAGTCCCCTAAATTATAGATGAAATTTTATGCAGATTTTTTCCACTTTCCTCCGTACTCTTTCGGCAACGCTTCTTCAACTTCTTCTTTGTGTTCGAGGAGTTTTGTTACCTCTTCGGGACTCATTCCTGTTTCCTTGCATACATTCTTGATAGCAAGCTCCAAGCGTTTAAACGCTTCGTTGAGGTTGTAAAATTCATCGATCAAAGTGCTGATGTATTCCGGACATTTCTGAATAGCCTCACTTAAATTCCGCTTATAGCCTTGAATAGGCTTATGGCGTTCCTCTTTTTTTAGCGGAGACTTCCAAATAATCTTTTTCATTTTTTTCACCTTTTATTCAAAATTCGTCATAGACGTAATTTATATTATACTCTTATTGTATTTTTATGTCAACATCTTACCATTCTTTTATGAATAACTTGTGATAAGATCACCCTATCTTACCATGCTTTTTCGTATAATTCCATAAAGTCTTCTTTTGTAACTTCACGTGGATTGCCTGGTTTACATGGATCATTCATTGCTTTATCAGCAAGCATTGGTATGTCTTCTTTTCTTGCTCCGACATCTTTTACTGATTGTGTTATACCTACTTCGCGAGATAATTTCCTTATACATTCGCAGAAAGTTTTTATAACTTCTTCTTTTGTGAAAATTGTTGCATCAATATGGAATGCTTGTGTTAATATCTCTCTAAAGTCTTCATATACTACTTCTCCATTGAATTCCATTACTGTTGGTAGAATTATAGCATTTGCAAGTCCGTGTGGTGTATCATAAACTGCACCTAATTGATGTGCCATTGAATGTACTATTCCTAATCCTACATTTGAAAATGCCATTCCTGCAATATATTGCCCTAATCCAACTTTGTTTATTGCGTCTTGGTCTTTATCATTTACTGCTTTTGCTAGATTGTCATAAATTAATTGAATTGCTTTCATTGAGAACATTTGTGACATTATATTTTTCGATTTTGTAATATATCCTTCAATTGCGTGTGTTAATGCATCCATTCCAGTTGAAGAAGCAACTGATTTTGGCATTGATGCCATTAATTCTGTATCTACTATTGCCATGATAGGAATGTCATGTTCATCTACACATACCATTTTTACTTCTCTTTCAGTATCTGTTATTACATAATTGATTGTAACTTCTGCCGCTGTTCCTGCTGTTGTTGGTAATGCTATTATTGGTAATCCTTTATTTTTTGTATTAGATAATCCATTTAATGAAACTACATCTTTTCTATCCGGGTTTGTCATTATTATGCTTATTCCTTTTGCTGTATCAATGCTTGATCCACCGCCAACTGCTACAATTAAATTAGCTCCAAATTCAGTACACATTTGTACTCCAGCTAATACATTTTCTATTGGTGGGTTTGGTTTTACATCATGATATAATGTATATTTTATTTCATTTGCATCTAATAGATCAGTTATTTTTGAGCTAACTCCTGCTTTATACAAAGATTCATCAGTTACTACTAAAACTTTGCTAAATCCTCTTTTCTTAATTTCCTCTGGTAAAACTTTTCTTGCTCCTTCACCAAAGTATGATGTTTCATTTAATACGAATTTTTCAATATCCATATTTTCCTCCTTAAATTTATTTTTTATTACAGATTGCTGTGCTTGATATCATGACTCCTCCAAATACGTTTCCTGTATAATTTCCTTTTCCATATTCACTATCTGTAAATGCCATTAAAAATGGAGTATCTTCTGTTTCTGTTTTTATTCTTTTGGCTATTTCATTTATATTTATTTTATCAATCAATGCTGATGAATATACATTCAAATATGCTACTGGACTTTCGTCAATTGGCTTTAATCCATTCTTTATTTTGTAAATTGTTTCTGCTGGTGCATCAATAAGCTCTTGTTTAGTTGTTTGCACCTGTATTATTGCTGAATTTTCACTTATATCACTACCAACAATTATACTATTGTTGTATATATTAGTTATTGGCTTTATTATTGTATTATCATTTAGACTGTCTTTTATCGCCAGATTATTGAGTATTGCATTTTCTAATATGTCATTATTTTCTTTATAGCTGGTCCATTCGCGAAATATTTGTATTGCTTGATTTCCATTTATCTCATCTATTTGTCTAGTTTCTGTTGCTTTTGTTATTATGCCTGAATGTACCGTTTCATGATAACTGCTATTTATTATGTTTTCTATTCTTTGTGACGTATAGAAGAATGCTACTGCAGCTCCTTCACTAAACTCTGCTTCTTCTGTATATATCATGTTAAATGTATTTTTGCCGGTTATTCCTCCTCCAAAACATGGTACATCTCCAATTATATCGCGTATTCCTTTGGCATATTCTTTTTCTTCTTCTGATGATGCAATTAGCATATAGTAATCTGGTTTTCTATTTTTTCCTGATTTTTGCAAAGCTTGTAATGCTACTTCTTGGCCTGTTTTTCTTGCTGTTATTAATTTATTTGAGCCTGCCGTATATACATCTGTTTCTTTGTCCCCAATAGCTAGCATTCCAGCGAAATCACCATTTTTAGAAGTTATATATCCTTCCTGAGTTATAATTCCTCCATAAGTTGTACAACCAATAATAGGGGCTGTCCCTAATATAGACTTAGCCCCTTTTAATAATTCTTTACAGTTATATTTAGATGAATTAAATATGATTGCAATCTTGGTTTGTACTAGGTCTAATACTGCTTTTTTTGCACATGCTTTTCCAGCTTGCTCTGCATTGTCGTCTATTGACCATGTAACATTTACCTTCATCAATCTATTTCCTCCTATGTGTTTTATTCTTTTGTTCTAAAATTCCACTAATACCCATGGATTTGCTTCACTTCCATTTGCGCTGTTACTTGCTTTTAATGTTAAATTTGATTTTAGTGTAACTACAGGTAGCATTCCAAATGCGTTACCTCCTGATATTTGTCCATTACTTGAAGTACAATTTTGATTATATACTCCTTTATTCATTGCAAATATTTGATATGATACTGATTGTGCGTTTAGATTTGTTCCTCTTGAAGCAAAATAATACGATGTTGAATTTGCAGCACTTGTTGATTTTTTGTAATTGAAGAACAAGTCTCTGAACAAGCTTATTCCTGTGCCTGAATTATAATCCTCAAAATCTGATACTGCTGGTGTTCCATTCCAACTAGTTTGTGTTGCATACATAATTGTTGCACGATTTGTTGGTAATGCTCCTGCTTTTCCATTATCTACTGTATCAGTTATAGTTTCTCCATCACCTTGCTCACTTATACCTAGCTTTCCTGTATTTCCATCTATTGTCATTGTTTTTTCTTTAAGTGATATGCTTGGATAATAGGTGCATGATGAATCCGAATATGATTTTTCTACTCCAACATTGTATGTTCCTTTTCTTGAGCTAAGATATGAACTCTTTAAGTGCATTTCTAGATCTTCAATGTCTACAGACTGTGCTGTTCCTAAGCTCCCACTATATAAGTCTTTACATACATTATTTAGTGTATTTACAGCATTATTATAGCCATTCATTCTATATATCATTATTTGACTATTTGTTATTTTATTTGATATTAATCTAACATATCCGTCTTTTACATCTAATACTCTCCATTTTAATGTGGTATCTTGTGTAATCTGTTTATTATATGTTTGATCCGTATTATTATAATTGCAGGCTATTAATTTCTGCTCAGTTGCCTCACTAATTGTTGCTCCACTTTTAGGAGTATAGCTTACATAGTCTCCTGTGTGTATTTTTCCCTGCATATAATAGTCAACAATTGTTGTATATAACTGATTTGTTGTTCCTGTATCTCCTATTACATCCGGCCACTGGTTTGATAGAGAATTCATTTTCTCTTCTGTATTTTCAATCATATTCTGTGTATCTTGTTTGATGTCTTCCTTCTTTTGAAGTAAGCCTCCTTTTAGTGTCCCTTGAAATACTATTCCAACTAAAATTAGCATTATCGATATTGTCACAACAAGTACAGTTAAAGTGACTCCTCGTTCACTAGTTCTTTTGTTATATAACATCTTTTATTACTTCTCCAATAATATTATTAATGTTTGTTATGATTTCACTAAGTTCTACTTCATAATCGAAAAATTCTTTTATTTCTGGGTGCTCAGTTAGTAAATCATACATTTCTTGAACTCTTTCTTTTTGATCATTTAAGTCTATCAGCTGATTACTTCTTTTTTTGTTTTCATAATCTTGTATTATTACTTTTAATTTTTCGAATCTATCAAGAAGTGGTTTGGTTTCTGGATTTTTTTTTAATGTTTCTCTAGTTTCATTTATTGTTTTATAAATATCTAAGTTCTGTATTTCTTTTGCAAGTTTTTCAGCTGTTTCATAAACGTTCATTATATTATCTCCTTTTTATTAAGATTTATTCTTTGCTTTATTATGCATACGCATTACGTTTTCTAAATGTAAGTAAGTTTGTTATTTCCTTTTGTGTATTTCTTGCTTTTTCTGTTTTGTTTGCTTTCTCTTGTTCAACCATTTCAGCTTCTTTCTTTGCTTCTGTTTGTGTTATTGCTTGTTCGTATACATAATGTGTATCTTGTGCAATTTTGTTCCAGTTGTATAGTTCTTTTACTTTTTTTACTGCGTTTTTTGAAACTGTATCACATAGTTTTGGATCAAATAATAGTGATAATACTGAATCTGCTATTGAATTTGAATTTCCAGCATAGCTCTTCATTCCATTTACACCATGGTCAACTATTTCGTTTAGTCCTCCTACATCTGATACTACAGTTGGAATTCCTGCTAGCATTGCTTCTAGTGCAACTATTCCAAATGGTTCATACGTGCTTGGAAATACTGCTACATCAGCACATTTATACATTTTCTGTACTTTTTTTGAATCACAGTATCCAGCAAAGTATACTTTATTGTCTATTCCTAGGTTTCTTACTTCTTGCTTTAATTCGTCCATCATTCCGCCTCTACCACAGATTACAAGTTTTGCATCATGATAGTGGTCTAGTATTTTAGGCATTGCTCCAATTAGATTCTGTATTCCTTTTTCATAAACAAGTCTTCCTACATATAAAATTATTTTTTCATTGTCTAATGCAAATTGTCTTCTGAAGTCATAGTCTTTTTCTACTCCTGTAAAGTTATTTAAATTAATTCCATTTGGTATTACGTTTATTTTTTCAAATGGTAAGCCAAATAGTCTTTGTAAATCACTTTTCATGAAATTACTGTTTACTATTACTTCTGATGATTCGTATGTGAGCATCCATTCTGAATCATTTATGTATCTTTGTGTTTCGTCATGTATTCCGCTATTTCTGCCATTTTCAGTTGCGTGTATTGTTGTTACTATTGGTATTTTATATGCTTCTTTTAAAGCTTTTGCTGAATATGCAACTAACCAATCATGTGCATGTATTACATCAAATTTTCCTTCTTTATTGATTATTTCTGATGCTTTTGCAATCATGTTGAAGTTTAACTGCATTATCCAATCAATGAAGTTATTAGGATGTATCATGTAGTTGTCAACTCTATATACTTTAACTCCTTTATCGTCTTCATAATATGGTGCATTTCCATCTCTATATGTTACTACTGTTACTTCATGTCCATCTTTTATAAGTCTTTGTGATAGATCGTGTACTACTCTTGATATTCCTCCTACTATTCTTGGTGGATATTCCCATGATAGCATTAAAATCTTCATTATCTTATGCCCCTTTCAAGTTAATTTTCTTTAGTAATTATAGCATGTTTATTTTTTGTTTATTATATACAGAATCTGCATGTTATTTTACATTATTGTTTATATTTTATACATAATTTCGACAAATGTAAATATATTATACGAATTTTTTCAAACATTTTTGTTTCTTTGATTCATTTCAATTTTACTCGATATTTTCTAACAAAAATGAACCTAAAAAACTATTTTTTAGTCTTTAAGTTCATCTTTGTTATTATTGGTTATTGTTCACTATCACAGTTCCAATTTACTGTTGCGTTGTATGCTCCCCATGGTGCTCCTTTAATTGATCCAGCTTCTCCTTGCATACGTATTGTTGTAATAGATCTATTCAAGGCGTAATTTCCGATATATTCGATATCTTTATATATGTATATGTTTTTTAGATTGTTATATAGCCAAAAAACATCGTCATCTAAAAGCTTTAAATTTTTTGGCAATCTAATAGATTCAATTTCATTATTTATAAATCCTCTCATATCTGTCTTTACAACTGTCATTGCAATTATTGTATCTGGATATTCTATTTTTTTTATATTTCTTGTGAAGTTTCTAACTGTTTCTTGGTCATTTTCATTAAGCATCCTGCTTTCATATTCCGAATCTTCTTCAATTACTTGGCATCTCGTAGGATATCGTAATGTTGTATAATTTTCTATATCTTTTTTATACCCTATTA
>HF993636.1 GCA_000433915.1 Clostridium sp. CAG:793
CTCAAAAGATTCATTGTTTACTTTTCAATGTACTTTATGTCCCTGTGTTTCTTGTTGTATTCGTTCTGCTTGGGACGTTTTTTATTATACTATCGTCTGGCTAAAAAGTCAACACTTTTTTTCATTTTTTTTAAAGTTTTTTATTTTATTTTTCATTATTGCCTTTTAATGACATTTTAATTCGTATTTTTCTTTAGTTTATCGTTGTTTTCATGTTTTATCTTATTTTTAGTCTTTGGGGTTGTATTTTTTTATTTCACTGTATTATTCATCCTAATGTAGGTTTACGTAACTATTTTTTCTTTATAAATTAAATTTATTTGTATATATATAATATTGAATAAAGTTGGTTTTTAATTTACATAATGCTTTTGAGCTAATCTTTATTGCTTAATTCAAAGTAATTGAAGTATAACAAATCGCAATATTTTACTCAAAAATTTATTTAGATATAGCGAAATGAACATTCGTCATTTCGCTATATCTAAAATTTTATATAAATTATTTCATCTGTCTTCTTACTTCTGAAAGTATTTTATCTCTAATCTGAGTTGGAGTTCCTTGCATTGTTGCACCTGCTGCCTGCGCATGACCGCCGCCGCCAAACATTAAGCATACATCTGCTACGTTTATATTTTCTGATGATCTTAGAGATACTTTAAATCCTTTTTCATTTTCATGTAGGAATATTGATACTTCGACTCCTTCGATTCCTCTACCTTCATTAACTATTCCTTCATAGTCTCCTGTTTCTGCATTTACATTTTGCTCATCTTCTTTAGTTATATATGTAAATGTTATTTTGTCATTGTCTATAAACTCCATTCTATCAAGTGCTATTTTTCTTAGTTCAAAGCTTGTTTTTGTATGAGTCTCAAGCATTTGTTTATATATTCTTGATATGTTTACACCTTTAGCTAATAGCTCTGATGCTATTGCAAATGTTTCTTGTGATACTTTTGAATATTGGAACCCTCCTGTATCTGTTATTATTCCCGCTATTAGGCATGTTCCTATTGATTGATTAATATCCCATCCATAGAATTGAAAAAGCCTGTAAAGGACTTGTGCGCACGCAGGAGCACTTGGATCAACATAGTTTACATCACCAAACATGTCATTAACGCTATGATGGTCTATCATGATTCTTGTATTTGCATCTTCAAAATAATTTGACCAGCCATTTAATAGTTTTATTGTTGCACAATCAACAGATATTGCTAAATCATATTTTTCTCTTGTACCTTCTCTACGTGCTTCTGATATACATGGTAGTACTTCAAATATCCTTGAGTATTTTGGTATTATTATTTCTGCATCTTTATTTAAAGCTTTTAAAGCTTGATATAAAGCTAAGCTCGAACCTATAGCATCTCCATCTGGATTTTCGTGTGTTAGTACTACTATGTTATTCGCACTTTTTATTTTTTCTAATATTTCGTCTAAAGTAGTCATTCTTTGTCTCCTTTATTTTCTTCTAATCTTCATTATTATCAGATTTTCTCTCTTTTTTTAGTTCATTTAATATTGCGTCTATTTTTTCACCATAAACTATTGAATCATCATATTCAAATACTAATTGTGGTGTTATTCTTAAATTAACAGTTGCAGCAACTCTGCTTCTTATAAATCCTGCTGAATCTTTTAGACCTTGTATTGTTTGTTTTAAATTTTTAGAGTTTAAAACACTAACATATACTTTTGCATATTTTAAATCTGGTGTTACTTTTACTTTTGTAACACTTACCATTCCTGTTACATCAGGATTTTTTAGTTCATAGTTTATCACTTGACTTATTTCTTTTCTAAGTTCTTCGTCAACTCTTCCTAATCTATTTGTGTTTTTAGCCATTTTTAATCCTTCCTTAATTCTAAAATGACCTAATAACTGTAACTTGGTGTTCAATTATCAGGTCATTTATTATTATCTTTTTACTTCTTCTTTAATATATGCTTCAATTGTATCTCCTTCTTTTAGATCATTGTAGTCTTCGATTTGAAGTCCACATTCAAATCCTTTAGATACTTCTTTAGCATCGTCTTTAAATCTTTTTAATGACACTAATTTTCCGTCATGAATTACTACACCTTCACGGATTACTCTTACTCCAGCATTTCTTTCTAGTTTTCCATCTAGTACAAAGCATCCAGCTATTGTTCCTACATTAGATATTCTAAATGTCTGTCTTACTTCTGCATTTCCGATATTTACTTCTTTGTAAACTGGTGCAAGCATTCCTTTCATTGCATCCTGTACGTCTTCGATAGCTTGATATATTACAGAGTATTGTTTTATTTCTACTCCATCTTTTTCAGCTAAATTCTTTGCTGCTCCAACTGGACGTACATTAAATGCTATTATAATTGCATTTGCTGCTTTTGCAAGTTGAACATCTGATTCAGTTACACCACCTGCACTTGAGTGAATTACTGATACTCTAACTTCATCATTTGATAGTTTTTCAAGTGATGATTTCATTGCTTCTGCTGTACCTTGAACATCAGCTTTTACAATGATATTTAATTGCTTTAAATCTTCACTCGCCATTTTGTCAAATAGGTTATCTAGTGTTACTGCTTCAGTATTATTTAATGCTTTCTCACGGCTTTCTAGCTTTCTTTGTTCAATTAAATGTTTTGCTACTTTTTCATTTTTAACTTCGTAGAATACATCTCCTGCTTCTGGAACTTCATGTAAACCTGTGATTTCAACTGGTGTTGATGGTCCAGCTTCTCTTACCATCTTTCCTTTATCATTTTTCATTGTTCTGATTTTTCCTATAGATGTTCCTAAAATGATAGTATCTCCTACATTTAAAGTTCCTCTTTGAACTAATACAGAGGCGATTGGTCCTTGTGCTTTGTCAAGTCTTGCTTCTATAACTGTTCCTTTTGATTGTCTATTAGGGTTAGCTCTTAAATTTTGCATATCTGCAACAAGTAGAACCATTTCTAATAAGTTATCTATATTAATGTTCTTCTTTGCTGAAATTGGCACAAATATTGTATCTCCGCCCCATTCTTCTGGAACTAGTTCATACTTCATTAATTCTTGCTTAACTTTATCAACATTTGCTCCTGGTAAGTCAATCTTATTTACTGCAACAATTATTGGTATTCCTGCTGCTTTTGCATGGTTTATTGCCTCTACTGTTTGAGGCATAACACCATCATCTGCTGCTATAACTAATATTGCTATATCTGTGATTTGAGCTCCTCTTGCACGCATGCTTGTAAAGGCTTCATGTCCTGGTGTATCTAAGAAAGTTATTTCTCTTCCATTTACATTTACTTTGTATGCACCAATATGTTGTGTGATTCCTCCAGCTTCTCCTTCAATTACATTTGTTTGTCTAATTGCATCAAGAAGTGAAGTTTTTCCATGGTCAACGTGACCCATAACAACTACAACTGGTGGTCTTTGTTGTAAATCTTCTTCCTTATCCTCTGAATCATCAAATAATATGTCTTCATCTTTGATTTCTTCTTTTTTAGTTGCCATTACTCCAAAAGCATCAGCTACTAAATATGCTGTATCAAAATCAAGTGTTTGATTGATATTTGCCATTATTCCTAAGTCAAATAATTTCTTAATTACTTCTGTACTTGTTTTCTTTAAATCTGTTGCTAAATCTTTTACAGATATATTTGATGGAATTGTAATCTCTTTTAATTCAAAGATTTTTTGCTTATTTCTTTCTCCATCTTTCTTAGCTTTTTTCTTATTTTTCTTTCCTCTTGCTGTAGTTAGGTCGTAATAATCAAGCATTCCTCCTTCTTGATCTTCAAACATATTAGACAATCTATTTACTTGCTTTAAGTCTCTTAATTTATCTTCATCAAATGATTCTTCATCTGATCCTCTTCTATTTCTGTTATTTTTCTTTTTGTCATCTAGATTTCTATTAGCTTTTTGTTTGTCAATAATTTTTGTGCTGTAATCTCTTTGATTGTCTTTTTCCATAATATCAATAGATACAATATCCTTAATGTTTTTGTCAATAGATTTATTATTTGCAGGTCTTTGTTTGAAATCTCTTTTGAAAGATGAACCATTATTATTATTATCTCTAAAACTTCTTGAACCTTCTTTGTTAAATCCAGAGTTATTGTTTCTGTTTCCAAATTTGCTATCTTGAGAGTTGTTGTTTCTAAATCCTCTATTATCTCTATAGTTGTTTCCGTCTCTGTTATTTCTAGCAAATCCGTCTCTTCCATTCTTATTAAAGTTTCTATCTTTGCTAAAACCTTCTCTTTGATTATTTTCTTTGTTATATCCATTTCTATTGAAATTGTCTTTATTAAAGCTTTTATTTGTTTGTTTATTTTCCATAATCTTTGTTTCTGCTTTTACTTCCTTGCTTATTGTTTTAGTTTCGTTATTAATCTTTTCATTATTTTTCTTTGTCTCTGGTTCTTTTATTTCTGGTTGTTTTGGAGCTTCTACTTTTTCAGTTGCAGCACTTTCTACTTTATTTTCAACTTTTTTCTTTTCTTCAACTTTTGGTTCTTCTTTTTTAGTAGCCTTTGGTTTTATTCCAAATAGTTCATTAACGGTCATTGGCTTTGTTGGCTTTTCTCTATAAACTATATTAAAATCTTTGTTTCTTCTTTGTACATTAAAACCAATACCATTTTTCTGATTTTTATTTGTTTCTTGCTTTTTGTCTTCTACTATTACTTCTCTTCTTATTATTATTTGACCTGTTGTTTTTATTTCATCTTTCTTTTCTGTTTTTGCTTTCTTTTCCATTTTTTCTGGTTTTATATCCTTTTCGCTTTTTTTCAAATTTTCCTTCAACCTCTTTACATCATTTTCTTCGATACCACTTAAATGACTAGTAACTTTTAATCCCATTTTTTTTGCTGTTTCTAATACATCTTTATTGTCTATCTTTAGTTCTTTTGCTATTTCGTATATTTTTATTTTAGCCAATAAATTCACCCCCGATTCTATAAAATGTTTATACATTTTTATAGCTTTCTATATATTTTATATACTTTTGTTCAAGTTTATGAATTTTATTTAGTCTGCTTTATTAAAATCTGTCTCCTCTATATTTTCTTCTGTATCAGCTTTATTAAAATCTTCTTCTGTTTCTTCATTGTTTTCTTCTTGATTTTTCATAAGCATTTCTCTAAATTGAGATTCACTCTTTATATCTATTTTCCATCCTGTTAATCTAACTGCTAATTTTGCATTTTGTCCTGATTTTCCTATTGCTAATGATAGTTGATCATCTGGTACTATTACTTGTGCAAAATGTTCGTCTTCTTTTATATCTACTGCTAATACTTTAGCTGGAAGCAATGCTGTTGATATGAATATTGATGGATCTTCGTTCCATTCAATTACATCAATTTTTTCTCCGTTCAATTCGTTTATTATATTTTGTATACGTATTCCTTTTTGTCCTACACATGAACCTACTGGGTCAATATTAGGATTTGGTGAATATACTGCAACTTTGCTTCTTGATCCAGCTTCTCTTGAGATGCTCTTAATTTCTATTAATCCTTCATATATTTCTGGGATTTCTATTTCAAATAATTTTCTTACAAATTCTGTGCTAGCTCTTGATAGGATAATTTGTGTTGATCCTTTTGCACCTTTTTCAACACTGATAATACATGTTTTTATTTTATCATTTACATGATATTTTTCAGTAGGTATTTGTTCTTTCTTAGGCATAACTCCTTCTATCTTGCCTAAATCAAGTATAACTGCTCCACCATCTGCTTTTTGTACTAATCCTGTTATTATTTCGCCTTTTTTGTCAGCAAATTCTTTGAATATTACGTCTCTTGATGCTTCTCTTATTTTTTGAGTAATTACTTGTTTTGCTGTTTGTGCTGCAATTCTTCCAAATTCTTTTGGCATTAATTCAAATTGTACTTTATCGCCAACTTCATAATCACTGTTTATTTCTTTAGCATCTTTTAAAGATATTTCTTTTTTATCATCTTCAACATTTTCAACAACATCTTTTTCTTGATATACGTGCATTTTTCCATCAATTTTATCTAATACTACTTTTACATTTTCATCTGAGCATTCAAAGTTTCTTTTATATGCTACAACAAGTGCTGATTCTATTGATTCCATTAGGAAGTCTTTATTTATTCCATTGTTTTTCTCTAGTTCATCCATTGCTAGTAATAACTCTGTAGTATCAATTCCTTTATTTACTACCTTTGTTTCTTTTTTCTTCATTTTAATTTTCCTCCCAATTAAAAACTGTTTTCATATTTGTTATATTATTTTTTTCTATGATTATTTCTTTTTCATCTGATTTCTTTATTGTAACAGTATTATCGTCAAATTTTTCTAAGATTCCAATTATCGTTTTTTCTTTTTCTATTGCTTTATATAAATGTACTTCTACTTTTGAATTAAGATTTTGCTCTAATTGTTCGTCATCTCTAATTCTTCTTTCTATTCCTGGTGATGAAATTTCTAAGAAATATTGTGATTTTATGAAATTCTTCTCATCTAAGAAGTCTGTAATACCATTATTAACTGTTTCACAATCATTTAAACTAATTCCTTCTTTTTTGTCTGTGTCAATGAATATTCTTAAATAATTGTCTTTTCCTTCTTTTTCATAAATTACATCATATATTTTGTAATTTAATTTTGTTATTATTGGCTCTATTGCCTCTTTTATTTTTGTTTCTAAAGCGGTCATATTTAAAAACCTTTCTATTATTTATTAACATGAATTAAAGAGTGGAATTGGCTTCCACTCTTTGCTCTCACTTATGTAACAATTACATTATAACTCATTTGTCTATATTTTGTCAATGCTTTCTTGGAAATTAATTGTTATTCGTATCTGTTATCCATTTTACCAAATCTAAATTCATCGGATCTAATATCATTTCATTTTTAGGTATTACTCTAAATGTATATCCATAATCTCCGCCATTTTTTAATTCTATTTTAGCACTGAATATATATTTATCTTTTTCAGTATCTTCTAGTTTCATTGATGTTATTTGTATATCATCAACTACTCCTTCTTCTGTAATCTTTCCATAGTAAACTTGGACATCTATGTTTTCTATTTTTATTAAATCATTTGGTAATGTTATTTCACATCCTACTGTGATTTTATTTCCTGCATCTACTGTTATGTCATTGTAATTAGATTTACTTTGCATTATTTTTATGTTATTCCATTGTTTTGATATAATGTTTTTCCATTCATTATATTGACTTACTTTTTCTAAGTCATTGTAATATTTATTGCTTAAATTGCATAATGGTATGTACATTTTTGATACATAATCTTGTAGCATTCTTGCTGTACTAAATTTTCCTGCATTTGATATTATGCAATTTTTCATTATTTTTAGCCAATTATCAGAATATCCTTTTTCATTTTTATCATAATATGTTGGCATTATTTTATTTTCTAATGTATCATACATACTATTGGCATCTGCATCATCTTGTTCATCATAGTTTTTATATTCTGCATTTGTTCCAATTGTCCAGCCATTCTTTTGGTTGTAACCTTCTGCCCACCAACCATCTAATACGCTAAAGTTTATTACACCATTTACTGCTGCTTTTTGTCCACTTGTTCCAGATGCCTCTAATGGTCTACGAGGATTATTTAGCCAAACATCTACTCCTGATACTAGGTATCTCGACATTCCTATGTTATAGTTTTCTAATAAGAATATCTTTCCTTTGAATTGTGGCTTTAGTGCTAAATCATGAATAAACTGTATTAGTTTCTGTCCTTCTGCATCTTGTGGATGAGCTTTTCCTGCAAATATTATTTGTATTGGCATATTTTTTTCATTAAATATTTTTGTTATCCTTTCAAGATCTCTAAATATTAATGTAGCTCTTTTATATGTTGCAAATCTTCTTGCAAATCCGATTGTTAATACATTTGGATCAAGTTTTCCTACTATTTCGTCAATATCTTCATATGAATAATTATATCTTCTAAGTCTTGTTACTGTTGAATTTTTTACTATTTTTAATAGTTTTTCTTTTCTAGCTTGATGTATTTTCCAAAGTTCTTCATCTGGTATCTTCTCTATGTCTTTCCATACATCATCGTCTTGAATATTGTCTTGCCAATATGGTCTTAAATATTCATTATATAAATCTTTCATTGTTGGTGCAAGCCATGAGCATGTATGTACTCCATTTGTTACATAATCTATCGGTGCTTCATTTGCTGGAACATTTGTCCATACATCACCAAATAAATCTCTTGATACAGCTCCATGTAATTTACTAACACCATTTTTCTTTCCAGCAATTTTTAAAGCTAATATTCCCATGTTAAATCCTGATGTATTCACATCTTCTTGTGGTTTTGTTCCTAATTCTAAAAATTCCTGTTTTGATATTCCTAGCTTATCCCAATATTTATCAAAATATCTTTCAACTAAGTTTTTAGGGAATATATCATTTCCAGCAGGTACTGGTGTATGTGTTGTAAATACTGTTTCTGCTGATACAATGTTTCTTGCAATTTCAAATGATACTTGTTTTGTTTTCATTACATTTTTTATTAATTCTAATGTTAAGAATGATGAATGTCCTTCATTCATGTGATATACAGTAGGCTTTAATCCTAATCTATATAGTAATTGTACTCCTCCCATTCCTAGTACAATCTCTTGTTGGATTCTCATTTCCTGGTCACCACCATATAGGGTTGTTGTAACATCTCTATATTCTTCTATATTTGCTTCTATATCTGAATCTAATAAGTATAAAGTTACTCTTCCAACTTCAATTCTCCATACTTTTAAATAGATGTTTTTAAGAGGAAATTTTAATGATATTAAAAGATCATTTCCTTCATCATCTTTTACTGTATGTATTGGTAGTGTAGTTAAATCTACATCTTTGTATACAGTTTCTTGCTGACCAAATCCATTTATCACTTGATGGAAATATCCATGTTTATATAATAATCCGATTCCTACTAAAGGAATTCCCATGTCACTTGATGATTTTAAATGGTCTCCTGATAAAATTCCAAGTCCACCAGAATATATTGCTACTGTTTCATCTAAACCATATTCAGCTGAAAAATATGCAATTAAATCATGTGCATTATTAGGATATTTTTTGCTATACCATGTTGATTTTGCATCCATATAATCTTCAAAGTTTCTTACTATTTTATCATATTCTTTTAAAAACTCTTGATCGCTTGCAGCTTCTTCTAATCTATCTTGTGAAACAAGTCTTAAAAATTTTACAGGATTTTTCTCGCATTTTTCCCATAAATCCATATCTATCTTTTTAAATAATCTTAAAAATTCTGTATTCCATGACCACCATAAGTTGTATGATATATCATATAATTTGCTTATTCTTTTTGGTAATTGTGGTCTTACTGTAATTTTATTAAAAACGTAAGGCATATAATTTCCTCCTTTGTAAACTAAAAAATCTTTTTTCTATTGTTATTCAACTTATATTATGACCTAACGATTTTTATTTGTCAATAACATTTTGATTAAATTTTGCTCTATTATGTAAATAAGCCACGTAATATACGTGGCTATAATTTTATTGTACTTTCATTGCTCTAAATGAGTTTAATACTGCAATTATTGTTACTCCAACATCCGCAAATACAGCTTCCCACATTGTTGCAATTCCTACTGCACTTAATATTAGTATTAACACCTTTATAAAAATTGCAAATGCAATGTTTTCATGAGCTATCTTTATTGTTTTCTTAGCTACTTGTATTGCTTTAGCTACCTTAGAAGGCTCATCTGTCATTATTACAATATCTGCCGCTTCAATAGCTGCATCTGATCCTAATCCTCCCATTGCAATTCCTATATCTGCTCTTGCAAGAACGGGGCTATCATTTATTCCATCTCCTACAAAAGCAAGTGCCTTTGAATCATCTTTATTGTTTAATAATTCTTCAACTTTTGCTACTTTGTCTGCTGGTAATAATTCTGAATATATTTTATCTATATTTATTTCCTTTCCTACTTTGTCTGCAGCTTCTTTCTTATCTCCTGTAAGCATTACGATATTGCTTACTCCTTCTTTTCTAAGCATTTCTATTGCTTTTTTGCTATCTTCTTTTATCTCATCTGTTATTGCGATTCTACCAATGTATTTTCTATCTACTGCAACATACAATGTTGTTTTACTATTATCTGCTTTTTTTATTTCTACTTTTTCATTTATGAATTTTTCATTTCCAACGCAAACTTCTTTTCCATCTACTTTGCACATTACTCCTTTTCCTGCAATTTCATGTAGATCTAAAATCTTGCTTTCATCAATTTCATCTATATACGCGTTTTTTACTGATGTTGCAACAGGATGTGATGAATAATGTTCTGCATAGGCTGCATATTTTAATATTTCTGCACATTTTTCTTTTCCCTCTTTATTTAAAGGATATGAATATTTAGTTTCATCTGCTAATATAATTTTATCTACTATAAATGTGCCTTTTGTTAGTGTTCCTGTTTTATCAAATACTATTGTGTCTAATTTTGCTAGGTAATCCATATAGTTACTTCCCTTTATTAATATTCCCTGTTTTGATGCTCCACCAATTCCTCCGAAAAAGCTTAGAGGTACTGATATTACTAATGCACAAGGGCATGATATAACTAAAAATGTTAATGCTCTATAAATCCATTCATATGGAGTTCCTATTTTTAATATAAAACTTGGCACTATTGCTATTATAAGTGCAAGTATTACAACTATTGGTGTATATACTTTAGAAAATTTAGTTATAAAATTTTCTGCAACTGCTTTTTTAGTTGTTGCATGCTGTACTAAGTCTAATATTTTGCATACAGTTGATTCTCCATATTCTTTTTCTACTTTTATTGTAATGATTCCTGTTAGGTTTATGCATCCACTCAAAACTTCTGAATCAACTTGAACTTCACTTGGAAGTGATTCACCTGTTAGTGCTGCTGTATCGATATTTGAATTTCCTTCTATTATTATTCCATCTAGTGGTATCTTTTCTCCTGGTTTTACTACTATTATGTCTCCTACTTTTACTTTATCTGGAGATACTTTAGTTATTTTTCCATCATCTGATTTTAAATTAGCGTAGTCTGGTCTAATATTCATTAAATTTTCTATTGATTTTTTTGATTTATCAGTTGCTATTTCTTCAAACATTTCTCCAACATTGTAGAAAATCATTACTGCAACTGCTTCAGGAAATTCTCCTATTATTAATGCTCCTACAGTTGCTATTGTCATTAAGAAATTTTCATCAAAGATTTCGCCCTCTTTTATATTCTCAAAAGCTTCTTTTATTACTTCAAAACCAACTATTATGTAGCTGATTAAAAATAATACTGTACTTAGCCATGCAATCTGGCTTTTTAAAATTATCGCTGCTATCAATAAAATTACACTTGATACTATTTTAGCAATTTTTTCTTTCATTTACTTTTCCTTTTGTAATTCATTTGGATTTTAGGATATACCCATAAACCATAAATTATTAACCTTATCTATTTATTGTGTGTATTACACCTTTTTCAAGTATTTCTTTTACACAATTATCTGATAATGAATAATAAACAATTTTTCCTTGTTTTCGTGCTTTTACAAGATTAAGTTCTTTTAGTGAACTTAATTGATGTGATATTGCTGATTTAGTTACACCTGTTATTGCAGCTAAGTCGCATCCACACATTTCAGATATGTCTAATGCCCATAATATTTTTATTTTGGTTGGATCTGAAAAAATCTTATAAAAGTTTGCAAGTTCCTCTATCCTCTTGTCACTCGGTAGTTGCTCTATTACGCTATTTACAACATCTTCGTGTATAACTTGCATGTCACAGATTTCTATATCCTCGCTCATATTTCTCCTTTCTTTAGTTGAATGTTTATTCAATTAACATTATAGTTGAATATATATTCAACTGTCAATAGATTTATGATAAATTTTTATAAAAAAAGAATGCTCCAATTTCTTGAAACATTCTTTTTTATCTTATCTTTCTTTTCTATTTATCATAATGATACTCCATATTTATTTTTCAGGTTTATCATATCATTACTACTTATTTATTGCAAGTGAATTTTGTTCAATTATTTTTTTCATTTCTTCTTGTCTTTTTACTTTTTTGGTTGTAGTTTTTATTAGTTCTTCATCTGTTAATATTAATTTTTGTATATGTTTATATCTAGGAAATGTTGTATTAAGTTCTTTGATTTTATTCCACATAATATTGTAAATCTCTTTTTCATCTATATTTCCATATTTCTTTTTAACTTCTTCTTTATCATATACTACTTTTACTGATAATTTGACATCATCTTTATCTTTCTCATCTGGCAAACCAAATACCATACATTCACTGACACATTCTATTCTGCCAACTAAAGTTTCCAATTCTTCTGGAAATACTTTTTTGCCGTTTTTTAATACAATCAAATTTTTATTTCTACCTGTAATAAATAAAAATCCATCTTTATCTATATATCCCAAATCTCCTGTATAAAACCAGCCATTTTTTAATACTTCTGCTGTAGTTTCTGGCATCTCGTAATATCCCAGCATAACATTTGGGCCTTTTACTCTAATCTCTCCTATGCCTTCTTCATCTTTATTTACTATTTCTATTTTATCATTTATCATTGGTTTTCCTACAGAACCATTGCGTATATTCCAATTGTTTTCGGCGCAAATTACTGGTGAAGTTTCACTTAATCCATACCCTTGAACAGTTTTAATTCCTAGATCATTAAATCCTTTTGAAATTAATGGATCAGCTGGTGCTCCACCTGATATTATAAGTCTTAGTTCTCCTCCTAAAGCATCTATAACTGACTTGAATAATTTTCTTCTAACATCGATATGAATTTTTCTAAGCATATTACTAATTTTTATTGCATTTTTTATTAATTTTGTTTTTCCCTGCTTATTTACTTCTTTCATTATTGTTTTGTATATAGCTTCAACTAATACCGGAACGCCGACAAATAATGTAACTTTGTATTCATTTAAATTTTGTTTTATGTATCTTAATCCATCTGGAAATACTGTTTTTACACCACATGCTAGCATTACTATCATACATGTAGATCCAAATATATGGTGAAATGGTAAAAATGCTATATTAGTATCATTAGGTCTTATGTCTTCTACTTTTTGCATTGCATATATATTTGATACTATGTTTTTTTGTGATAACATTACTGCTTTTGATTTTGATGTTGTTCCAGATGTGAATAATAATATGCTCATTTTGTTATTGTCTATTTTGACATTATCATATTCTTTCTCTTTTTGCATATATTTTGAATTTTTGTTTTTCTTGTATTCTTTTCCTTTGTTTATTATTTCTGGTATACTTAAAAATCCTTGTTCATTTTCATTCATACAAATAAATGTGCAAATATTAGTTTTATTGTTTTCTTGTATTTTTAATATTTGAGGTGTTAACTTTTGATCAAATACTATGCACTCGGCTTTGCTTCTTATTAATGAATTTTCTAATTCATCATATTGTAAATCTTTATCTAATGGTACTGATACTATTCCTCCTAATTGGTTTGCTAAATGTGTTACTACCCAGGCATATTGATTTTTTCCAATTATAGCAGTTCTTTTATTCTCTAGTCCCATTATATAGAACATTATTCCAAGATTATGTATATCTTCTGATAGTTTTTCGTAAGTTATATTAGTTTTTGTTCCGTCTTTTTCTTTTATTACAAATGCTGTATTTTCCTTATATTTTTTTGTTGATTCTTTTATTATTTCTTTAAAATTATTGTACTCTTTTGCTTTAAACATCTTTTCTTTCATATCTTTTTCCTTTACTTCGTCAGCCATTGTTAAAATGTAGCTTAACTCTTCATGTTATTTTACCATAGTATTTATATTTTGAATATTAGACCGCTCAGTCGGTACAATTATTCTTTTATTTCTTTTGCAAGTTTGTTTATTGCTTTAGTTTCTATTCTTGAAACATACGATCTTGATATTCCCATTTCTTTTGCTATTTCATGCTGAGTTTGCGGCTCTGCTCCGTTTAATCCAAATCTTAATTCTAAAATAGTTCTCTCTCTTTCTTGCAAACTACTTTTTATTTTTTCATATAATTTTTTTATTCTTAATTTTAGTTCAATTTCTTCTTCTATTGGTTTATCATCATTTTCTAGTATCTCTTTTAATGTTATTGTATTATCATCTTTGTCTTTTCCTATTGGATCTTCTAAATAAACTTCTGAATTTAATTTTTTTATAGATCTAAGATACATTAGTATTTCATTATCAATACATTTTGATATGTATGTTGATAATTTAATATTTTTATGTACATCATAACTGTTTATTCCTTTTATTAATCCTATTGAACCTATTGATATTAAGTCATCTTGATCAACATTTGAATTTGCATATTTTTTGCACACATGTGCTACTAGTCGTAAGTTATGTTCTATTAAAATATTCCTTGCTTCCTCATCCCCTTTGCTCATCATTTGTATGTATTTCTTTTCTTCTTCACTGCTTAAAGCTTCTGGAAACAAGCTATTATTGGCTATGTAACCAACAGCAAATGTCCCAGAACCCATAAAGGATAAAAATCCTCCAATTACTCCTCCAAGAAACATAAAAGCACCTCCGATTAAACTTACATTTTATTATATGCACGTTTAATTCAGAAGTGCCTGACCTCTTATTTTTTTCTTCTTATCATCCAACCAGTTTCACATTTTATAGGCAAATGCATTTTTACTGATTGTCCTAATTTTCCTGGATTTACAGTTTCTATTTCTTCATCTGTTTCTGTATCCCACATTTTGTTTATAGTAAATTCTTCTGGTGTTATTCTATCTGGAATTAATATTTCCATTTTATCTCCGACATTTAGCTTGTTTCCTATCTTAAGAATTGATTTATCTTCATTATATTCTAATACTTGTGCTCCATATTCATATTCTGGATTATATTGTTTTCCTTCATATTCTTGAAAATCTTTATTGCTTTTATCATTAAAGAAAAACTCTGTTAACCCTCTTGTTTTTACTTTTTCTAGCTCTGTTAAGTATTTGTTATAATCATATCCTTGTGGATTATTTATATAATCATCTATCGCATTTCTGTATGCATTAACAACACTTGCAACATAATATTCAGATTTTAGTCTACCTTCTATTTTTAAGCTGGTTACTCCCATGTCAACTATATCTGGTATTCTTCTAATTAGGCATAAATCTTTTGAAGATAGTATATATGTTCCATTGCTGTCATCTTCAACAGGCATTAAATTTCCTGGATTATTTTTTTCTTCTAAATATACATTATATGCCCATCTGCAACTTTGTGCACAATCTCCTAAATTTGCGTTTCTACATGCAAGAAAATCACTTAGATAGCATCTTCCTGAATATGCCCAGCAAATTGCTCCATGTACAAATATCTCTGTTTCAAGTCCTTGTGGTATATTGTTTATAAGTTCGCGGATTTGTTCTTTGTTCATTTCTCTTGATAATATAACTCTTGATGCTCCATTTTTGTACCAAAATTTTGCTGTATGGCTACTTAAAGTATTTGCTTGTGTACTAATGTGAATTGGTATGTCTGGTGCTATCTCATGTATCATATCAACAACTCCACCGTCTGATACAATTACGGCATCAACAGCTAATTTGTTTAACATTTCTACTTGTGATTTTATATCATCATACATATTATCTGGTGCATAGATATTAATGGTTGTATATACTTTCTTTCCTATACTATGAGCATATTTTATCGTTTTAGCTAATTCATCATTATCAACTTCTGCTCTGCTTCTTAATGACAATGCTCCTGTTCCACAATATACTGCATCTGCTCCATATAAAAATGCTACTTTTGCTTTTTCGAAAGACCCTGCTGGGGCTAATAACTCTGGTTTATTCATGATTTTATTTTACTATTCATTCTCCTTATTATATTTGACTTTATTATTATATCAGATTTTTGGCTAAAAATAAAGCCCTTATTGCCAATCTTTTTCTTTGGCAATAAGGGTAATGTTTATATTGAGAAAGCTAGATCATAAGCTCCCCATATTACAGTCTTTAGATTTCCTACTTTTTCTGCATCTCCTAATAAATGTACATTTTTATGTTCTTTTAAATATTCTTCGTTTGCTAATTCTGAACCTGCTATATATCCTACTGATGTTATAACAGAATCAACTGCAAATCTTTGTGATTCTTTTTCTTTAGCTTGTTTTATTACAATTGTTTTTGGAGTAATTTTTTCTACATTTGTTTCTGTATATACTGGAACTTCATAGAATTTCAATAAATCTCTTAAACAACTTGAGTTTGCCATACATAGTCCTTTTACTTTTAATATATCATCAGCAACTTCGATTATAATTGGATGTTTTCCCTGCTTTACTAAGTCATAAGCTATCTCACAACCTGTTAAGCCTCCTCCTATTATTGCTACTTTGTCTCCGACTTCTTTATATCCTCTTAAATATTCTATTGCTTCTACTGTTGTTTCATTATTAGCACCTTCAATATTTAAAGTTCTTGGTTTGGCACCTGTTGCTATTATTATCTCATCTGCTTCAATTTCTGATAAATCATCTATTTCTCTATTAAAGTCAATGTCTATTTGAAGTTCAATTGCCTTTCTTTTATACCATTCAATTAATTGTTTGTCTTTTTCTTTAAATGATGGTGCTGCAGCTGCTTTGAACACTCCGCATACTTCATTTGATTTTTCATAAATTTTTACTTGATGTCCACGTTGTTTTAATATGAATGCTGCTGTTAATCCAGCAATTCCAGCTCCTATTATTGCAACTTTCTTTGGTTCATCTGTTTTTGTTATTGTGTATTTCTTTTCATTAAATGTGCGAGGATTTAATGCACAATGTCCTTGATTCTTTGTTCCATCTTCTGTCATCTCACAACCAACACCTTTATAATGATATGTTGGCAAACATGCATTATGGCAAGAGATACAAGGTAATACATCTTCTATTCTATCTTCTTTTATTTTTGTTATGTATTCTGGATCTGCTAAGAATTGTCTTGCAATTCCCATTCCATCTAATTTTCCTTCTTCTATAGCTTTGGCAGCAGTGTCAGCTTGCATTCTTCCTGCACATACTACTGGAATTGTAACGGCTTTCTTTATTTCTTCTGCTTCATTTAAGTTACAGTTTAAAGGCATATACATTGGTGGATGTGCCCAATACCAAGCATCATAAGTTCCATTATCTGCGTTTAGCATATCATATCCTGCGTCTTGTAGATATTTTGCTGCTTTTATTCCTTCTTTTAAATCTCTTCCTACTTCTTTATATTTGGTTTCTCCTGGTACTGCACCTTGTCCAAATCCTTTAGTCTTAGATGTAACTGAAAATCTTACTGATACTGGATAATCGCTTCCACAAGCTTCTTTTATTGCTTTTACAACTTCTACTGCAAATCTATATCTATTTTCGAAAGATCCGCCATACTCATCTTTTCTCTTGTTTGTATATTTCGTTGTAAATTGGTCTAATAAATATCCTTCATGTATTGCATGGACTTCTACTCCATCGACTCCTGCTTCCTTGCATAATAGTGCTGTTTTTGCATAAGCATCAACATATTCATGAATTTCATTTGTTGTCATTGCTCTATGCATTATCTCTGGTAACCATCTATTAGGCTCTTCTGATGGAGCAACAAGTAAATCATTAAAATTAAATAATGGTTTTGCTAATACTTTTAAGAATTTACTTTCATACATTTGTTTTAATATTAATGGCATGGTAAAAGATCTTCCCCAACCTGCACCTAATTGGAAGAATACTTTTGAACCATAGCTATGAATTTCATCTATTAATGGTTTTGCTTTTAAAAATTCTTTTTCTTGCTTATATGCCCACTTATTTCCCATCATGCTTTTTAATAAAATCATTCCTGGAATTATAAGTCCTATATCATTTTTAGCTCTTTCTATATAATAATCATGAACTTTTTCTCCATTGTATTTTGCTTTTGCCATACCGTCTACTATATTAGTACCTTCCATTGGCTCTAACACAAATCTGTTCTTTATCTCTAGTTTTCCTATGTTCATTGGTTTAAACAATGCTTCATATTTTGGGTTCATTTTTATATCATCCTCTTTCGTGTTCCTGTTTTTCTTAATAATATCATACTGATTTTTAATTATCAATATTTTTCTATAATTCTATATCATCTTTATTTATTGGATTGTTTCTATCTGCTGTTCCTACTATCTTGTTGTTATCATTTTGTATTATATCTGTAATTTCTTTTTTAGATTTTTTCTGGAATTTCTGACTTTCATTTGAATACATATAATATGTGTTTTGTCCATTAGGTTCTTTTGCAAATGGCTTTACTTTTATTATTGAAACGAGATCATGCACATTTCCATTTCTAGCTATTGTGTATGATTTTAGTCTTGCAAATTCTTCTGGCTTTAGCACAGTACCTGCGACTTGCATATACATTCTTATCATATCGAGATAATTTATTCTTCCTTGTTTATCTATTATTCCATCCATGTTGTCTGCTAAATAGTCTAATTTATATATTAATCTTTCACTCTCTGGTACATCTTCTCTTTTAAACACATACTCTTTTAGCAAATTTTCATCATTCATTTCTTTTTGAAGCTGAATTAATGTATCTGATAAATATATATTTTTTCCTTTTGTGCGTAATGTGTATCCTAATTTTGAATCCATTTTCTCTAATTCATCAGCTGGAATAGTGTCAATCTTACCATATTTTTCTTCTAGATTAAATTTATATAATTCATTATCGATTCTTACTGCTTTTCTTACGCCTTCCGGATCTACTTCATATCCAAATTTTTTTGTTTTTTCATGTGATTTTATTCTGCTTAAATCTGCAATTATGTTTGCAATGTATGTTTTTCCATTAATTTTCATTATTGTATCAACATGTGAAAGCTCTGCTCCTGGATATTTCATTACTGTTTCAGCTTCAATCCCCACTCTTGGATCTGTTAATATATCTACATACAGCTCAGCCATTGATTTACATATTCCTTCAAATCTATCATCTACTCTTTGATTGTAATCTCTGACTTTTTCTTCTCGTGTTGAATAAATAAATTCTTGACTTTCGCATAATTCTTTTCCTAATTCCAGATAAACATAATATGCTTTTTCCATTTGTGTTAAGTTTTCTGGCATTTTTTCTATTATATGTTCTATTCTTTCTTCTTTTGTTGGCGGAGTAGGCTTTTTCTCTTCTTTCGGAGCTTCTAGTTGTAATAACTTTTTTCTGCCTAATAACGCATTTATTATATCTTTTATTTTCATTTTTTACCTCTTATGGAGATAATTATATCATAGTGATTCTTAAAATGAAATATTAATTTACTATTTATGAATACTAATATGTATATCATTTATATCTGCTTTAAATTCTCTTGAAATTATATTAGATATTTGCGCTACTTGCTCTGTTTTTAGATTTTCATTTTGTTTTACAACAACATTTATGTTGTTATCGTTTAAAAGGATTACAACATCACTAAAATTCTTCGTTTTTATTAAATTTTCTGCTATTGATATTGCATTTTTTCGATTATTGATATTTTTTATTTCTTCACTTGATATTTGTTTTTGATCTGAACTTATTTTCTCATTTTCAAGTATTTTCTGATATGTTTCTAACATCTGAGAATACATTGTGTCTCTTTCTAATCTGGTTTGTGTAAAGTAATCTGAACTTGCTGCTGTTTCCTGCGCTGTTTCATTTTTTTCTTGCAAATAGATAATATCATTTGTTTCTTTAGCATTATCATCTTCTATTCTTACATCATTTTCATATACATTTGTGCTTACTAGTTGTGCATCTCCTACTTCTGCAAATTCATTACCTTCAGTTTGGTTATTTGTATAGTTTAAATATCCTGCTGTTACAAACATTAGAGCAAGTGTAAGTATTACTATCTGATTTTTCTTAAATATTGTTGAGAATATTTCTTTTCTCTCTTCCTTTTTTTCTGATTCATTTTTATTATTTTGATTTAAATATCTATTTATATATTCTGAATTAACTTCTATGGCATTTTCTGCTTCGTGTTTTTTCTCTGGCTTAAATTTTAATTTTTCTAAAAGACTTTTTTTCTTTAGCCTTTTTCCTGTTTTTATGTATGTAATCCTCATTCAATTATCCTCCATCTTAAAGACTTGTATCTTATGTGTTGCGAGTCCTGTTGCCGCTTCAACAGCTTGAATAATATTGGCTTTTATTGTTGCATTACTTGCACCTTGTGCAGCAATTATTGCACCTTCTATTTTGGGACTTATTATGCTTTGAGTAACTGGCTCTTTGCTTCCATCCTTGTTTTCTTTATAGATTACTTCTTTTTGAGAGTTTACCTCTGTCGTTGTTCTAGTTCCACCACCACTATCTGTTTCATTTATGTTGCTTGTTTTAGAATCCTCATTATATACAGGATTTATTGTGCTTGTTTCTGAATATGTTATCATCACTCTTACTTTTCCTACTCCAGAGATATGTGATAATATGTCTTCTAGCTTTGTTTCTATTTCGTTTTGACTTACCTCTGCTGATACTTGAACTGCATTAGTCTCTATTTTTTTAGTTTCTTTTACATTATTATCTCCACTATCTTTCCATATATAATTTATTGCAACAGCTGTTATTATTAATATTACTATTAGAACTATAATGTTCTCAGTTCTTTTCTTACCTTTAAACATATTTTTTAGTTTATCATTCATTATTACGGCCTCCATTTTGTTATTCAATAATTATTTTGGACTTATCTATTTTATATGTTTCACTAAGATGTTCTATTATTGTCAGTTTATCACTAGTTGCTATTCCTTTCACCTTTTCTTCTTTTTCGGTATTTTGATTAATTTCTATTTTTACTTGGTTTATTTCTCTGCTTTCTTTTGAGTATTCTTCTAGCTGGCTTATTTCTATTTTATTAATATTGCATTCATCATCTGTTTGGATATTGATTGTTTCCGCTTCATATCCTTTTGCTTTTAACTCTGCTGTTATATTGTTTTTTACTTTGCTTATAAATAGTTGTTTTACATTATCATTATATTGAGTTGTATTATTTTGAGATTCTACTTCTGCCATGCTTGGTATATATTGATTTAAATCGTATTTTGATAAATCTATTTTTTTGCCTAACACTGGTGTTAATATTGTAAATAATATATATACTCCAATTATCATTTTTATGTATTTCTTATTTTTTCCTTCTGGAAGTATCATTGTTATTATTGAACCTATTACTATTGCAATTATTATACTTTGTGACCATTTACTAATTGCTGATATCATACAGCCTCCTTATTGATACATTAATCCGCTATTTGATAATTTCATTACTATTGCAATTCCTATTATAATCATTGCCACTATTGCACACATTATCGCAAGAAATATTTTAAATGTTCCTGCCATTTGCTCTATTAACCCGTACTATTTTTTCATCAGCTATTGGCTGGCATAATGCTGCACCTAAGTAATATGTTATTGTTAATGCTGTTAAATTTAATATTGGTTGTATGCATATACACATTACCACTATTATTCCTACAATTCCCACTGCATTTTTTATTATGTTACTATATCCTAATACGGTATCTATTGCATCCCCTAATATTCCTCCTACAACTGGAATTGCATTTGATACTATTGATTTTCCTGCTTTTAATGTAACTCCATCTAGTCCACTTGTTACTCCTCCTTCTAATGTGGTTAGTGTCATAAATAGTCCGAGTACGGTTGTTAATACCCATACTGATCCTTTTTTGAAGAATTTTGATAACTTGTCCACTTGAACTTCATCTGAAATCTTAGAAATTATTCCTAAAGCTGTTGCTACCAATATAATCGGAATTATTACATTTACTATTAAATTGCTTATAAATGTAATTAAAAATAATAACATTGGTTCTATCATTCTTGATGTTACGATGTTGCCTGTTGTTATCATAAGAGTGCTTAATAGTGGTATTAGTGTGTTTGTGAATGCACTTAAATTCTGTATTGATGTTTTTATTCCTGTGATTATGTCTGAAAAATTTTTCATTACTAATGTTATTATTAATATGTATTGAATATAATATGCTATTTTAGCTATTGATTCATTTCCGAGATTCTCACTTATTGCTTTTAATATGCTATGTATTATCACAACTACAATTATCCCTGCTATCATTGTAATTGCGCCTTTCATGTTATCTCCAAGTATTGCAATTATGTATTTTATTATTTTTGTATTATCTAATTTTCCTGATACTGTTTCTTCGAAAATCTGTGAAATGTCTATATTTCCAGTATACTTGTCTGCTTCACTTATAAAATCTCCTATTCCTAAAGCTTTTTCTTGACTACTTATTATCTCATCTTTTTCATCTGTACTATTTTGCGTAGCAAGTACTCTGTTTGGCATGAAATACAACATTATTATGATTAATATAATTATTATCTTTTTTTCCAATTTTCTTACTCCTTTTTCAAGGTAATATCTTAAGTACTGTTTCTAACAATGCGCTTATAATTGGTATTGACATTGAGATTATGATTACTTTTCCCCCTATGTCTACTTTGCTTGCTATTGCATTTTCTCCTGTATCTTTGCAAATACTTACTGCAAATTCTGTAAGTATCGCTATCCCTGTTATTTTTATTAAAATCTTTATAAACTGAGTATTTACATTTGCTTTATTTGATATGTCTTGTAATAAATTTATTATTCCTTTAAATGTGTCAGTAAGCATTGTTAGTATTAAAACTCCTGCAATTATTGAGGCATACATTGCAAATTCTGGTTTATATTGTTTTAGTATTACTATGATTATTACTGATATTAAACCTATTCCTATTATTTTGATAATTTCCATAGATTTACTCCTCTAAAGATTAAACATGGTTCTTACTGAGTCAAATAATGAACTTACCTCTTTTATAACCATTGATAGAACAATTATAAGACCAGCAAGTGTTGTCATCATTGCTTGATCTTCTCTTCCTGCTCTTACTAGTACTTGATATAACACTGCTACTAATATTCCTATTGCCGCTATCTTAAATAATAAATCTATACTCATATTAATTTTCCTTTCCTTGATTTTTATACTAAAATTATTACTATTGCTAGTCCTATTGTTGCTCCCAAGGTTTTGTATAATTTTTCATTTTTCTTTCTTTCCATTTGTGCATCTTCAATTTTATTTTCTAGAAATTTCATTGTTAATCTTATTTCATTAACTTGTCCATCCAAATCCATTTGTCCTAGCATTTTTGCTAGTCCTTTTATTGTGTCTTTATCTCCTTTATTTAGCTTTGTTTCTGATTCATCTATTGCTTTTTCCCATGCTTCACCTGCAGACATTATTTGCATATTGTCTGATGCACTTTTAAATATATTTCCTATACTTGATATACATTTTTCCGATATTTCTTTAAAAACATCTGGAATCGGTTCATATGTAAATTTTATTTTTTCTTCAAATATGTTTAAAGCATTTAACATTTCTTTTAATTCTTTTTCTCTTGTTATATATTTTCTTGATATAGTAATTCCGCATGCTGTGGACAAGCAAAATATCCCAGATAAAATAATAAATTTTATAATTATCATTATTTTTTTCCTCTTTTCTTTTGTATATAAAAAATATATTCATTTGTTCTATTCTTATGACAAGATTTCATCGCCTGATTTATACACGTTTTTATCTAAAGTATATAATTTCTTCATTATTCCTCTTTTTTCTAAGAAAATTATCTTTTTAAATACTTTTTCTTCATACAATTTGCTTAAATTTTTATTCATTCTTAATTCATTTATATCTCCACCATGTGCTGTAAATATTCCTTTTACTCCTGAACAGATTCCATAATTTATAGCATCTATATCTTCTTCCGTTCCAATCTCATCTGCACATATTACCTGTGGAGCCATTGTTCTTACAGCAATTTTCATTCCCAAGTTTTTCGTTACATTTTCCATTACATCTGTTCTTATCCCTAAATCATTTTGTGGGATTCCTTTGTACATTGCTGCAATCTCTCCTCTTTCATCAATTACTGATACTGTATATCCTGAATTACTAATATTTCTTATCAAATCTCTTAGTAAAGTTGTCTTTCCTGAGCCTGGAGGTGATACAATTAAAGTATTGTTTACATTCCCATTTTCAATTATTTCTGGCAAAATTACATCACTTACTCCTATTATTTCTTTAGCTATTCTTATATTTAATGATGACACATAGTTTATATTGTTTATTTGCTTGTCCTTCATTGCAAAGTTTCCTGTAATTCCAACTCTATGACCACCTTGTAATGTTATAAATCCACTACATATTTGACTTTGATATGTATATATGGAATTTTCGCAAAATATTTGCAATGCTCCTAATACCTCTCTTTGACTTGGTATATAATCTGTTATTATTTCTTCATCTATATTTTTTAAAATTATTGGTCTTTGTGCTCTAATGCGTATTTCTTCTATCTTATCAGGATTTACCACTATCGATATGTTTCTAGGTAATACTCGTAATATCGTTTCTAAATTGTTTATCATCTTTTCCTCCAATCTTTATATAGTATATATGCTCTTTTTTCTATTTTTAGAAATGTTTTTGCAAAATAAATGTTTTCCAAGTTTATTTAATGAAAAAAGAGTTAGAAATTTCTTTCTAACTCTTCTTGTATTATTTATTCTATTATTGTTCTTCCCAGTTATGATATACATTCATTACATCATCTAGGTCTTCAAGATTGTCAACTAATCTTTGCATTTTTTCTGAACCTGTTTCATCAAGTACAACTGTTGTTGTTGGAACCATTTGGACTTCTGCTTCAACAAATTCAAGTCCTGCATTTTCTAAAGCTTCTCTTACTGCTGAGAAATCTGATGGCTCGGTTGTTACTTCATAGCATTCTTCATCTGACTTAACATCCTCTGCACCATTTTCTAATGCTAACATCATTATATCGTCTTCTGTCATATCTGTTGTTGACTTGTCTATTACGATTACACCTTTTTTATTGAACATGTATGATACACATCCACTTGTTCCAAGGTTTCCTCCTGCTTTATCAAATATGTGACGAACATCTGCTGCTGTTCTATTTTTGTTATCTGTACTTGCTTCAACTATTAATGCTACACCACATGGTCCATATCCTTCATAAGTCATTTCTTCATATGTTTTATTGCTTCCTTCTCCAGAAGCTTTCTTTATAGCATTGCTTATTGTGTCATTAGGCATATTATTAGCTTTGCATTTTGCAATAACGTCTTTTAATTTAGAGTTACTTGTCGGATCAGGTCCACCAGCTTTCACTGCTAATAGTATTTCTCTTCCTAATTTAGTGAACACTTTTCCTCTTGCTGCGTCTGCTTTTCCTTTTTTGGCTTGAATATTGTGCCATTTGCTGTGTCCTGACATCTTTCTTTCCTCCTTTTTATTTTTTGCAATATTTCAAGTTTTTATCCTCTACTTATAATTACATTTTCTATTGTATCACATTATTTCTTATTTGTGTAGTGTTTTTCTATATTATCCATTAAAAACTGCCTTCTTTTTGACAATCATACTCATATTACATCTCAAATTGGTATAATTGTTAAACTTTGTAACTAGATAAAAAACATTTATTCCTTTTAAAAATTTTATTGCATTTTTATTTTCATTATGATAATATTTTTTTAGTTTTATTTAAAGGAGTAATATATGAAAATTTTAATGGTAGAAGATTCTGTAAATAAATATCTAGCTGTAAAGCATGCTATTAATCCTGACTTGGATTCTCTTGATGATTATGGTGATTTAACATCTTGTATGGGTGCTCTTAAATCTAAAATTAATAATTCACCTCAAAATCCTTATGATGTACTTATATGTGATATGAATTTTCCTATTGCATCTGGTAGACTTCCTCATAGAAATTGTGGACTTGAAATGTTAGAGCAATTACAACTTAGAGGAATTACTTTCCCATCAATAGTTTTGTATTCAATGGATCCGCTTACTTTGACTGATGATTTTAAGAAACTTGGTGTTTCTAAAGTCGTTCAATATACTAATGATGAAAATTTAGTTCCTGTTATTGATGATATTAGAGCTTCGTTAGAACGTGATGAACTTGAATTATAAATAAAAAAAATACCATAAGCTATTATATATAACTTATGGTATTTTTTTAATCTTCAACTTTAGCAAAAAATCTTATTGACCATAAACCAGCTATTCCTACTAGTGTATAGATGATTCTACTTATGACGCTCATTGTTCCAAATATCATTGCAACTAGGTCAAAATTAAATAATCCTATTAACCCCCAGTTTATTGCGCCAATAATGACTAATACTAGTGCGATGTAGTCTATTACTTTCATTTTTTTGCTCCTTTTTGTTATGAAATCTATTATAAGATTTCATTATTTATTATAGTCATTTTTCGATTTTTTATGCAAAAAAATTTATCTTCTAAAATTAGAAAATAAATTTTTTTAATTTTTTTATATATTATTTTGTGTAAATTTCCATGAATCTCTACACATATCTTCTAGGCTCTTTTCAGCTTTCCATCCAAGTACAGTTTCTGCTTTAGTTGGATCTGCATAGCATTCTGCAATATCTCCAGGTCTTCTTGGTGTTATCTCATATTTTATGTTTACTCCTGTTGCTGATTCAAAATTTTTTACTATATCTAATACAGAATATCCTTTTCCTGTTCCTAAATTATATGCTTCAACTCCTGTCATTTTTTCAGCTCTTTCAATAGCTTTTATGTGTCCTTTAGCAAGATCTACAACATGGATATAATCTCTTACTCCAGTTCCATCTGGTGTTGGATAGTCATTTCCAAATACGCGTAAGTGATCTAATTTTCCAAGTGCTACTTGATTTATATATGGCATTAGATTGTTTGGAATTCCATTAGGTGCTTCTCCAATAAGTCCGCTTTCATGAGCTCCTATTGGGTTAAAGTATCTTAGTAATACTATGCTCCATGAATTATCTGAAACATATATATCACTTAGAATTTGCTCTATCATTACTTTAGTTTGTCCATAAGGATTTGTTGCCGATTTAGGGAAATCTTCTTTTATTGGAACACTTGCTGGATCTCCATAAACAGTTGCTGATGAGCTAAATACTATCTTTTTAACATTGTGTTTTCTCATGCAATCAACTAGACTTAATGTTCCATTTAAGTTATTTTCATAATATTCAATTGGTTTTGCTACTGATTCTCCTACTGCTTTAAGTGCTGCAAAATGTATTACAGCTTGTATATCTGGATTTTCGTCAAATACTTTATTTAATTCTTCTTTATTTACAATATCTACTTTGTAAAATTTAAAATCTTTTCCGGTTATTTTTTTTATTGCTTCTAATGCTTCCGGTTTGCTATTTACAAAGTTATCTACAATTATTACATCATATCCTGCATTTAATAATTCAACTACTGTATGTGAGCCTATAAATCCTGCTCCACCTGTTACTAATATTGACATATTTTTATTTCCTTTCTTATTTTTGTTATATAATATCACAATTAGTAAATAATTTAAATATTTATAGTCTATTTTACATATAATTTTTCTTTTATTATATCTTTTATTGATTCTGAGTCAATGTGAAAATAGCTCATCAAGTTTTCTGGTTTGCCTGATTTTCCAAATGTATCATGTATTCCTAATCTTTCTAATTTCTTTGGATATCTGTCAGTCAAAACTTCGCTTATTGCACTTCCTAATCCACCTATTATATTGTGATCCTCAACTGATATTAGTATACTTGTTTCACGTGCACATTTTTCAATTAATTCTGCATCTATTGGTTTAATTGTATGAATATCTACAACTCTAATATCTAAACCTTCTTCTTTCAATTCTTCTTGAGCTTGTAATGCTTCTGTTACTGTAACGCCTGTTGCAAATACTGTTGCATCTGTTCCTTTTCCAATCTGTATTCCATTGCCAATCTTAAATTTTTGATCTTCAGTATATATTATTGGAGTCTTTAGTCTGCTAAGTCTTAAATATACAGGTCCATTATATTCTGCAATTTCTTTTACTAATGCTCTTGTTTCTGTATCATCACTTGTAGATATTACTGTCATATTAGGAAGACCTCTCATTAAATTAATATCTTCTAGCATTTGATGAGTTGCTCCATCTTCTCCAACAGTTATTCCAGCATGAGTTCCACATATTTTTACATTTTGATTTGCATACGCAACACTTATACGAATTTGGTCATAACATCTTCCAGTTGCAAACACTGCAAATGAAGCAGCAAATGGAATTTTTCCACAACTTGCAAGTCCTGCTGCAGTACTTATCATGTCCGCTTCTGAAATTCCCATTTCGATAAATCTTTTTGGATTTTTCTCTTTAAAATATGATGTTTTAGTTGACGTATCTAAATCGGCATCTAATACTACAATTTTTTCATCTTTTAATTCTGCTAAAGCTTTTCCAAAACTTTCTCTAGTAGCAATTTTTTTTATTTCTTCCATATTTATTCCTCTCTTTTATATTAATCTTTTGTCTTACTTAGTTCTTCTAATGCTTTTTTATAATCTTCATCTGATAAAGATTTTCCATGCCATTCATTGTTATTTTCCATGAAAGAAACACCTTTTCCTTTTATTGTCTTGGCTATTATTACAGATGGCATTCCTTTAGTTCTTTCTGCTATTGAAAATGCTTGCATTATTGACTCTATGTTGTTTCCGTCTATTACTATTGTATTAAATCCGAAACTTCTAAATTTTTGTTCTATACTTTCATGATTTAATGATTTTATTTCTTCTGTTTTTCCTGTTAATTGTAATCCATTGCAATCTATAATTGCACATATATTGTCTAATTCATACTGGCTTGAAGTCATTGCCGCTTCCCACACTTGACCTTCTTCAAGTTCTCCATCTCCCATTAAACAATATACTCTAAATCCTTGTTTATCAATTTTTGATGCAATGGCCATTCCATTTGCAGCTGACAATCCTTGCCCTAATGAACCTGTTGTCATATCCACTCCTGGCACTTTATTCATATCTGGATGGCCTTGCAATGGGCTATCTATATGTCTAAATGTTATTAAGTCTTCTTTTGGAAAATATCCTCTTTCAGCTAATGTTGCATATAAAGCTTCTGATGCATGGCCTTTTGATAATACAAATCTATCTCTTGATTCTGCTTTTGGGTTTTGTGGGTCTATATTCATTTCATTAAAATATAATACTGCCAATATGTCTGCACATGAAAGTGAACTTCCTATATGTCCTGATTTTCCATAATATACTTCTTGTAATAAATCTATTCTAATTTTTCTTGCTTTTTCTGCAAGTGCTTCTACTTTTGTTATTTTCATTATTTTTCCCTTTCTTTAGATTATATATTTATTTTATACAACCTTTTTGTCCATTTTATGTTTTATTTGTTAAATTTATTTGATTGTATATCCATTCTGAAATTTGGTTTGCTAAAATTTCTTCTTTTCCTTTATAATTATGATTTGCTTTATCTATGAAATTTATGTCTTTATTTTTGTTTGTTATTTTTTCATTCATTTTTTTGACTAATTGCTGTGCATCTTGTGTTATTAGCTCTTTGTTATTTCCCCATCTCATGAATAATGGCACTTGTATATTATTTAATTCATTAAATTCATAATTATCATCACTATATCTTGCAAAATCTATTTTGGATTCTTCCATACAATTTAATATCGTTCGTGGCATTATTGGTGGAAATCCATCTATTGAAACTATTTTATTTCCTTTTTTCTTTTTTTCAAGTAGTTTCAAATAATTTATCACTTTTTTGTAATTATCTCCACACACTACTTTTAGAAATTGCGGTACATCAACTAGTGATAATAAACTAACTCCTACAATATTTTTCGCTATATCTAAATTATTTTTTACAAACTGATTGTATGAATATACGGCTTTGGTTGCTCCTAAACTGTGACCTTGCAAAATTATTTGACTATATCCATTTTCAATCATTGCTTTTATGGCTGCTTCTATGTCTTTGTCACAATCATATATGTTTTCTGCTCCTGATCCATAGAAATTCATATAACCCTTTTGAATTAAATCATACGTATTAATTATGTCATGACCTCTATTGTCAAATGTAAAATACGCGATCCCTTGCTTTGTTAACTTTTGTGCTATTACGTCATCTCTATATCTTAAGCAATTACTTGTTATTCCATGAACTGATATCATACAAGTTTTCGTTTGCTTTTCTTCTGGCATATGTAGTAGTCCTATTAGACTTAATTTATCTGTCGTTTTAAAATAAATCTTTTTTATTTGCATATTACTCTCCTTAATTTTTTATATTATATACTATTGCAAATACTTTGTCTATGATATATGAATTATAAAGATTTTATTTTTCTGTTAAAACTTCGTTTGCTTTTTCCTTTGTTAAATAACCATATTCAATCATTTTGTTTGCAACTTGTTTCTGTCTTTGCTTAGCTAGCTTGCGATTTGCTTTAGGATTATATACACTTGGTGCATTGGGAACTCCTGCTAGCATTATACATTCTCCATCTGTCATATCGTTTGGCAATTTTCCGAAATATCCTTTGCTTGCTTCTTTCGGAGTATTATATCCGCTTCCATAGTATGCAGTATTTACATATAACTCTAAAATTTCGTCTTTACTATAATTTTTCTCTATGTCAAATGCCATAAAGATTTCTGCAATTTTTCTTTCGACTTTCTTTTCTTGTGTAAAATATGTATTTTTAGCAAGTTGCTGCGTTATTGTACTTCCTCCCTCTGCAAAAGACATTGTTCGTATATCATTGAATGTTGCTCGTCCTATTGCAATTATGTCAATTCCACAATGATTGTAAAATCTATGATCTTCAACTGATATAACAGCTTCAAGATAAATTTTAGGTAATTCTGCAAGTGATGTATAATTCTTTTTTTCTTTTATTTCTGTAAACTTCTGATCTAATGTTTCTTGCTTTATAGCTTCTTTATACATATTGTAGCCTTTAAATCCCAAAAACATTCCAATACTTATTATGACAAACATTGCTATGATTACTAATTTTTTTATTACTTTCATAATTGTTACCTATCTTTCTACATTTTTTGTTTATTATCTCATCACAAGATGACATTTGCATGACTTTAGGCAACAAAAAAACAATCAGATTATATTTTCTGATTGTTTTTATATTATATGTGGTGGAGATGGTGAGAGTCGAACTCACGTCCATTAATCTTTCCATTTCAGCTTCTCCGAGTGCAGTCTGCTCTCAATATTTCATTCCGTTATAGTAGAGCAAACAACTCTAACAGAATGTATCCATTTTAAATACCCTCTATTTTAATGGAAAAAATAGCATTGTTTCCTACTTTAAATCGACGCCTTATATAAAGCAGTAGGCTCTTTGTATAAAACGGCGCTGCAATTAGGCAGCGTAAGCTAATTCTTGTCTATCAGCTTTTATTTTTAATTTGCTTTTTTATAGTGGCCGAAGCAACCATCCACTACTCGCTACTGAAACTTCTGGGTTAATGTCGAAACCATTTACACCCCCATGTACTATTCATTATACTACTAATATATATGAATAGCAACTAATTATCTGATTTTTTTATAATATTAAAATCTGATTATTTCATTATACATGTCTATTGCGAATTTATCAGTCATACCAGATATGTATGTTATTATTGCTTTTAAATAATCTGATTTATTATTTATATTATATAGTATTTTATTATCTAATTTTAATTCATTTCTGTCTGATATATTCCAATAATTTTCAATAAATCCTATAAAACCGTTTGCCAAGTTTGGACAATATCTAGCTAATTTGTTTATTTCTTTATATGATTCTTCACCTTTATATGTTGCTTTCAAAGTTTCATATATCTGATTTATTACTATTCTGAAAAATTCATTTGATGGTTTCATTCTTTGAGATAAATATATGTTTTTATAATTATAATCTTTTATTGTGTCCATTAAGTCTATTGACTCTTTTGATAATCGTATTCCGTTTTCTAAGCTTGAATTTTCACATACATCTCGAACTAATGTATTAATTATTATTGAATTGTTTACTTCTCTACCCAATATTTCTTCTAATTCTTTTAAATCTTTGCTTATGAATCCTAGCTTTATGGCATCTTCTATATCTCTACCTATATATGAAATTTTGTCAGATATTTTTACTACACAGCCTTCCCATGTATATGGTGAATATTGATTTGGATATTGATACTCTTTCTCTAAATCTATTGCTTCTGTTCTTGGATATAAACTATTTTCATCTATTTCTCCACAGTGAGATATTATTCCATCTCTTACTGCATATGTAAGGTCTAGATTTTTCTTTTTGCCATTTCTGTCTTCTAATAGTTCAATATAGTCCACCATATATAAACCATTTCTCTCATGCCAGAAACTTTGCCCTATATCTCTTTTTGATATTTCTGATAATACCTTTTCCCCAGCATGACCAAATGGACTATGTCCTACATCATGTCCTGCTGCTATTGCTTTTGCTAATTCTGTATTTAAACCCAAATAATTTGCTATTGTATAACTTATTGATTCTACATAATTTACATGTTCTATTCTTGTGCAAATGTGATCATTTTCAGGTGAATAAAATACCTGTGTTTTATGTTTTAGTCTTCTATAAGCATTTGAATGTAATATTCTTGTATAGTCTCTTTCAAAACATGAGCGAATATCTGTATTTGCATCATAAAGTTCTTGTTCTCTTTTTGAAATTACATCCCATTTTTTATTATTCTCATCGGCTTTAACACTTTCAAATTTTTTATCCAATATTTTTCCCTCCATTTATTTTTGTTTTTTGAAAACAAATAATTTGCTGAATATGTAATTTCCTATTATAACTAATACTTGTGATATTAGCTTTACTATTTTGTCATTTCCATGCAAGCATGTTACACCTATAAACATTATTATCATATCTAAGAATAGTGTCGCTAGTCTTGATGTTACAAATTTGCTGATTTCCTTTAATTGATTTGATTCATTACTTTCAAATACGAATTTTCTATTTGTTATATATGCGAATGCGACTCCTGCAATCCATGATATTATATTAGCAATTTGAAGTTGTACTGCATTTTCCGGATTTAGAAATGTATATATACATCCATAATATACTAATAATGATACTACTGTTGTTAGTACTCCAAATATTAAATACATTATTACTTCTTTATTTAGTACTTTTTTTAATAACTGAGAAATTTTTGATTTTTCTTTTTCCATTGTATGCTCCTTTTGTTTTTATAATTTAAAAAGCTGTAATATACTCATATAGTGTATTACAGCTTTTTGTATTGGCAGGAGTAGTAGGATTCGAACCCACACGCACGGTTTTGGAGACCGGAATGCTACCATTGACATCATACTCCTATCTATGAACACTTTTAATAATACCATATAAATCTTTTTTGTGCAAGTATTTTTAATTATTTTTTTGTATTTTCTTGATTTATTTGGTATTTTATGTTATTATTCTTATAGTTTTGGTGGCACTTAAATTGAGGTGCTTATGTTTAATAAATTTATGTATTTATATATTACTGTATCAATATTAGTTTGTATTCTTTTTGTTCCAGTTTTGTATTGTTATAATTTTAATTCTATTGATACCCCTGGTTATTCAGAATCATATGATATAATAAGTTCGAAGTTTGTATGGCCTATACCTGGATATACTTATATTTCTTCATATTTTGGAAAACGTACAAGTCCAACTGCTGGAGCTTCTAGTTACCATTCTGGACTTGACATTCCTGCTCCTGAAGGAACGTACTTATTTGCAGTTGATAATGGATATATATCTTTTGCTTCATGGGGTGCAGGTGGTGGATATACTATTGTTTTAAATTCTACTAATTTCCCCAATTTTTCTTTTTCATATTGTCATGTTTCTCCAACAATGTTTGTTTCTGTTGGCGATACTGTTAATCAAAAACAATGCATTGGAATGGTTGGTCCTAAAAATGTTTATGGCATTAACAATAATCCATATAAAGACTCAAATGGTAATCCAACTAATGGTGCAACAACTGGTTGTCATTTACATTTTAGTGTTAAATCTTCTGGTAATGTTGTTAATCCTCTTGATTTCTATACAATAAAATAAGCAATAACCTTTCAAAAGTTACCGCTTATTTCTTTTTATTTTACATATCGTCATCATTATCGTCATGTTTGTTTTCAGTTTGTGGTTTATCATTTTCTTGTTTGTCTTTTTTATTTTTTGATTTTTTCTTTTTATCAGGTGTTGCTTTATATTCATTTTCATTATCTTTTACAAATTCTTCATCATAATCATCATCGTCGTCATCAATTTGATAATGTTCTTGTTTCAAAAGCTCTTCCTCTTCTGGGTCATAACTATCCATTTCAAGATCTCTAATTTCATCATCAGTTAATTGCGCTCTCTCATCATCTATAAGATGTGAATTGCATGAATCACAATGGCCAGAGCATTCTGTATCTCCCCAGTCTATGCTTATGCTTCTATTACAATTTGGACATTCAATTTCATCTGAGTTTTCAATCTTGTCTTGTTCTGATACTATAAATTTATATTTGCAATATGGACATTTAACCTGAAATTCGTAATCATCTGAACATTTTTCGTCACAACAATCACAGCAATCGCAATCTTCTGCATAATAATCACTATCATCATCATCTTCTTGATCGTCTTCGTCAAAATATATATCTTTTTCTATACGACTAAGCTTTCTTTTTATTTCAGATAATTCTTTACTCATTATTTCTTGTCTTTCAGATAATTCTTCATTATCATTGCGAGCTTTAGATATTATTTCAAGTAATAATTCTTGTATCTGCAATTTTAATGATTGTACAACTTCCTTATCATCAACTTTTTTTTCTAGCTCATCTATTATTTTATGATAAGCATCAATCATTTTAGACATTAATAAACCTCTTCCTTTAATTAAACTCTTTCTAGATATTCACCTGTTCTAGTATCAATTTTGATAACATCTCCAATGTTTATGAACATTGGTACTGTTATTTCTAATCCATTTTCTAATTTAGCTGGTTTTCCTGATGTAGTTGTTGTATTTCCAGCAAATCCTGGTTCTGTATATGTTACTTCTAATTCGATGAACATTGGTGGTTCAATTGAGAATACCTTTCCTTTGTATGAAAGAACTTTTACATTCATGTTTTCTTTTAAGTATTTTAAGCTGTCTCCTAATTGTTCTTTGTTTAAAGGCATTTGCTCATAAGTTTCATTATCCATGAAATAATATAAATCACCATCTGCATATAAATATTGCATTTCTTTTTTCTCAATTTCTGCTGATGGATATTTTTCTGATGGATTGAATGTTTTTTCTAAAACACTTCCTGTTATTACGTTCTTTATTTTTGTTCTTACGAATGCTGATCCTTTTCCTGGTTTTACGTGTTGGAATTCAACAACTCTATAAACGTTTCCGTCCATTTCAAATGTTGTTCCGTTTCTAAAATCTCCTGCTGAATATACTGTTGCCATTATTATACCCCTCCCTAATTAAATTATACATTTTAGGTATTTTTTTCTAATTTACCTATTTTTTTCGTATTACGCATATATTTTATTTTACAACAAAAAGGCTGAAAAATCAAGCCTTTTTAATTAAGTTACATAATTATTTTTTGTTTATATATCCTTCTAATATATATACTGCTGCTAATGTATCTACTATTGATTTCTTTTTTCTATTATTTAGCTCAAGATAATTCATCGTTCTATGAGCTTCAACAGATGTTAATCTTTCGTCTATTTGCACTATCTGGATTTTGTTAAATCTTGATTTTAATTTATGTATAAATTTTTCTGTTTCTTCACATCTTTGGCTTTTGGTTCCATCCATATTTAATGGATTCCCTATTACAAAAGTATCTATTTCATATTGTTGCATTATCTCATCAATACGTTTTAATATTATTTTGTCATTGCCATTTGATGTAACTGTTTCAAGTCCTTGTGCTGTTATTCCAAGTTCATCTGTTATAGCTAATCCTGTTCTTGCTAAACCATAGTCTATTCCTAATTTTCTACTCATCTATGTCTATATATTCCTTAACCATTTTTTCTAATAATTCATCTCTTTCGATCTTTCTGATTAAATTACGAGCTCCATTATGGCTTGTAATATAAGTTGGATCTCCAGATAAAATATATCCTACGATTTGATTTATTGGATTATATCCTTTTTCTTTCAAATCATTATAAACTTCTTTTAATATTTCTTTTGTTTTTGTGTTTTCTTCTCTTTCTAAATTGAAGCTTACTGTTTCATCACTATTCATATAGTATTTCCTCCTTTTTTAAAGATTTATTACAATACATTTATGTTATTATCATCTGATAAGTCTATGTATTCTTCAACTTTTTTTAGTGCACCATCAAGTGATGTTCCTTTATAATAAGTTGATATTGCTACTCTTATTTTGGGGCTTACAACTACCTCAACATCTGAATTTTCATCTTGACCATCAGCTTGCTTGCTTACTTCTTTGTAATCATCTGCTGCAACAATTTGCATTGCTTCAATTTTTGATTTTAATTCTTGCATAAAATTGTTAACTCCTGATGAATCTGCTCCTGAAAATACAATTGCAAATTTAGGTCCCATATATCTTACAAAAATGTATTCTTTTGCAAGATTATTTTTTACAAATTCAGATACTTGAGTTATTACTCTATCACCAGTTTTTCTACTGATTTCTGTATTAATCTTAGGTAAGTTTACTATTTTAAATATACATATAGCTGATGTAGTATATTTATCAATTACCTTTTTTCCATCACCATATAGATATTCTGCTGATTTAAGTCCTGAATATAAATCATCCCTTACTATATTTTCTATTGTTGATTGATTTTGTACTGTTCTTAGTATTGTTACTATATTGTTTCTGACTACTTCTAATATTGTTGTATCTATTTTGTCAAACTCGTGTGGTACACTTCCCTCTATAATCCAGTATCCAATATAAACATTATCTACATATAAAGGGAAGAATATTGCACATTTTGCTCTTCCAAATTCCATCTTTTGATATGGTAGCTTTTCGTTTTCGTTATCAACTGTTACATACTTTGGAGTAGCAGTTCTTATACTGTCTCCAAATACAGGATCACTTTGAAGATTTTTCAAAGTGTCCCAATGTTTGCTGTCAACATTTGAAGCTTTTATTACATATTCAGCGCCATCAAATACAACTATTGTAGAATATTTTATTGAATATTTATTTATTAATATATCATTTATGCTTTCTAATTTTTCTTTTATTGTTGTATTTTCGCCTAAAGTATTCATAAACTCTTGCAATACATTTAAGCTCGTTACTCTTTGATTTAAATTAGTAAAAGTATCAATTTTCTTATGCACTGAATAATTGTATATCATTAAAATGCCTACAATTGTGACTAATACTATTATAGTTGCTAATACCAAAAGATATCACCTCTTATTCTTAAAAATTATTTGACCTCATTTTGTTTAATGTATCATTTACATTGTTTGAAAATTGCGTTCCCTGTGTTGGTTGTTGTTTACGCTTTTTTCCACCAAATAATCCATGTTTTTCTTCTGTATAACTTGGTGTTTTATAATTTGAGTATTGATTGTTATTCTTTGCTCCTCCAGATACTAGTGGATATACCATATTTCTTAGTTCTTCTAAATTTGCCATAAAGTTTTGTGAATATCCGTTTAAAGATAATTGACACATTGCTATTGATTCAAGGTATCTTGCATATGTTCCTTCTTCAAATGGTATTAATGTATATTTTACTGTTTCTGGATTAAATAAATCTCTTTGTAATGTCATTGAAGGTTCATTATATTTTGACATTCCTCCAATTATTAATTTTTCATTTAATCTTTTTAATTTTACATATTTATTTATAACAATTCTTAATTTACTTTCATCTAACATATTTTTTAATTTTAGATTACTTAAAAATGATGTTAATGGTTGAATTGTAAATGCATCCATTGATTGTATTAAATAAATTTCATTAACACTTGTAAAAAACTCTGGTGCTGTTTCAAAGTCACAGTCTATTAATGCAATATCGAAATTGTTTGATAACGTTTTTAACATCATGTCTTTATTGGTTTCTTCTTGTAATCCATCTGGTAAAGATGTAAATACTGTTAGATTCTTATTTACTTCTAGTCCATTTACTATTCCACCTGATAAATTGCTAATACTTTCTGTTGCTATTTTCATTAAGTTAGTATCATTATCAGTAAACATATAATATGAATTTTTATTTTTTGTTAAATCCAATATTGCTGTTTTTACACCTTTTTGTGACAACAATTGTGCTAAGTTGTTGATTATGAATGATGTTCCATTTTTTGTTGTTCCAACAAAAGCGACTAATTTGCCGTTTCCTGCAATAACATTATTATTTGGTGTAAACTGATTATTTACATTTGAATTTGGTAGATTGTTTTGATTTATTGTTGATTGCATATTGTTATCAAATGATGTTTCATTTGAATTTGTTTCTTGCATTAAACTTTGATTGCTATTTTGTGCATATTGCTGATATGGCATACTTTCAAATGAATTTGCATATTGATTGTAATTTACATTTTGTGTTTGATCATATACGTTATTGTATTCTGCATTTGGAGCTTGCTCGTACATATTATTATAGTTTACGGTTTGTTCTGGTGCAAATTGCTTATTATAATCTGTGCTTGATGCTGGTTCATATGGCTTATTATAATATGTGTTTGGTGCTGGTTCGTATGATTTACTGTAATCTGCACTAGGCATAGGATTTTGTTCTGGTTCATATGGCTCTCTATAATATGAATCATCATATTTTGGTAATGGACTTTGTCCATAATTCATAGGTGCATTGTTAGTCATGTCATCAAGTCCTGGTAATACATCTGATTGTGTATCATTAGTATTTCCTAATGAGTCTAAATCAAATAAATTTAATGATTCATTTTGATCATTATTATCATGTTTTGGCTCTTCTATGCTTGAATTATTGACTTCACCATTTGCATTTGTTTCAATGTTCTTCTTAGGTGGTCTACCTCTTCTTTTCTTTGCTGTTGGTACTATTGGTGCTGGTGTAACCATTATTGGTTGTTCTGCACTATCTATTATTTTTCTTGGTCTGCCTCTTCCTCTCTTTTTTGTTTCTATGTTATTATCTATTGTTGCATTTTGATTGCTAAATTCGTTTGGCATATTATTAATATTTTCTCCTTGTGTTTCTTGCATTGCTGGTTCTTCATTTGTATTCATTGTAAATTGATTTTGCTGATTTGGTCTATTTCCCTGATTTATATGGTTTGGCACCATTGGTGCTGGCTGTTGTATTGGCTGTATTGACTGCTGCACTGGTTTCTGCGCTATTTTTTTCACTGGCGCTGTTGCTGGATATTTCATTGGTCTTTGACTTTCTGCTACAACTTTCTTTTTATCTATATTAATTGTTGATGGTATTATTATTGGTTTATCAGTTTCTGCTTTTCCTATATCTTTTGTTAGTATCTCTAGATTAGCAGGTTTCTTTGGATTTTGTTGATTATATGGTACATACGATCCATTTGATAATACTGTTCCATTGTAAATTAATTTCTGATAACGTGGCGAATTTGCTTCTAGAATTTGTTTTACCTCTAAAGGTAAAAATTTTATGATTATTCGTAATTGAGTTTCTGTATATTGATCAGCTATGCTATCAAAACTTTCTACACATTTTTTAACATTTGGACCAATTTTTCTATAATGTGCTAATATATTTTGAAGTTCTGGTTCGCTTACGTCTTGATCGTCTGTACGCTCATATGGTGTAATTTCATCTGAATCTACTTTATAATAAGCTTTAGCTTCTTTTTTGCTACGTGGCTTATTAATTAAATTACATACAGTGTCAATACTTCTGTCATTTCCTATAATGGCATTGTATATTCCTATTCCAAATAATTTAATTAATAATGCATCAGATTGATTTCTTCTATCTGAGCATATTAAAATAATTGGTATATCCTCTCCAGTAGGTTTTGATGCCTCATCACTTATACTATCTAATTTTTCAAACAAAAATTTATCTATTGCTTCATAATTGTTATTTGATATAGGCTCTAGGTCCTCACCAATAACAACTGCATCATATGTTTTATTCCTTTGTAATTCTTTTATTATTGCATTAAAGTAATAAACATTTTTGCTTGTAATTATCTCCTTATATTTTTGTTGATATTTGTTTACAACTGATGTTGTAATATTATCATTACTTACTGCAAATAAAACTCTCATTTGTTTAACCCCTCCAACCTTTTACTATAACAGCGAAAACTAGTGGTAATACTTGACATATTATTAATAATGTAATAATTGCTATCATTGTGTTAAATCCTTTATCTCTATTCTCTAGATGTCTTATACCTATAACATATTGGAAAATCGCACTTATTGCTATTCCTAATATTCCAAAAGGAATACTGTATATTCTAACTTTATTTAATATATACGCAACAACTCCGTAAGTTTCACTTCCGTAAGCTTCTTGGTAATCTTTCATTGATTTTAATTCATTATCTTTTAATGTTACTATTTGGCTCTTTGTTTCGTCTGATATTATCTCTGTAGTATTATTTGCTGCAGATACTGAACCTATGCAAAATATACTAAAAAAACACATCATTATCACAAAACTTATCAACGTCTTTTTCATGATATATTTCCTCCTTTATATCTTATATAATAATACACTAACTTAAATAAAATAGCAAGTAAATTTTATAATTTATTGTACAAATACATCATCCATTTATATACACCTTTTGACCAATTTGTGTCAGTTGCGTATGATTTATTTACTGCGGTTAAGGTTGCACCTTTAAAATATGTACCAACTGCTTTTTCTTCGTTATAAATGGCTGTTCCTTTTGGATTTAAATAATATTTGACAAATACTCTTGATACTAAATCGATTCCTTCCGCATAAGTTTCAAATCTAGCAGCACTTCCTCCTGGATCTCTGTCATATGCAGCATATCCAAATAGGTTTTTCTTATTTAATGATATATTTGATGTTCCCCATCCGCTTTCATGTATTGCTACTGCTGCAACAAATATTCCATTTACATTATATTGTTGTTCTGCATAATAAAAATATTCAGCATTTTCCTTAAATACATTATTTTTATCACTTGAATTATTTTCAAATATTTTCTTAAATTGTTCTATTGTTAAACCACTCTTTTTATTCAGTAACATACTAAATCCTAAATCTTGGGTTAGCTGTTCTTTGGTGTATTGATGATTATTTTCATCTCCATCACTGTTTCCGTTTGGGTTTACATATGCTAAGCAATCAGTAGGTACCCATCCAATGTAATTTCCATAAGATACGTAATACCAATCATCCTGCTTTGCTTTTAATGTTACTTGTTCTCCTTTGTTAATTGTAATTAGCTTGTCTGAATTCTGGTTTGGGTCAACGTGAATTGCAAGTGTGTTAGACGTTGCCTTCAAAGTATCTCCAACAATAGGTACATAGTTGCTAGAATATGCTGATGTTCCAATTTCAACAATTTTATCTATTGCTACTTTTTTTATTTCAGATGATATCTGTTCTGTTGATATTAATTCTCCATCTTGATATATCATTTTTACTATTGCATCTTGTTTTCCATCTGAGCCTTCTTGAATTGTCTGAATCTTGCCTTTTGCTAATGATTCATTTTGTCTATATTGTGTTGAAAATTCGACATCAGTTTCTTGCCTTTCTATTTTTTCTGTTATTATGCTTTTTTCATTTTGCATTATTATATTTTCTATATTAGGTTGTTTTGATGTATCTTGTTTTGTTATAGGAACTTCAATTTCTACTGGCGACATTCTTTTTTCTTGCGATGCATACGATACATTTTTTGTTTTTTTGACACCAAAAATAATAGCTATAACTAGTGCTACGGCTATTACTAATGCAATTATATATTTGTATACATCCATTGATTTTTTCATATTTACATTCCTATCATTTTAATATTTTATTACATAATTTTTACTGGATCAAATTTTATATAATCTGAGCTTATCAATTTTAGTTTTACACCATTAATAGTTCCTTCAACTGCCTCTTCATGTGCTTGTCCATGTAAGTGTCCATAATAGCAATTATCTATGTTGTACTTTTTAAGCATTTCCAAATATGGACTTTTCTCATCTTTTTCTATTATGTTTTTTGTGATTGGTGGATAATGCATTATACAAATTATTTTCTTTTCTTGGTTTGATTTTTTCATTTTATTTAGTGCATCTTTTATTGATAATTCCAGTCTAATTAATTCTCTATTTAGCATTTTCTTTCCGTTGTCACTTTCACTAAAATACCATCCTCTAGTTCCAACTATCATTGCTTCTTCTGTTTCAACTGAATTGTTATATAAAAAATTAATTTTTTTATATTTATTTTTTTCAACAAATTCTTGCATTTTATTTAATGTTGTCCACCAAAAATCATGATTCCCTTTTAGTAAAATTTTAGTTCCTGGTAGGTTATCTATAAATTCAAAGTCCTTTTTTGCTTCTCTTATATACATCGCCCAAGAAAAATCTCCTGGTAATAATACAACGTCTTCTTCATTTATTTTGCTTAACCAATTTTCACTTATCTTTTTTTCGTAGTTTGCCCAATTCTCTCCAAATATGTTCATTGGTTTGTTTACTCCAAATGATAAGTGTAAATCGCCTATTCCGTAAATAGCCACTAAATGACTCCTTTCGTTTAATCCGTTACTTTTATTTTAGTTGTAAATCTGGCACAGCATTTAAGCTTAAATCACTTATATTTCCAGCTAAATAATTGTAATATCCTGCTGATGCAATCATTGCTGCATTATCTGTACATAGTTTTAAATCTGGCATATATACTTTTGTATCTTTTAATTCTAAAAATGATTGTCTAATATAGCTATTGGCTGAAACTCCTCCTGCTAGTGCTACTGTATGTATTCCTGTTTGTTCTATTGCTTTTTGTACATTATTTATTAATATTTCTGATACAGTTTTCTCGAAACTTTTGCATAAATCAGCTTTGTTTATTTCAGGATTTTTATGATGTAAGTTTATTACAGCTGTTTTTATTCCACTAAAACTAAAATCTAAATTTTCAAAGTGAGTTTTTGGAAGTTCTATGTTTGCATTTCCTTCTTGTGCTAGCTTGTCTACTTTAGGTCCACCTGGATAGCCTAATCCGATTACTCTTGCAACTTTATCAAAGGCTTCACCAACAGCGTCATCTCTTGTCTTTCCTAATACATCAAATTCTGTATAGTCCTTTACATATACTATTTGAGTATTTCCTCCTGACATCATAACACATAAAAATGGTGGCTTTAGTTCTTTATATGTAATATAATTTGCAGCTATATGTCCCTCAATATGGTTTGTTCCTATTAATGGCTTATTTAGTGCAAAACTTAAAGCTTTTCCATATGAAAGTCCAACTAAAAGAGCTCCCACAAGTCCTGGTCCGTATGTACATGCAATTACATCAACATCTTCTAATTGAATGTTTGCTTCTTTAATTGCTTCTTTGGTTACATCTGATACATTTTGTATATGATTTCTTGAAGCAATTTCTGGAACTACCCCTCCATAAAGTGTATGAATTGCTATTTGAGTGTTTATTACATTTGATAAAACTTCTCTACCGTTTTTAACAACGGCAACAGATGTTTCATCACAACTTGATTCAATTCCTAAAGTATAAATATCTTTTTTATTCATTTTATGTATTAATTACTCCTCTTTTATACTCCTGCTATTATTCTTATTAATTTCACTAGTGCTTCTTCTAATCCTCTAATTGCAGGAGATATAATCATACTTGCAAATGGTGTTACCCATATTATTATAAATATTATGTATAATATTTGTTGATGTTCTTGATACCATATTCTTGCTTTTGGTGGTAAAAATGCCTCTAATATTTTTGATCCATCTAATGGTGGTAATGGGATTAAGTTGAATATTCCAAGTCCAACATTCATTTCTATTGTTGATACTATGATTTCTATTAGTACATTTCCTGTAGTTGTTGCTAGGAAACTTCCTCCGAATCTTATTAATAATCCATATATAATAGAAAATATCACTGCTAGAATTATGTTCATTGCTGGTCCTGCTATTGAAACTAAAGCATTTCCTTTTTTTATTGAAATTGTTCTATTAAAATTATTTGGATTTATTTGGACTGGCTTGCCCCATCCAAATCCTGCTGTAATCAATAGCACTGCTCCTACTGGATCTATATGTGCAAATGGATTTAATGTTAATCTTCCTTGTCTTCTTGGTGTATCGTCTCCTAATTTATCTGCCATCCATGCGTGAGCAAATTCATGAAATGTAATTGCTATTAATATTGCTGGTATTGATAGTATTAGTGCAAGAAAAGCGCCTGGTGTAGTTAAGTAATACTTTAAATTATCTATTATTAATATTGCTATTATTACTATCATCCATGGATTTGAAAATGTGTTATAGAACATAGTTCCTCCTTAATTTCAATTATTATGCTTTTGTTAATTCATCATCAACAAATTGTTTTGCCTCTTCTATATTATCTGTTTCAACAAAAACTTTTTCTTTTTCATCTTCTACAGAAAATCTTTGATATTCTCCTCTAATGTAACTATATATCAAATATCCTTTATATCTTTCTTCAAGATTATCATATCTTCTTCTCATTGGACCTTTACACATAAGATCCTGCATTTCATATTCTTTAAAATCATATTTCATTTTATTAATATCTCTTTATAAATTTTATAAAAATTTTAGCGATCTGCTAAAGGTTTCATTGTTGGGAATAATAATACATCTCTTATTGATGCTGAATTTGTTAATAGCATTACTAATCTGTCAATTCCCATTCCCATTCCACCTGTAGGTGGCAATCCTATTTCAAGAGCATTGATGTAATCGTCGTCCATCATTCCAGCCTCATCATCGCCTCTTTCTCTATTTTTGATTTCATTTACGAATCTCTCATGTTGGTCTATTGGATCATTTAATTCTGAGAAAGCATTTGCATATTCCCTTCCTCCAATAAATAATTCGAATCTTTGTGTCATTTCTGGTTTTCCTGCTACCTTTTTAGCAAGTGGTGAATTTTCAATTGGATATTCATATACAAATGTTGGTTGAATTAATGTTTCCTCAACTTTTTCATCAAATACTTGAGCGATAATATCTCCTCTTGAATTCTTGATAGGGTCAATTTCTATATGCATTTCTTTTAGTACATTTTGTGCTTCTTCGTCTGTTTTTATTGTATTAAAGTCAACACCAGTTACTTCTTTAATAGCATCAATCATAGTTATTCTCTTCCACTCTGGAGTTAAGTCAATATCAACACCTTGGTAGTTTATCTTCATTGTTCCTAATACTTTTTGTGCTATTTTTGATACTAATTCTTCTGTTAAATTCATCATATCTTCTAAGTTTTCATAAGCTGAGTATAACTCTATAGTTGTGAATTCAGGATTATGCTTTATATCCATTCCTTCATTTCTGAAAATTCTTCCTATTTCATATACTTTTTCAAAACCACCAACAACTAATCTCTTTAAGTTTAGTTCTGTTGCAATTCTTAAATACATATCGATATCTAATGTATTGTGATGTGTTATAAATGGTCTTGCTGTTGCTCCTCCTGATATTGTGTTTAATATAGGAGTTTCAACTTCAAGGTAACCTTTATCATCTAGTATTCTTTTCATTTCTTTTATTATTTGTGTTCTTTTGATAAATGCATCTTTTACTTCTGGATTCATTATAAGGTCTATATATCTTTGTCTGTATCTTAAGTCTGTATCTTTTAATCCATGGAATTTTTCTGGTAGTGGTTTTAATGATTTTGCTAATAAAGTTACTTTCTTAGCATGAATTGAGATTTCACCAGTTCTTGTTTTAAATACAAATCCTGTTATTCCAATAATGTCTCCTATATCATCTTCTTTGAATTGTTTATAGCTTTCTTCTCCTAATTCATTTATGCTTACATAACTTTGAATTTTGCCATCACCATCTTGAATATGGCAGAATGATGCTTTTCCCATTATTCTTTTTCCCATTATTCTTCCAGCTACAGTAACATCTTTACCTTCTAGCTCATCATAATGTTCCATTATTTCTTTACTTGTATGAGTTCTTTCAAACTTTGTAATTTCAAATGGATCATGTCCTTCTTCTCTTAGTTTATCTAATTTTTCTCTTCTTACTTGCATTAGATGATTCATATCTAATGTTTCATTTTCTTGAATGTTGTTTTCATTATTATTTGTTTCCATTTTGACTCTCCTTGTTTATTATTCAATAGTATTATTATACCTCAAATGCTTGTTTTTGTAAACCTTTCGCATTGCAAAAATTATGTAAATTTCTAATTGTTTACTCCATGATGTGCAGTTGGTGCTGAATCATCTATTTTGCTAAAAGTAAATCCATTGCTTAGTCCATAATCTATTATACTTTCTAACGCATTTAATGTTTTTTTATTTCCACTAAAGTCATGCATTAGTACAACATTAGCTCTTGTTTTCCTTAGTCCTTTTGTTACATTGTTATACACATCGGCTGAGTTCTTTGCCTCTCCCGCATCTCCTGCTGATACGTTCCAATCAAAATACTTAAATCCTCGTGCTGTTACTTCATTTACTAATTTTGACATTATTCCAGGATTAAATTTACTTATTGTGTTTGAGCTTCCTCCTGGGAATCTTGTATAATAAGTAGTTATTCCGGTTGAATTCTTTATCTTGGTCTGTAATTTTGTTATGTTAGACATATAAGCATCAACAGATTTATATATATCTTTGTAATTATGTGAATATCCGTGAATCCCTACTGTATGTCCTTCAGCCACTTCTCGTTTTATATATTTTTCACCATTGCTATCATAATTTAATATAAAGAATGTTGCTTTTACACCCTTTTTCTTTAAAATATCCAATACTTTTGGTGTGATACTAGAGCTTGGTCCATCATCAAAGGTTAAATAGATTACTCCATCTTTATTTGGGCTATTGGCTTCTTGCTGTTTATATACAATAACAGTTCTGCTTGCTTTTCCTTCGTTGCCTTTCGAATCAGATACTTTATATGTGATTGTATATGTTCCTGCTTTATCTGTATTTACGCTTCCTTCTGTTGTTATTTTAGATGTTAAATCTCCATCTTTATCATCTGTTGCTTTTGCACCTTTTTCATTGTATTTGCCACCAACTACGACATACATCCTTTGATTTCCATTTAGTGTTATAACTGGTGCTACGTCATCTATTAAATGTACTTTTCTCTTCTTTTCGGTTGTATTTCCTGATGTGTCAGACACTGTATATACAATTTCAATTTCATCATCATTTATTTTGTTTTGCTTTAATTCTACTTTGTCAGTTATATCTCCATCATAATTGTCAATTGCTTTATATCCCGGATCTTTGTATTCTTTCGCATACGAATATTCTATTTCGTCACTACCTTCTAGAGTTATTTCTGGTGAAATTGTATCAACTATTTGTACAGTTTGCTTATGTGTGTATTTTCTTCCCCATAGCATCGGAATCTCAAGTTCTACTTCATAATTTCCTACTTTATAATAATCAATATTTCCATTTACTTTTATTGACTTTGATACATCTTTTCCCATATATATTGTTTTTGGTTCTTGTAGTTCGGTTCCACTTTTTGCTTCTATTTTTATTGTATTTTTTGAGCTTTCTTCAATGATAGGATTTTTAAAAGATAGTGTAAGAAATGCAATTAATATGTATATTGCAATTATTTCAATTACTCTTATAATTACTCTTTTTTTGCTTTTTCCATGTTTGTGGTTTCTATTTTTATGTGATACTACTATTGTTCTCCATATTAATATTATTGCAATTATTGCTTCAATTAGTATTTCTACGTTTTCTGCTAAAAATATGTTATTCATTTTGTTTCCTCTTTTGCTTCATTTTATTCTACTTTTATTTCTAGAAAAATTATAACACTTTATTATTCTTTTGTCTTCAATTTATTGAATTTAAATTTATAATTTTTAAGCCCTAATCAATAGGGCTTAATTAATGTATATGTCATTAATTATTTATTATATATACAAAACACGGGCATATTTTATGATTGTATATTTATATAGTCTTTCTCCTTTCTAGTTATTGATTATGTAATTACAATTTATAATTTCTTTGGATTTTTTCAGAAACAAATATATTGACAAATAATGACATAAACATTATTCATATTATAATGCATGATTTGTTTCAAGTCAACAATAATCGTATGTCGTTTTTTGACAAAATTCGACATCAGCTAAATTAAGCTAATGTCGAATCCATTTCAATTATTCCTAAATCAATAAATGATATTAATAATAAGCTTAGCATATATTGTCTTTTACTTATAATTTCATATTCAAAAATTTCTTTGTTAAAATCAGATATATCATCTAAATTTATCTTATCAATCTTTATGTATCTTAAAGAATTAATCATTTCTTTAAAGGCATTTTTTATTGATTGCTCATTCAATTTTGAATCATCATATTTCTTGTCATTTATATATCTTTTTAATTTATTCTTTTCAAAATCAAATCTTTCACTAAATTTAATCATTTCTTTTTCAAAATTTGATATTATAAATGTTTCTATTGCAGGATAGCTTAGTAATAGCATACCTCCAATTTGGTCAAATTTATTTTCTATACTTGGTGTTCTAGAATTTAAAAACTTGCTAATCAATTTTTTTATGTTATTCTCATCTTTTAATCTATCTCCATCAAATATATAGTATATTGCTGCATTTTCATAGTTAAATGTTAAATCATGATGCTTTAATTCTTGTATTTGTTCTTCTATAAATTTTTCATTTTCTATACTTGAAATATTGCTTTTTTCTGAATTGATTATTGCAATTTTGGATTGTACGTTTTCATCACTTTCAAGCAAAAAAGTTTCTTTTCCACTTCTAGTTCTTGTTATAATTTCTTTGTATCCTAATATTCTTTTAAATATAATCGTAAGAAGATTGATTTCTCTTCTTTCTCCTTCAACTATATAAATGACTTTTCCTATATTCTTATTTTTATTAAGTTTTATTTTATTATTTAATATTTGGTAATCCATTAAACACTCCACTTAAATACATTTTTTCTAAATTTTGTGCCTCTCTTGGCTTACTATCTGACACTCTGTTTAATACACTACCTTTTCCGTCTATAAAGTCAACTGTATAAATTTGATCAGGTCTTAGCAAATTGTTTGTAAGTAAATTTGTAGAGTGTGATACCAATAAAAGCTGTGCATCTTTTGAATTTTCCATAAAATATTTGATTATTTTTTCTTCAAGCGTATTGTGAAATCCACTACTGAATTCATCAATTACTGCCATTCCACCATTTCTCATAGTTTCAAATACAATTGGAATAGTGTTTATTAAAGTTTGATTTCCTTCTGATTCCATAGTTATTGGTAAAGCAAAATTCATATTTTTTCTTTCTACTATTATATCTTTCTGTCCATTTTCAAAATTAAATTTTAATCTTCCATTATCATAATTATTAGTATATGTAACTGTTTGTGAATTTCCTATTTGTTTTAAAAATTGATTAAATTTATCAGTACCATTTTTGTCAAAATAATCTCTATACGTTATAATCGATGAGTTTCCAGCTGATTTATATATTCTCTTATTTGGCTGATCAATATATATTGATTTTTCAAGAAATTCAAACCATTTTCTGAGAGTAGCATCATCTACAAATTTTGTGTCAAAATAAACTTTTCTAATTGCACTTTGATTTCTTTGAAGATTTTCAATTGATGTTTTATTGCCATTTGGGCTAGTATATTCTGCATATTCTTTTAATCTATTTAGTCTTTCAACATTGTCTATATATATTTTTTCTTTGTATATTCCTTCATCATTGCCTTCTATTAAATATGAAATATTTTCATTATTTATAAGGAATTCATAGGTTAATTGCATATTTCCTTTTCGTTCTTTAAATAAGCATACATAGTCTATTGGTCTTAAATTTACTTGCCAAACAAGTAAACTTAATAAAAGTCTTATTGAATGCAATACTGTTGATTTTCCTGTTGCATTTCCTCCAACAATAAGTGCACCCTTTAAAATATCATTTTGATCTTTATTTGTTTCATTTAATATTTCATATCCTGTTGCATTTAAGTCTAATTCTGCTTTCTCCATATATGATTTAAAATTTTTCATTATTATCTTTTTTAACATCTTCATTCTCCTTATGCTTTTATTGTAGCATATATTTTTATGCAATGCAATTTTTTTACACTATTTATTATTATATTGTATGTTTTTTACTCACTTTTATACTAAAAAAGCTACATTGAAAGTATTTTTCAATATAGCTTTTATTTTATTGTAAAATTATTTTTCTCATTTTTGCTAAATCGTTTATGCTTACATCATTTCTCTGACTTAAAATTGCTCCTACTTTTTCTACTGGTGTAAACGTTTCTAATCCAATTAAATATCTTCTTACTTTTACTAAATCTGTTCCTGTTACTTTACCATCTCCATTAATATCTCCTTTTACAATTAAATAATATTTTTTATTATTTATCTGTATTTCGCATCCTGCCGATATATAATCATTTTCATTTATTTCTTGATTATTCTTTGTTATTGTATATTTCATATTAATGTTATTTTTCAAGTTCTTTAAAGTTGTTACATTATATATTGGAATATAATTTATTTTTTGATTGTTTTCATTATATGTATCATATATGATGAAGTTTGTAATTGTTACATTTCCAGCTTTGTCCTTTGCCGTTAAGTTATACATTCCTGGTGTTGTTATAGTTTGTCCAACTTGATATTCTAGCTTTAAATTTCCATCTAATTTAAGTTCTACATTTTGTAAATTATCATCTGATATTTGTGGAGTTACGCTGTTATTTAATTGTTCTACATTATCTATCTTTGGGGCAGTCTTATCTATATTTTTTACAGAGATATTGTATGTATATTCATAGCCTCTAATGTTTATTGTAATCGTTTTTGTTCCATTTTCTTTAAATATATATGGTGCATTTTGTTCATTATTTGCAATTATTGCTTTATCAGTTGGTAAGTTTATTGTAACATATACATCTTGATTTGTAAGAGTATTTGCATCTACATTGTATGTAATAGTTACATTATTTGAATCTTCGTCTGCTGCTTTTCTTATATCGTTATCTATAATTAGATTAATAATTTCACAAGTTTTTAATATTCTTTGTTTATTTAAATAATTATCTGATACATTATCTGTGTTTATTGATGTATTGTATATTTCTCTTGTCGTATTTATTAAATCTGTTACTTTGCTTAAATCAATATCTGTATTATTATTATATTTATCAATAACTCCATTAAGTTTTTCTTTTACTGTTGAATTTTCAATGATGTCTTCTGTTACATAATATTTGTACAATTCTTTATAGGCGTCTGATATTGCAAGTATGTCTGTTATGCATTTGTTCAATTCTGATGCATCTATTGTAACTTGATTATTTATATATTTAGTAGTTATATCATTTGCTATATTAATTTGTTGTTCATATAATTTTTCTATTCTATCATTATTATTATTGTTTATATCATTATTAAGATTTTCAATGCTATTTAAAATATCTTGATACTTTTTGTCATCTATTATATTGTAATCTTTTTTTAATTTCTTGTTCTTTTTAGTTAAATTATCTGTAACTATCTTTATACTATTTTCAATGCTTTCTACAACATTTATTTCATAGTAAGTCTCTTTATTTTCATATTTGATTGTTAACTTTTTCTTTCCTATATTGTTACTATCAAATCCATCTATCTGAATATTTTCATCGTTTAGTTCAATATCTTTTGTTGTATTGTCATCATAATATACTCTTAGTATTCCTCCGCTTAAATCTAGATTGTCATTTCTGTAAAAAGTTGATTTGTTTGGTTCTTTAACTATTTCAATTTTATTTATACTACTCTTAATTATAATGTTTATATTATCAGAATTATTTGAGTTTATTGTTTGTTGTACTGTTTTTATCTTTCCATTTTCTAGCTTAACAGTTATGTCATATTCACCATCGTATACTCTTGTTGTATATTTACTATTTTCAATATTATTCACTTCTTCTGAATAGTTTAACCATTGTTCAACAAGTTCTTCATAATACTGCCTTTCTTCATTGCAGAAATGGTTCATGTTATATACCCACATAGTAAATTCACTTACGTTTAAATTACTATATGACATTATAGCAAAGTCTCTTAAATATCGTGCCTTTGTTATTTTCTCTTCTTTTGTATAATTATTAAGTTTACTATTCGTATAATTATCATATTCTGAAATTATTATATCTTTAATTCCCGTTTCATTAACTATTTCATTAATTTGGTTAAAATAGCTTTGTGGACTCATACTATATTTATTATTTATATGGCATTGAATTCCAAATGCATCAATTGTATTTTTTAGCTTTTTAATAACCTCTTTTATTTCTTCATATTGTCTACTGTTATTATAGCCTTTTACTTTTTCATCGTTTAAAATTAATTTTGCATTTGGATTAATCTCTCTTGTCTTATTGAAACAATTTACTATGAAATTATAATATTCCTTATTATCATTAAATCTTACATTATATTTTGTATCATCTGTAAGGAAATTATCGTCATCAAGAAGATGTCTATCATATAAATAATATTTAAAAAATTGAAGGTTTGTTATTTCGTTTACGACGTCCCATTCTTGTACATTAGGATACCTACTTACTTCTTCTTGTATATGAGCATATACAATGTTTTCAAATTCCTGTTTTAGGTTGTTCAATAGATTATTAGTCTCTTCTTCTGTTATTTCTTTTTCATTGTACTTATTATAAATATACTCAAATGTAATTTTTTCCTTATCTTCACTTTTTACTAATTCTTTAAGTTTACTACTATATATATAATCCCACCATAGAGTATGTGCTTTCAATGTGTAATTATTATCAGAAGCATACTTATATAATTTATCTGCTGTATTATATCCATACTGTTCCGTTACTTTCCATTTATATGAATTTTCACTTAGTATCATATTAAAATACTTTTTACTGATACTTTCTGTGTTCATTTGATTTATTGCTGTACCAAATAAAAATTTGTTATTTTTCATTTTTATGCTTAAGTTTTTTATGTTTAATTTTTCTCCATTTTGATTGTACACATTTATTTCTATATTTTCTTTTCTATATTTTTCAATTCTTTTCAGAGCTTCTTCTCTCCATAAAGATCCATTAGATTCTCCCCAGTAGTCTTCATTTAGTGATTTATCATCACATTCTGTATATATAACTACTTTATGATTGTCTCTGTTTTTGTCTAAAGCTTCTGAAGTATATGTAAGTTGTGAATTATTGAATATATCTTTTCCATCAACTTTAACATCTACTTTTGGTAAGTTTGATATTAGATATATCGGAATATATTTTTTTCCATCAAATTCTTCTATTTCAACTTCAACACTATTATTGACTTCATATTCATTTATTTTTAATTTATTAGGAAATATTATTATGTTTTTGTTTATATCTATCGTAAAAGTACAATCATTATAGTTCAAGGTTTGGTTTGTATTTTCAATATAATTATCGCCCATTAATACGGTAAAAATTTCATTCATAGGAATAAAAATTGTATTATATTTTATGATATACTGAATGTCAGGATGTTCAATCCTTTTATTAGTTCTATTAACAACTGAGATTGGTATTTCATATGATTTTTCTTCTCTTATTTTTAGTACACACATAAGAATAACTGTAATAACAATTAAGAAAATTATAAAAATTTTTAGTTTGTTTCTTTGGTTTCTAATCACTTCTACTCCTTTATACTTTTTTTCTTTATTAAATTTATAATATATTTATAATTTAATATAAAGTATATCATGCATCCTATTATTACTTGTAAAATTATAATAAAAAACTTGTTTATCTTTAAATATTGTATTATATATATAATTGCGAACATAATCAATGATTTTATTAAATATTTAAAACTTTTTTTCATATACTCTTTAATCGGTAATTCTTTTCTTACGTTCATTGTTTGAATAAACATAACTGAAAATTCTGCCATAACAGTTGTAATGCAAGCACCTACTGAAGTTAACTTAGGTATCATTAATATATTAAATATTAAATTTACAATCGCTCCTACAATAACAGATCCTATGTATTCCTTATCTTTTTCTTTTGGAATTAAATATTGTGTTCTTATTACATTTGCCCATGATGTAAAAATAATTGTAAATGATAATATTGCTATTAGTGTTCCTGTTTTATAGAATTCTTCTCCAAAATACCATGGAGCGAAACTTTTAGATACTGCAATTAGACCAAACGTGATTGGAAGTGCAAGGAACATTATAAATTCCATTGATTTATCAATATAAACTTTAAATCTATCGTTTTCTCCATTAGCAATCATATTTGACATTCTTGGAAGCATTACTGTTCCTAATGCACTTATAATTGCCGCTGGAATACTAATAATTTTTTCAGCATTTTCATAGAATCCTACTTCTGTTTTAGTACTCATTATTCCTAGCATTATTTTGTCCATCTTTTTGTATAAACTTATTGCTATAACTGGTATAAACAAAATTATACATGGTTTTAAATGTTCTAATATTTCGCTTAAACTCACTTTTGTTTTTTCTACTTTTTTTATTACAAATGGCCATAATACAATATTAGATATTAAATTGCTCACTGAAAGTATGATTGTATATATGTATAGATCATCTCTTTTTCTCACAAATATAAACATTGATATAAAGGACAAAATCTTTATAATTGTGTTTCTCGTAACAGTAATCTTAAATTCTTCTAATCCGAAGAAAAACCAATTTATATCAAAAAAACTTCCTAATATAAATCCCAATTGTAATATATACATTATTTTATCTTCTTTTGCAATGAATGCAATAAAAACTATATAGGCGATCAACACTATTGTTGTTATAATAAATTCCATAATGTACAAACTCCAAAATTTCTTTGACATTTTGTGTTTGTCATCACGGTTTTGAGCAATTAATCGATTTCCATAATTATTTATTCCTAGCATTGCAAACATTACAAAATATGAGACTATTGAATATGTATATGAATAAGTTCCTAATCCTTCAGCTCCTATAACTCTTGAAATATATGGTGCTGAAATTAATGGCAATATTAGTATAAATATTTGATATACTATGTTATATAAGAAGTTCTTTTTTATATTGTTCATTCTTCTTTCCTTTCTCCGTATAGCAGTTCTGCAAAATAAAGCCAAAATATATTATATGCTATTTTTATAATTCCACTCTCTAATAGTCCAAAAATTAAAAATACTAACATACAAGCTACAATCATATATTCTTTATTTTTCCATGCTTTTTTAAAAAATATATTTAAATATATTCCCATCATTGTAAAAGCAATTATTCCATATCTTAGCAAAATCAATGCATATGCATTATCAAGTATCCATGGTTTTATTCCAGTCTCGCTGCTTAATTTTGTTCCTATTATTTCGATTTTATTTCCAAACAAGTTTATTGGATACTTTTCAAAAAATTTTGCTATAAAGTTTATTCTTCCTGTAAATGTCTCATTGAGTTTTATCATTAGCGAATTTCCATTTGCATATAAAGAACCACTAATGAACGATAGTATTGCACAAATAAAGAACATATTTGGTATTATTTTTCCTATTTTAATTTTATCAAGATTAATATTTTTTATTATTATTGATATAATTAATATTAGTATGATTGAAAGTTGTGGAGTTCTACTATCTGCGTAATATCCAACCAGAAACGATAAAACGCCTATTAAAGTAATGTCAAAAATATTTAGCTTTTTTTCTCTTAAATATAAATATTCTGCTGATATTGATAGTATAAATGCTCCAAATACATTAGGATGCGAAAATCCCATTGAACTGCGTATAGTGCCGGTCATCTCTATATTTTAAGAAAACATTAGTCATTCCTAAATTATATGCAATGATAACAATTAGCATAAGAATAGACTTTAATTTTATATCATACTTCACAATTTTTTTAAATTCAATTCCGTAACTTGCTAATACTAATAGCACTAATTTAATTAAAACTATCTCTCCTGATTTTATGTAACTTATTGTAGCTATTAAAAGAGTAAAAATCATAATTAGCAAAGTCTTTTTCTTATACTTTGTTGACTGTACTATAAATTTAATTAGCATGATGATTATTGCTAAGTTACTCATTATTTTTAATGGAGCTTTCAAAACAGTTATTTGTCCAAGCATTGTGCTTGTTAAAGTCATTGTGTATATCAGCATATATAAGATTTCATTGAATGATATTTTCTCTAATTTTATTTTTTTTATTAACATTTTTTTAATATCCTATTTTTTATTTTCTTTAATTTCGTTCTAAATATTAAATAGTTAAATAGCCTTTTATATTCATTGTTTTTTATGCAATTAAATTTAATTTTTTCATCAAAATTTAATTGTTTCTGTTTTGCATTTATTGTGTCTATCATTTCATTAAAGTCTTCTTTTTTTTCACATTCTTCTATTTTCTTAGTTAACTTTTCTTTACTATATCCAAACTTTAATGCATCTTCTATTTGTAAAATCACATGAAAAAATGTTGCTTTCTGCATTTCATAAAATAATTTATCTGTAAAGTATCCATTTTCTTTCATATCGTTTTTTAATATGCTAAAGACCTGTAATATTGCATCAATTCTTAAAAATACTTTATTTTTCGACTGAATTGTACTATTTTCATTGCAGAAATAGTTATAGCAACAGTCATTGATTTGATATATACTATTTAATCTTTGTATTAGTCTAATGTAAAATAATTTATCCTGCATCATTCTTACATTAGGTATAAACATAATATTATTATCTTTTATAATTTCAGATTTTATAATCAATAGCCATAAATATGATTTTATTTCACCTCTAATGAATTTGGGCAATATCTCATTAATAATTTCTTCTTTTAATATTCTTCTATTTGCAGGTAAATTGTTTTTTTCATTTTTAAAAGTTGTACCATTTGGATATACTCTTTTATAATTACTTCTTACTGCGTCAACATTTTCTTTTTTTATTGTGTTTATCATTATTTCACACATATTTTCATCCATATAGTCGTCGCTATCTAGAAACATTATATATTGTCCAGTAGACCTGTTTATTGCGTTATTTCTCGCAATAGACACTCCCTGGTTTTGTTGTTCAATAAAAATTATTCTGTTATCACATTCTGCTTTTTCTTTTATAATCTTACTTGAATTATCAGTTGATCCATCGTCAACACATATAACTTCAATATTTTTATATGTTTGTCTCATAGCTGATTCTAAACATCTTCCTATAAATCTTTCTGAATTATAAACAGGTATTATTATAGATATTTTATTTTCCATTTTCCTCCTTCTTGATGCACATTTTAATCTTTTTTACATATCCAATTATATTAAGTTTATACAATATTGCTTTGCTTTTTTCTAATAAATAGTCTTTGTATGTTACTTTTAAAAATTTCTTCATTACATCTTCATAATTTTTTTCATTTAATTCTCTATAAAATTCTTTTCTGTTCTTATTTGGTATCTTACAATTTTCAACCATTTTTCCATCAAGTTTTATCATTTTATCTATATCATCGACTTCATACTTGGTTACCCCTTTAAGTTCGTTCATTAATTCCAATCCTTTTTTTGAATTAACAAATACATTTGTATATCCCTTATTATCATCTTTTAAATTTGGAACTAATTTATTTATATTCCAAGAATCAAATATAGTAAAATCTGAGCAGTGAGTTCTACTTTTAAACGCACAATCATAACATGATGGTCTTGAACATATTCCTTCATAAAATCCTTTTAGCATATAGTCAATTCTTGCACTGCCATAATATTCTTTATTATTTTCAAATACCAATTTCATTGTTGCACTATGATATCCATAAGTTTTATTTCTGAAGCGTGCTTCTTTTAGTTTTGACTTATATTTTTTTTCTTGGTACTCTATATATTTTTTCCATAATTCTGGACTAGGTGTACCATGGCAAACAACATCAACTGTAATAAGGTTTTCATAGTTCTTTACTAAAAAACTTTTTAGCCCTGCTATTTGACATGGGGTTCCAGAAAAAAGCACTAATTTACCCTCCATAATGCTTTCTTTTGCTTGCTTAAAAGTATCATTTATATCACTTTGAACATATTTTGATCCAACAAGTTCTTTTATTTTTGCCTTGTCAAGTATCTTCTTATGTATTACTTTAAAATTATTATCATATCCTACTCCAAATACTACGCCATTGTTATTTAGAACATATTCTGCTATTGGTGTAAAGAATCCTCCCGAAGTACTTTCTTTTAGTGTTCCTTTATCATTAACTCTAAAAATATATGCTTTAGGGCTTATTTCACTCTTCTTATATTTTTCATTATTCAATACAGGACAAACTTTTTCGCATAATCCACATTGTATACATTTTTTTGTATCTACATTTGGATATAAAAAACCCTCTTCATCAGCTTTCATTTCGATTGCATCAACAGGACATGCGTTTTTACATGCACTACATCCACAGCATCTTTTCTTTTCAGTTATTTTTATCATTTTTATTCCTTTTCTAGAGCTTTCTTTAGGAACTCTCTTGAGTCTTGTCTTAAATATTCTATTCTATCATCCACTTGGCTATATTCAATTTCATTATCAATTTTAAATATATTACCATCATATCTTCTGTCTTGTATTCCAATTTGTGAGCATAAGCTATCTATTCTTGAATTTCTTGAATTTTTACTTTTTTCATTGAATCTATTAAATGTTATAAACTTTTTATGATTTAATAATGAAAATACTGTTCCATGAAATGAATCTGTACATACATATTCAGCATTTCTTATTAAATTTATGAATTTAGCTGGATCTACATCATATAATCTGTAGTCACCAAATGTTTCATCATATTCCACAAAGTTGTCAAGATGTGGAATAGTAACAATCTTTAATTTTTTTTCTTCTGCTAATTTTTTTACTTCTTCTCTATGTTGTATAGTATCTCCCAAGAAATAACAAAATATATATTTCTCATTAAGAACTTTTTCGTCTGGTACAAATTCATCCCATTGTTCTTTATTAAATAACAAAGTAGGATCAACAACAACTTTTGCCTCTAATCCAGCAACATTTTTTATGATTTCTTTTCCTTTTAATTCTCTTGTACTTAAATAATTTATTCTTTTCAAGTATCTTTTTGTTCTTTTTAATTGATACCATGGAATTTTAGACACACCAAAGCTTGTTGCATATGATATTTTATTTACATCATCAGGTACAAACATTAGATTGTAGAAGTTGCTTGCTAGTCCAATAGGTAACCATAATTGATCACTTCCTACAACTACTGAATCATAATTCTTAGCTCCCTCTTTTAGTTCTTTATATCCATTATAATCTTTTGAAATATTTTCATAATATTTCTTTCCAAACTCAATAAAAGCTTTTTTTCTTAGTTTTATGTTTTCTTTTACTTCTGGATGTTTGTTAAATTCTTTATTTCTTTTTATCTCATCAATTTTTGCATGAATGAAATACTCATTAAATGCTCTTGGAATTGACTTTAAAATGAATTTAATTGTTTTCTTTTTTTTATAAGAAATAAATTCATTTTCATATCCCATCTCACTTATTGCTTTTTGTGTAGCATAAGCTTGTAACATACTTCCATAGTTATAATTATCATAACATGCACATATTCCAACTTTTTTCATCTGTCTATTCCATCTCCTTATATATTCTTAATAATTTTTCTATGTTTTTTTCTATATTAAATTTTTCTTCTACTGTTTTTCTTGCATTATCCGAAATCTGTTTTCTTTTTTCTTTTTCTTTATCATCTAATATATTTTCTAAAATTTCTTTGAGTTTCTTTTTATCTCCAGGTTCAATTATAAATCCGTTAATTCCATTTTCAATTACTCTTGGAATTCCTCCAACTTTAGTTGATATAGGAATATTTTTATATGCCATTCCTTCTATTAAAGACATTGGCATTCCTTCGTTATATGAAGGTAATACATAAAAAGAACTATTTTTTAATTTTTCTTCTTTTTCTTTTCCACTAATCCAGTTATATATTTCAATATTAGATTTAAGCTTTCTATCTTCCACTATCTTTTTTACTTTTTCATATTCTCCATCTCCGCAAGCAATTAGTTTAATGTCTTTATATTGGGATATTAGTTGTTCTACCACATCTATTAAATCATATATGCCTTTTCTTTCACCTAGTCTTCCTAAAAATAATATTTGTTTTGTTTCTATATTTTTTTCAAAGTCTTTTGGTATATTTATTGCATTATATATTACTTCAATTTTATCTCTTGGCACTATATTTTGAAAATATTCTTCCCATTCTTCTGATAAAACAATTATTTTATCGCACATATTCAAACATTCTTTTATATATCTTTTTTGTGATTCATTGCATTCTTTATCATAAAATACTTTGAATTCAGCTCCATGAACATGAACAATTACTTTCTTTTTCGCCTTCTTTGCTTCTTTAATGTATTTGCATTTTCTATATGTGCTTCTTCTTGATGCCATATGAATGTGTATAATGTCATATTTTTTTACTAGCAATTTAAACTTGCAAAATCCAGTTATTTCTTTAATAGCTTTTAATATCTTATTTTTGTCATTAGACGACTCTAAATATTTTAGATTTATTTTCTTGTCAAGACCATAATCATAATAACTATCTACTACTGATGTCATTCCACCTTTTACACTTCTTGCTGGTCCAACCATTAAAACGTTCATTGCTTTCATTCCTTTTATTTTGTATTTTCATCAATTATTAATTTTTTTCCAAAAATTTTGTCAGTATTATATGTAATATCTGTATCAAACCCTGAATTTGGTGATAGTGTTATCTCTCCAAAATAAATTTTCCCTTTTATTTCATATAAATCAATTCTTGCATATATAAAGTCTTTAGCTAATTTTTCAGCTACATCTATCATTTCTTCTAAATTTTGAGGCTTTTTTAATGAAAATTCTTTTGGAAGCTCTTCATCCCCATAATTATATCTTAGGAAATTCCATTTTTTATCAAAGAAATAGAATTTTACTCCACCTTTTGAAAATCTGTCTTTGCAAACCATAATATTATCTACTTTTCCATTAAAGCATGTAATTTTATAATCTGATGGTAATTCATTGTTTTCATCTAACATTAGTTTCTCTACTACAATACAAGGCTTTATATTTTTATATTGCCATTCTCTTCCTATATAATAAAAATTCTTCTTTAAATGACTATTTATTTTCTTTTTTGCTGCTTTTATATCTAATTTACTCTTATCTCTACATATATAATATCCGCCTGAATCATGATTGCACTTTATGATGAATTGATTAGGCAATTCTTCAAAATTAATGTCATCAAATTTTTCATATCTTCCTATTAGCGGAATTAAATATTGTTCTCCTACTTTCTCTTGTATATACTTTCTAACAGCATATTTATCTGAGACAAGAGAAAAAAATGGTTTTCTATAATTAAACTTCATCCATTGCAGTTTTTCATTTAATGTTTCTGGTCTTTTTAAATTTAATTTTCTTTTCACTTTTAATCTAAAATACGCTTTTACATATATTTCATCTGGAATAAATCTGAAGAAATATTTAGTTTTCATTATTAATTCTTTTTTTTCCATTTTTATATTTTCCTTATATATTCTTTTATGTCTTTTATAAAATTTTCATTATTTGAATCATATTTTTTAAATTCTTTATTATCTATTTGTTGTATCTTTTCTTTTAATTCTTTCTCGTCTATGCATGTTTCTATTAAGTTCATATTTGCAAATTCATTTAATAGCTGTATCTGATGATCATCAACATGTTCTCCAAATTTAGATAGTCTTGGTATTCCTATTACTTTCTTGCCTTTTTTTATTGCATTTACAATAACCCCAGTTCCAGCATGAGTAATAATAAGTCTAGCTTCATCTAAATATTTATTAAATTCATCTTGAGTTACAAATTCTTTATATTTATAGTTTTGAGGTTTATAATCACTTACTCCAATTTGTGCAAATACTTCTTCATTTATTACTTTATTTTCAATTAACTCATCTATTTCCTTAAGTAGTCTATTAAATTGGAATTTCTGTGATCCAACAGTTACAAAAATCATTAGTAAATCCCTCCTATATAAATTGCATCAGGATAAATTTTTAACATTTCTGGCCATTGTACATAAAATCTATCAGCGATTTTATTTTTATATATTAATTTTCCAGTCTGTGTTGGACTATTTATTTTTGCAAATGATTCTATATATATTACTTTTTTATTGAAAATGTGTCCTATATATAGCATCGGTATTGTTGCTAATACTCCTGTACTTATTATTATATCCGGTCTTTCTATGCAAAAGATATACATTGACTTAAATAAATTTAAAATCATTTTTATTAAAAATAATGGTTCTTTTCTATTTACTTGTATAAGATAATGATTTATTTTTTTATCTTTTTTATTATATTGTGTTTTTTCTGTTGTTATAAATGTATCAAATTCATCACTAAGCTTTCTTAGCATTAATAACTGTTCAAAATGTCCACCTGATGATGCAATTAGACAAATCTTCCTTTTCTTATTTTTCATTTTTTATATTAGTCTCTAGAGAATAAGTCTCTAGTATAAACTTTCTCCTTTACATCAATTAAATTTTCTTCTAATCTATTTGCGATAATTACTGAACTTTTTTCTTTAAATTCATCTAAGTTATTAATAACTTCACATCCATTAAATTCTTGCTTAGTTAATGTTGGCTCATATATTATTATTTTTTGATTCTCTGCTTTTAAATTCTTTATTATATCTTGTATAGCACTTGATCTAAAATTATCTGAACCTGATTTCATTGTTAATCTATATATTCCGACTACTTGTGGTTTTAATTTTAATATTTCTTCTGTTATAAATTCTTTTCTTGTTTTATTTGAATTTACTATTGCTTCAATTAAATTTTGTGGTACATCTTTGTAATTTGCCAATAATTGTTTTGTATCTTTTGGTAAGCAATATCCACCATATCCAAATGAAGGATTATTATAATGAGTTCCAATTCTAGGATCTAATCCAACACCTTCTATAATGTCCTTTGAATTAAGTCCTTTTATTTCCGCATATGTATCTAGTTCATTGAAATAAGCAACTCTAAGTGCTAAATATGTATTAGCAAAAAGTTTAACAGCTTCTGCTTCAGTGCTGTTCATGTATAAAACTGGTACATTTTTTTCCAAAGCTGATTCTTTTAATAATGTTGCGAATTCTTTTCCCTTCTCATTTTTTGTTCCAACAATTATTCTTGAAGGATATAAATTGTCGTATAAAGCTTTTCCTTCTCTTAAAAATTCTGGTGAAAAGAAAATATTGTCTATGTTATATTCGTACTTAATATTTTCTATATATCCAACTGGAATTGTTGATTTTACAACCATTGTAATATTTTTGTCATTCATTGATATTACTTTTTCGATTATATCTTCTACACTTGATGTGTCAAAGAAATTCTTCTCGTCGTCATAATTTGTTGGTGTGCTAATTATAACAAATTCTGCACCTTCAAAAGCATCTTTATAATCTAAAGTTGCTCTTAAATTTAATTTCTTTTCTTTAAAATATTTTTCAATATATTCGTCTTGTATTGGTGATTTTCTATTATTAATCATCTCAACCTTCTCTGGTATAATGTCTAATGCAACTACTTCGTTATTTTGGCTTAATAGTGTTGCTAATGATAATCCTACATATCCTGTTCCTGCTACTGCAATTTTCATTTTTTTATTCTCCTTTACTATAAATTTTAAAATGCACCTTTTCTTTTTATTGTTTGTGCTACTGTCATAAACATAATTTTTATGTCAAATATAATACTTCTTTTTTCTTCGTATTCTTTATCCTGTTCATTTCTTGTTTCAAAATCAGTATTACTTCTTCCATTAACTTGCCACCAACCAGTTACTCCTGGTTTACATTTTACGATGTCCTCATAATGTGTCATTTCCTCTTTTTCTCTTGGTAGATAAGGTCTTGGTCCTACGAAACTCATATTTCCAATTAATACATTGAAAAATTGAGGAAATTCATCTAAACTTGTTGCTCTTAGGAATTGTCCTGTCTTAGTTATTCTTGGATCATTTTTTAGTTTCTTATATTTTTTGTATTCTTTTTTCGCTTCTGGATTTTCATCTAGATATGACTGTAATTTTTCATCAGCGTTCATGCACATTGATCTAAATTTGTACAATCTGAATCGCTTTCCATCTTTTCCAATTCTAAGTTGTTCATAAAATAATGGTCCATCATCTTCTTTGTAAATCTTTCTCAATATCCATATTACAATTGTTAATGGTATTACTACTGCTGTTCCGATAATTCCAACCAATATATCAAACATTCTTTTTATTATAAGATATATTATCATTCTTGGGCTATGTGAAACTTTAGTAATTCTTTGTGTCTGATTTTCATTGTTTCTTTTTAATGTAATTGATTTTGCCAACTCTTTCACCCCTTTTATATTTGTTGATTTTTATAATTCATCTTTTACTCCAGTTTCTTTAATAATTTGATTGCTTATTTCTTTAATGTTGTCTGGAACTTCATAGTCTTCTTGTCCATATACTTCTTTGTGTAATTTCTTAACATTGCTTTCTAGTGATGATGCTGGTCCATAGAAATCCCCTCTCATCCATACTCCTGTTGTTTTATATGGCCATCCGAAAGATTCTTTTATTGTTATATTTAGCATTGTTGGTATTAATGATGTTATATCCATTGCGGTTAAATTTGTTCTTATTTTGGGTAGCATTGTTTCTAAAATAGAGTTTAATTCTGGAATACTTTTCTTCTTTGCTTTTTCAAATACTTTTTCTAGTACAGTTCTCATTCTCTCTGTTCTTTTATAGTCTTTTCCAGTTGTATATCTTATTCTACAATATGATACTGCTTGTACTCCATTTAAATGGTTTACTCCTGTCTTTGTTATTTTATCTGCTGTTTTTCCAGTTACTTTAGTTACATCTTTAATGTAATTATTTATGTATTGAATTTCTTCATTATCAATATTTACGTCAATTCCTCCAACACTGTCTACTAAATCTGATACTGCATTGAAGTCTACTGTTACATATTCTGATATATTCAAGTCAAGATTTTCATTTATTGTTTTTATTGTATTTTGTACTCCATTATAATAAGCATGGTTTATTTTGTCGAATTTTGTTGTTCCGTCAAGTGTCATTTGAACATATGTATCTCTATATATTGAATATAAAGTTACTTCATTTGTTTCTTGATTTATACTTGCAATCATTATGCAGTCAGTTCTATAATCTTCGTCGTACGTATCATATCTTGAGTCTAATCCTAGTAATGCAATATTTCGGTATTTGCTCATTTCTGATTTCTTGTCTGCATTCTCTGAACTAATTCCTAAGTCATTTGCATCTTTTGATATTGTTTCATAATTTAGTTTTCCTAATTTATTACTTATGTATAAATATCCTGCTCCTGCAAGGCAAACGCACAATATTACTATTATTAGTATAATTATTCCAATTATTTTTAAAGCTTTGTGTGATTTATGTTTTCTTCTTTTGCTATTTTCTTGTATATTTTCATCTATATCTTGTTCATCTCTTTTAAATCTTTTTGCTTTATTTTCGTCTCTCATTGTTTTTGACCTTTCTTAATATTTTTTCGATGTTTTCCTTCAATATTATACTATTCCACTTATTTTTTTACAATAGTTTGTATTAAATTTATATACTATTGTTTTATTGTTTTTCTTAGTGTACAATAAGTGTATATTTTTTTAAGGAGTTTTAAAATGAATAATAAAAATATTAGGCAATCTAATTTTGAATTGTTACGAATAATTTCGATGTTAATGATTGTTGCTCATCATTTTGCTGTACATAGCAATTTTGATTTTCCAAATAGTTATATTGGTTTTAGTAAGTTTTGGATTCATTTTGTTCAGTTATGGGGTAAAGTTGGAACTAATATATTTATACTTATTACTGGATATTTTCTTGTAACTTCTACTAAGTTTAATATTAAGAAAATAATCACTTTCTGGGTACAAGTATTTACATATTCGATTATTTTGTACTTAATTCCAATTATTATAAAGTTTGGCGATTTTTCCATTAGAAATTTTACAATGCACTTATTTCCAATCTCATTTTCTTTTTGGTGGTTTGCCACTGCATACTTCTTTTTGTATTTGTTTTCTCCATTTTTAAACAAATTTTTGAATAGTTTGGATGTAAAAACATATAAGAAGTTTATTATTTTAGAGGCTATATGCTTTTGCTTGATTCCAACTTTTTTAAATGTTAATCCGGCTGGAAATAATTTTATAGTGCTTATTTTCGTGTATTCTATAGGTGGATATTTTAGATTGCATCCTTTAAATTTGAAGCATTCTCCTAAGTATTATGTTTTTATTGCTTTATTAATAGCTCTTGGAACATATTTAATTAATGTCGCATTGGATTTTATGGCATATTATTTTGAAAATATTCCATATTCTCCAACATATTTGTATAAAATTTATACTTTGCCTATGTTGTTGATTGCTATTTTTATATTCTTAGGTTTTACTAAGATTAGTTTGAAATATAATGCTTTCATAAATTTAATAGCATCTGCTACTTTTGGCGTATATCTAATTCATGAGGAGTCTTTTATTAGAATCTTATTGTGGACTATTTTATTCAATGTTTCTCAGTTTACACATACTGTAGCTATTGTTCCTATTAGTTTATGTATTATTGGATTTGTATATATTGCTTGTACTATCATAGAACTTTTAAGAAAATGGATTTATGATAAATTATTTTCAAAATGGATTGATCGTCTTGCTAAATTTATAGATATTAGTTTAGAAAAGGTTTCATATTAATAATAAAAAACACTACCAGCATTAAACCGTGCTTGTAGTGTTTTCTGTTTCATTAACTTTTTCTGTATTCTCAATTGTTTTATTATCAGTTTCATAAATGTCATTTTGAATTGTATTTGTTACATTATTTTCAATTATTGTATTCTGCACTGTATTATTTTCTATAACATTTGGTTCTTTTGGTTCTTGACTAGGCTTAGGACTTTCTTCTTGTTTCTTATTCCATGGATTAGCTGAATCTGGGTCTGTTGGATCCCAGTTTCTACATTGTTCATTTCCTGATATTTTTGATTCTGTAGGTTTTCCAAGTGGTCCTGGATTGCTATCACTATAAAAAGTTACTTTTGTTCCCGCTTTGCAATTATCATATATCCATTTTGCATTCTTTACAGTTAAACGTATGCATCCTAGTGAAGCATTTGTTCCTAGTTTGTCATATTCCCAATATTCTAGTGAGCCTTTATTATATTTTTCAGTATATGGTACTGAATGGAATAATATATTTCCTTTTATTTGAGTTGCATATTGTCCATATACGTTTCCAAATAATCCAAGCCATTTCCATCTTCCATAGTTGGTTAACGTGTATGTTCCACTTCTTGGTGTTGCTTTTCCGATTGAGCATAACATTGCTTTTACACATTTTGTATACTCACCATTACTGTCTTTTTCATATATGTTTACTACATTTTGCTGGCAATTAATTTTTATTTTATATGTAGCTCCATTTGCGTTATTTTGCTTAGTTGTATTTTTACTTTTCTCATCTGTTACTTCATTAGTAATCTCATTTATTTTATCATTTGTTTCATTGGCTAGTTCATTTATATCTGGTACCTCATTTTCATTTAGTTCAACTACCATCTCATTTCCTGTTGCACCAGTTTCAACGCTTTCCTCATTTATTATTGTTGTTTGTACTTTTCTACCACTTGCCATTTTTATAATTATTCCTGTTATAATTATAAGTAGAATAATAGCTATTATTAGTATTGTTGTTAGTACTTTTTTGTTATTAAATATTTTTTTCATTTTTGGCATCCTTTTTATTATTATAATAACAATATACTTAATATCTGCTATTTTGTCAATATTATAATAAAAAAGTGTAGATATAATCTAAATGTGAATAGCTCTTATTATCTTATTAATTAATTTAATTTTTTGATTAACATTCTATTTACTTCTGCATCTGATATTCCTAAAATTTCTGATATTTGTTTTACATCAAAGCCTAGTCTGCTCATTCTATTTATTGTTTTTCTTCTTTCTTGCACTTTTCCACTTTTTATGCCATCTTTAATTCCTCGTTTTCTATTTTCAAAAAATTCTTTCCTTATTACTTCTTCTAACATACTAAAATTCTCCTTTTCATCATTTAATTTATTGGTTAGCTCTTTAGTTTTTTCTTCGCCTAAAATTCCTTTTAAGACATTCACTATATATGTAGTTATTAATTGTCTACTTTCTTCGCTTAATTCCAGTTTACTTTGCAGTATTTCATTTATCTTTTTTATTAGACTTTCTATACTTTGGGTTCTTTCTAATAATAATACAATGCTTAATGCATTTCCTTCTTTTATCAGTTCACTGTCCGAATAATTATTAGAACAGTATAATGTATAATTTGTATGCATTCCCACTAACTTGCAATTTTCATTATTTTCTTCACTCACAGTTCCTAAATTAGTCGGTGCATTCCACTTTCTCTTTCCAGTATACAGCACTATTGCAATTACTTCTGCTCTTTTTCCTTTTTTATATTCTGCTTTCATTATTTCAAGTGAATATTCTGCAATTCTAATTGGCATATTTTGATCCAATTTAGTCTGATGCTCTATTAAAAAATATACTCCATCTATTGGACAGTATTTATACACTATGTCAGCTACCTTATCCTTGTAGTTTGATGTTATAAAGTTTTCTGTATATTCTTCTATATCACCTATCTTTATTTTTTCTTCATTAAATACTACTTTATTAATGAATCCTGTTGCTTCATTTCTGTCTTTTAAAAGCATTCTTATTGATTTATCATGTGAATGGTGTGGTGAAATATTTACCTTCAATTTATTGTTGTCAATCCTACAACACATATATTTAGTATACTTTTTGGTTCTTTTCTTCAATAATTCTCCCTTCTTTATTATATATTTTTGCTTATTTTTCGTCAATAGTTTTTAATCAAATTTTAACTATGTTTCGTTTTATTTTTTATAGCCTTTTCACTAAATTAACTTTTTGAAAATCACA
>HF993637.1:0-43125 GCA_000433915.1 Clostridium sp. CAG:793
TATAAAATTATTAAAAAAATAATAAAATAAATTATAATAAAAATTAAAAAATAATTAATAAATAAAAAAATTAATTATAAAGGAGAATATATGATATATTTTTCATCATTTATTATTCCATTTATTTTATCTATAATTATTTTTATAGGATTAAAAGAAAATAAAAATGTTTTTGAATTGTTTTGTAAAGGAGCAGAAGATGGAATAAAAATTGCAATAAAATTATTTCCAACATTAATTGCAATTTTTTTAGCAATTGGAATATTGAGAGAATCTGGAATGCTGGATAAAGTTTCTAGTATGTTAGAAATTTTATTGAAAAGATTTAATGTTCCACAGGATGTTATACCATTGGCAATTATAAAGCCGATATCAGGTAGTGCAACAATGGGAATGGGAATGGAAATAATGTCTAAGTTTGGTACGGAATCGCGAGAAGGGATGATAGCAGGAACTATCATGGCAGCATCGGAAACAACATTTTATGTAATTGCTGTATATACTAGTTCTGTAAAAATAAGTAATAATAAAAAGATTCTTATACCTGCGATTTTGGCAGATATTGCAAGCATTATAACAGCAATAATAATATGTAGATAATTATTAATTGTCGAATTATGTCAAATAATAGAATACGATTGTTGTTGACAAAAGGAAGATTATGGTGTAACATTATGAGCAGGGTAACAAAAGAAAAAGGAGAAATATGAGAAAACTATTAATTATTTTTAGTTCATATATTTTAATATATTATTTTATAAGAAAAATAATTGTAAAAATATTTACTAAAATTCTTTTAAATAAAATTAAATAGATTTAAATTTTGTAGAGGAAATTAATATTTCTATTTATAAACCTGTTCATAATTATAGATAAGATTTTTAATAAGTGTCCCCCAAAACAAATTTATTATAATTTCCTCTACAAAAATAATATACAAATACATAAGAAAAAAATAAATAATTATTTAATGATGATATTTTTCATTATTATTTATTTTAAATGATCTAAAAATTTGCTCTAATAAAAATAGTCTAATTAATTGATGTGGAAATGTCATTTTTGAAAAGCAAATTTTTTCGTTGCACAAATTTTTTAAATATTCGTTCATTCCTAAAGATCCACCAATGATAAAGGTTATAGAACTGTTTTGCAATTGAATATTTGAAATTTTATTAGCAAATTCAACTGATGAGTAACTTTTTCCGACTTAAATCTAGACAAATTTTATAAGTATCTTTTGGAATATGCGAAATTATTTCTTCGCTTTCAAAATTTTTAATTTGTTCTTCAACTGATTGATTAAGTTTTTCCGGAATTGTTTTGTCAGGTAATTCAATTATATTTAAATTGCAATATTTACTAAGACGTTTAGCATATTCATTGATACCTTCTTTGAGATAAGGCTCTTTAATTTTTCCAATACATAAAATATTAATTTTTAACATATAATACTCCATAATATATTTTATTTTAAGTCAATAACTGAGTTGGGCTTATCACGGTAAGCAACTTCGAGTTTTAAATTGTCTATATCAATGTTTTTTGAGATTAAGTTAGTCATTACTGTTTGATAAGCTAGTTCAGGGAAATTATTATGTTCACTTAAATGTCCTAACATTATATTATTTGATCCTGATTTTATTAACTCATAAATTGTTGTGCTTGCATCTTCATTTGAAAGATGTCCATAAGGACCTAAGATTCTTTTCTTTAACATATATGGGTATTTTGAAGATTTTAGCATATCTGGTTCATAATTAGATTCAAGTAATAATAGATTACTACCTTCAAGTTTATGTAATATTTTAGATTCCATATGTCCTATATCTGTGGCAATACTAACTTTTTCATTATTAGATAATAAATTGAAACCACAAGGGTCAGCTGCATCATGTGGAATTGAAAATGGTTCTACAGTTATATCACCGATTTCAAATTTTTCATTTGAATTAAAGCTTCTTTTATTTTCTGTAGCAATATTTTGATTAATTTTTTCAAAAGTTTTAGTATTAGCGTATATAGGAATATTATGTTTTTTACAGATAGCTGCAAGGCCTTTTACGTGATCTGAATGCTCATGACTTATGATAATAGCATTGATGTTATCAACACTTTCACCAATACTACTAAGAGCTTCTTCAATTTTTTTTGAAGAAACTCCGCAATCAACTAATATTTGTGTATTTTCCGTTTTTATAAATGAACAGTTTCCTGAACTTCCGCTATATAAATTACAAAATTTAAACATTTCTACGTCCTATTCTTCGGTAACTCTCTCTATTGTAGCTCCTAATTTTCTAAATTTATCTTCAATATGTTCATATCCTCTATCAATGTAATGAATATTGTATAATTCACTTGTACCATCAGCAATTATAGCTGCAACTAATAGAGCGGCACCAGCACGCAAATCTGTAGCATATAAAGGTGCTGAAGTTAACTTATCGACCCCTTCAAATACAGCTGTTTTACCATGTGCAGTAATTTTGGCTCCCATTTTAATTAATTCATTAGTATACTGAAATCTTGATTCCCAAATGCTTTCACTAATAAGACTTGTGCCTTTTGCAATTGATAATACAACACCCATTTGTGGTTGTAAATCTGTAGGGAAACCTGGGTAAGGTAAAGTTTTTATATTGGTAGGTTGTAAATCTGAATTGCAACTAACTCTTAAAGAATCACCATAATCTTCGATTTTTCCACCAATTTCTAATATTTTAGCAGAAAGAGATTCTAAATGTTCTGGTATACAATTTTTTATAAGTATATTACCCTTTGAAGCTACGGCAGCAAGCATAAATGTGCCGGCTTCTATTTGATCAGGTACTATAGAATAAGTATGGTTACCTTGTAAATGTGAAACACCATTTATTTTAATCGTATCAGTTCCAGCTCCTCTAATATCTGCTCCAGCGGTATTTAAGAAGTTAGCTACATCAACAATATGTGGCTCTTTAGCTACATTATCTAGGACAGTAGTTCCTTTAGCTAAAACAGCAGCAAGAATTAAATTTATTGTTGCACCAACAGAAACTACATCAAAATATACTGAATTTCCTGTCAATTCATCAACTTTAGCAGTAATTTTTCCTTGACCAACTGTAACTTTTGCACCTAATAATTCAAAACCTTTTATATGCTGATCAATTGGTCTAGCTCCTAAATTACATCCTCCAGGAAGTCCAACTTCAACATTTTTGCATCTACCTAATAAGGCACCTAATAAATAATAAGATGCTCTAAATTTACTTGTCATATCAAAAGGTGCATGTGTATTATTCAAATTTCTAGAATCAACAATAACACAATGTTCACTTTCCCATGTAACTTTTGCACCAAGTGTACTAAGAATATCACATATAATTTTTACATCACTTATATTAGGTACATTTTCTAGAGTGGTTATGCCGTCAATTAATAAAGTTGCTGGTAATATTGCAACTGCTGCGTTTTTTGCACCACTTATTTCTACTTCACCGTTTAATTTTGTATTTCCTTTTATTACGAATTTATCCAATTTTATTACCCCGCTTATATATAATCATATAATATATAACATATTATAAGGAAATTTACAATAATTTTAATAAAAATATTGAATATAGAAATAACTATTTATTAGCAAGTCTGGTATTAAAATTTTTGAATAATTCGACTATTTTAAATTTAAATTCTGTTAATGAATTATCATTAGAGATAATTGAATAATCTTCAGACGACATGTTTTCTTTTAATTGATCCTTTGAACTTTCTGGGACAATTCCAGAGGTTACATCAACAAAGCATAGAGGTGGGAACATAACGCACCACCAGTTATGACCGCAGGCATCACCAATTTTGACTCTAAGAGCATCATAATATCCTGAAGGTAATGTTATATCACCATAATGTTTGGTAGGAAATTCATAATTACCAATTTCAACAGTAACTGGGTAAGAATATCCTTTATCTAAAATGGTTTGTTCCGCAATAATTTGAAAATCTTTTTGGTGGTCTTGAGCAATTTTGATGGCGTCATCTTTTGAACTTACATTTGCTGTTATAGAATTCATATAATCTAGTAATTTATCTCGTACTTGCAGTTTAAGACTTTGGTCTTCATCTGAATCACTATTAGCAATAACATGTAATCTAAAAACTGATTTACTTAAATCAGAAGAAATACTGCTCGCATAAGAATATGCTGAAAATATTAAGAAGAAAACAAATGCAGTAATAGTTATAAAAATAGGTTTTTTTATTAATTTTGTCATTTTCACCATTCCTTTCATAATTTATAAAATTTTGCTATTTAATAAAATTATTACCGTTTTATCTAAAAATATACAAATGTGTGAAAAGTTGCAATTTAAATAATGTCGAATTTTGTCGTACGATTTATTGTGTCAAGATATTGACATTTTTGTAATAAAATGGTAACATATACCAAAGAAAGGGGTCGAGTATGGAAATTGAAAATTTATGCGACTTTTATGCAAGTAAATATCATTTAAGTGTGATTTTATTAGAGTATTTGAAAAATAAAAATACTAAAAAAACGAGGGTAGTTACCTTTTTGGAAGATGAAATAGAGGACGAAATTAAAGCATTAGTTGGAAGATATAAATATGATAGGAATATTATAAAGGAAGTAGATTTTAACAGAACTGAAAAAATTATTGAAAAAGAAATTCCTAATACGAAGGATATAATATTTATTATAGAAGGAAGTATGGGATATATTAGGGAAGTAAGGGAATATATTAGTAAAACAATTAATGAAAAAAGTAGTGTGAAAATAATTACATGTTACAATTTTGAAACACAAAGGAATTTTATGTCAGAGGCACTAAAACGAAATGATAAAATTTTATTCACAACAGGTGAAAAAATAATTGACTAATTTTGTATCATGGTATATTATATTTAATATCTAAAAAATACATGATTTTAGATATTAATGGCATGAAGTGTCTATCGTGGCCGAAGCCGTATAAAAAATTTGCAAAAGGAGAAGAAAAATGGACGAAAAATTAAAGCAAGTGGAGCAAACATTAGCAAAGTATGGCCAGGAACAGTTATTAGACGAGTATAATAGACTTACTGACAAAAAAGAAAAACAAGACTTTTTAGATAGTATATTAACTATTGATTTTAATCAAGTAAAGACTTTATATGAGAATAGCAAAGAAAAGCCATCATTTATGGATTCAAAGATTGAACCTATTGACTATACGGACAAGTCAAAATTGTCAAAAGAAGAATATGAGAAGTATAAAGCTATTGGTGAAAAAAAGATAAAAGAAGGAAAATTAGCAGTAGTAACAATGGCTGGTGGTCAAGGAACTAGACTAGGACATAGCGGACCAAAAGGAACATATGACTTAGGATTAGATACACATAAATCAATATTTGAGATTCTTACAGATACATTAAATGAAGCAAGAAAAAAATATGAAGTAGATATCCCATGGTACATAATGACTAGTGAAGAAAATAACAAGCCAACTGTAGAATTCTTTAAACAGCATAACTTTTTTGGTTATCCAGAAAAATGTGTAACATTTTTCAAACAAGGAAAATTGCCAATGTTGTCAACTGATGGTAAAATATTGATTGATGAAAATGGAAAAATTAAAGAAGCAGCTGATGGACATGGTGGAATATTTCAATCAATGCTTAGGGATGGTGTAATTTATGACATGAAAGCAAGAGGCATTGAATGGGTATTTATTGGTGGAGTTGATAATGTATTAGTAAAACCAGTAGATGCTGTTTTAATTGGACTAGCAGAAGACAAAAATGTACTAGCAGCTGGAAAAAGCTTAGTAAAAGCAAATCCACAAGAAAAAGTTGGTGTATTCTGTAAAAGAAATGGAAAGCCAAGTGTAATTGAATATTCAGAAATAACACCTGAAATGGCTGCGGAAACAAACGAAAATGGTGAACTTAAATATGGAGAATCTCACATATTATGTAACCTATTTAATATAAAAGCAATAGAAAAAATAAGTCAAATGAATTTACCATATCATATCGCATTTAAGAAAGCAAAATATATAGACAATAATGGAAACTTAGTAGTACCAGATAAGCCTAATGCTTATAAATTCGAATCATTTTTATTTGATGCATTCGAAAGTCTTGATGACCTAGCAATAATGCGAGTTAAGAGAGAAGAAGAATTTGCACCTGTAAAAAATGCAGAAGGTGTAGATAGTCCAGAAACAGCAAGAAAGTTATATCTTGATTTTCATGAAAAAAATAAATAAGATTTATACAGAGAGAGAAAATGAGTTATAACTTATTTTCTTTCTTGTGCTTATATAGAAAGGAAGAAACGATGGAAGAATATAAAAAGAAATATGAAGAATGGTTAAATAATCCTTGTTTTGATGAAGAAACAAAAAAAGAATTAGAATCAATTAAAGATAATGAAAAAGAAATAGAAGATAGATTTTATAAAGAATTAGAATTTGGTACAGCAGGATTAAGAGGAGTAATTGGAGCTGGATCGAATAGAATGAATAAATATACTGTTGGTAGAGCAACACAAGGTCTTGCAAACTTCATTTTAAAAGAAGGAACACAAGAAAAAGGAGTTGCAATATCTTATGATTCAAGACATATGTCAAAAGAATTCAGTGAAGAAGCAGCTTTATGCTTAAATGCTAACGGAATAAAGACATACATTTTTGATGAGTTAAGACCAGTGCCAGAATTATCATTTACAGTTAGACAACTAAAATGTACAGCTGGAATTATGATTACAGCAAGTCATAATCCTCCAGAATACAACGGATATAAGGTTTACTGGGATGATGGAGCTCAGATTATACCACCTAAAGATAAAAAAATAATTGATGAAGTAAACAAAACAGAATTTTCACAAATAAAGAAAATGAATAAAGAAGATGCTATAAAAGCAGGATTATATATAGAAATAGGTAAAGAAATTGATGATAAATTCGTGAATACATTGAAATCATTAGTTTTAAATCCAGAAGTAATAAAAAAAGTTCAAGACGATATAAAAATTGTATATACTCCATTACATGGTGCTGGAAATGTGCCTGTACAAAGAGTTTTAAAAGAATTAGGATTTACACATGTATTTGTTGTGCCAGAACAAGAAAAGCCAGATGGAGATTTTCCAACAGTTAGCTATCCAAATCCAGAAGATAAAAATGCATTTAAATTAGCTTTAGAATTGGCTAAAAAGGTAGACGCAGACGTTGTATTAGCAACAGATCCTGATTCAGATAGATTAGGAGTATACTCAAAGGATGATAATGGCGAGTATATTGCGTATACTGGAAACATGTCAGCATTGTTAATTGCTGAATATGAACTATCACAAAAGAAAGAAAAAGGAATGTTGCCTGATAACGGAGCATTTATTACAACTATAGTTTCATCTGATATGGCAAAAGCAATAGCAAAAGCCTACGGTTTAAAAGTTTTTGAAACATTAACAGGATTCAAATGGATTGGAGAAAAAATACGTCAATTTGAGGAACAACATACATATTCATATCAATTTGGATTTGAAGAAAGCTATGGATGCTTAATAAGTCCACATGCGAGAGACAAAGATGGAATATCTGCTGTAATGGCTCTATGCGAAGCAACAGCATATTACAAGAGCAAGGGAATTACATTATGGCAACAGATGCTTAATATATACAAAAAATATGGATTTTATAAAGAAGGTCAAATATCAATTGTATTAAAAGGAGCAGATGGTGCTGAACAAATAAAAGCTAAAATGGAAAAAATGAGAGCAAATCCTCCTAAGTCTTTAGCAGGATATAAAGTAATAGAAGCTAGAGATTATAAAGAACATACTATTGTAAAGGAGAATGGGGAAAGAAGTGAAACAGATTTACCTACATCAAATGTATTATACTATGATTTAACTGATAATGCATGGTGCTGTGTAAGACCATCAGGAACAGAGCCAAAGATAAAATTCTATATGGGCGTTAGAGGAGAAAGCATGGAAGATGCAGATAAGAGACTAGAAGAATTAACGGAGGCTATGAAAAAATTTGTGGAGTAAAGAGATACAAAAAATATTAGGAAAAATGAGAAAAGCAATAGATGATTATCAAATGATTGAAGAGGGGGATAAAATTGCTGTTGCTCTTTCTGGCGGAAAGGACTCTATATCACTTTTATATGCTTTAAAGAATTTACAATTATTTTATCCAAAACATTTTGATTTTATTGCAATTACAATAAATCCTGGATTTGATAATTTTGATGATAATTTGCTAAAAAAAGTTTGTCAAGATATTGATGTTGAGTTGAAAATTGTTAAGAGTGATATAAAACAAATTGTTTTTGACGAAAGAAAGGAAAAAAATCCGTGTTCTTTATGCGCTAATTTGCGTAGGGGAATGCTAAATTCAATTGCTAAAGAAAATGGATGCAATAAGATTGCATTAGGTCATAATGAAGATGATGTATTAGAAACATTTTTAATGAATATGATTTATGCTGGAAATATTTCAGTATTTTCTCCGGTTGCATATATGGATAGATCACAAATGACTCTTATTAGACCATTAATATATGTGTCGGAAAAGATGACTAGGAGTTTTGTAAAAAAAGCAGAGATACCAATAATGCCTAAGGTTTGTCCTATGGATGGCAATTCTACAAGAGAATATGCATTAGAATTATTAAAGCAATTAGAATATAAGAACAAAAACATAAGAGCTAATTTAATTGGCGCAATAAAGAGAGCTAAATTAGATGGATGGAAAGAATTTTAATACATTTCGGTAGCTATTAAGTAATGTTTACAAGTTAAGTAAATAGTGCTATAATAGCTACTATAATATGTTTCTGTAGCTCAGTTGGATAGAGCAGCAGTTTCCTAAACTGTTGGTCGGAGGTTCGAATCCTCTCAGGAACACCACTGTAACTAATTATCATTTCGATAATTAGTTATTTTTTGTTAAAAAATATAAGAAATTTTGTGGAAATTATTTACAAGATGGAGAAAAATATGGTAAAATATATCCAGTACCAAAATTATACTAAAAAATACAAAAAGTGACGAAATAAGATTAAATTTGATGTTGAATTTGCAAAAAAATGTCGAAAGTTGACAAATTGCAAACTAAAGTTGGTAGAAAATTTAATCAAGAGCCATTATAATTTTACTTGTATAGAGATAAAGTATAAGGAGGTACGAAAGAAAATAATTAGGAGAGGGAATTTAAATAATGAGTTCATTTGGAGATAGATTATACGAAGCAAGAAGAAAAAGTGGATTATCTCAGGAAGCATTTTCAGACAAACTTGGAGTATCAAGACAAATGATATCTAAGTGGGAGTTAGGCACGGCTACACCGAGAACATCAAGGATGAAAAAGATTTGTGAAACCTTACAGATTTCTTGTGATGAATTAGTTACAGGAAAGAAACTAGACCTTGATAATAAAAGTAAGGGAGCAAATTCCATACCAGTAGCACACAAATCTTCAATATTTGAGATGTTATTAAAGGGTGTAGCCGTAATAATTTTATTTTTAATAGTATTCTATTTAGGATATTCTTGTTATAAGCTGGTAGTGTTAACAAATATAAGTAATAAAGTTTCTAAATATGAAAGTCTTAATAATTACTATTGTAAAATAGATAATTATGGTGATAATGGAATAAAAGAAACAAAAAGTATCTGGTATAAAGATGGAATCTATAAAATAGAAACAACAACCTATAATGATGGTGAAGAAAATACTTCTACTAAGATAATCAATTGTAACGAAAATAAAAGGTATGAATATAATAATGAAACAAAAGAATATGATGAGTTCGATTTAAGTCAAATAGCTTTAAAGTTATATAGTGATGGAAGATATATGTATTCATTATTTCCAACAATATTAAAAAAAGGTGATGTTAATATAAGAAAATATGCTTTTAAACTGGGAAATATACCTACATATACGGAAAAGGGTATTTTATTTATGGAAATTGATGATAAATTAATTCAACTTAATAATGAAACTTATTTACCGATTTCACAAAGTTTAATTGGAAAGAAAAATAATGTATCGATATCAGATAATAGAGTTGTATACTATAATGTAGAACTTAACTGTGTTACGGATGAAGAAATTAATATGGATAGATAATAAAAGCGACCTTATGACTAATCATAAGGTCGCTTTTACTTAGAGATCAAAATGCTTGAGAAAATTAAAGCTTAATCGAAAATGTACCCATAAACGTTTACTCTTGCACGGGTGGAACACTCAAAATAGAAGGTGTACGTACCAGAGTTCAAGTGAGTAAACGGGATAGCGGCAGTTGTGCCACCAGACGCAGGGACTGCACCAAGACTTTTTACGTCGCCATTGGGGAGCTGGACATAGCAGTCAATGTTGCCACTGGCACTGCTGGAAGAAACACCAGCCATGATGGAAGCATTCCAGTTGGATTTCCCAAGAGTGCAGGAGATGGTGCCACTGCCACCAGAGATATCTCCGGCACATGCACCGATGATGTCACCACTTGCCCGAGCAGTGTTGGGATCAACGGCGACGGACACTACCTGCTTGCTTGTGTCCTCGGTAACGGACGTAGAACTGTCTGCAAAAGCAGAGGTTGCACACATGATGCAAAGGGTGAGAGCCAGCAAAACGCTGATAATCCGGTTTTTCTTAATACTCATAAGATCCTCCAATTCTCTAACAAAAGTACCCAAAACATTTCAATCTCTATATACCAACATGGATTCTCAAGAGAGATCCCATGATAGTACCGATACTGCAAGAGTAATTATAAAAATGATAATACATTTGTAGAAAAAAATAAAGCAAAAGATGAAAAATTAGAAGGAGTTGGAAAGTTGGTAGTGGATGAGAGAATAATGATTGAATTAAAAAATTTTAAGTTGGGAAGAAATTCACTTGCATATGAATACTTAGTAGATTGTATAAAAGTTGCATCAGAAGACAAGCAGGCAATAAATGATTTTGAAAGAAATGTGTATGCAAAGGTGGCTAAAAAATATCACACAAAAGCAAATAATGTACAATGGAGCGTTACGAAGTTAATAAATTTAATGTACTTTAATACTGATAAGATGATAATAGATGCTTATTTTAATAGATCAGAAACCGAAAATCCGTCAACAAAAGCATTTATAATAGGAGTCGCTCGAAATGCAGCTATATATAAGGATTTTGACCTTATATAAAAAATGTAAAAAAAAATATAAAAAATTCCAAAAAATGTCTTGACAAAGTATGGTATGTAGTGATAATATGATTCTGGTAATTATTTCAATAAAGGAGGGATGTTATATGAAGCTATATTCTAGTATCAAGATTGAAGATATCTTGGAGGGCAGAGAAGAAGTAAATAATTACTATCTCATTGAAGGAAAAAGATGTGGCTTGAAGATTACTAAATCAGTAAAAGGGGCTGGTGAACAATCTTTAACCATAAAAAATATCATGTGCCCTAAGGAGAATATGAGGGAGTTAATCACTTTACTAATTAAATCTGGTAGTGATTTTACACAAATACCTTACATAATCCAAGACTATGAACAGTCTCATACTGATTTATTAGTGTAACTAATGAATAAATAGTGACAGACATTTCTACTGTTTAAAAGAATATTAATAGTATTCTTTTAAACAGCTTTTTTATATGATAAAAAACTTATGTAAACAAACAATAATAAGTCTTGCACAACAAAATAAAATATGATATTATATAAAAAGTCTAAAGTTAATGGAGAAAAAATGGAAAAAGACATATATTTTATGCGTAAGGCATTAGAACAGGCTGGAAAAGCATATAAAATAAACGAAGTTCCTGTAGGAGCAGTTATTGTAAAAGATGGAAAAATAATAGCTAGAGGATATAATAAAAAAGAAACTAGAAAAGATTCTACAGAGCATGCAGAAATTAATGCAATAAAGAAGGCTTGCAAAAAATTAAATACATGGAGGCTAATAGGATGTACAATGTATGTTACATTAGAACCATGTAGTATGTGTGCTGGTGCAATCATACAATCAAGGATAGATAGATTGTGTATAGGAACAATGGACGAAAAAACGGGAAGTTGTGGATCAGTATTAAATTTATTAGAAGACTATAAATTTAACCATCACGTAGAATTAGAAAATAAGATATGTGAAAAAGAATGTAGAGAAATATTAAAGAAATTTTTCAGAGAACTTAGACAAACAAAAAACATGGAGAGATGCCGAAGTGGTCATAACGGAACTGTCTCGAAAACAGGTAGCTGTTGAAAAATGGCGCGTGGGTTCGAATCCCACTCTCTCCGCCAACTTATATATAGGAGGAAATATGAATAAAATTGTAAAAGAGAAAATAAAACAAGCATTTTTACTATTTATAATTATAATATCATTTGTATGTGTATTAGCAATTATGCTTAAATATGAAACAGAAGGTGAAAAAAATATGCCATTTTCTCTTGAAGAAATGCTGATTGTAAGTAGCGCGGATGGTCAAACAAAAAGTGAAAACTCAGAAAATTATAAATGGAATATGGATATAAATCAATATAATGACATATATATAAAAATAAAAAGAAATGAAAACTACAAAGAACAAGCATATATTGAAAGCATATCAATAGAAAATATTAATTATTCAAATCCTAAAAAAGGAACAATTGAAGTATATATGCCTAATAGCACAGAAGAAAAATTATTTAGCTATGAGAAGAATTTTATAATTAATAACTCATTAACATATAAGGGGGCTAATACAGATAACTCTAAAGCTCTTGAAATTGGAAATCAAGGCGGAACATTATTATTCAGAGTATTAAATAAAAATGTGGCAGAATATGTATCGAACGATGATGATGAAATATCTTATAATGGAACATTACTAAAAAAACTTGGACTTAATGAAGAAGATATAACAATAGATGTAAGTTTTGACATAGTTATAAGAACAAATAAGACAAAATTTAGAGGAAAAATAAATGTTAAACTTCCATGTTCTAATTTATTAGAAGAAGGAGTATCAAAAATAGATATAACAGATTTCTCAAATATAATTTTCAAAAGAGAAAAATAATTATATAAATACTTGATAAACTGAAATAAATATTATATAATGCAAGGGGTGTGAGAATATTTCTTTATTCTAGGGCATCTCAATAAAAGACTATGAACCTTGTCAGGTCCGGAAGGAAGCAGCAATAAGTAGACACTTTTATGTGGGGTACCTTAGAATAAAGGAATAAGATCATACCTTTTAATTTTAAGAAGAAAGGGAGGAATAAATATGGAATATACTGCTTTATATAGAAGATTTAGACCAATGACCTTTCATGAAATATTAGGGCAAGAACATATTACAAGAACATTAAGAAATCAAGTAATAGCCGATAGGGTAGGGCATGCATACTTGTTTACAGGATGTAGAGGATGTGGAAAAACATCTTCAGCAAAAGTTCTAGCAAGAGCAATAAATTGTTTAAATCCGCAGGATGGAGAACCATGTAATGAATGTAGTATATGCAAAGCAGCATTAGATGGATCTTTAACAGACATAGTTGAGATGGATGCTGCTTCAAATAATAGTGTAGATGATATACGTGCAATAAGAGATGAAGTAAACTTTTTGCCAACAGTTGCAAAATATAGAGTATACATCATAGATGAGGTTCATATGCTTTCAAGTGGAGCATTTAATGCATTATTGAAGACTCTTGAAGAACCACCTAAGCATGTAAAATTTATACTAGCAACAACAGAGCCACAAAAATTACCTGCGACAATCTTATCAAGATGTCAAAGATTTGACTTCAAAAAGATTCCAGATAAAGATATAAACGCTAACCTAGAAAAAATATGTAAAGAATGCAAAATAGAGTATACTGATGGAGCAATTAATCTTATAGCAGAGCTATCAGAAGGTGCCATGAGAGACGCATTGTCTATACTAGAAAGATGTGCACAAGATGGAGAGAATAAGATTGACGAAGAAAAAATAAAAGAATTAGTAGGCATTCCCAAATTAGAATATATATCAGGAATAGTTCAAAATATAATTGAATATGATGCGGAAAAAGCACTTACTGTAACGCAAAACGTAATAGATGAAGGAAAAGATATAAATAATTTGTTATGGGAAATGATAAAATATATAAGGGATATGCTTTTATATAAACAAACCAGACAAATATCAAATATTTATAATGAAGATGATATAAAAACAATTGAAAAGCTAGGGAATGAGGCTGATAGCGAAAGATTATTAAACATAATTTATAAGCTGTCAGAACTTGAAAATGATATAAAATGGTCAACTCAGAAGAATATTGTATTTCAAGTAGGAATATTAAAACTCTGTGGAAAAGAATCAATGTCATTAGAAGAAAGAATTGGCAAACTTGAAAATGTTGTGAAATCAGGCAAGATTATAAGTTCAAATAATCAAAATCAAATGAAACAATCCACAGTTAGTAGACAGATTGTGGATAACTCGGCTGCAAAAACAAATAATGGAACTGCTGTGAAAGCTAGCGAAATTGCACAAAACAAGAAAAGTGCAGAACCAACTGTAAAAGCAAAAGGCGTAAATTTCTGGAGTAATGTAATAGACACATTAAAAGAACAAAGAAAGCCAATACTATATTCAAACCTTATAAATACGAATGGAGTTATGATAGATGACATGACTGTTGGAATAGAATTTCCTAATGGTTTGACGAGTTTTGGAAGAAGTGTTATAGAAAGACCAGAAAACATGGCTGAGTTAAAAAGACTTGTATCAATGGAATGCAAACAAGATATGAGAATAAAATTAATAGATAAAAATGTAGCTGAGACGCAAGATGTATCTCAAGCATCGCCGATGGATTTAGGCATAAAAATCAATATGATAGATGAATAAGGAGGAAAAGAGATGTCAAGAGGATTTTCAGGAGGAATGGGTGGATTTGGAGGAATAAATATGAACCAAATCATGAAACAAGCGAAAAAAATGCAAGAAGAAATGGAAAAATCACAAGAAAATTTAGCAATGCAGACATTTGAAAGTACAACAGGTGGAGGAGCAGTATACGCAAAAGTAAATGGTGCAAAGGAAATATTAGAAATAAAATTAAATAAAGAAGTAGTTGACCCAGATGATGTAGAAATGTTACAAGATTTAATATTAACATGTGTAAATGATGCTTTAAGAAAGGTTGATTCTGCAACAAGCGCAGAGTTTGGAAAATATAATATACCAGGACTAAGATAGAAAGGAGCATGATTAATTAAAATCATACAAAAAATATGTCGTACTTTTCACCATCAATAGAAAAACTTATAGAAAGTTTCGAAAGACTTCCTAGCATAGGAAACAAGACAGCCGTAAGACTTGCCTTTTATATGCTAAATGCAAGTAAAGAGGAAACTGATAATTTTATAAAAAGCATACAAGATGCAAAAAACAACTTAAAATTATGCTCAAAATGTTATAACATATCAGACACAGATCCATGCGAAATATGTTCGAATCCATCAAGAGATCAAAGCAAGATATGCGTAGTAGAAGATGTAAAAGATGTAGTTGCTATAGAGAAAATACATGAATATAAAGGATTATATCATGTACTTCATGGAACTATTTCACCAATGGATGGAGTTGGACCGGAGGATATTAAGATTAAAGAGTTGCTAGCTAGACTAATGGATGGAACAGTAAAAGAAGTAATTTTAGCTACAAATCCTAAAGTTGAAGGAGAAGCAACAGCTATGTATATTTCAAAACTAATAAAACCAATGGGAATTACCACTACGAGATTAGCACATGGAATCCCAGTAGGAGGAGACTTAGAATATACAGATGAATTTACATTGGGAAAAGCATTTGAAGGAAGAACTGAATTATAAAATAAATTAGGCTACTGTAGAAGTAGCCTAATTTGCGTTACAGAAAATAATAGAGCAAATATCTCTAGTAGAATTTTTCTTAGCAGCCAATTTAGAACGTATTTTCATATGTTTTAATTCCTGTTCATTTGATAATAATTCTTGAATAGTTTCATTAGGATCTTCCTTTGGCCTAATCCATACGGCAATGCCTTGGGATTCAAGATATTGAGCATTTTCAACTTCCTGACCGGGGATTGGATTAATAGCAACAATAGGCAAACCTGAAGCAAGACTTTCAGTTGTTGTTAATCCACCTGGTTTAGTAACAACAAGATCTGAAATGCTCATAAGCTCGGGAACCTCATTTGTGTAACCATAGACTTGTACTTTGCTACTGCTGTTAGTTTCCTGAACAAGTTTTTCAAATTTTTCTTGAATTTTTGTATTCTTGCCGGAGATAACAATAATTTGATAAGAATCACCAATGTTATCAATAAAGGCTTTCAAAATTCTCACAGTTTGCTCTTTTCCTAATCCAAACTCTCCTCCACCAAAAAATAGTATAGTTTTTTTATTTAAATCAAGATCAAAAGATTCCTTAATTTTTTTTCTGTCAAAATGTTTTAGAAATCTATTAGAAAGAGGAATACCAGTTGCAAATACTTTATTGCCAGGGATGTTTTTAGAAATTAATTCTTGCCTCATCCCCTCATGAGATACAAAAAAGTAGTCAACATATTCATTATAAGCAAGCCATTGATCGTTAGATGCAAAATCAGTTAAAATAGTCGCAAGCTTGCAATTAGTCTTTCCTTCACTTTTCAAAATAGCAGCCATTTGGCTTGAAAAAGGGTGAGTAGAAATAACTACATCAGGTTGATATTCTTCAAAAAGTTTATACAATTTTATAGAAAATAATTTATTAGTGATATTGCAGATGTGAGCAACAGGACCTTTTTCAGAATACTTGTAAATAGTTCCCCAAGCCCAGGGTGCCTTTTTAGCCATAAGATTGTATGAATTAGTTGTAATTTTCTCAATTCCTAAATTTATATATTTCATGCAATCAATCATTATAACATTGTAATTCTTATAGTGTTCTTCAAGATATTGCTTTATAGAATTTGCTGCAGAAAGGTGACCACCACCATAAGAAGCGTAAAAAATAATAACTCGCATATATAATATTCCTTTCATTATACTAACAACAATATATCATAAAAAATAATAGAAATCAAATAAAAAAATAATTGAATAATATACTAAAAAATGTAAAAAATAGAATAAAAAAAGAAAGGAAATGAGTATGAGTAATATTAAGGAAAAGATTTATGACTGGAAAGATAGATTAAAATCAGGAAAAATGCTTACTTTGGTTGTGACTTTAGTAATAATTATTATAATACTTGGCATATATGCAATGAGAAAAGCAAGAGATTATAGGCTTATAGCTGAAAATGATTACAATAATGCATTTTATCAGTTAGTGGAATATGTGAATAATACTGAAAAATTATTAGCAAAATCAACAATTTCAAATAGTAGTGTGCATGGAACAGAAACACTAGGAAATATATCAAAACAAACTAGTTTAGCACAAGCATATTTGTCAATGCTTCCAATTAAAACAGAGGAATTAGAAAACACGCAAAAGTTTTTAAACCAATTAGGAGATTACTCATATACATTATCTAAAAAAACAATAAAAGGAGAAAAATTATCACAGGAAGATCTTGATAGGTTAGACCAATTGCACACCTATAGTTTGGAACTGGAAAATACATTAAATCAGTTAGAAGCAGACTTATATTCCAAAAATATAAAATGGGGAGAGCTAAAAAATAAGGGAAATAAGGCTTTCGGCCAGCAGGATGATAATATATCAAAAAATAGTTTTTCAAATATAGAAGAAGATTTACACCAATATGAAGGTCTTATATATGATGGAGCATTTTCAGAAAATGTTGAGAAAGCAGAGAAAATAGGATTAACAGGAGATGAAATTTCAAAAGATGAGGCACGAGAACTAGCAAAAAAGTATATTGGAGAAGATAAATTTCAAAAAATAAAAGAAGAAAGTGAATCAGAAAATGCACGTATTGAATGCTATAGTTTTGTAATAACTACTAAAGGAAACAATACTTTCAACATTTGTATATCAAAAAAAGGTGGTCATTTATTATCAATGAATTGTAATAGAGAAATTTCTTCAGAAAATGTAAAAGAAGAAGATGCAATAAATATTGGAAAAGAATTTCTAAAAAATCGAGAATATGACAACATGAAAGAAACATATTATTTAAAAGAAAATGGCACAATAACAATTAATTATGCATATATGCAAAAGGAAGTAGTAATGTATCCAGACCTAATAAAAGTAAAAATTGCACTTGATAATGGAGAGGTACTTGGAATTGAAGCAACGAATTATTTAAATTCACATAATGAAAACAGAAATCTAAAAACTCCTAAAATTACAAAAGAGCAAGCATTAGAGCTAGTAAACCCTAAGTTAGAGATAATATCAACTGATATGGCTATCATACCAACTGAATGGAATACAGAGATACAATGTTGGGAGATAAAAGGAAAGACTAGTGAAAATGATTTCATTGTGTATATAAATGTTGAAACAGGAGAAGAAGAAGATATTTTAATGATTATAGATACTCCAAATGGAACATTAACGGCATAAAAGTGTATAAAAATTGGGTTGAAAAAATATAAATAATAGCATATAATAATAAAAAATCATAACAATAATTTGATGATTTATAAAAAAATAATGAAGGTAAGAATATGAAGATAAAAGAAATTTTAAAAATTACCAATGGAAAACTTATTTGTGGAGACGAAGATTTAGACATTCAAAACTTCGAGAAAGACACAAGAATAATACAAAAAGGAGATATGTATGTTGCAATAAAAGGAGAAAAGTTTGACGGCAACGATTTTTATAAAGATGCGATTAATAAAGGCGCGGTAGCATGCTTAATGAGCAAAGAGCCAGATGAGAAAATAGGTAGTATTGTATTGGTTGAAAATACTGTAAAAGCAATACAACAAATAGCAGCATATAAAAGAAGTCAAGTTGACATTCCAGTTGTTGCAGTAACAGGAAGCGTTGGAAAGACAAGTACAAAGGACATTGTAGCAGCAGTAATGTCGCAAAAATATAAAGTATTAAAAACGCAAGGAAATTTAAATAATGATATAGGTTTGCCATTTACTTTATTAAAACTTCATGATGAAAATGCAATTGTTGTAGAAATGGGAATGAATCATTTTGGAGAAATTAGTTTGTTAACGAGTATTGCAAAGCCAACATTAGCTATTATCACCAATATAGGAACAGCTCATATAGGAAATTTAGGATCAAGAGAAAATATACTAAAGGCGAAATTAGAAATATTAGAAGGCTTGCAAGGAAACAGTGTAATAATAAATAATGATAATGATTTATTAAGTGATTGGGCAGAAAAAAATAAGGAAAAATATAATATTATAACTTATGGAATAAATAATAAGAACAGTAAATATGTAGCTGAAGATATCCATTCATATGAAGACAGAAGTGAATACAGAATTGATGGAAAAGAAGTAGTAGTTCCAGTTGGTGGAGAACATTTTGTACTAAATAGTTTATGCGCAATTGCAGTTGGAAGATACTTTGATATTCCAATGGCGAAGATAACAGAAGGAATTTCTGGATTTGAACTTACAAAAGGACGTATGGAAATAGAAAAAGCCAAATGTGGAGCTTCAATAATAAACGATACATATAATGCTAATTATGATTCAATGAAAGCCGCAATAGAGTATTTAGAAAAGATAGAAGGAAAAAGAAAAATTGCAGTTTTAGGAGATATGAAAGAGCTAGGAGAATATTCTGAAAGTTTGCATAGGAAAGTTGGAGAAGAAGTAAAAAATATTGATATATTAATTACAATAGGAGAACTTGCAAAATGCATAGAAGAAACTGCAGATGTTAGGGAAATGTTACATTTTGATAACAATGAAAGTGCATTAGAATATTTGAAGAAAATTATGAAAAAAGACGATATAATTTTATTAAAAGCATCAAATTCAATGAAATTTGGTGATATTGCTAAGGAATTAATTTTAATGTAAAGGAAGGGTGATAGGAATGTTAAAATTAGCAGTAATTTATGGTGGAATGTCAACGGAACATGACGTTTCAATGGTGTCAGGAAAAAATATTATAGATAATCTTGATAGGAAAAAATATGAAATTTATCCAGTAGAAATTACAAAAGAAGGTATATGGAAAAGAGAAGGAAAAGAAATAAAAGACATATCAACATTCTTAAAAGGAATGGATAAAGTATTTCCAGTTTTACATGGATTATATGGAGAAGATGGAACTATTCAAGGTCTATTAGAGATGTTAAAGATTCCATATGTAGGATGCAAAGTATTAGCATCAAGCGTATGTATGGATAAAGTATATAGCAAGATTATATTTGAGAAAGCGGGAATTTGTCAGGCAAAATACATATACATAAAAAATGAAAATACATATGTAGATGAAAACGTGGATGAAGTAAAACTAGAAAATGATGAAATCGCAAAATTAGTAAAAGAAAAACTAGGATTCCCTGTATTCGTAAAACCTTCAAATTCAGGCTCATCAGTAGGAATATCAAAGGCCACAAATGAATCTGAATTAATAACAGCAATAATTGAGGCATCAAGATTTGATAGAAAAATATTGATAGAAGAAGCTATAGTTGGAAAAGAAGTAGAATGCGCAGTCCTAGGGACAGATAAGGTTGAAGCTTCAACTGTTGGACAGATATTATCAGCTGAAGAATTCTATTCATATGATGCAAAATATAAAAATGCAGAATCAAAAGTAATAATACCAGCAGACTTGTCACAAGAAAAAATAGATGAAATAAGAAGAACTGCAATTAAAGCGTTCAAAGCTGTTGATGGAAGTGGACTTTCAAGAGTTGACTTCTTCGTAGAAAAAGATACAGATAAAGTGTATATAAATGAAATAAATACAATGCCAGGATTTACAGAGATAAGCATGTATCCTAAACTATGGGAACATTCTGGAATAAAATATAGCGAATTGCTAGACAAATTAATTGAGCTTGCATAAATTAATAAAAAGTGATAAAAAATTGTTATACTTATTGTATAACAATTTTTTGGAGGAATAAAATGTTAGAAATAGAAGAAGTAAATCAACTATCAGAAAAAAGAAAACTACATAGTATAGGTGTAATGAAAATGTGTGAAAAGCTCGCAGAAAGATATGGAGAAGATCCTAAAAGGGCTATGGCTGTTGGACTCGCACATGATATGGCAAAAGAAATGCCAGAAGAAGAAAAAATGAAATATGTAAAAGAAAATAAAATTCAAGCAAGCGAATTAGAATATAATAATGTAGACATTCTTCATGGAGAAATTGCAGCAGATATATGTAAGAAAAAATATGGATTTGATGAAGAGATGTGTAGTGCCATTGCAAATCATACAATGGGAAAACCAGAAATGACAATGTTAGAGAAAATATTATTTATAGCTGATAAAATAGATGAAACTAGGGAATATGAGGGCGTAGAAGAACTAAGAAAATTAGCTTTTGAAGATATAGATTTAGCAATATTACAAAATTTGGACAATACAATAAAGATAAACCTTGATAAAAAGAGAGTAATCTTTGAACAAAGTATAAAAACTAGAAATTTCATATTGATAAATAATAAAAAATAAGCTATAATTGTTATAGTATATAACCATGCAAATGGAGGGCATTAAATGATTTTTAAAGATTACTATAAAATATTAGGTTTTGACACTAATAAAGTAAGCCTTGATGATATAAAAAATGCATATAGAGAGATGGCAAAGAAATATCATCCAGACATGAATATAGGAAATAGCGCTTCGGAAGAGATATTTAAGGATGTAAATGAAGCATATAGATTATTAAGCAATGACAAACAAAGAAGAAAGTATGATTTTACATGGAATAGATATGTTGGAAACAAAAAGAAAAAAAGTCAAACTTATGAAAAAAAGTCATTTATAGAAAGATTATTAGAAATTTTATTTGGCGAAAACTTTAGAAGCAACAAAGTAGTGAAAACAACTGAACCAGAATATGGAGAAGATGTAGATACAGAGATTGAGATTTCAATAAAAGAAGCCTTTTTTGGAGTCAATAAAAAAGTAAAATTACGTACTGTAAATGGAAAAGAAACATCATTTTCTATTAAAGTTCCAGCAGGTATACAGAATAATGACAAAATAAGAATAGTAGGACAAGGCAAACTTGGAAAAAATGGCGGAAAAAACGGCGATTTATTTGTAATTATAAACATAAAAGATGATAAAAAACTAAAATTAATTGGAAATGATTTGTATACAGAACTAAAAATAACCCCTTCAGAAGCAGCATTAGGAGTAAAAAAAGAAATAGAATTATTTGAAGAAAAGATAGCTATAATAATTCCAAAATGTACAAGTAGTAACTCTAATTTAACTATAAAAGGTAAAGGCTATAAAGATGGTCATGGAAACAGAGGAAACTTGAATGTAATTACAAGAATAGTGATGCCAGAAAAACTTACGCAAGAACAAGAAAAATTATATATCAAATTACAAAATCTTGAAGGAAATAATATAAAAACAATGCCTGCTTATCAGGTAAAAGAAGTAAAAAATGCATAAAATTATAAAGCAACAAGTAAATATAATAATAAAAATATGATTTGGTTGACATATTATAGAAAAAGATGTATAATAAATATTAGTCGAACCAAAGAGAAGTAATAGAAAGAGGTGTAAATATGGCTGGAGGATTTCATGGTAAGTATTTTAGTGTAACAGATCCACAGGGAGTGAATACTGTTATATATAGAATTAACGAAACTGCCAAGGAATTGCAGAAACAGTATCCTAAATATACTGTTGAAAGACTAGTTAGCTCTGAAGAAATTAATGGTAATATGAAAAAGAAGACTTTTTTTGTTGACCATCCAGAACCCGAAGGTGAAGATTTAGTCATATTATCTTTTGGACCTCAAAAAGTAGTTGTAAATATGGGAGTATTAAAAGATGATAAGGTACGAATATCAAAAAGACCTGTACCAGTGAAATTCAATACTTTATATTCAGAAATAGGTACTGAGTATAAAGATTTCAAATACACACCAAATTTGCAAAGACCTATAACAATAATAGATCCTGAGACAACAGAGGAAGTAAAGCCAATGTTGTATTTAGATAGAAACACTAATGAAGTAAAAGGAAAATGTAAATTAAAACCATATAAGTCATATTTTAGCTTTGAAATAAGAGAAAAGAAATAATGACTTAAAATAAGGGAGGATTACTAAAAAGTGAGTAAAGAAATTGAAGTTGTATGTATGACTAATTGCATAAATGGTGAGCTTTGTTTAGAAGGATATGCTGATAAAGAGCAAGGAAGCATAAATGATGGATTTGTAGAAATATCAGCGGTAAGTTCAGATAAAATACCACCAGTTGTAAATCCAGCATTAATGGCTAAAATAAATGAAAATTACCTAAAGAGACCAACTAAATATGCTGAAATATGCAGAGAAAATGATAGACAGACACAATTAAATGAAAGATAGTTTATATGATAAAACCAATGAGAAGGTAGATTTATTATGAGTAATTTTATAGTATCAATAAAAAAACACAAGGTAGCAATTATTTCAACAATTATTTTCTGGCTATTTGCTGAGCTATTTTTAATAGCACCGATAGCTATTACAATTGTTGACAGTAATTCTACCGGTGTTTTTAACTTTACGTATTTTGTAGAAAATATAATAACTAATATAGTACAAGTAGCTGGACCAAAGAAAATGTTTGGAGTACAATATTTAGGCACATTAGGAAGTGCAACATTGTTTTTTACAATATTTATGCTTATATGTCTAGGAATAGGAATGTGGAAGGGCAGAAGTAAAGGCGAATATGACAAAATAGAGCATGGTTCAAGTGATTGGGCAACAGGTGGAGAACAATATAGAATCTTAAGCAAAAATAAAGGAATAATATTAGCAGAAGAAAATTATTTACCTCTAGATAAATTAGGAAATACCAATGTTTTAATTGTCGGAGGATCTGGATCTGGTAAATCATCAGCGTATACGATACCAAATGCACATCAATGTCTAGGATCATATATATTTACAGACCCTAAAGGCGAAATATATGATGCAACAGCAGGATATTTAAGATCACAAGGATATGAGATAAAATTGTTAAACCTTGTTAATCCTCAAAGTAGTGATAGTTATAATCCATTGCAACATATAAAATCAGAAATAGATGTAGATGTTATAGCTAATACAGTAGTAAAAGGACAGCAATCTGAGCAAGCAACAGGAGCTGACCCATACTGGGACAACATGGCAGAATTATTATTAAAAGCATTAATATATTATTTATTAGCTGCAAGACCGCCAGAAGAGCAGAATTTAGCTAGCTGTGCAGAATTGGTAAGAGCAGCCAACAATAAAGGAAGTACGAATTTATTATCAGAACTAATAAATAAATTACCATATGACCATCCAGCAAGAATGAACTTTAAATCAGTAGAAATTGCATCAGATAAAACATATAGTTCAATATTAAGTTCATTACAATCAAAATTAGGAAAATTTGATTCAAAAGATATAGCTGATGTGACATCAACAAATACAATAAATTTTGAAGACATAGCAACAAGAAAAACAGCGTTATATGTTGTATCATCTGATACGCATGCTGCGTATGACTTTTTATTAACAATATTTTTCTCTCAAATGATACAACAATTATATGATTTTGCTGACAAAAATGGAGGAAAATTACCAGTAAAAACATTCTTTATATTAGATGAATTTGCAAATATAGGACAAATTCCAGACTTTGATAAAAAAATATCAACAAGTAGAAGTAGAGGAATTTCATTTAGTGTTATATTACAGAACTTAGATCAATTAAAGGGAATATATGAGAAGTCATATGAAACAATAATTGGAAACTGTGATACACACGTATTTTTGGGAAGTAACTCATATGCAACAGTTGAATACTTTTCAAAAGAATTAGGTGAAAAAACAATTACTCACATGAGTAAATCAGTAAATAGAACAAACGAAGCTGATAGAAAAGGATATAGTGAATCAGACCAGATAATGGCAAGAGCATTGATGACACCGGACGAACTTAGAAGAATGCCAAGTGATCAATGTATAATATTTGAAAAAGGATTAAAACCTATTAAGGCCAATAAATATTGGTGGTATAAGAAAAATAACATATCAAGAGACTTGAATATGAATAGAATCGACCATAATAATTATGATGTTGGAGAAAGAGGAGAATGGAGAAAATACAATCCATACAATCCATATACAGGAAATCAATTTGAAGAAGATAAAGAGCAAAGTTTCAAAGTAGACTCATTAGATGATCTTTTCAATGATGGAGAAACTTCAACAACAACGATAGCAAATGCAAGTCAAGATAATAAAAATGTAGAAAATAAAATAAATGATATTCAAATAGAAATGCCGGAAAAGCCAGCTCAGAATGAGCCAGTTATTGTAACTACTCCAACAGCTGGAACGCAGAATCCTACGATGCACGAAGAAAAAAGTGTACCAAAGATTCAGGAAATTAATGAAAGATACGAAGATGATGACATTGACATTCAAAAAGAATTAGAAGCAAAATTTGATGAATTATTTGGGCCAATTGATAAAGATAATTAGTAGAAATAGCCATATAAAAATTATGTGGCTATTTTTTATTAATTTATTTACAAACAAATGTTTATATGATATAAATTAGTGTATATAAAAAGAAAGAAGGTAAGTAAATGAAGTTTGTACATATTGCTGATGTTCACTTTGACGTGCCATTTTCAACTATTTCAGATAGAGCAGAACTTGGTCAAACTAGAAGACTTGAACAAAGAGAAGCATTTAAGAAAGTAATAGAATTTATTAAAGAAAATAATATAGAATATTTATTTATAAGTGGAGATTTATATGAACAATTATATGTAAGGAAATCAACCATAATATTCATTAATAATTTATTTAAAGAAATTCCAAATACTAAGATTTATATAACTCCTGGAAATCATGATCCATATATAAAAGCATCTTATTATAATTGTTATGAATGGGAGAAGAATGTAAAGATATTCACATCGCAAGTGGAAAAAATAGAAAATGAAGATGCAATTATTTATGGATTTGGATTTGATAATTATGAGATGAATAAAAATCAATTAAATGAAATTGTAATTGAACAGTCAAATAAGCCACAAATATTAATAACTCATGGTACGGTTGTATCAGGTAACGACACTAAAGGGATATACAATCCAATGAGTGCACAAGAATTATTAAAAAAAGGATTTGATTATATAGCATTAGGACATATTCATAAAAGGGATGAAGTATATTCAGGTTCTCTAATTTCTCTTGGATTTGATGAGCCAGGAGAGCATGGATTTATTTGTGGAGAAATAATAAATAAAAAACTATATACTAAATTTATAAAAATTGATAATAGAGAATTTGTAAAAAAAGAATTTGATGTATCAGATATTTATTCTGAAGAAGAATTAATAGAAAAATTAAATAATATAAATACAGAAAATAATTTATATGAAATTAATTTAATTGGTGAGAGAAAATTCGAAATAAATATTAATATTAAATTAATACAAAAAAATATAATAAAAATAAAAAATAATACAAAATTAAAAATAGAAATAAAAGAAAACAATCATACATTAAAAGGCTTATGTATTAAACAATTAAATAATAAATTAAATAATAATGAAATTAATAAAGAAAAATATGAAAAAATAATAGAAAAAATACAAAGAATATTTAGTAATTAATATATTGACTAAAAGACAATTAAAATAAATTAGAAAATATTGAAATATCAATAAAAATGAAAATGAAAAATAAATAATAAAATAACACAAAATATTGAACAAATAATCAAATTGACAAAAAGACAATAAGGAGGAAAGCCTTGAAAATAAATAAAATAAAAATTAATGCATTTGGAAATTTAAAAAATAAAAATATAGAATTAAAAAAAATAAATATTATTTATGGAAAAAATGAATCAGGAAAATCTACACTTCAAAATTTTATAATAAATATGTTATATGGGATTTCTAAAAATAAAAATGGAAAATTTGAATCAGACTATGATAAATATAATCCGTGGTCAGGAGAAGAATACTCAGGAAAAATAGAATATCAATTAGATAATAATAAAATATATAATGTATATAGAGATTTTAATAAAAAAAATCCAGAAATTTATGATGAATATTCTAATAACATTTCAAATGAATTTAATATTGATAAAAAATTAGGAAATACATTTTTTATAGAGCAAACTAATATTGATCGAGAAATAATGACATCAACAGTAGCCAGTATGCAAAATGAAACTCAAATAGATAAAAATACACAAAATTTACTAGTACAAAAAGTAGCAAATTTAGCTGAAAGTGGTGAAGAAGATGTATCATATAAAAAAGCAATAGCTAAATTAGATAAATTATTATTAAATGAAGTCGGAACAGACAAAAGTCAAGATAGACCAATAAATATTGCAAAAAATAAATTAAATAAATTAAATAATGAATTGGATGAAATAAAAGATATAGAAAATGATAAATATTTAATAGAAGAAAAAAATAAAGAATATACAGAAAATTTAAATTTTGCTGAAAAAAATAAAAAAATATATTCAGAAATAAAAAATATAATGGATGAAAATAATTCAGAAAATCAAAAAATAGAAATAAAAGAAAAAATATATAAAGAAAATAATGAAAAAATAGAAAAAATAAAAATAGAAAAAATAGAAAAAAATAATAAAATAATTAATTATTTTTTATTATTTTTAATTTTATTAATAAATATATTATCATTTATTTTTATAAAAAATAAAATAATAAATATTATAATATTTTTATTAATTCCAATATGGATTTTAATTAATTTAATAAAAAATAAAAATAAAAATAAAAAAATAAAAAATAATAAAATTCAAATAAATACATTAGAAAAAAATAATAATGAATTAAAAGAAGAAATAAATAATTTAAAAAATAAATTAATTAATAAAAATAATGAAGAAAAAAATAAATTAATTAATAAATATGGAAAAGAAATAGAAGAATTATTTAATAATAATATTTATGATGTAATAAATAATAACAATAATGAAATAAATCAATATAATTTAGAAATTCATAAATTAAAATTAGATTTAGAAAATATAGAACCAAAATTAGAAAAAATGGTCAATTTAATAGAAGAAATTCAAATAGAAGAAGAAAATATAAAAAAATTAAATGAAGAAAAAGATGTTTTTTTGGAAACAAAAGAAATAATAGAAAATTCATATGAAGAAATGAAAAATAATGTTACTCCAAAATTTAATATATGTTTATCAGAATATATAGATAAAATATCAGGAGGAAAATATAATAATATAAAAATAAATGATGGAATTCAAGTGGAGCTAACTAATGGTAAATTAATACCAATTGAAAAATTAAGTGAGGGTACTATTGAGCAAATATACCTTGCACTTCGCCTTTCCGTAATAGATCAAATATCAAAAGAAAAGCTACCAATATTTTTAGATGAGACATTTGCATATTATGATGATGAAAGATTAGCTGCAACATTGAAATTTATAAATAGTGTACAAAATCAAGCAATAATTTTTACTTGTACTAATAGAGAAACAGAAATATTAGAACAATTAGGAATAGAATATAACCTTATAGGTCTATAATATACTTGAAAGATAAGAAAAAATGTAGTATAATTATCAGGTATAAAAATGTGAGAAAACTAGAAAGGAGATATGATTATTAAATAATCATATAAAAATTTATGTTTGATAATTTAGATGCCGTTGAAAAAAATTATGAAGAATTAACTAAAAAAATTAGTGATCCGGAAGTAATTTCTAATCAAAATGAATGGCGTAAAATGATGAAAGAGCAATCAGATCTTGAACCAATTGTGCAGAAATATAGAGAATATAAAAATGTACAAAAAGAATTAGAAGAAGCTAAAGAAATGTTAAATGATAAAGAGCTAAAAGAATTAGCCGAAGAAGAGATGTTAGCAGCTAAAGAGAAGCTTCCAGTTCTTGAAGAAGAATTAAAAATGTTATTAATTCCTAAAGATCCAGATGATGAGAAGAATGTAATTTGTGAAATTAGAGCTGGAGCAGGTGGAGATGAAGCTGCATTATTTGCGGGAACATTATTTAGAATGTATTCAATGTATTGTGATAGAAAGCATTGGAAATTGGAAGTATTAAATGAGAATCCTACGGAACTAGGTGGATACAAAGAAATATCATTTATGATAAAAGGAAAAGGTGCATATAGTAGATTGAAATTTGAAAGTGGTGTTCATAGAGTGCAAAGAGTTCCAGAGACGGAAGCTAGTGGTAGAATACACACATCAACTGCTACTGTTGCAGTTTTACCAGAAGTAGAAGACGTTGACGTAGAAATTAATCCAGCAGATATAAGAATGGAAGTATTTAGAGCATCTGGAGCTGGTGGACAACACGTAAATAAAACATCGTCAGCAGTTAGACTTATTCATATACCTACGGGAATGGTAGCTGAGTGTCAAACAGAAAGATCACAAGTTCAGAATAGAGATTATGCAATGAAGCTATTACGTTCAAGATTATATGAAAAAGAAAAAGCTGAAAGAGATAGTGAACTTGAAAATCAAAGAAGAAGCCAAATCGGAAATGCTGATAGAAGCGAGAAAATTAGAACTTACAACTATCCTCAAGGAAGAATAACAGATCATAGAATTGGCGTAAGTATTTATCAAATGGATAATTTCCTAAATGGAGACTTAGATGATATGATAGATAATTTAATTGCTGCAGATACAGCTGAAAAATTAAAAGGAAATGAAGAATAAATGAAAAATTCTAAAGTGTAATAATTACATTTTAGAATTTTTTTATGAAATTTTACTATATCAGGATTTATCATAAAAATATGCTTCTTTAAATATAAATAATAATATAAATTTAACATTGTAAAGATAGTTTTGCCTAAAAAATAAAGAAGAAGGAGAAGTAAATGCTAAGAATATCATTATTAGGGTTGTTCTTTGGAACTATAGGAACAACAATTGGAGGAATAATAGGGATAATTTCTAAAAGAAATTCAAATAGATTCTTAAGTTTTATACTTGCATTTGCATCAGGGTTAATGCTTGCCGTGGTATGTTTTGACTTAATACCTGAATCATTAGAAATATCATCATTAACAATAGTAATAGTAGGAATTATATTAGGGATAATTGTAATGACAATATGTGATATATTAGTAGATAAGAAATTTAATAATAGTAATTCTATAAAATCAAGCTTATTAAGAACAGGGATAGTTGTAAGTATTGGATTAGCACTACATAATATACCTGAAGGGCTTGCAATAGGCTCTGGATTTGATGCTTCTAATAAATTAGGAATATCTTTAGCAATCGCAATATGCTTACATGACATACCAGAAGGGATATCAATGGCAATTCCAATGAAAAATGGTGGAATGAGCAAAATGAAGGTAATGTTTTATGTAATAATGTCTGGAATTGCTACGGGAATAGGAGCTTGGATAGGAGCAATTATAGGGACAATTTCAGTAAAAGTAATAGCAATATGCTTATCATTTGCTGCTGGAGCAATGCTATATATAGTATCTGGCGAACTAATTCCAGAATCTAATAAATTATATCAAGGAAAATCAACAACATATGGGAATATGGCAGGATTTTTAGTAGGCCTATTTGCAATGCTTGTAAGTGTATAAAAATAAAATAAAAATCCCTTGACTATGAATAATAGATATAGTAAAATTAACACGAACATAAGTTCATTGGTAAGAGCAAAAATATAAGGAGACCAAAATGCAAAATTTATTAGAAGAACTTAATCCAGAACAAAAAAAAGCAGTGGAAAATACGGAAGGACCATGCTTAGTAATAGCAGGTGCTGGAAGTGGAAAGACAAAAGTATTAACATATAAGATAGCATATTTGATGCAAGAAAAACAAGTAAAGCCATGGAATATATTGGCTATAACATTTACTAACAAAGCAGCAAATGAAATGAAAGAAAGAGTGCAGAAATTAGTTGGAGAAGCTACAAATGATATATGGCTTGGAACATTCCACTCTATTTGTGTTAGAATATTAAGAAAATTTATTGATAGACTAGGATTTGACACATCATTTGTAATATTTGATACATCAGATCAAAAGACTCTTATAAAAAATTGCTTAAAAGAATTAAATATAGATAATAAATTATTTACAGAGAAATCGGTTTTAGCAGAAATTAGTAATGCAAAAAATGATATGTTAGAACCAACGCAATACTGCCATAAATACGAAGGAGAGTATAGAAAAGAAATCATTGGGAAGGTGTACACACTATATCAAAAAAGGTTAAAGGAAAATAATGCCGTCGATTTTGATGATATAATAAATTTTACGATAAAAATATTAACAGACAATCCAGATGTATTGGAATATTATTCTGAAAAATTCAGATACATTTTAGTAGATGAGTACCAAGATACCAACAAAGCACAATTTACTTTGGTATCAATATTAGCTTCAAGATATGGAAATGTAACTGCAGTAGGAGATAATGACCAGGGAATATATGGATTTAGAGGTGCTGATATATCTAATATTTTAAACTTTGAGAAAGATTTTCCAGGAACTAAAATAATAAAGTTAGAGCAGAATTATCGTTGTACTGGAAATATCCTAAAAGCTGCAAATGCTGTAATAAAACATAATGAAAACAAATATGAAAAGAAACTATGGACTCAAAATGAAGAAGGAGCATTGCCTGCAATTTTTTGTGGAGATGATGAGTATGTAGAAGCAAATTTTGTAATAGAGCAGATACGTAGATTAAAAAGGGAAGAATATTTCAAGTATTCAGACTTTGTAGTTTTATACAGAATGAACTCGCAATCAAGAGCAATAGAAGATAAACTAAGAATAGAAGATATTCCGTATAAAATTGTAGGTGGCTTAAAATTCTATGAAAGAAAAGAAATAAAAGACACAATTGCATATTTGCGATTAATATCAAATCAATCTGATAATTTATCATTAGAGAGAATAATAAATGAACCTAAAAGAGGAATAGGAAAGACAAGTTTAGACAACATTAGAGAAATAGCTAATCAAGAAGGAATATCAATGTATGAAGTTATAAAGCAATCAGACAAATATATTCCAAGAATATACAATAATACTAGAAGTTTTGTTGATACTATAGAAGAACTAAAAAGTCTTGAATTGCCTGTTTCCGAATTGATTACGCAAACATTAAACAAAACAGGATATACACAAAGTTTAAAAGATGAAAATACTGTAGAAGCAGAAACAAGAATTCAAAACTTAGAGGAATTTTTAACTGTTGCAAATGAATTTGAGAAAGAAGCAGTTGATAAATCTTTAAATGAATTCTTAAATAGTATATCATTATCAAGTGATACAGACCAATTAGAAGAAACAAATGATATGGTTACATTGATGACATTACATAGTGCAAAAGGATTGGAATATCCAGTAGTATTTTTAGTAGGAATGGAAGAAGGTATATTCCCAGGGTATAAATCAATGGATAATCCTGCGGATATAGAAGAAGAGAGACGATTATTCTATGTTGGAATAACAAGAGCAAAACAGGATTTATTCCTTACATTTGCAAAAAGAAGAACAATATTTGGATCAACAAGTTATAATCCACCATCTCGTTTTTTGAAAGAAATACCTAAAGACTTGCTAGAAGGATATGAAGATGCAATGAATCAGAAGAAAAAGGATGATTTTGATGATACAGATACTGATTGGAGCTATGGACGTAGGAATAGTTACGGAACAAACTCTGGCACATGGGGAAGCAAAGTGACTACATACAAGATATCAGAAGATGACGTAACTAACAGTATACCAAAATCAGCCTTTGGCAGAAGCGCAGAAAGTTTTCTTGCTAATATACAATCAAAGAAAACAAGTACAGTTGATATAAATCAATATAAAGTAGGACAAAGAATATATCATAAGAAATTTGGTAAAGGAGTAATAACTAAAATAGAAAGAGAAGAAGATGATGCTAAAGTTGATATAGAATTTGAAAAAGCAGGACATAAGAGATTAATGGCGAAATTTGCAGGATTAGAAATACTAGAATAAAAAATGGATGTGTTTGTACACATCCATTTTTTCTATTTAAAATACTTTTGACAACTATTTAAAGCGTTGTTTCCAAGTATAAGTTTACCTTTTTCTTTTAATTGTATAATATATAAAGGATCTCCAGAACAATATCTTGAAAATTCCGTAATAGAACTGTAGAACCTAGAAATATGTTTATATACATTATTTATACCAGACAATGTAAGGTAGTAGCAGTTATTATAGAAGTATAATTCAATAGAAGATGCTAATGCACGCAAATAAACAATTTTTGATTGTCTTAGAAATTTTGCAAAAACACAAATGTCTTCGAAATTTTTAAAAGCATAAACTGCACAATGAGTATCTTCTTCTACTTTTTTAGCTACTTTAACAGGTCTAATAGGCTTGCTAACATTTTTTAACTTAAGAAGTTTTGTAACCGTAATGGCAAATGTACCATTATGAAGGACTGCGGCATCAATCTTAACTTTGCAATCTTGAGCATTAAAGCCTACTTCGTCATAAGCTTTTTCAAGAATATTAATAAAAGTATCTTTTGCACGAGATGAATCAGACATAAATTCATCAAAGTCACCATCATTTGGTAAATCATCGGCAGATAAAATTATCTTCAATTTATTATCACTAAGCTTTTTAAAAGTCATTTAAATCCTCCTTACTTTTTATATCATAACATATCTTTAGCAAAAAATAAATACTTTTTACTAAAATATCTTGAAAAAAAATCCAAATACATATATAATACTTATGTGAAAAAAATGTACATTTCCGTAAGGAAATTTTATACAAGAGAGAAAGGAAATCGAATAAAAATGGCAGTAAGAGAAAAAGGTTCATTAGTATTAATTATATTTATATTATGCGGATTAGTAATTGGAGGACTTATAGGAGAGCTAACCGCAGGTGTATCATGGCTTACATGGTTAGGATATGGACAACAATTTGGAATAGCAGAGCCAGTAATATTAGATTTAGGAGTAGTAAAATTAACATTAGGATTAATGTTTAAAATAAATATATCAAGTATTGTAGGAATAATAATTGCAATATTTATATATAGAAAATTTTAGTTAGATAGTTTTGGGGGCAGAAAGGAAAGTATGCCTATAAAAATAAAACAATTACCTAAGACGGAAAGACCTTATGAAAAATTAGAGAAAAATGGAGAAGATAAGTTATCAGATGGTGAATTATTGGCAATAATAATAAAAACAGGAACCAAGGGAGCAAATTCATTAGAAATTGCTAATCAATTATTGTCAAAAGCAGGCTCGATAAAAGGTATTGGAAATATTTCATTAGAAGAACTTAAAGAAATAAAAGGAATAGGAAAAGTAAAAGCAATACAATTAAAAACCATAGGAGAGATAGCTCGAAGAATATATTCTCATAAAAATGGGAATATATTAATAAAAACTCCCAAAGATGTATATGAATTATTAATGCCAGAATATAAACTTGAGAAGGTAGAAGTTATTAAATTAATAATATTAAATTCAAAAAACAAGATTATAAATCTCATAGATCTGGCAAGAGGAGAGATAGATTGTGCTAATCTATCAATAAATAATTTGATGACAGAGATATTTAGACTAAGAGCAAAAAAATTCATATTAGTACATAATCATCCATCAGGTGATTCAGAACCAAGTAAACAAGATTATGAAATTACTAATAGAATTTTAGAAGTATCAAATTTATTAGGGATAAAAATGCTAGACCATATTACAATTGGTGATGGAAATTATACTAGCATTATGGGTCGATTAAATTAAAAATAACAAAAGTGTAAGCAAACAATTAATGAGAAAGGATATGTGATGAAGCTACTGGATTTTAGCTCAAAAGATATTGGAATAGATTTAGGAACAACTAATATTTTAATAACACTAAAAGGTAAGGGAATAGTACTTCGTGAGCCATCTGTAGTTGCGATAGATCAAGTGACATCAGAAATTGTTGCTACAGGTAAAGAAGCCAAAGAAATGCTTGGAAGAACTCCGGAAAATATAAGAGCAGTAAGACCAATGAAAGATGGTGTAATAGCAGATTTTACAGCTACAGGTTTAATGTTAAAAAACATGCTACGAAAAGTTTGCCAGAAATACAATGTAGGAAAGCCAAGAATAGTAGTAGGAGTTCCATCAGGAATAACAGAAGTAGAAGAAAGGGCAGTGCAAGAAGCTTTCTTGCAGGCAGGAGCAAAAGAAGTATATTTACTAGATGAGCCAATGGCTTCAGCAATAGGTGCAGGAATTAATGTGCTAGAGCCAAATGGAAAATTAATAATAGATATAGGTGGGGGAACAACGGAAGTAGCAGTAATATCACTTGGAGGAATTGTATGTAGCACATCAATAAAAGTAGCAGGAAATGCTATAGATGAAGCAATAGTAGATTACTTAAAAAAACATGAAAATATAGTAATAGGGCTAGCACAAGCAGAAAACCTTAAAATAGAGCTAGGTTGTGCAATGCCTTTAGTAAGTGAGATAACAAAAGAAATAAGAGGAAGAGATATAGATGTTGGACTTCCTAAAAATATAAACATATCATCAAAAGAAATAGAACTAGCAATGCAAAGGCCAATAAATGAAATAATTGAGGCTGTAATAAATACTTTATCAGTAACTCCGCCAGAGCTTGCATCTGATATAATGCAAAATGGAATATATTTAGCAGGAGGAGGAGCCTTAATACGTAATTTAGATAATCTAATAGCACAAAGGACAGGAATAAAAACATATATAGCAGATAGTCCACTTGAATGTGTAGCAATAGGTGCTGGAAAAACACTAGAAAACTTTGAAAAAATGAGACCAGTAATAGTTAATCGAAAACATTGGAGGGCATAAATGAGAAACAAAAAAACGAGTATGATAGGAATTATCATAACAGTTGTTGTACTAATTGTAGTAGTTATAATATCAAACATTGGAACTGGACAAATGAAAACAGCACAAACAGTAATAAGCAATTTATTTATGCCATTTCAGAACGGTTTTGTTTATTTAAAAAATAAATTAACTAGTAACGAACAAGAGATAAGTGATATAGCTAGCTTAAAAGAAGAAAATGCAAGCTTGCGAGAGAAAAATAGCAAATTACAAGAATCAATTAGAGAGCTAGAAGTATTAAAATCAGAAAATAATACACTAAAAGAATATGTAAATCTAAAAAATAAATATTCAGAATATACAACAGTGCCTGCAAATGTAATAGAAAGAAGTTACAGTAATTACGACAAAATAGTAGTAATAAATTCAGGAGAAAATGACGGTGTCAAAGTAGATATGCCAGTAATTTCTGAATCAGGATTAGTTGGAAAAGTAATTTCAGTAACAGAAAAAACAGCAAAAGTACAGACAATAATCGATACTGCTAGCACAGTAAGTGCTTCAATTTCAACAGTCACAGACAGTATATTATTAAAGGGAACTTTGACAGATACACAGTCGTTAAAAGCAATCTCAATACCAGTAAATACAAGCGTATTACAAGGAGATGAAGTAGTTACATCAGGATTAGGTGGAATATTCCCAAAAGGAATACTAATAGGAACAATATCTGAAGTAGTAAATACAAAAAACGAATTAGATAGATATGCAGTAGTAACACCTGCAACAGATTTTTCAAAACTAGAAACAGTATTAGTAATAACAAATCAATAGATGAAAGGAATAAAATGAATAAAAAAGTTAAGACAATAATTATAATAATAGGTCTGTTCTTAATAGTATATTTTCTTCAAATTAACTTCTTTTCATGGTTTACAATACGTGGAATACAACCAAATCTGTTCATAATATTAGTATTATTTATAGGGCTATTTGCCGGAAAAAAATTAGGAGGAATAAGTGGCTTAATAATCGGCATAATATTAGACTTTCTAATAGGAAAAAGTGTTGGATATACAGGACTATTTTTAGGAATAGTAGGACTATTAGGAGAATATTTTGACAAAAACTTTTCCAAAGAAAGTAGACTTGCAATAATACTAATGTCAGGTGGAAGCACGATATTATATGAAATAGGAATGTATGTAGTAAACATATTAAAATATAGTGTTGAGATAGAAATGATTCCATTTTTGATAATACTTACAGTGGAAACAATATTCAATATATTAATAGTAATGATATTGTATCCAGGAATACGAAAATTAGGATATTACATAGAAAGTATATATAAAGGAAACAAGATATTAACAAGATATTTTTAAAAGGAGGTTAAATGGAATCCAAGAAAAATAGCAAGATACGATTCAATATACTAATAGCAATAGTATATATAATTGGAATAGTATTACTAGTGACACTATTTAATCTTCAAATTATAAATGGTGAAGAATATAGGCAGATATCAAATACACGATTAACTAGGGAAAAAACGATTACAGCAGCGAGAGGAAATTTACTAGATAGTAGTGGAAACAAATTAGTATCTACAACAATGCAATATAATGTGGAATTATATAAAACGAAAATAGATAATGAAACATTAAATAATACGCTTTTACTAATAGCGCAGACTCTAGAGGAAAATGGAGACAAATATACGGATAATTTTCCAATTACAGTTGAACCATATGCTTTTAAAGATATAGACATAAGCTCATGGAAAAAGAGTAACGAAATAGATGATAGTTATGATGCAGAGGCATGTTTTAATTACTACAAAGAAAAATATAAAATATCAACCGACAATGTTCAAGATGCACGTAAAATAATAGCATTAAGATATTTAATAGCTAAAAATGGCTATAGTAATACACGTTCAGTGCAAATTGCTAGCAATATAAGTAATGCAAGCTATGCAAAATTCAACGAAATGGGTTCAAGCTTCCCAGGAGTTAGCACATATGTGAAACCAATAGTAAGTTATCCTTATGTAGAATTAGCTTCTCACATTTTAGGATATGTAGGACCAATATCAAAAAGTGAGTTAGAAAATAATACAGGGTATAATCAAAATGATATAATAGGAAAAACAGGAATAGAAAAAGTATTTGAAAAATATCTAAAAGGTAAAGACGGAACAAAGCAAATAGATATGTCAGTAGATGGAGTTGTAACAGACGAATACATATCAGAGGAAGCCGTAAGTGGAAGTGATGTAGTACTAACAATAGATGCCGATTTGCAGAAATCAACAGAGGATGCTTTAGCAAAAGGAATTGCATCAATTCAAAGTAAAAGAAAATCAAAAGAAAAAGAAGCAAAAGAAGGAGCAGCTGTTGTAATAAATGTGAAGACAGGAGAAATCCTGGCAATGGCAAGTTATCCTAATTACAATCCATCATTATTTACAGATGGAATCAGTCAAGCAAATTGGGATAGTTATCTAAATGACGATAGACATCCACTTGTAAACAAAGCAATAGCAGACCAATCAGCACCAGGTTCAACATTTAAGTTAGTAACTGCAATAGCAGGACTAGAGAGTGGAGTTATTGATTTAAATTCAAGAGTTTATTGTACAGGAAAATACACATATTATAAAGATTATCAGCCATATTGCTGGAATAAATCAGGGCATGGTGCATTAAATGTAGTACAAGCTATAGAGCATTCATGTAACTTCTTTTTCTATGATGTAGGAAGAAGAGCTGGAATAGATAAAATAACAGAAGTAGCCAGAGCATTTGGACTAGGACAAAAAACAGGGCTTGAATTACCAGATGAAATAACAGGAACATTATCATCACCTAATTCAATACCAAGCGGTGATGTATGGACAGGTGGAAAAACAGTACAAACAGCGATTGGTCAGTTATACAATGATTTTACACCGATACAAATGGCAAAATATACAGCAATGTTAGCTAATGGTGGAAAAAATATAGAACTAACAATAGTAAAATCAATAAACAATCCTGATGGAACTCAAGTATCAAGAAATGAAATAGAGAGCTATGTTAATGAGGCATTAGGAGTTAGCGGAAATAGTGGTTCTGATTTATCACTAAGTTCAGATACAATTGCTGCAATTCGTCAAGGAATGAAAGGTGTTACAAGTGATGATGGAGGAACAGCATATAGTTATTTCAAAGACTTCAATATAGAAGTAGGAGGAAAAACAGGATCAGCATCTAATGACAATTCAGGAAATGCGAATGCGTGGTTTATTGGCTTTGCACCATTTAATGATCCAGAAATAGCTGTAGCAGTATATGTAAAAAATGGACAACATGGTGGTTACACAGCACCAATAGCAAGAGAAATATTTGCACAGTATTTAGGAATGAATGCATCACAAATAACAGAAGACACAACAGCTACAAGTGACATGCAACAAATAAGATAAAGATATTATTATATAAACACAAGAAAAAAGTAAAAGCACGAATATACGTACCAAGGGAGGAAAAGAAATGACAAACTGCATGAGTGTATTTTTCAGACCAGATTATATAGTAATAAAAATAAAAGATGAAGCAACAAGAAATGAAATATTGTCAGAATTAAAGACAAAAGTACAAGAACTAAAAAAATTTTATAAAGAAGAAAAGACACCAATATTAGTTACGGGGAAAATATTAAAAACATCTGAAATAGACGAAATTCAGCATTTAATAGAAAAAACATTAAAAATAAATGTTGAATTTGACAGTCCTCGTAGTTTAGGCTTACATGGAATAAAAAAGAATTTTAGAAAAGAGATAGCAACATCAGAAACAAAATTCTATAAATCATCATTAAGATCAGGACAAAAATTGGAATTTGAAGGGAGCATAGTAGTATTAGGAGACGTAAATGGTGGTGCAGAAGTAATAGCAGAAGACAATATAATTGTGCTAGGAAACCTTAGGGGAATGGCTCATGCAGGTGCAAAGGGAAACGAAAAGGCAATAATAGCTGCACACATGATAGACTCTCCACAAATACGAATAGCAACAATAATAAAAGAAAGAACAAGAGATGAAATTAGCACTGAGGCATATTCATATGCGTATGTAAATGAAAATAATGAAATAGAAATGGAATAAAAATAAAGTTCAATTGTGAGTAATATCAATTGAACTTTATTTAATTTATTAATAGCAAAATTAAGGCAATAAACAAATATTTATCATGAACATCTTGAACGTACATGAAATATAGTAGAGCCATAATAAGCAAATCATCAGTATGAAATTTAAAACCTAGTATATGTAATTCTCCATTGGAATCTAAAGGAAGAAAACTGCTTAAATTCAACGTTTATCACCACCAAGAGACTCAATAACTTGGGTTAGTCTGCCCATTTTAATTAATTTAATATATTCATCAATTTTATCCTTCTTTTCATCACGAAGATAAGGTTTTAGAGAAAGTAAAAGTCTGCTCATATCATCATTATCAGAGCTTTTCATTTTAGACATAATACTTTGCATTTTCATTAAAGTAGCCATATCTATATCAGGCATTGAATTATTAGAATTAGAAGAACTAGTTTGCCTGTTATTCATTTGTGAATATGTATTATAATTTTTTTGATTATTATTAGTCTGCTTAGGATTTGGGTTGTAATTATTATTGGAGTTACTTTTTTGAAAATTTGAAACAATAGACTTAAACTCATCAGGGACCTGATTGTTAGCTAACATTTCCTTAGCTTTATTAAACATTTCATTCATATCATTATCATTCATAATAGCCTCCCAATATTACAAAGCTTGATACTTACGCAAGCTCTATTTCTAACTATAATATTATATGTAACACTAAATAAAATGTTACAATTTTGTAATAAAAATTTAACAAAAGTTTTTTTACTTGAATTTCCGTAAAATTAAATGCTTAAAAATGGCTTAAAATCAATATAAATACACTTGAAAGACTTAAAAAAAATTTGTATAGTTATACTATGTATAAATCCAAAAGAGAAAAGGAGAAAAGTGTATGATAAAGCAGAAGATCAATAAATTTGTATCTGGCCTAACATTAATAGTAATGTTGTCTAGTATTTCTGCGCCTGTTTTTGCAAATAGCATAATAGAACAAGATAATGTAACCAATATAGAAAATGTTACATTTGATGCAACAATTCAAAATGGACATTCATACACAGCAGATATACAAAAAGGTACAACCATAGATATAGAATTAGATGTAAAAAATGAAGGATATCTAAAATCAGCCCAAATAGTATTTGAAAACAACAATTATAAAATTGAAAAAATAGAAAACGACAATATAAAATCTATAGAAGACAATAAAATAGAACTATCACAAATAGAAGCAGGTGAAAAAGTTACATTAAATATACCTGTAACATTTGAAAAAAATGAAAAAATAAATGTAGACTATTTTAATAGAGAAAGCAATGTAAAATTAGAAGCAACATATATAAATGCGCAAGGAAAAGAAGAATCAATAACTAAAGAAGTACGAGAAAACTTAAGTTGGGATGCAGAAGCACAGGGAAATATTGAGCAGCAAGTACAAAGATATCTAAAATATGAGGACAAAACATTAATAAGCTTTAAAGTAACAGATGCAATAACAAATGATGTTATGCCAGTAATGTCAAGAGAATATACAATAGCTGTTCCAGAATTAGATGGAAAACAACCAGCTAAAGTAATAGTAACAGGAGAAAATATACAATATAATTATCAAGACAATGTATTAAAAATTACAAAAAAACAAGACGAAGCAGAGCAAATTGATTGGACAACAAAAGAAGAATATATAGTAACTTATGTATATGATAATCAAGTAAATGATACAAAAATAAAGCAAGACATAAATGAAACAGTTACATTTGTAAATGGAAAAACGATAAATGAAATAGTTAAAGAAAATGAATATCAATTAAAAGAGCAAATTGGAAATCTATTAGAAACAAATGTAAATGGAATAGATGAGCTAAGTAAAGGATATTTATATACAAATTTACATAGAGAAGAAAAAATAGAAACAAATTATAGTGTAGAATACAGCGTAAATGTTGGATATTCTGAACTATTAGATAAAATAAAAGTAAAAGAATTTCAGACAGACTCATCAATATTAGATAAAAAAGTAAGTGTATCTAAAGACGAAATAACAAGTATTCTTGGAGAAGAAGGATATATACAAATATTTGATTCAAAAGATGTAGAGATAGCTAGATTAGATAAAGATAATACAGAAACTGAAATAAATTCTTATGGTATAAAAATTGAAACAAGTAATCCTATATCAGAAGGAAATATAACATTTAAAATAGAAAAGTCGATAAATAATGAAAAAAATTACACAAAAGAAGAAATAAAAAATGCAATATCAATACAAAATGATATAAGAATAGAAGGAACGTTACAAGACAATATCATATCAAGTAACATTGTAAAAAAACAAATAAAATTAATAGAACCAACTTCAAATGCAACTATACAGGTAAATAAAGAAGAATTATCAACGGCTGCAAAAAATGAAGATGTAATAATAACAACAACACTTGAAAAAGATAGCATTGATGATATGTTATATACACAACCTAAAATAAGAATAAAAATGCCATCACAAGTAACTAATATTGAACTAAAAGATGCAAAACTAATATATGAAGAAGAGCTACAACCAACTAGATTTGAAACAAATGGAAATGAGATAATCTTAGAAATGAAAGGAACTCAGACTCAGTATAGTAACATACCAACTGCAAAAGGTGCAGTAATAAGAATAGTAGCAAATCTAACATTAAATCAACTAAGTGTATCATCAAACGAAAACGTTGTATTAGAATATTCAAATGAAGAAGACAAAAGTATAAAAACAGTAACTACTCCTATAAAAGTAGTAGCACCAGATGGTTTTATCAATGTAAATAGAGCAGAGTTAGGAAAAAAACAAGCCTATGCTCTACAGTCAGATGACAAATTAGAAGTAGCCGCAAACGATAAAGAAAAAGAAGTAACACTTGGTGGAACAATAATTAGTAATCAAGAACAATCAACTTCAGGAGTTCAG
>HF993637.1:43188-68407 GCA_000433915.1 Clostridium sp. CAG:793
AACTTCATTAAGTGATGGACAATCATTACAAAGCAAATTCGACATGAAATTATCATCTCTAATAAATGTTCAAAATGCAACAGTATATTATAGTGATAATGGAAATGCAGATAGTAATCTTTCAAATGAGAGCAATGGCTGGACTACTGAAGCAAAAGATACAAGTAAATCATATTTAATAGTATTAAATAGCAATGTAGAACATGGACAAAGCATATCTTTTGAATATAAAGCAATAGTTCCAAAAAATCTTGATTATGAGATGGAAGCAAAATCACAATATGCAATTATATATAACAATGATGAAGGAAACCAAGCAAAGATTGTTTCAAAAACAATATCAATAGAAACGGACAATGTGCCAGTTATACAAACAAAAATAACTGCATCAGATTATAAAACAGGAGAAGAAATTACTTCAGAAGATGGAATTATATCAAGAGAAAGAGTAATATACACAATATCAATAACTAATACAGGAAAAAAGACTGCAGAAAATGTTGAATCAACAGTAATAATACCAGAAGATTCTGGAATTTACGTTAGAGAATATGTTGAAGAAGGTGGCTGGTATAATACTTACTATGATTGGAATACAAAAGAAAAGACAGAGAAATTATCTAGTATCGCAGCAGGGGAAACAAAAGAATATACAATAGATATAATAGCACCATTCAAATCTAGTAATGATCAAAGCCAGGATTTAAGAGTAAAAGTAGTAGCTGATAATGCAGATGAAGAAAGCACAGCTTCAATGTCTAATAAAATATTAGATGGACAATTATCATTGGAACTAACAGATGATAATTCAGATAAATCAGCAGCAATAGGAAGTGATATAGCATACACATTATCACTTGATAACAAAAAAGGCGAAACAATACATAATGTGCAAATATCAATAAATATTCCAAAAAGTATTACTTTAAGTAACTATGATGGATGGGATTATAATAAAGACACACGTACATTAACATATAAATTAGATGAATTGCAATATGTAAAATATCTTGAATTTAAAGCCAAAGTTACATCATCAGAAACACCTAATGAAAAAATAGAAATGCAGGCAGTAGCAACTTATGATGAATATGATAAAGAGGTAAAATCAGATAAATCAGTAATAAGCATTGATGATGTAAAAGGATTTGAAGCAAGTATAACAAGTAATATTCAAGGAGCGTTATCAGATAATAATCAATTAGAATATTACATAACAGTAAAAAACAATTCATATAAAGATGCAACAATTAGAATAGGAGATACATTACCTACAGAAGTAGCTTTAACTAAGTATATTGTATCAAATGCAGGAGTTGTAAAAGAATACAATTCAATGAGTTCTGGAATTGCAGTACAAGAAGAAGTAAAGGCAGGAACAGAAATTACGATAACATTAGTAATGAATATACATCCAGTAGAACCTGGAAAGAGTATAGAAATAACTAATGAACCAATGGCATATGTAAATGAAATTCCATTATATTTTGATGAAATAAAAACAACAATAAACTCATCAAGACAATCAGATGATGCATCAGAAACAACAAAAAAGCCGACATATTCAATTTATGGAAATGTGTGGTATGACGAAAATTCAAATGGAAAAAGAGATACTTTAGAAAAAGGAATAAATGGAGTATCAGTTGGACTAATCAGTAAAACAACAGGAAATAAAGTACAAGACGTAAATGGAAATCCATTAACAGTTACTACAAATGAAAATGGAGAATATCGATTTGAAAATCTAGAAAATGATACATATATTGTATATGCAAATTATGATAAAGATCAGTTCGAAATTACAGAATATAAAAAAGATGACGTTGAAGATAGTTTAAACTCAGACTTTATAGAAACAATAATTGATGGACAAAGTATTGCAGCAACAGATGCAATCGATATAGATAATGAAAATCAATATAATGTTAATTTAGGACTACGAGATAAACAAAAGTTAGAAATAAATGTAGAAAGCAAGGTTTCAAAATTAACAGTTGTATATAAAGATGAGAAAAGTCAGGTATTTGAAGGAGATATTACTTCTGTTGAACTAAATAAGAAAAAGCTAGAAAATAGTAATATCATAGTAGAATATACGATAACAGTTAAGAATACTGGAAATGTTGCAGGATATGCAAAATCAGTAGTTGATTATATACCAAGTGGAATGGAATTTAGATCAGAACTAAATCCGGATTGGTATAAAGTAAATAATTCAGAAGTAGTAAACACAAGCATAGCAAATGAAATAATTGATGCAGGAGAAAGCAAAGAACTAAAGATAATATTTACAAAACATATAACAAACAATGAATTAGGAATAATCCACAATACAGTAGGATTAAAACAGGTAAATGATTCGTATAATGTAAAAAAATTAAATGTAAAATCAGGAATAATACAAGATACAGAATCAATATCAGACTTAGTAATACATTCAAAAGTAAATGTAGCCAAAATGATAATATATTCTGCAATAATAATTGGAATGATATTAGCAGTTATATATGTAGTAAACAAAAAAATAATAAAGATTTAAAAATAATAAGGAGGTTTAAATGAAAAAAATAGCTAAATGTATGTTGGTAACAATAATTCTAGCAATGTGTATAATTATAGTAACTCAAACATCATTGGATATAGACACAAGCGTAAAAACCTCCGCATATAATTTGCAAACTACAGATGTAGCAGCACCAGGACTTCCTACAATAGGAAATTTGTATGGTGTTAACATGAAGGAAATGTACAATTTTGGAGACGTATATTGTGCAGGACATGGATGGTCTTTGGTAAGAAAAAATGGCTCATATTCTGATAATGGATTATATCTTCCAGATGGTGGCTGGGCCAATGCACATCAGGCAAATACATATACATCTGCTGGAAGTGCACCAATGGTACAATCTATTGCTTATGCTAGATGGCAAGGTGCAAGAGGAGCAACATTGCAACAGATCGTATGGTCATCATGGCAATGGAATAGTAGTAACTTAGTTGCAATAGATAAAAAATACACTATTAGCAATAACTCAGGAGGAATAACCGGTAGATCACAACAATTTGCTAACTTCGTATATAGAGGATTAGATGGCTCAGAATCGCTAGGACTAAAGTGTACACCTACAACAGATGAAACAAAAGATATAAAAGTATTAGTTGATCAAGGAGCAGCTACTTATGTACAGGGTCCATATACAGCAACAATAACTAATCAATCAGTTGCATGTAATGCTGGAAGTGAATCAATAGGAACTCTAGTATGGCAAGAAATTATAGGAATCAATTCAGGAGAAACTGAAGCAAACAGATTTGCAAATGGAACATGTAAAGCAACAATAACATATAGAGATGGAAGTAAAAGAGATAATGTAGAAATAACAGTTCTTGATAGCTCAGGAAATCCTATTCAGGGAAATTTCCCTAAATTTGGAGAAAAATTTTATATTCGTTATCAGTCAAGTGTGGACGAAGATGTAGCAGAAATAAAACCAAACATAAAAGTTACATATATGAAGAAATTTAAAGGAAATGCATATAAATATAAATCTACACATATAAAATATAAGATGTTTGATGATAATCAAAAACTATTAGAAGATGCATTTAGAAACAAATCATATATGGATGGCAGCTGGGATTGGGTTGGAAATCATCATTTCTGGAATACAGATGGAGTTACAATAAAAAGAGGTGAAACAGTTAACTCTGCATGGCACTGGACTAATTATTATGAAATAATGGTTGAAGGATCACTTGCAACAACCTTTATGGATAAAGGTATAAATTGGGATGCACACTCAATGAAAGTCGATGTATATGGACATGGAGGATTTTATTATAGGTATAATTTTTATGAAGAAGCTAATATGTACTTAAAAGTCGAGCAACATAAATCAACGTCAACAGAACCGGGATGGACTGTTCCTGGTACTGGAATGAGAACTACACAAAAATCGGAAGCTGATTCATGGAGGAGACAAGGATTTGATGTAAGGGATTATACTTTTGAAACAGAGACAATTGTATATAGTGTAACTTTACATATAGATGGGATGAGTGATAATACATTAAGAAGTGATTTCAGCAGTGAGGATGAAGCATGGAATTATGGAATTGATTATGTAAAGAACTATGTAAATTGGGGCTGTAGAATCGCTGATGTTACAATAGATGAAGACACAAGCAAAATTCAGCCAGCTGTTGTATTTGATACACCAACAGGATATAGAAGTGCAACATTAGATATTACTGTATTAGGAGGAAACTTAGGCTTAGAGCAAGTAGTCTTAGGAAGCAGAAAAATCAATATGTATATTGGTGGAAATGCATGGCAAGAACTTGCTGGAATCAAAACAGGAGATGATGGAACAGGAGTAAGAAACGGGGGAAACTCATTAAACTATGCAGGAATGCAAGTTGAATTATGGGATGCTACTAAAAATAATAGAGTAGCAAGCTGTTTAACCAATAGCTCAGGTCAGTACGGATTTAAGAACCTAAATCCAATGCATAAATACTATGTAGTATTTACCTATGATGGAATGAGGTTTGAGAATACTAAGTATTCTGATAATTTAAGTGGAGGATATTCAACAGCATCAGAAAGTTTGTATGATGGTTCAGAAAGATCAAACTTTAATGATAAATTTGATACAATAGATACATCACCAAGTAACTACTCAGGCAAGAAAGCTTACGGATTGTACACAAAGCTGGTAAATAGTAGTGACAATTATATACAATACTCAAATGAAGGTACAAACCAAGGATCATTTAGGTATTATGATGCATTAATGATATTTAAAGAAATTTGCACAGACAATCATAGCTATGATAGAAGTGGAAAATCATCAATGGATAATACATACTATAGTTTAGGCATTAGACCTATATATGCAGACAAACAAGGCGAATTTTACAGTAGACTAAGTAGCATAGGAGTTGATGGTGGAGAAATAAACTCTGTATGGAGTTATATGATGGATACACTAATTAAGAGCAAGACATTATCATATCCAAAACAGAATCAGTTTGTATTAGATGATTTAGACTCACCACCAGGAGGTCAGCCAACATATTCAGTTGGAACAGTATATACATATTTATATACTCAAGTATCTGATCAAAGTAGAAATGTAGACTTTGGTGTAAAACTACGCCAAGTAGCAGACTTATGGCTATCAAAAGATGTATACACAGCAACCGTATTAGTAAATGGTAAGGAACATGTATACAAATACAATAAAAAGACATCAGAAACAGACTCAAGTGGAAACTGGATAGTAAATACATCAAGAGGAGACTATGAATATAGTGCAAATAGCCAAGGTGATAGTTATATGATGGCCAATAACGATAACTACAATGGAGTTAATACATACACAAGAAATGTACGTAAATCAGAATATCTATATGATGGCTCAAGTGTAGGAACAACAGATGCAAAGAACTTACAAGCCTTTGTAACATATAGAATAGCTGTAAAAAATCAATCACAGTCAATATATACAAGTGTAAATGAAATAGTAGATTATTTTGATACCTATGCATATACCTATGATGAAGGTTACGAAATAATCAAAAATGGAACTTATATAGGAAATTCAAGTGGTAACAAGTTATATGATTTACGAGTAGATAGAGGTTCAATTTACGGATCAACAGGATATAACATAATAGGAACATGTAATTATGGAGCATTATATTTAACATGCAATGGAAGTCCTATAAAAAATGCTAGTGGTAGTGATAGACTATCACCAGGAGAGATGACTTATGTGTATATCACATTTAAAGTCAATACAGATCCTAAAACAGGAAAAGTAATAATAAATGAGACATTTGACTCAAATTATAACAATCCTCAAGAAGGAATAGGAAATAGAAATATTGCAGAAATAAATGGATATTCTACATATTATAACAATGGAAGTAAAGCCGGAGTTATAGACGTAGACTCAAACCCAGGAAGCTTAAGACCAAATGACTTAGACGCAAATGGTAATATAAAATATTCAAAAACAGAATCTTGGAATAATAGACTAGAAGATGATACTGGAAAAGCACCAAACATAAAAATATTAGTAAAAGCAAATGATAATGGAGATACAAGAAGCTTCTCAGGATATGTATTTGAAGATATACGAAATTTAGTATCAGATGCAGCCTCAGTAGGAAATGGATTATCAGAATCAAACGATACGAAAGTAAATGGTGTAAAGGTTGAACTAGTAGAATTAGTTCAAGAAGTAAATAATCAAGGATTCTGGACTGGTGAATATTTAGGCGAATATGTATGGTCTAATGTAACTTATGGAACAGATTGGAATGTACAATCACATGATTCAAGTAGATATTATAGCGGAATAGGAAGTTCAAAAGTAATTCTATCAGGACCAGGAATATTCCAGGTAGATTCAACTAATATAGGAACTCAAAATGGAGCATATAAATTTGATTCATTGCCACCAGGAGACTTCTTCGTAAGGTTTACTTATGGTGATACAGAACAAACAGTAAGAATAAATGATGCAAACAATGAAGTAAATCAACTTTTAAATGATGGAAATAATGGATTAAACGCAACATCATATAATGGACAAGACTATAAATCAACAACATATCAGTCAGGAACAACAAATAGTGGAACAGTTACAGTTGATCAAAACACAAGCTATAACACTTCATACACAATAAATGGATACAATGATTTAAATAATCAAAACTATATTAATAATGTACAAGAATTAAATAATTATAATAATGCAAAGAATGGAAAAGCATGGAATCAATATACAGCTAACTGGAATGGTGGCCAGTATATGGACAAGAGCAAATTGTATTATTATGATATAGCAGGATCAGAAGGCAAAAATGTATCAGATGCAAAAGACGTATATGGATATAGAGAAGCTGAGATAAACTGGTCAAAAGGAAGTAATTCAACATATAGCACATATCAAGGCCAAACACTTAAAAACTACAGAGCAGAAGTAATGACATCAGGAACAAAATTAACAACAGTAGCAAGAGATGATAATAAAGAAATTCAATCATCATCAGATAATAACAAAAAAGCAGACCAGCATAATACAATAGCTGAATTATGTAATAACACATATATGGTAGCACAGACAGGTGTAATCAAAGGAGAAGTCGAGAAAAACAGAACATACACAGAAGTAGCAGTAGACGGAAGTAGAAACGAAGACAAATTACCATATTCAGTTACAGACTTATTATTTGGACTAGAAGAAAGACCAGAAGCACAAGTATTATTAACAAAGAACTTAACAAATATCCAAATAAAATTAGCAGATGGCAGAATACTATTTGATACAAATCAATCAGTAAACAACTTATCATTCGGATCACATAAGATTTATGAAGATAAAGATTACTATTATCAGACATCAGACTTTAGAAATAATAAAACATATAGACTAAGACAAGACATTATGCAACAAGTAAAGAGCAGACAAGAAGAATTAGTACAAGCATATATGGATGAAGAGTTAATGAGTGGGGCAACAATCAGATTGACATATAATTATACAATAGATAATATAGGTGAAGTAGACTACTTAGACAAACAATTTTATTATAGAGGAAAAACATTAGATGCAGGAGTAGGAAACATTTCAAGAACTAATGTACTAAATGTAATAGATTATGTATCAAATGAAGCAAAATATGAGCAAAACTACCAAGACAACGAATGGCTTGTAACAACAACAAGTGAGCTATTAGGTAATAGCACAAGCAAAGATGACGACTATGTAAACAGTTATTATAAAGACAATTTAGACACATACAATTTATTATTAAGAACAAGAAACTTCCAAGGAGAGTTAATACCAAGACAAAGTGATACATCAAGCTCAAAGAACTACTCAAGAAGAGAAACAAATCTAATATTAACAACAATGCTATCAAGCTCAATAGATAACAAGAACTTAGTATACAACAACTTAGCAGAAGTAATTGAGACAACAAATAGCGTAGGAAGAAGAATGCAGATATCAATAGCAGGAAATCAGAAGATGGCATATCAATCAGATGTAAAATCAGAAGACGAATCAATTACATGGATAACACCGACAGAAATAGATAGTGATAGTGCGCAAAAAGTAGATATAAATGTACCAACAGGTGCAAACAAGAACTATGTAATAGCAATAATAGTATCATTACTAAGCTTAGGAATAGTTGGAGTATCAGCAATCTTAATAAGAAGAAATGTCATAAAGAAAACAGAAGAAGAAAATAAATAAAGCTTACGCAAATAAGACTTTCATAAGAAAATATTACAAAATCTGGACAAAAATATAAAATTGTCCAGATTTTTTGTAACAAAAATTTAATAAAATAAGGCTAATAAACCTTCCGTAAAAGCATATAAAAAAGGCAAAAATAAGTATATTGAAAAACAATAAAATGTAAATTAATATATATAGTAGATAAATAGCACCAAAATAGGCATTTTTAAACAATTAAATTATAAAAAAGCTTGAAATATCAGCAAAATCATTGTATAATAGAAGTTAGATTTATGTAAATTAATTAAGGAGGATTATCATGCAAAAAATATTAAACAAAACAATTGCAATTATAATAATTGCTATGTTAGTTGGTATAAACTTTGTACCATCAGTTTCTTATGCAGCAAATGAAATTAAACAAGATAGTAAAACATCAGAAAGCAACGTAGAATTTAATGCCATGATAAACAATGGATATTCATCTACAATGGATATTACTGAAAAAGGAAATTTAATGCTAAACATTAAAGTATCAGAATCAGGATATTTAAAAGATGCAAAAATTACATTAAAAGACAATAATTATACAATGTCTGATGCAACAAATGAAAATATTAAAGAGATAAATGGAAATGAAATTACTCTTAATGAAATAAAAGCTGGACAAGTTGCAAACATAAGCATTCCAGTTCATTTTGATAAAAAAGATCAAATTGAATTAAATGACTTAAACAAAGATAGTAAAGTAACTTTAAATGCTATATATGTAAATGAAAAGGGAAAAGAAAGAAAAATAGAAAAGAGATTAACATTGCATGTTGAATGGTCAGCAGAAGATGCAACAGAGGTAGTAAAACAGACATTAGTTAGATTTATCAAATATGATGACCATAAGACAATGCTAAGTTTCAAAGTAGAAGAAGGAATTGAAAATAACAAAATTCCAGCTACAGAGAAAACAACAACAATAAAAGTTGCAAAACTAAATAATGTAGAGCCAGAAAAAGTAATTGTTACAGGAGAAGGAATAGAATACAAATATGAGAATGGAGAAATAGTTATCCACAAAAATAACACAGCAAGTGGAAAAGTAAACTGGAATTCTCAAGATAGTTATATGATTACATATATATATGACGCGCAAGAAAGAGAAAACAATTACTATACATCAGAAATATCAGCAGTAGCTACTGTAAAAGGGAAAGAGATAAAAGGAGAATCAGTAGAAAAATTTGATATATCAAAACAAATTGGTTCGTTTGTTCAATCAGAAATAAATGGAACAAATGAGATAAATAAAGGATATATGTATACAAATACTGATAACGATTCTAACAAACTAGATACACAATATTCAGTAGAATATAAATTAAATATTGGATATAGTAGCATATTTGATAAAATTGTAATCAAAGAAGATGGATATAAATTTGGTGATGCAAATGCAGATAATTCTATAGTAAATAAAAAAATTAGTATAAACAAAGATAACTTAGTACAATTACTAGGTGAAGATGGAATAGTAAAAATATTAGCTGAGAATGGAAAAGAATTAGGAACATTAAATAAAGACAAAACTGAAATTGATATAAATGAATCAAAAATATCATTAGAAACATCAAAACCAGTTTCAGAAGGTGACTTAAAAGTTATTGCTACAAAGGCAATAAAAGGAAAGCAATCATATAGCAGAGCTGAAATCAAGAATCTAAAAATATTAGATAATATATTAAAAGTATATGCTTATAAAGATGAAAAAGAAATATCAAATCAAACAATAAATAAAGAAATTAATCTTACAGAACCAACATCAAATGCAAGCATAGACATAAGCAGTAAGAATTTATCAACAGTAGTAAATAATGAAGATGTTGTTATTACAGCAACACTTGAAACAAATAATATTGAAGACGCATTATACAGAAATCCAGAATTAAAAATTACATTACCACAAGAAGTAAAAGATATTTCATTAAAAGATGCAAAATTAATTTATGAAGATGAATTAAAGCCAGTAACATTTACAACAAACGGAAATGAAATATATTTAAAATTAAATGGTACACAAACAGTATATAGTTCACAATCAACATCAGAAGGAACAGTATTAAGAATAGTTGCTGACTTAGGACTTGATAATCTAGCACCAACATCAGAAGGAAAAGTAACATTATCATATACAAATGAAGCAACAGCAGAATCAAAACAAGTAGAAAAAGAAGTAAATGTTGTAGCTCCAACAGGATTTGTTACAACAAATAGTGTAGAAGTAAATGGAACAAAAGTAACATCACAAGAAGGTGAAGAAAAAACTCAAAAAGTTCAAGTAAAAACATCACAAAAAGAAATGACACTATCAGGAACAATAGTTAATAACTTAGGAAATGACAGCACAGGAGTTACAATTGTAGGAAATATACCATCAAAAGATGCAAATGATGTAAATGGAAATTCATTAAATTCAAACTTAGATACTCAGTTATCAAGTGCAATTAAATTAAATGGCATAGATGCAGATGTATATTACAGTGAAAATGTAAACGAAAAAATAGATGGAACATCATGGAAGACAACATATACACAAAATGCAAGATCATACAAAATAGTTGCAAAAAATATAGTAAAAAATAAGAGCAGATTTAGTTATTCTTATAATGTAATATTACCAGAGAATCTTGAATATGGACAAACTTCAAAATCAACATATGCTTTATACTACAACAACGACGCACAAGAAGGAACAAAGCAAAATGTTATAATTGCTAAATCAGTAGGAGTAACAACAGGTGAAATACCAGATGTAAAAGCTGAGATGAACTTAACAAACTTAAACTCAGGAGCAAAGATTACAGATGGAGCAAATGTACAAGAAGGTCAATATATTCAATATGATATAAATGTAAAAAACACTGGAAAAGAAAATGCAACAAATGTAAATGTTACAACAACATTACCAGAAGGATTAGCATTTATCCAAACCGCAACTAATATGTCAAGTGTAGAAACATACAAAATTGATACACAAACAAAATCAAAAACAGAAAAAATTGCTACAATAAAAGCAGGAGAATCTACAACAATTTCATATAAAGTAGCAGTAACAAAAATATTATCATCATCAGAAAAAAATGCACAATTAAATGTAACAACTAAAATAACAGCAGACAAAATTGAAGAAGCAGTATATGGTCAAACAGTAAATGTAGTAAAAGGATATTTAGTAGCAAGTTTAACATCAGATAAGACAAATAAGACTCTTAAGGCAGGAGATACTGTAACATATTATATGAACATAAAGAATGTAAACTTTGATGTAAAAAATAATATACAAGCAACAATAGTATTTCCTAATGAAATAAAAGTAACATCAGTTGCTAATAATGAAGGAACAAAATACACATATAACGAGAAAACGAATACATTAGTATATACAAATTCTAAACTAGCAGCAGGAGCAACAGATGGATTGCTTATAAATGCAAAAGTAAATGAATTTAACAAAGATGTAGAAGTTCAAGCAAAGTCAAAAATAAAATGTGATGAAATGGAAGAGCTTACACTTGCTGATGTAAAACACAATTTAGTAATTAACAATATATTAGTATCACAATCAAGCAATATTTCAGAATCAAGCATGAATGACAATGATGAAATAGAATACTACATAGATGTAAAAAACAACAAAAATGAAGATGTAACAGTATCTGTATCAGATACATTACCTAGTGAACTAAGAATCAAAGGATATAGAATTAAAGACATAAATGGAGAGAAAAAAGTAGATGGAGCATCAAGAACAATACTTACATCAATGACAATAAAAGCTGGAGAAACAGCAAGACTAACAGTAGTTGCAGTACCATATAAATTAGAAAAAGGTAAAACAGCAACAATAGAAAATAAAGCAGTAGTAACATTAGATGATTCAAAATTTGAAACAAATGTAGTATCACATAAAATAATCGGAACATCGAAAGGGTCAGCTGGAGATAATAGCTCAAACAATGAAAATAACAGCAATAATAATGGCAATGGACAAACAAGAGATGATGAAGAGACAAAAGATGGAACATATAAGATTAGTGGAACTGCATGGTTTGACAAAAACAACAACGGAAAGAAAGAACAAGAAGAAACAAAGCTACAAGGAATAACAGTAAAATTATATAATAAAGATACAGGAAGTATAGCAAAAGATGTAGATGGCAAAGAATTATCAAAAGTAACAGATAATGAAGGAAAATACACATTTATAAATGTACAACCAGGAAATTATATAGTAGTAGCAGAATATGATGAAAATACTTATGATATAACATCATATCATGTAGAAGGATTAGTAGATGCAGAAAATTCAGACTTCGTTTTAGCAAAAATCGTGGACAAACAAGTCGCTGCAACAGATACAATAGCAGTTACAAATGCTAATACTTACAATATAGACTTAGGATTAATATCAAAGAAAAAATTTGATTTAAAATTGAGTAAAACAATCACAAAAATAACAGTAGCTAATCCAAAAACAAAGACAAGAGCTTATGACTATGATCATAAAACAATTGCAAAAGTAGAACTTTCAACTTCTTATACAGATTATGCAACAGTTTTAGTTGAATATACAATACAAGTTACAAATGAAGGAGACATTCCGGGATATGCTAAAGAAATAGTAGATTATATTCCATCAGGAATGACATTCAATTCAGAACTAAATAAAGAATGGTATCTTGGAAAAGACGGAAACGCATATAGCACAACACTTGCAAATACAATAATAAATCCAGGAGAAACAAAAGAAATAAAATTTGTATTATCAAAGAAAATGACAAATGATAACATGGGAACATTCAGAAATACTGCAGAGATAAAGACATCATATGATGAATACGGAATAGAAGATATAGACTCAAAAGCAGGAAACAAGCAAGACGGAGAAGATGATATGTCATCAGCAGATGCAGTAATAGCGATGTCAACTGGTAAAGAAGCTGTTTCTTATGCAGGAATTGCAATAGGTGTACTTGCATTAATAGCATTTGCAGTATATGAAATAAAGAAACATGTAATTAGTAAAATGTATAATATTCTATAAGAAAGGAAAGAGACATGAGGATAAAGAGTAAAAAAATAAAATTTATACTTATGATGATTATAGCTTCTGGCATATTATTTGCCAGTAAAGCTGTATATGGTATAAGCATCTCAAACCCTCCTGCAGAACCATACCAATATAATTCAAACTTATTCTGTGTTGATAATCTAAAAGGCTGGTATGTTGAAAACGTACTAGGACTTGATTCATCAAGTATAGTAGACAACTATTCAGAAGAAGATAGAGACATAGAAGCAAGTATTGGATTTGCATTCTATTCAGCAATGAAAACTGGAACATGGGATAGTTCAAGTGCAACATTGCAACAGATTATATGGGCATCAGGTCAGTTTAAAGACAAAGCAGGGTACCAAGGCGTTCTTGCTGCATATGCAGGACAAACAACAAGTCCAACATCAAGCAATGGTTTAATAGCAAGATCAAATCAATATGCACAATTCTACTATGGAATTTTAAAAGGACAAAATAAAATTACATTAAACACAACAACTAAAGATTCTAAAGTATTAGTAGACCAGATATCTGGAACATATACAGTAGGACCATACAGTGTTGATGTTGATGCGGACTTATCAGGCTCAACAAGTGAAGCAAAAACAATATTATATAATGAATTAGCAGGAATAAATAAAGTAAATTATCCTAACTATCCAGCTTTTGCAAATGCAGAAGTTACAGGAATAGAAGGAGAAGATATTGAATTCCTAGACAAAAGCGGAAACACAATTCAATTTCCAAACTGGGGAGAAGAATTTTATATTCGTTTCAAACCAACAAATGGAATAACAACAATAAATCCTAAAGTTACAATATATTACTTAAACAAAATATCAGGAAAAGTAAAATATTGTGTTGGAAGTAGCGAAACATTTAGCGGAAATGTTTCAGGAATAGATGTAAAAGAATCAGATTTCAAAGCTGAGAACTATGTAAATTCAGGAACATTGAAAGCAAATGGAAACTTTGGAGCAAGTATAGGAGTAAAAATCTTATCAACAAAAGTAACAACAGAAAGAAGACAAGTTGGAACTCAGCCAAAAGATCCAAATGATCCATCACAAGGAACAGAACCTATATATGAAAATTATGTAACAGGATTTAGTTATACAGCGGAAATAACAGATCCAAATAGAATCCAGGAACTTATCTATGTATCAGATAGCCTAAAATTTGGTCTATCAGAGAGAACTGAAGACTTAAAATTAGGAGTAGGTACAACATCAGATAAAGTTGATATTGAATTAGGATTAAAAGAAATATCAATGGAATTAGGTGGAAATGTATGGCTTGACTTACCAGAAGTAAAAACAGGAAATATTACAGGAGTAAGATCAGAAGAAGATACACCGTATGCGGGAATGTTAGTAAGATTATATGATAAAAATGGAAATCTAGTTGGAACAACAGTAACAGATAGCAATGGTTCATATCATTTTAAAGGATTAAATCCTTTAATGAAATACTATGTAAGATTTACATACAATGGTCAAGTATATCAAGCAACATATTATAAGAACCAATTAACAGGTGGATATTCAAATGCTGAGGAAGAAGCAAGAGAAAACTTTAACAGCAAATTTGGAAAAATAGATTCAACAACTCAGAACTACAAAGTAGGTAATGAATGGCATACATCTTATGCATTACTTGCAAAACTTGAGAAAGATGATGGAAGCTTTATAGCTTATGGAGATGGAGCATTAACTTATGAAGATGCTTGGAACAAATTTGTAGAACTTGCAGCACAAAAGGGATCTTATGAAAGTGCATATCAAGAACTAGATAGTTATCTAGCATCATTAGGAGTTGGAAGCAAGGATAGAGCAGGAGTTATAACATTTATCAAAGATTGTATGATAGATGCAACAACACATGTAACAGATCCATTAACCAATAAATTAGTGGAATATCCAGTATATGATAGATTTGTACTTGAAAATCTAGAAAATCCAACAGATGAAATAGAAACAATAACGCTTGGAGAAACATATTCATATTTATATACAAAAAAATCAGATCAAAGTAGATATGTAGATTTCGGAATAACAAGAAGACAACAAGAAGAATTATATCTACAAAAAGATGTATACAAAGCAACAGTTATAGTAAATGGTAAGAAACATGAATACAATTATTCTAAGAAAGATTTAAGTGATGATGGAAGTTGGAATGTAGAAGTCAGAGCATCAGATGAATTGTATAATGGTTCATACACATATACAAGAGAAGTACGTAAATCAGAATACTTATATAGTGGAAAAGACGCAGGAACATCATCTAGCAAGGATTTACAAGTATATGTAACATATAGATTAGCAATAAAGAATAGATCACAAAGTTTATATTCAACTATAAACGAAATTGTAGATTACTATGATGCAGATCAATATACATTTGATGGAACATTAGGGTCAAATGGAGTATATTCATTAAATTCATATAATAATTATGATGAAAATGGAAATGTAACAGGAAGCTATGTAAACTCTTATGTAGGAAACAATGCAAATGGTGGAAAACTAGAAAATGCAGAACTAACAGTAAGCAATAATACAAGTTTTGCAGATAGAAGTGCTAAAACATTATCAAATGGACAATACACATATAATTCACTTTATATTACAGGAATAAAATCAGCATCAGGAAATGATAGATTAGCACCAGGAGAATTTGCGTATGCGTATGTAACATTCAAAGTAAATAAAGATGAAGCTACAGGCAAAGTAAAAGTTGATCAAGACTTAAATAATGGAAACACAACAGTAGGAAAACGTAATATAGCTGAAATCAATGGATATTCAACATATTATTCAGAAGGAGCTGTAATACCAGGACATTTAAATGCTGATAACAGTACAGTAGATGTTAGCGTAGGAAATAAAACAGCAGGAATAATAGATACAATATCAAATGCCGGAAACTTAACAGAAAATGATTTAACATCAGATGGAGATATCAAGTATTCAAAAGATGATCCTGTTCAAAATAGAGCAGAACCAGATACTGATAAAGCACCAAATATTAAATTAGTAATCAAAACAGGTGAAGATGGTGATGATGAGACAAGAAGACTAACAGGATATGTATATGAAGACAATAGAACAGTAATGAATGACTCAGCAGTTGTCGGAAACGGAAAATACGATAATGATGAAACAAAAATAAATGGTGTAAAAGTTGAACTAGTTGAATTAGTTCAAAATGTTGATGATAACGGTATATTTGTAGGAAGCTATAGTGGAGAAAAAGTATGGGGTACAGCAACATACAAATTCGAAGGTGGCAGACTTGTAAAAGATGGAGACGAAGATTTAACTAGATATTTCAGTGGAAAAGGACAATCAAAAGTAATCCTAACAGGACCTGGTATATTAGAAGTTCTACCAGATGAATTAGGAGAAAACAATGGAACATATTCATTCAAATCAGTTCCAACTGGAGACTTTATAATTAGATTCACTTATGGAGATACAACTCAAACAGTATTAACAAGTGAAGACAATGATGTAAATAAATTACTAGGACAAAAAGGATTAAATGTTAAATCATATAATGGTCAAGATTATAAATCAACAACATATCAACCAGGAATAAGCCAAGACTCAAGCTATAATGGAATACAAGGATTTGTAGATTATGAAAAACAAAACTATACTAATGCGACAGATAAATCAACAAATTACTATTATGATATAGCTAAGAGTGCTACAGTACAAGGCGCATCAGATGCAAAAGATGTCTACTCATATAGAGAGAAAGTAAATTCTTGGTCACAAGGTGCATCAGATTCAACTCTATTAAATAATAGAGCAGAGATAATGAACTCATTTGAATCAACTGGAACATACACATATAAGACAGAAGACTTACAAAAACAAGCACAACAAGCTAAAATAGATGAGTTAATTGCAAATACTCAAATGGTGGCTCAAACAGGTGTAATTGATACAGAAGTTGAATATAATTCTAAAGAAACATCAAATCAAGGAAAAGACAACAAATTAACATACACAATAGGAGATATTGATTTAGGATTACAAGAAAGACCAGAAGCTCAATTAAAACTTAATAAAGAAATAACAAGCTTAAAATTAACACTTGCAAATGGACAGATATTATTTGATACACATCAGTCAGTAAATAATTTATATTTTGCAAAACATGAAGGACATAGCATTTATTATGACAATAAATACAATAACCTACGTTTAAAAGGATATAAATTAGGAAAGAACAATAAACAAACACCAGAGTTAATTCAAGCATACTTGGATGAAGAATTGATTGCAGGGGCACAGATTGAAGCAGTATATAAATTTACTGTAACAAATGTAGGAGAAGTTGATTACTTAGATAAACAATTCTACTATATAGGAAAATCAGCTCATGCAGGAGATACATCATATATGTCAACAACAAATGCAAAGCAAGTGATTGACTATGTATCAAACTACATTAAGTATGACAAGAATGTACAAGATGTAAATGCAAATTGGCAAGTAAAAACACAACAAGAAATCATGCCATCAGTAACATTAACTTCTAATGGAACATTAAGTTTAACAGGAGATAATATTACAATAGATGAGACAAAACTTGATGAAGACTTAATAAATAGACAATATGCAGATAAACTTGCAACATACAACACAGTATTAACAACAGACAAGTTGTCAGAAGACTTATTACCAGCAATAGTTGATAATAATAAATCACAAGTAAGTACATCATTAGTATTATCAGCATTATTATCAAACTCTACAAGTGGAGATAACTTTGTATACAACAACTTATCAGAAATAGTTGCAACATCTAATAAGCAAGGTAGAAGAATGGTATATTCAGTATCAGGAAATCAAGAAATGGCAGATCAATCATTAGGAAGCAATGCTCGTGATGATTTATACACACCAGTAGACCTTGTAACACCAACAGAAGTAGACAGCGATAGCAGTCAAAAGATTGTTATAATGCCTCCAACAGGAGCAGATAAGAACTATATCCCTGTAATTGCAACAGTAATTGCAGTAGCAGGCATAATAATTGCTGGAATAGTTATCATCAAGAAAAAAATAATAAAATAGAATAATTCTATAAATTAATAAAGACTGTTTAACATAAAAATGTAAACAGTCTTTATTTTTTATAATCAAAAATAAAACTATAATCGACTTTTTTAGCGAAATTTATTGAAATATCTTGTATTTTTAGGGCTTTTCATATAAAATAAAAGCACAATATAGCACAAAAAGTATTATACTTTTTTAATGTAAATGTGTTAATTTGACAAAATAATCCAAAGAAAAGTATTAAAATAACATTAGTTAAAAAAGTAAGAGGTGATAAAAATGTTACAAAATTTTTCACAAAGTTATGATCAAAGCGAAGAAAAATACAAGACAAATGTTGATTATAAAGGTGCAATAGCTAAAATATTTACAGTGCAAAATATTTGTGTATACATATTAACATTTATGATTTCGATGGTGGGATTTGGAGCAAATGAAGGCTGGAAAATAGCACCATTTGGACTAGCTATGGTTGCAGCATGTATAAGTGCTGGACTACCAATGGTAATGGTATATATTGCAGGAATGCTCGGAACAGCAATAAAATTTGGCGGACAAGCAACATTAATATACATATTTACATCAATAGTATTATTAATGATGGTACTTATAAAAAAGCCAGTAAAAAATGAAGATGAAGCAGAGAAGACACATCTTGGAGCATATCTATTTCTTTCGACATTTGCCGTACAGCTAATATGTACACTTATAAAAGGAATGTATATATATGATATATTGGTTGCGATTACACTAAGTGTCGCAGGATATATTTTTTATAAAATATTTGTAAATTCAATAAATGTAATATCAGAATATGGAATAAAGAAAGTATTTTCAGTAGAAGAAGTAATTGGTGCAAGTTTACTAGTTGCAATAGCAGTTAGTGCATTAGGACAAACATCAATAATGACATTTAATATAAGAAACATATTGTGTATATTCATGGTATTAGTATTAGGCTGGAGAAATGGTGTACTTGTTGGAGGAGTATCAGGTATAACAGTAGGAATAGTGCTAGGAATAATAGGTGACGGAACACCAACTGTAATTGCTGCGTATGCAATCTCTGGAATGATAGCAGGTTTATTAAATAGATGTGGTAAGATAGGAGTAATAGTAGGATTTATTATAGGAAATATACTAATTGCATATAGTGCAAATGGTGGTATGAGCAATATAATAATGTTTCAAGAAATCCTAATTGCATCAGTAGGACTACTTGCAATGCCAAAAGTAAGTAAAATAAGCATAGACAAGATAATGCCTCAAACAAAGTTATTGCCAGAAGCAGGTAGAGCAATAGAAGGTGATGATGAAGCTATTGACAAACTAAATAGCATATCAAAAACAATATCAGAAATGGCAAATAATTATAGAGAAGACGATTTTTATGAGCAAAATGAGCAATTATTTGAAGATGAATTAATTAAATCATTAGATGGAATGGAAGACAATTTATTATATGATGATTTGTATAATAATGAAGATGGAATATTAGAAGATGTATTCAATAATTTGCAGGAAAATGGAATACTTACAGAAAATGGACTAATTAGTATTTGTGCAAAACATAACATATATTTAATGAATTCAGATAATATTGAATCAAATAATGAAGAACAGACGGAAATTCGCAAGGTACTTAAAGTAATAAATTCATCATATAGAATTTGCAAAGTAAATTTTGTATGGCAAAAGAAAATGGATGAAGTAAAATCCAATATGTCAGAACAATTAAAATCTGTGAAATCAGCAATAGAAGACATTACAGGTGATATGACACATAAGGCAGAAGAAGATAAATTTGCTGACAAAAAGCAGCAAATTATAGATGAACTAAAAAATAAAAACATACAATTACAAGATATAAATATTAAGCAAGAAGAATCAGGAAGATATATAATAAATGCGTATACGTCAATATGTAATGATGCAGAAGGAAAGTTATGCCCTATAAAGCCAATATCAAGAATTGCTAGCAAAGTATTAGGAGACCAATTAACAATCCAAGATCAGAAGTGTGGAATACGTTTAAATAAAGAAATGTGCAATTATACATATATATCAGCTAATAAATATATAATTCAATCAGGAATTGCTAAAGCAAAGAAAGATGGCTCAATCGTATCAGGAGACATGATCTCTCAGATACGATTAGGAGATGGAAAATACATGTATGCAATAAGTGATGGAATGGGTTCAGGACCAGATGCTATGAAAAACAGTAAGATAGCAATAAGTATGTTAGAGAGACTATTAGGCTCAGGATTTAACAAAGACACATCAATAAAACTAATAAACTCAGCAATACTAACAGCTAATAAAGACGACAACTATGCAACATTAGATATATCAATTCTAGACTTATATGCAGGAAATATGGAATTACTTAAAAACGGAGCTTGCCCAACCTATGTAAAGAAAAATAGAAATGTAAGTTTAATAAAATCAACATCATTACCTACTGGAATCATGAAAAATATACAAATTGATACTTATGATAAAGACTTAGAAGATGGAGATATCGTAGTAATGTGTAGTGATGGTATACTAGATTCAAATATGGAATTTGCTAATAGAGATTTATGGCTTAAATATTTACTAGAAGACATACAAACTGATATTCCAGAAAGGATAGCAGATATAATTTTAAGAGAAGCAATAGACAACTGTGTAGGAAAACCAAAGGACGATATGAGTGTAATTGTATTTAAAGTTATGAAAAAATAATATATATATAGCTTAATACTTGAAAAAAACTTAGAAAACTGATATATTATAATTGACTTTTATATAAGAAAGGAGATTATAATATATCAGTTTTATTGATTATTATAAACAATATATGGGAAGAGGAAGAAGATATGATGGTGGAGAGCCACGATTAAATATAAAAAAAGTTATAGCTACAATATTCGTATTAATAGTTATAATAATGGCAGTGGTATTAATAATAAAAATGCCCAAAAATACAAAGAAGGTAGAAAGTAAGAATGTAGCCAATTCGTTCATTTCAGTATATACGAATGGTAAATGGGGAGTAATAAACTCAAAAGGTGAATATGTAATAAAACCAGAATATAGTGACATGATAGTTATTCCAGATTCAACAAAAGCAGTGTTTATATGCTCAGAAAATGTGGATTTGGACAAAGGAACATTTGATTCATATGCAGTAGATAGTAATTCTAAAAAGCTATTTGAGGATTATGATAAAGTAGAAGCTGTGCAGAACATTGATAAATACGGAAATATATTTTATGATACAACAGTATTAAAAGTACAAAAAGACGGAAAATATGGGCTAATTAATTTTAATGGAAAAGGCTTGCTAACATGTGAATATACATCAATAGAACCATTAACAGGAGTAAGCAATAGTTTAGTAACAGATCTAGATGGTAAAAAAGGATTAGTAGATAGCAGTGGAAGCGTAATAATTGAAAACAAATATACAGAAATAAAAGCATTAACAGGAAAATATGAAGATGGATATGTTGTAAAAGATGAAAGTGGAAAATATGGATTAATCAATTATAACAAAAAGCAGGTATTAAGCTGTAGATATACTGAAATTACAGGTGTATGTGGAAGCAATATGTATATTGTAAAAGAAGGACAAGACTTAGAACTTATTACGGCAGATGGAACAGTAAAATTAAAGAATAAATTTAGTCAAGCAACAAGCATAGATAATAGTAACATCATAGTTAAGAATGGAAATGAATATTCAGTTATATCAGCAGAAGGAAATGATGTTATAAAAGGTGGTTATCAATATCTAGCTTATGCATTTGACGGAAACTATATAGCACAAAAAGATAATAAATATGGAATAATAAATACATCGGGTGAAACAAAAGTACAATTTATGTATAATAAAATAAATTACATGAATGAAGAAGGATTTATAGAAGCTGATAGAGCAGATGGAAATACAGATTTAATTGATGCAAACTTTGAAGTAAAAGCAACAGGAATAGTATCTGAGATAAATACAAAATCAGGATATATAAAGGTAAGAAAAGACGGAGAATATAAATATTACAACTTTAGATTAGAAGAAAAAGAAATAAAAGATGTACTTTCTGCAAATACATTATATTTATCAAAACAAAATGGTAAATACGGATTTGTAGATAAAAATGGAGTTGTAATAGTAGACTATATTTATGATGATGCAACAGAGCAGAATGAATATGGTTATGCAGGAGTAAAGAAAGATGGCAAATGGGGAGCAATAGACTCAACAGGAAAAGTAATAGTTAATCCAACATATACATTAAGCCAGAATACAGTAGTAAGCTTTATTGCAAGATGGCATCTAGCACCAGATTTAAATGCAAATTATTATACTGATGAAAACGAATAATTAATTAACGTATGAGAAAGACAGTTATACTGTCAAAAGGAGGATTTATGGAACAAAAGAAAATTCATCCATATTTAATTGATGAAAAAAGAATGGCAGGCTATTATGAATTATTACTAGAGGACAAATTTACACTTAAACTATTTGAGAAGAAGAAAGATAAAGGAATATATGATTATTTCTTGCCAATAGCAAGAAGCTTTATGTTCTGGACATTTGACTTAAATTTTAAAGAAGACATAGACGAATATAAAGAGATGGACAATGACCTAAAAGCTGCTGTTTGCAGTAGATATACATGTAATATATTCGAAAAAGGAAATGATAGAATAGTATGTTTTAATACAGGTATATGTTTTGCAATAACAGATGATATAAAAACAATAAAAAAAGTTACTAAATATGAACAAGGAACAAAAATGGAATTAATAAATCTTAGAAGTGAAGATTATTATATTCCTAAAGATGAGAAAGAGCAGCATTTATATGCATATATAATGGAATTATATAAATTAATATATTTAAAACTATTAAATAAAGACATTCATGATATTGATTTATTTGATAAAGCACGCAATTCATTTGTAAAATTCACACAAGATGTATATGAAGTTGATATAACAGACAAAGATACATTTTGCGAAAAAGTAGAAAAAGAATTGAAAATGGATTCGCTATATGTAATGGTAGAAAATCAATTCGAATTATTATATAAAAATAATAAAATGAATGAAAACATATCAACTAAAAGATTTTTAATAATCATGTTAGTTGTGTTTATCATAATTGGAATAGCAAATTTATTAAACTGGCTTGGCTAAGAATAAAAATGAAGGGAATAAAATATGAAAGTTACAGTGGGAACTGATATAATAGAAGTCAGCAGAATAGAAGAGGCATTAGAAAGTGATAAATTCAAGACAATGGTATTTACAGATAAAGAAATAAAATATTGTGAAAGCAAGAAGAAAATGAGATATGAACATTATGCAGCAAGATTTGCTGGAAAAGAAGCAACATTTAAGGCAATATCAAAATACTTAGATGATAAATATTCTGTATCTTGGAAAAATATAGAGATATTAAATGATAAGCAAGGAAGACCGTATGTTAATTTAATAGGAGTGGACTTAAAAAAAGCAGACATAGATATTAGCTTATCACATTTAAAAGAATATGCAGTTGCAAATGTTTCAGTTTGCGTATAAAATATAGACTTCCATTAAAGTGGGAGTCTTTTATACTAAAGGAGGATAATAATGTTAGAATTATTTGATAATCATGCACATTATGATGATGAGAAATTTAATGAAGATAGAGATGAAGTAATAAGAAAAGTACACGAGAGTGGTGTAACTAAATTTATTAGTGCAGGATATAGTTTAGAAGGATCTCGTGATGGGCTAGAACTTGCGAAACAATATGATTATATATATACAACAGCCGGAATTTCACCAAATGACTTAAGCAAAAATTTTATGAGTGATATTAATGAAATAAATAGAATGCTAGAAAAAGAGCAAGAACTTATAGAGGCTAATCGTATGATAGGAAATAAACTAAGAAGGATTGTAGCCGTTGGAGAAATTGGACTAGATTATCATTATGATACAGATAAAGATTGGCAAAAGAAAGCTTTTAAAATGCAGATAGATCTTGCAAATAAACATAAACTACCAATAGTAATTCATACAAGAGATGCTGTAATGGATACATTGCAGATATTAAAAGATAATCCAGTAGACAAAAAAGGAGTATTTCATTGTTGCCCATTTAATAGAGAATTGGTAAAAGAAGCATTAAAGATGGGATTTTATATTTCAATAGCAGGACCTGTAACATTTAAAAATTCTAAAAATGCAGAAGAAATAGTAAATATGATTCCATTAGATCGTATTTTAATTGAAACTGATAGCCCATATTTAGCACCAGAGCCAGTTAGAGGAACTAGAAATGATTCAAGAAATGTGAGATATATAGCTCAGAAAATAGCTGATTTTAGAAATATGAAGATAGATGATATTGCAAAATATACATATAATAATGCTTGCAAGATTTATAATATATAATGGGGTATATTGTTAAAAAAATATTTATATGATATACTAGAGTTATTAAAGCTGTAAAAAGCAAGAAAAGGAGGAAACCATTATGTGGTGGATTATTTTAGGTGTAATTATTGTATTAGCTATTATAATAGCAATTATGTACAATTCATTAGTTACATTAAAGCAAAGAACGCAAAATGCATGGAGTCAAATAGATGTTCAATTACAGAGAAGATTTGATTTAATTCCAAATTTAGTAGAATGTGTAAAAGGATATATGACACATGAAAGTGAAACATTAGAAAATGTTACAAAATTACGTACATCATGGTCAGAAGCCACAACGGCTG
>HF993637.1:68429-96541 GCA_000433915.1 Clostridium sp. CAG:793
GCCACAACGGCTGACGAAAAGATGAAACTTGATAATGAATTATCATCAAGTTTAAAATCAATAATGGCTGTTGCAGAGAGTTATCCTGATTTAAAAGCAAATCAGAATTTTATATCATTACAAGGAGAATTAACAGATACAGAAAATAAAATTTCATATTCAAGACAATTTTATAACGATATTGTTACAAGATATAATACTAAAATTCAAACTGTTCCATCAAACATAATAGCTGGAATATTTGGATTTAAAGCACAAGAATTGTATAAAATTGACACTGAAGAAGCAAAAAAATCTGTTAAAGTAGATTTCAATAATAAGTAAAAAACCTCCAAACACACTAAAATAGTAAGTGGACATAATTAAGACAAATTTGACATATTATATAGAAAATGGTATAATAGGAAGTGTGTTACTTAAAAGGAGGTTTTATGAGAAAACAAATAAGTAAAACAACAAAGCCAGAGAAATCTATACTTTCAGTTAAGAAGATATTAATAATTGCAATAATATTTATAATGTTAACTGGTATGATGGGAGTCATGGCATCAAACGAAAGACTTGTATCTGTAAAGATTGTTTTATCAAGCGGATATGAGATGGACATAATGACAACACAAAGAAAAGTATCAAAGATATTAAGTGATAACCATATAGTCGTATTAGACGGTGAAACAGTAGTTCCTGATCTTGAATCAGAGCTATCAGATAATAAGACAATTACAATTACAAAAGGTGAAGTAAAAGTACAATCTGATGAATCTTATTTCTCAGCAGATGAGATATTACAAAGCTATACATCAATTGTTGAAAAAGTTGTAACAGTTGAAGAAGAAATTCCTTATGAAACAATAACAAAAGACGTTTCAGGTGATAGTGAATTAAAGAAGAATACTGTTGTTCAAGCTGGATCAAATGGCTTGAAACGAGTAACTTATAGAATAAAATATCAGAATGGAAATGAAATTGAGAAAACAGAGATATCTTCAACTATTGTTAAAGAACCAGTAAACAAAATAGTAGAAGTTAGAACAAAGATAGTAACATCAAGAAGTTCTAGATCAAGAATATCTGGAAGTGTTGCAGAATATCAAGCTTATGCTGCAGAGAAATGTAATGCTTATGGATGGTCACAATCTGATTTTAATTGCTTAGTAAGCTTATGGAATAGAGAAAGTGGATGGAACCCAGGAGCATATAATTCACGCTCAGGAGCTTATGGTATACCACAGGCTTTACCGGGAAGCAAGATGGCATCTGCTGGTTCAGACTATTTAACAAATTATAAAACTCAGATAAACTGGGGATTAAGTTATATTAAAAGTAGATATGGAAATCCAACAAATGCATGGAGTCATTCTCAGAGAAAAGGATGGTATTAAAAAAGAAGCTATTGATAATAATATATCAATAGCTTTTTGTAAATTACAAATATGGAAGGAAAAGATTTATGAAATTAGTATCGTGGAATGTAAATGGTATAAGAGCAGCAGTAGGAAAAGGATTTTATGATTTCTTTAAAGATATTGATGCAGATATATTTAGTTTGCAAGAAACAAAATTACAAGAAAATCAGGTAGATGACGAATTAAAGAAAATCAGAGAATATCAATACTGGAATTATGCTGAGAAAAAAGGATATTCTGGCACAGCATGTTTTTGCAAAGAAAAGCCAATATCAGTAACTTATGGATTAGGCATAGATGAACATGATAAAGAGGGAAGAATAATAACACTAGAATATGATAAATTCTACTTAGTAAATTGCTATACTCCAAATTCTAAAAGAGAGCTAGAAAGACTAGATTATAGAATGATATGGGAAGACGAGATTCGCGAATATCTAAAAAAATTAGATTTAGTAAAACCAGTGATTTACTGTGGTGACTTAAATGTTGCACATAATGAAATCGATTTAAAAAATCCAAGTTCTAATCATCATAATGCAGGATTTACAGATCAAGAAAGAGGAAAGATGACAGAACTATTAAGCAGTGGATTTACAGATACATATAGATATAAATATCCAGATGAAACTGGCAAATATACATGGTGGTCATATATGTTTCATGCTAGAGAAAAAAATGCAGGCTGGAGGATAGACTATTTTATTGTATCTAATAGAATTGCTGACAAAATAGTTGATGCAAAAATTCATAATGAAATAATGGGAAGCGATCATTGCCCAATTGAACTTGATATAAAATTGTAGGTTTATAGATATGACCTTAAAAATCTAAATAATGTGTAAGGAATAAATTATATGAAAAAAGAAAAAATAATGGGTACAAAAAGGTGGATATACTGGGTATCTATAGGAACTGTTTTAATAATAATTTATAAATTTTTTGACAACTTTACTGGAATAGGAAAGTGGCTAGGAAATTTATTATCAATAATGGCACCTTTTCTTATAGCAATATTAATAGCCTATATTTTGTATATTCCATGTAAAAAAGTAGAGGAATTATTAAAAAAGACAAAGCTAAAAAGAACAAGAGGTCTAAGTATCGCAATAGTATATGTGCTAGTAATAGCAATGATATCATTAATTATGAAGTTCATTATACCAGCATTAATTAGTAGTATAGTAGATTTCGTTGGAAATATTCAAAGCTATTATAATTCAATAACAATAGATTCAATCGGTGCAAATTGGGCTCCGTGGCTAAAAGATAATGTATTAAAACCGATAGTAGATTTTATACAAACAATAAATGTTCAGGAAATGTTTACACCAGATAGAATTAAGACATACATTGACTCAGCATTTGGAGCAGTTAAATCAATATTAAATATATTTATTGCACTAATTTGCTCAATATATATTTTAGCAGGCAAAGAGCAGATAACTCAATTTATACATTCATTTGCAAAAGCTGTAATGACTGAAAATGGATATAATAAATTTGTGCGTTATTTCACAAATGGAAATCAGATCTTCTTTAGATTTATATCAAGCCAAGTAATAGATGGATTTATTGTAGCTGCAATTACATGTATTGCAATGAGCATAATAGGTGTTAAATACTCATTATTATTAGGAGTATTTATTGGCATATCAAATTTAATTCCATACTTTGGAGCTATTGTAGGAGTTGGTGTATCAATAATAATTACATTACTAACTGGTGGATGGAAACAAGCCATAATAATGGCAATAGTAGTTGTAGTATTACAACAAATAGATGCTAATATTATAAATCCACGTATTACTGGCTCACGCCTTCAAATAAGCCCATTATTAGTAATATTTGCAGTAACAATTGGTGGAGCTTACTTTGGAGTAATAGGAATGTTTATTGCAGTTCCAATAGCAACATTAATAAAACTAATGGTACAGGATTTTATTGAGGAGAAGAAAAATAATCCATAATTCCATTATAGATTCCCCAGGCTAGCTTATTCTGGTATTCATCAGTAATAAGTTTAGCCTCTTCTTCTTGATTGGAAAGAAATCCACATTCAACGATAGTTGTAGGAATCTCAACATGTTTCATAATATATACATTATTTAATACTAATGGTACTCTATCATTTGGAGTGCCAATAGCATCCTTTAAGTTATTCTGTATAGAAGTAGCAAGTATTTTTGATTTATCATTTCCAGACTGAAAGAAAGTTTGCCAACCAGAATACTGAGACTGAGGAATTTTATTTAAATGAATAGAAACAAAAATATCAGCAGATGAACTATTGCCGATTTTAACTCTATTATGAATGTCAGAAACTTTTTTCTTAGAAATAGAATCAGATTCTAATTCATATATTGCATTATCATCACTTCTAGTAAGAATAACAGTAGCGCCACTATTTTCAAGTAATTTCTGCAATTTTAATGTAATATTTAAATTTATCTTAGCTTCTGTAACTCCATTTGCACTTTGGGCTCCGTTCATCAGGAATGCCATGTCCAGCATCAAGTACAATCACTCTATTAGAAACAGGTAGTGTCATTACAGGGATAAGACTTATGTCTTTTGAATGAGTGCTAGTATAAAATATAACAGTAAGAACTAAAGCAGAAGAAATAATTGCAATTCGTTTTATAAAATTCATGTAAAAAACATTCCTTTCAAATCAAATTTACAATAAATATATGCAACAAAAGAAAAAAATAGACATAGTATAATAATCCACAAATTGGAGAAAATATGTGCAAAACATATAACAAGGAGTGGATTTTTTTTATGGCAAAAATCTTAGAGATTAAAGAAACTGTGCTAGATAAGAAATCATTAGAAGAATATTTGTCAAAAATTGCAGCAGATAATATTGTAATAAATAGGTCACAAAAAGATACGTATCCAATACCAAGACTAAAGAAAAATCTAGAGTATATAGAATTAGTATATACATTATTAAATGAACATGTGAAATTAAAAATACCAATTCATCCAGCAGGGGAATGGATATTAGATAATTTCTATATAATTTCCGAATCGGGAAAAAATATAATAAAAAATTTAAAAGTAGATAAATATATTCGCATGCCAGGACTTGCAGATAGTGGATTTGCTCGAATATTTGTATTAGCTAATGAAATAGTTTCAAATACAGATGGGAAGATAAATCAGGAAGAATTGCAAGATTATTTAATGGCATATCAGAGCCAGAAAAACTTAAATATGGAAGAAATATGGAATATAGGAATTTTCATACAGATATCATTAATAGAAAAAATACGAAAAATTTGCGAAAGAATATTTATATCACAAATGCAGAAATACAAAGTACAAAATATGATTGAAAGACTAATTGAAAATAAGAAAATTAAGCCAATAAAAATGTCCACTAACGGAAAATATCCATTTATAGAATATATGTCATATTCGTTAAAAAGATATGGAAAAAAGGGGCAGCCATATTTAGATGCATTTGAAGAACAAGTAAATAAAATGGGAATGACAATATCAGAAGTAATAAATCGAGAACATTTTGATATAGCAGTCAGAAAATTATCAATAAAAAATGCGATAACAAGTATAAAACTAATCTCAAGAATTGATATAAATCAGATATTTAGAAATGTAGATGAAGTAGAAAGAATATTAAATCAAGATCCAGCAGGTGTATATATCAATATGACAGAAGCTACAAAGAGCTATTACTTGTCAGAAATTTTAAGAATATCAAGGAAAACAAAATTATCGGAAATATTTATTGCAGAAGAGGTACTAGTTTTAAGCAAAAAAAGTGAAGATGACATTAAGAAAAAGCATGTTGGATATTATATAATTGATGAAGGTAAAAATGAATTAATCGAAACAATCACTAATAAGAAAATATTCACTTTAAAAGAAGACAGTAAAGCTAAAATATATACAATATGTATATATCTGTTGGCATTTATAATAAGCGTGCTAGCATTTAGAATAGTAAATTGTATTGCGGTATTATTAATAATTCCTATTATAAACTCTGCAACGCATATAATTCAATATATCGTATCAAGGCATAGCAAAGTAAGAATGATACCAAAGATTGAATTAAAAGGAAACATACCAGAAGAATGTGCAACAATGTGTATAATGCCAGAGGTAATAAAAAATAGTGAAGATGTTAGTAAAGCATTTAAAAATTTAGAAGTATATTATCTTGCTAATCAAAGTAGAAATTTGTATTTTACACTGTTAGGAGACTGCTCGGCAAGTAATACAAAAGAAGAAAGTGAAGATATAAACATAATAAATGAAGGAAAGAAGATATGTGAGAAATTAAATAAAAAATATTCAACTGATGAACCAATATTTTTTTTCATGTATAGAAAACGTGAATGGTCTGAAAGCGAGAAATGCTTTATGGGCTGGGAACGTAAAAGGGGAATGATTAACAAACTAAATGAATTTTTAATAACTGGTAAATCAGATTTTAGAGTTAATACCTGTGAAAAGGATAAGATAAAACCAATAAAATATGTTATAACAATAGATTCAGATACACGACTTATATTAGATAGTGTATCTGAATTAGTTGGAGCAATGTGTCATATTTTAAATAAACCTGAGATCGATAAAATAAGAAATATTGTAGTAAAAGGTCATGCAATAATTCAGCCACGAGTGGCGATAGACCTAGTTGAGGGAAGAAAAAGCTTGTTTACGCGTCTATTCTCAGATAATAGTGGAATAGAGATGTATACAAATGCTGTATCAGATGTATATCAAGATTTATTTAATGAAGGAACATTTACAGGAAAAGGAATCTATGATTTGCACGTATTTTACAATATTTTAAAAGATGCGTTTCCAGAAAATACAATACTTAGTCATGATTTATTAGAAGGAAATTTTCTAAGATGTGGACTTGCAACTGACATATTAATGATAGATGGATATCCGTCAAATTATGAATCATATAAAATAAGAAAACATAGGTGGATACGAGGAGATATTCAGATACTAAGATATTTACGAAGTAATTTAAATTTTATTGCAAAATATAAAATCTGGGACAATTTGATTAGAAATCTTAATGAAGTATGTGTATTTTTAGCTATATTTTTAGGAATGTGTTTTTTTAATATTCCAGCAATATTAGTATCTTTAGTTATATTTGCAATACCAACTATTTTAAAGTTAATTAATATATTTATAAATCAGAAAGATGGGGAAGCACGCAATTCGTTATTTGTACTGGATTTTTCAGATACTCAGAAGGTTTTATTTAGATATATAATAGATGTAATGTTATTACCTGACATAGCTAATGTAGAATTTAATGCAATAATTAAGTCAATATACAGAATGACATTTTCTCATAGCTTTTTACTAGAATGGACGACAGCAAGTGAAGGTGATAAATCTCCAAACTCATTAAAAACATATTCAAGAACAATGCTATTTTCAATAATAATGGGAATACTAACAATAATATATCCAATAGGAATTTTATGGGCGTTTTCACCAATAGTAATGTATTTAATGAGCAAAAAAGAATCTAAGAAAGAAGTTATTTCAAAAGAAAAGCAGAAATATCTAACTGGAATTGCAAAAGATACATGGCAATTTTTCAAAGATAATATGGTAAATAATCTAATAACAGATAATTACCAAGAAGGAAGAAGAAATAGAATTGTAGATAGAACATCATCAACCAATATAGGACTCGAACTTTTAGCTATTATTTCGGCATTTGACATGGGATTTGAAAGTTTGGATTATACTGCGAATATGCTTAAAAATGTAATTGATACAATAACAAAATTACCTAAATGGAATGGGCATTTATATAATTGGTACAATATTTATACACTTGAAGTCTTAAAACCAGAAGTAGTATCTACAGTTGATAGTGGTAACTTTGTAGGATGCCTATATGTGGCTAAGCAATTTGCACAGAAAATTGAAGATACTGAATTATTAAAAAGAATAGATAAAATAATAGAGAATACTGATTTTAGTAAATTATATGAAGATAAATTAGGTTTATTTTCAATAGGATATAATTGTAGTGAAAATAAATTGATAGACTCATATTATGATTTACTTGCATCAGAAGCAAGGCAAACAAGTATAATTGCAATAGCAAAAAAAGATGTGCCTCGCAAACATTGGACATGCTTAGGAAGAACATTAACAACAGTAAAGGGGTATAAAGGACTAATTTCTTGGGGTGGAACTGCATTCGAGTATCTTATGCCAAATCTAATAATACCAACATTTGAATCATCATTATTAGATGAGTCCTGCAGATTATTAGTATTTGCACAAAAAGAATATGCACGTAAATTAGGAGTGCCTTGGGGTATATCAGAATCAGCATTTAATTTAAAAGACTTTTATGGTAATTATCAATACAAGACTTTTGGAATACCATGGCTTGGGTTAAAACGCGGACTTGAAAATGAAGTAGTAATAAGCCCATATTCGGTAGCAATATCGTATAAATATGATCCAAATGGAATTATAAGTAATTTTAATAAATTGCAAGATGAAGGAGCAAGAGGAAAATATGGATTTTATGAATCAATAGATTATATTCAAAATAAAAAAATAGTAAAAACATATATGGCACATCATCAAGCGATGTTGTTTGTAGCAATAAATAATTTATTAAATAATGAAATAATGCAGGATAGATTTATGGAAAATCCTGAAATGAAAGCAACAGAAATATTATTACAAGAGAAGATGCCACAAAATGTTGTAATAGATACAGGAAAAACAGAAGTAAAGAAAATAAAATATCATGATTATGAGGAAAATGCTATTTGGAATGAAGGTTCGAATGTATTGTCAACACATGAATATAGCAAGACGACTTTTGAAAATGGAAGCTCGTTAAATAAAATTGACGAAATAATATTACTAAAAGATCAAAAACTGTATATCAAAGATATAGATAGCATGGAAATTTTAGACTTTAGCGTCAAAAATAAAAGTACAACATTCACAGCGTATTCAAGTGAAATGAAATTAGGTAATGATAAATTAAGTGTAGATAAATTAACAACAATAGCACCAGATATAAAGCTAGAAATAAATGAAATCACAATATCAAATAAAACAGAAAAAACATTAAACTTAGAACTAACAGCCTTAGGAACTCCAATAATTGCAACAAAAATGCAACATGACGCTCATCCAGCATTTGATAATATGTTTATCAAGTTTTATAAAAAAGATGATAATTTAATTATTACTAGAAAAATAAGAAACAATAATGAAAAAAATATTTTCTATGGAATTGCAATAGTAGCAGATGATAATGAATTTGAATATGAAATAGATAAAGAAAAGATTATTAGCAGAGGAAATAAAGGAATTCCTGATTGCATATTAAAGTCACTTCCTTTCTCAAGTACAGGAACAAATGCAATAAATCCAATTGTAGCAATAAGAAAAATAGTGCATGTTCCTGCTCAAAGTAGAAAGAAAGTCTATATAATTCAGTCAGCAGAGTATGAAGAACAGGCATTATTAAATAATTTAGAAGAATATAAAAATGCAGAATTGCTAGAAAGAGTATATGAATTATCAAAAGCACAGACAGATGCAGAAACTAGATATTTAGGAATAGTTGGAGCAAATATAGAAATATATCAGAAGATGATTAGACTATTATGTTATAGTAAAAAACAAAAATGTGACGAAAAAATACAACTGAAAAATGAAAACCTGTGGAAATATGGAATATCAGGGGATTATCCATTACTTGTAGTTGAGATTCATGATTTAAACGAAATATATGTTATAAGAGATGTGGTTAAAGCGTACGAATATATGAAAAGCAAGAATGTAAAAACTGAAGTAGTAATTATATCAAGATACAATGTTGATGAAGAATTACTTGACTGTGGTGTACGCAAATATCTAAATCAAAGAGAAGGAATATATGTACTGTATAATATAAAAAATGGTGAAACTAAGATGCTTAAAAATAGGGCAAAACTAGTAGTTGATTCTCATTATGGCTCACTTGCAAGACAAGTAAAAGACATAAATGAAATAAGGTATGAAGAAATTCCGGCAAAAGAAAATAATAAAAAAACTAATATTATAGATAATCATAATAAACTAAAAGAATGGAATGGATATGGTGGTTTTTCAGAAGATGGCAAGGAGTATTGGATAATTCAAGATAAGAATAATAGACTTCCACTTGCGTGGTCGAACATCATGGCAAATGAACATTTTGGAACAGTTACAACAGATTCTGGAGGAGGCTATACATGGTATATAAATAGCAAAACTAATAGAATAACTAAATTTGATAATGACAGTTATATGGACAATTCTTCGGAAAAAATTTATATATCAGCAAATCAAAGCACATGGTCAATAGCTTTAAATGATAAACCAGGAGATGGGATATATACAACGATATTTGGGTATGGTTATGCAAAATATTTATATGAAAATAAATATCTAAAACAAGAGTGTATACAGTATGTTGCAAAAGATGATAGTGCTAAGATTAGTATAATAAAGCTAAAAAATATATCTCAAAATAAGTTAAATGTTAAGGTAAAATATGATGTTGATTTTCAATTAGGAGAAAAAGAAGATGATGCTGATTTTATTGTGCATAAATACAAAAAGCAGATAAATATGATAATTATTCAGAATATGAAAAATCCTGATAATATTGCGTATATAGCATGCAACAATCCAATAGATACAAATGGACAGTCTGAAGTTATTCTAAAAGAAGGAGAAGAGAGAACAATAGTATATGTGCTTGGATGTGAAAAAAATGAGATGGATGTAATGTCTACTGCTGCTAAATTTACAACAAATTATGATACAGAATTTATTAGGCTTAAGGAAAAATGGGAGGATATAGTTAGCAAAGTAACTTCGCAAACTCCAATGGAATCATTTAACATAATGAACAATGGATGGTTGGTATATCAGACAATAGCCTCTAGGATATATGCTAGAACAGGATTTTATCAATCAAGTGGAGGATATGGATTTAGAGACCAACTGCAGGATTGTATAGGAATGAAATTTGTTGATCCACAGTTTTTAAAATATCAGATATTGCTATGTGCAAGCAAACAGTTTGAACAAGGAGATGTGCTACATTGGTGGCATGAGGATTCTAAATTAGGTATAAGAACTAGATTTAGTGATGATATGTTATGGCTTGTATATGCCGTACTTGAATATGTCCAGTATACAGGTGATTTAACTATTTTAAGTGAGAAAGTTGGATTTTTAAATTATCCACCACTTAAAGAAAATGAAGTTGATAGAGTAAGTTATTATAATGAATATGGTGCAGATGGAACAATATTAGAGCATTGCATAAAGGCAATATCGTATGCAATGAATTTGGGCACACATAATTTGCCATTAATGAAATCAGGAGACTGGAATGATGGAATGAATTTAATAGGATATAGGGGAAAAGGAGAAAGCGTGTGGCTAGGATTTTTCTTATATCATATTTTAGATAGAATGATAGTAATGCTTAAGAAAATGACATTAGTAAATACACAAGAAACGGTAAGTAAAGAAGTATCAATATGTTTAAATGATAATAATGAAAATCATGAAGTAAAACCAGAAAATATACAAGATGTGCAATCACAAAGGTATGAAGAAATAATTCAACTATATTTAGAGAAAATGAATATTTTACGAAAAGCATTAAATACGTATTCATGGGATGGACTCTGGTATAAGAGGGCTTTTAATGATGAAGGACAATTGGTAGGAAGTATAAGCAATGCAGAGTGTAAGATTGATAGTGTATCTCAAAGCTGGGCAGTTATATCACAAGCGGGTGACAATGACAAAGCGAAAGTCGCAATAGAAAGTGGCGAGAAATATTTAGTAGATGATGAAAATAATTTAATAAAACTTCTAGCACCAGCATTAGAAAATACTAACCTAGGTTATATTTCATCATATCCTAAAGGAATACGTGAAAATGGAGGACAATACACGCATGCAGCAATATGGTTCATAATTGCAGAAGTACTATTAGGAAATAACAATAAAGCCATGGAATTATATAAGAAAATAAATCCAGTAGAACACACAAATTCAAAGGAAAAAGTTAATAAATATAAAGTAGAGCCATATTCAGTTGTTGCGGATATTTATTCAGAAAATAATTATGCTGGAAGAGGTGGCTGGACTTGGTATACAGGCTCAAGTTCATGGATGTATAGATTGCAGGTTGAATATATTTTAGGGATTCATATATTGTATGGCAAGATGAAAATAAATCCTGCAGTACCCGATAATTGGATAGCATTTCATGTAGAATTTAGATATAAACAAGCAATTTATAAAATTGATTATGAAAAAAATAAACAAGGAAAAGAAACTACTATGTTTTTAGATGGAAAAGAGGTTGATAGTATAGAACTACAAGAAAAAGGAAAGTTCAATGTGTTAGTAAAATTTTGATAAAGCTACGGAAATGGAGTATTTGACCGCAAAACACATAAATATTAGAAAATTTTGTAACAAAAATTTAATATAACTACCAAGAATAACGCTTCCGTACGTAGATTTTGCGTGCGGATGTACATAAATGGATTTAGAATATTTAAATAATGATAAATATGTAGTAATATTTAATTGTATAAATGTAAATACTAGTAAAAGGAGTAATGTATGAAAAAGAAACTAATATCATTTATAATTATAGTGATTGTGGCATTTGTAATATTGGGACTAAATAAAGTATATGCTGGCTCTGTGTCTACAGGAGATGGAGAACATAAAGAAACATCAGTAGCACCAACAGGAACCTTGGATTTATCGAATATTCGTGATACCAATCAGCCTGTAATAGTAATCTTGACCACAAATATTGAGATTGTAACTCCAGATGGTTGGACTAAACTAGGAACTTTAAAATATTCAAAAATATATTATCAAAATGCAAATGAATCTATTAAACTAGTTGATATAAAAGATCCTAGTAATGTAAGTATAATAACTATAAGTATAAAAAATATAGATACAATTCCTCCAGAAGTAAGAAGTATAGAATATAGTGAAACTGAGATGACAAATCAAGATGTTGTAGTAACAGTAAAATTTGATGAAAATGAAGATGAGTATATGGATTTTCAGGCACCATGGATTGCTTTAGACCCTTATGGTATGGTACAACAAAGAACTTTTGAACGTAATGTAGATTATATTGAAACATTTAGAGATCTTGCAGGCAATGAAACTACAGCACATATAAAAATAGATAATATTGATAAAGATCCACCAGAACTTGAGATAGTGAAGACTCCAACAAATCCTACAATGGGAAATGTTACAGTTACAATTAATTCAAATGAGATAATGCAAGATGTAGATGGCTGGAAAATGGCGTCAAATAAAATGTCGATGACAAAAACATATACAGAAAATACATCAGAAACAATTGCTGTAAAAGATGTTCTTGGAAATACTGTAAATCCACTAATAGAGATAACTAATATAGATAGAATAGCACCTGTTTGCACAGTAGAATATAGTACAACAGAACTTACAAATAAAGATATAATAGCAACAATAACAGCTGATGAATATATAGTTGCAGCAGCTGGTTGGGAACTTCAAACAGATGGTAAGACATTAACAAAAACTTTTAAAGAAAGTTCAACAGAAAATGTAAAAATTACTGATTTAGCTGGAAATTCATCAATGTGCTTAGTATCTGTTACAAATGTTGATCAAAAACCAATTGAAACAGATGTAACATATAGTAATAAACTAGTAACAAATCAAGAAGTAACAGCTCAGATAACTACAAATAAACCAGTAAAAATAACTAATAATTCCTTTAATTGGAATATATCAGCAGATAGAAAAGTATTGACTAAAAAATATAACGAAAATTCTTTAGAAACATTAAAATTAGAAGATGACTATGGAAATACAACAGATGTAAAAGTTGAATTAAATAATTTTGACTATACAGGTCCAACAATAGTAGTATCAAGAAGTCAAAATATAAATAATAAAGTATATTTAACATTAAGCGCAATGGATGTAGATACTGTAATGACATCAGGAGTAGACACAAGTACAATGATGTATTCACTACAAAGTTTTTCAAAAGAACCAACAGAATACACAGATAAATTTACAAATGGACAAGTAATAACTAAAGTCATAAGAGGAATAGAAACATATTTCTTATGGGTACGTTGTGCAGATAAACTTGGAAATGTTTCATCACAGCGTTTTGAAGTCCAACAAGACAACTTATTTAGTTACAATACGAGAGTAAATTATAGCACAACAGAAATTACTAAAGAAGATGTTACAGTAACAATTTCAGCAAATGCAGAATTAAGAGAACTTAATGGCTGGAAATTAAGCGATAATAATAAATATTCAATGACTAAAGTATACAGCGAAAATACAAATGAAACATTTGCTATAACAGATGTAAATGGATTAGAGAGATATGTGACAGTAAATATTGATAATATAAACAAAAGTGGTAATCCAATGGTTACTCCAACAGGAGATATAAACAAAAATGGAAAAATAGATGTCGGAGATATATTAAAAATGCAAAGACATATAGCAACACAATCAAGCAAAGCGACTTTAAAGAAACATCCAGATTGGGTATTATCTGATGAACTAATACAACTTGGAGATGTAAATCGAAACGGAAAAATAGATGTTGGAGATATACTAAAATTACAGAGATATTTAGCAGCTTGTGCTGATAGAAATGTAGCAAAGAAACATCCAGAATGGTTGGAATTATAAAATACAAATATTTTGACTGAAACACTTGAAAAAATTTTTTCAATGTGAGAAAATTATAGGTAGTAATTTGTAAAACGAAAGGAAAAATAAAATGAATAGAAAAATATCTGTTATTTTAATAATGATAATAATGACTGTTAGTGTATTATGTGGAAATATGTTTATAAATAAGGTATATGCAGATGAAAGCGATGCTGTATGTAAATTACATTTTAGTGTAGCACCAAGTAATCCAGATCGTGGAGATGATATATTAATAAAACTTTCATCAACAGAGATAAAGAAAGGAATTGCCTCAGTATCATTCACATTAGATTTTAATGCAGATGTATTTAGTATATCTTCAGCTACAGCAGCAACGGGTTGGACACTAACTAAAACTGAGAATACATTGTTCTTAACAACATCTGATAATGAAGCAACAACTCAGACAGGAGATATAGCTAGTGTAATATTAAAAGTATCAGACACAGCACCTTATGGAAATACAATATTAACATTTAAATCAATTCAAGCAGCTGATGGAGATGCTAATTCAGTTGATTTTACAGAATTAAATCAAACAATTACAATAACACAAAGAAGTTCTGGAAATACTACAACAAATGATGTAGCAAGAAATGATACAGCATCAAATGACACTGTTTCAAATGACGTAGTTTCAAACGAAACTTCTGGAAACAATACTATAGAAAATGATATACCAGTAAATAGATTACCTATTGAAAAAATAAATGAAATAGGTGGATATAATACAGCTGATAAAAATGTGCCACAAAACAATACAACTAAAAATGAAGTAACACCACCTAATATGCCTAAAACAGGTGATGATTATGCAATGCCAGCAACAATATTAGGTTTATCTATATTATCAATAGTAACATTTGTATTATATAGAAAGAACAGAATGTAACAAATAATATAAAAATCCGGCAATAAACGCTGGATTTTTTATTTTTTGTATTGATAAATCTTGCTCTATATGATATAAATATATGTAAAATAAGATTGATTAGGAAGGTTTAAAACTTATGGAAAATAATCAAGTTCACGAAAAATATGAAGAAGAAAAAAAGAAAATTTTAGCAGTTGACGATGAAAGCTCAATATTAGATTTATTGAAATTTAATATTGAAAAAGAGGGTTTTACATTTGTATCTGCTTCAGATGGTGAAGAAGGGTTACAAAAGGTAATAAGTGAAACACCTGATTTAGTTTTATTAGATGTAATGTTACCTAAGATAGATGGATTAACTGTTTGTAGAAAAATAAGACAGGAAGGTATTAATATACCTGTTATTATGTTGTCTGCAAGAAGTGAAGAAATAGATAAAATACTAGGATTAGAGATAGGAGCAGATGACTATATAACAAAGCCCTTTAGCACGAGAGAGCTAATTGCTAGAATTAAAGCAAATCTTAGAAAATCAGAGCAAGATGGAAGCACAGGATTTAACAAAGGAAATAAAATAACAGTTGGATCTTTAACATTAGACTTAGATAAATTCGAAGTAAATGTAAGAGGACAAGTTATCACAGACTTAACAAGAAGAGAATTTGAAGTATTAAAATTCCTAGCTCAGAAGCCAGGTCAAGTTGTAACAAGAGAATCTTTACTTGAAAAAGTATGGGGATATGAATATTACGGAGATATAAGAACAGTTGATGTTACTGTTAGAAGAATAAGAGAGAAGATTGAAAAGAATACTGCAAATCCTAAAATATTAGTTACAAAAAGAGGAGTTGGCTATTACATAGCCAACAAATAATAGGTGTAGTAGATTAAGAAAGGAAAATTAATATGAAGAACTATCAACTAAAATTGATATTAGCATTCTTCATATTTGGTCTTATTATAATAACTGTAATGGGCTTAGTTTGTGCAAGTGTGTTCCAACTAAATCAACCTAAAATGATTGCAATAATAGTTATAGCCTTAGTAATACTTGCTATTGTATGTATTGCTATGGCTTTTTTTACAGTAAAAAAAGTAATAGAGCCAATGTCAAGAATGTTAAAAGGAGCAGTTTCATATCGTTATTTTGATTATAATACAAGTGAAAATGGAAACGATGAGATTGAAAATCTAGTTGCGGATTTACGAAAAAGTTTAATGGAGGCTAATAGCCAGAAAAGGCAGACAGATACAATATTAAAACACATGACAGATGGTGTTATAGCATTTGACATGAAAGGAAACGTTACATACATAAATCCAGCAGCGAAACAAATGTTGGAGCTAAGGGATACTGATGACAATTTTGCAAAAGTATTTTCAAAATACGAAGATGTAAATATGGAAAAAATAATTTATTTAGAGAATTGGACATCTTCAGAAATGAAAATAGAAAATAATCAAGGCTCAATGAACTTATTTTTTGTACCATTTAAAGATGAAATAAATAGACCAACAGGTGTAATGGTAGTAATCCAAGATATAACAGAACATGTAAAATTAGATGATATGAGAAAAGAATTTGTAGCAGATGTATCACATGAGTTAAAGACACCACTTACATCAATTAAAGGATTTTCAGAAACATTACTAGAGGGTGATTGTGATAAAGAAACAGAAAAACATTTCTTAACAATAATAAATGATAATGCAGATAGAATGGAAAAATTAGTACAAGATTTATTAACATTATCAAGATATGATAGCAAAAAGAACAAAAATTCTATAGCAGAATTTGACTTAGGTGAATTAGCAAAAAAATGTACTGAAAAATTTGAGATAGAAGTAAGAAAAAGAAATCAATCATTAGAATGCTTTGTAACTGCTGATGTTCCACCAGTTCAAGCAGATAAAGATGGAATAGAACGAGTTATAATAAATATAATTAGTAATAGTGTAAAATACACTCCTAATGGAGGAAAGATAAATGTGTATGTAGGATATGTACACAATGATGCGTATGTTAAGATAAAAGATACTGGAATCGGAATACCAAAAGATGATTTAGATAAAGTATTTGAGAGATTTTATAGAGTAGATAAGGCACGCTCAAGAAAATTAGGAGGAACGGGACTTGGTCTTTCAATCGCAAAAGAAATAATAGAACAGAACAATGGAAACATAAATGTTTCAAGCAAAGTTGGTCAAGGCACAGAAGTTGTGATAAGAATACCTGTAAAAAAGAGTTAATTAGGAAAGGATAGGTATAATGGAGGAAGAAAGCAATAAAATTGCGAAAAGTAGATTAAGAGATATATTAGAATGGATATATTGCATAGTAATTGCTGTAGTTATAGCAATATTAATAAAATATTTTATAGGAACACCTACTGTTGTAAAAATGACATCAATGTATCCAACATTTGAACAAGGTGATAGATTAGTATTAAGTAGAATAAATAGAACAATCAAGAAATTACCTGAAAGAGGAGATATTATTACATTTGAAGCACCAACAAAAAGTATATATAGTGATGGGGAAGCAGATTTAACAAATCCAGTTGCACTTTATGAGAAAGACATACAAGGAATATGGAATAAATTCGTATACTATGGATTAGAGATTGGAAAAACAAGTTATATAAAAAGAGTAATTGGTTTGCCAGGTGACCATGTATTGATACAAGATGATAAAGTATATATAAATGATCAAGAATTGAAAGAAGATTATTTAGACTCAAGTGTAAAAACAAAGGTAACAGGGCCATTTACAGACATAATAGTTCCAGAAAATTGTGTATTTGCAATGGGAGATAATAGAGCAGATTCAATGGATTGTAGAGAATTTGGGTGTATTCCACTAGAAAAAATCGAAAGTAAAGTAGTATTAAGATTTTACCCATTAAATAAATTTGGAAAAGTAAAATAAATCAAAAGATAAAGAGCAAGATAAATCAAAATGTAAAGAGCAAGATAGTTAAGTAAATGTAGAACAGTAAAATAAATAAAAAGGAATAGATGATGTTTGAAAATTTAGTTGGAAATGAAAAAGTAAAAGAATATTTAAATTCAACAATAGAAAACAAGAACATATCTCACAGCTTTATATTCGTTGGAAAGCCAGGAATAGGAAAAAAGCAATTTGCACATCAATATGCAGAAATGATAATGTGTTTGCAAGATGGAAAGTGCGACGGAAATTCCGTAAAATGTGATTCATGTATAAAATTTGAAGGAAACGCAAATCCAGATTATGCTGAAATAACACCAGACGGAAAAACATTAAAAATAGAGCAGATAAGAAATTTGCAAGCCCGCATAGTAGAAAAGCCGATAACTTCAAGAAGAAAAGTTTATGTAATAGATGATGCAGATTTAATGAGTGAAGAAAGTCAAAACTGCTTATTAAAAACATTAGAAGAACCACCAGAATATGCAGTAATTATTTTAATAGTATCAAATGAAAGCAGAATATTGCCAACTATAAAATCAAGATGTGTGATTATAAAATTTCAGCCATTAACTTCAAAAGAAATAAAGCAAGTAAAACCAGAGCTATCAGATGATTTAATACAATTATTAGAAGGAAGTTTGCTAAATGCAGAGAATATAGAGCAAAAGAAAGAACAATATGCTCAGCTATCAAATCTAGTAAATGTTTTGGAAAACAAACAACTTGTAGAAGTATTTAACAGTGCAGACTTACTTTATAAGGGAAAAGATGATATAATAACATTATTAGAATATTTAAACTTAATATTCTTTAGCAGAAATGAAATAAATGCAATACCAATAATAGAAAAAACTAAGAAAAAAATATTAGCAAATAACAACTATGATATGACAATAGATTATTGCCTTATGAATATTTGGGACGAGCTTCATAGTTAAAAGCAAAATGTGAGCCTATAAAGCGAAGAAAGAAAGGAATAAAATATAATATGAAAAAAATTGCAGGGGTTAGATTTAAGAAACCATGTAAATTATACTTTTTTGATCAATGTAATTTTGATATAAAAGTTGGTGATTATGTAATTGTAGAAACATCAATGGGAAAAGAACTAGGCAAGGTAACTGTTGCAAATAGAGAAGTTGATGAGTCTAAATTAGATAAACCAATAAAAAAGATAGAAAAAATTGCAACAAAAGAAGACTTAAAACATCAAACTGAAAATGCAAAAAAGGAAAAAGAAGCATTTGAATTATGTAACAAGAAAATAAAAGAACACAATTTAAAAATGCACCTAGTAGAAGCAAGATATTTATTGGATAATTCAAAATTAATATTCTATTTCACAGCAGAAGGAAGAGTAGATTTCAGAAATCTTGTAAAAGACTTAGCAGCCGTGTATAGAACAAGAATTGAATTAAGACAAATTGGTGTTAGAGATCAGGTTAAGAGACTTGGTGGAAATGGAATTTGTGGACGTGAATTATGTTGCTGTTCTTTCTTAAATGATTTTGACTCAGTATCAATAAAGATGGCAAAAGAGCAGAATTTATCATTAAATGCTTCTAAAATAACAGGTTGCTGTGGACGTTTAATGTGTTGCTTAAAATATGAGCAAAATGTATATGAAGATAAAATGAAAAAATTGCCTCATCCAGGAGCAATAGTAAAAACAGGAGAGGGAGAAGGCACAGTTGAATCAGTTGAAGTTTTACGCGAAATAATAAAAGTAAAACTTAATGATGAAGAAGGAAATTCATATTACAAGAAGTACAATGTAGCAGATGTTCAAATCATTAAAGATAGTAAAAAAGAAATAAAATCAGATGATAATATTGATCCAGAAGAATTAAAAGAACTTGAAAAAATAGAGCAAATGGATAAATACGAAAAGAAAAATACTAGCAAAGACGAAGAATAAAGTTTAAGTTAAAGCATATAGTAAAAATATTTTAAAATTAGTAAAGTAAGAGTTGGATAATTATTTAGCATGTTGATTGATTGAAGAAAAATATATAGAGTATATTATATTAAAATGATTGAAAAAAATAATAATATATAGTATAATCGTAAAAATCACGAAAGGTGGTGAAAAAAAATGGCATATAAAATTAGTGATGCATGCGTACAATGCGGAGCCTGTGCAGCATCTTGCCCAGTATCTTGTATTTCTCAAGGTGATGAAAAGTATGTAATTGATAAAGACAAGTGCATAGAATGCGGAACATGCGCTTCAGTTTGTCCTGTTGGAGCGCCAACAATGGATGAATAATATACAAATAAGAAAAGTTATCAACATTAAGTAAACAAAATGTTGATAACTTTTTTGTTGTATAAGACATTGTCCTGAAATGTACTCTATAAAGCTTTGTGTATGAATGAAATTACAAACAATTTAATCAGAGAAAAGTAAGAATTGAAAGTTTTTAGTTTTGTTCTGCTTTAGTAGAACTTTTAGTTATACAGGTGACATTTATATAGATAGTAATATCAAATTGTAGGTTTGTAATAGATTCCTTGATACAAATTTCTCTCTTTAAGTTCTTTTTCAATTCCATTTAATACCCACTTTTTATGAACATTCCATTCAGGTGCAACTAGTAAATCTTTAGGAGCATCTGCACTTAAACGGTGAATAATTATGTCAGGTCTAATATGAGTTAGAATCAAGATTAATTTTTCCATGTATTCATCAAATTTCAGAGGCTTGTAGGTACCTGCTTGGTACATATCATTAAGGACAGTATCTTTTAATATGTAGCAAGAATGAATTTTAATTCCTGAAATAGGTAAAAAATTAATACAATTTACAGTATCTAATAAATCTTGATCAGTTTCATTTGGCAAGCCACACATAATATGAACTACAACTTCTATATTGTATGAGTTTAGTAATTTAACAGCATCGAAAAATGTAGATGTAGGGTATCCACGATTAATGATTTTGGCAATATCATCATTAGAAGTTTGAAGTCCTAATTCACAAGTAACTGAATATTTTGGCTGATAACTACTTAGCAAATTGCACACATCTTTATTAATGCAGTCAGGTCTAGTTGCAATATCAAGACCAACAATTCGTTCATCAATAAGAGCTGCATCGTATTTTTTCTTTAAATTTGATATTGCACTATAAGTGTTAGTAAAGTTTTGAAAATATGCAATAAATTTATTAGCTCTCTTGCTTCTGTATGATTTAAAATAATTAGTTACTTGCTCAGAAATGAAAGAGTAATCAGATTCATTTGACGAGCAAACATTATTTATAAGATCGCCAGCACCACGCTTGCTACAAAAAATGCAACCACCAGTTCCAACCTTGCCATCTCTATTAGGGCAAGTAAAATGCCCATCAATGCATATTTTAAGAGTACGTTCTCCAAACTTTGACTTTAAATAAGTATTTAAATGATTATATCTTTCTTGCATAAATAACTCCAATTAATATTTCTGATATTTTAACTTGCATTATTGCATACAATTAAATTTCTAAAATTGTAGATGTTTAATTGCATAATGCTTATGTTTAATTTATTATGATTATACTGTATAAGTGTGGCAAAATCAATAAATGTAGAGATATTAAATTTTTATATGATGGGTTTTACGAGAGAATAGTTGCAAGTACGAAAATTCCAAAATTTTTATTATAAATATCATTAAATTGTGTAATTGGAAGAGGGCTAGTTCCAAGTCCACATTCTATTGTATAACCAGGACGATTATAGTATTCAATAAACCAATCTTTGTAACCGGCAAAGCTCGAATCATATGGAGTGGATTCAAGAACATAATTACTGACCTTTGAAAATTGTTCTCCAATATAATAAGAATTTTGTGGCAAATAATTTTGATATTGCCAGTAAATAGTTTCACCTTGCGTGTGATATGCAAGAATTAATTTAAAATCATGTGCAAGAGTAAAATTGTAGATGGCAAGTGATTCAGGTGCAGTTAATGGTCCATAACCTACAAAATTTTTAGGAGCAGGCTTGGTATACCCAAGAGAATATTTGATCCTTTTAGCTTCGTTCCAATTAGCAGGAAATTGAAGATTAAGGTCAGTTCCTAAAATATTGGCTTTCCATTCTTGAGGAAAAGATATTTCTGGAAATGATTTTGCAATATACATAGCATTATTGTAAGCTTCAAATTCAGAAGGAATACTTAGATTTATAGAATTAGTAGCAAGATTAACGCCATCAGGATTAACAAGTGGAACTATGTATATGGATGTTGTATTAAAAATATTTTTTATAATTGGCATGAGGATATTTTTATGTTCAGTAGAAATAGAATGAATATCAATGTCTGCTGGATTAGAGCTATTTAACATAGATAAGCGAAGAATATTAATTAGCTGATCTATATTGTAATTAATATGTAGGCACGTACTTTGAGAATATGCTTCACAGAAGTTATAAGCAAATTTAAGAAGTACTGGAGAAGTAATCCATTCACTAGCATGATATGAACCAGAGAAAAAAACTTCTTTGGGGCCAACTCCTAATCGGATGTATGGAATAGACTTTCCGAGAACAGAAATACCAATAGATCCAGTAGAAACAAATGGATATTTTGATGTAAGCATATCAATTCCTCGGATGCAATCTTTATATGAAAAATTAAATTCAGGCATGTTAAAATCTCCTTTCTTATTTGTTTCAAAAATAGCTATGTTTTCATATTGTGCATTATAGTAGAAACTATATGTTTAATGGTTTTAAACAATAATTTATAAATTATATGAATGAAAAAAGGGAAAATTTACTTTAGAAATAACACTTTAACAATATTTTTAGAATTTGCACAAATTGTTTTCAAGAAATTACGTCAATAGACAAGTTAAATGCAATTTTGTAAATTAAATGTAACTTGTTTTCAAAAAATTAAAACTAAATTACAACAATATATTGAAATTTGGAAGGATATGTAATATTATGAATGCAGTAGCAGTAGAACTATTAAGAATATTTAAAGGATAACGTTTGGGTATATGTATATTGCAAATGTAATAGAAGTAAAACTCATACACTTATTATCCAAGCATATCACTTGGGATATGTATATTACAAATGTAATGGCAGTAAAACGTTTGAAGAAGATTAAATGTAAATTGTTGTAAAGATAAAAAAGAAGGGAAGAAAAATGAAGAAATATAATAAGTTAGTTAGGGACAAAATCGTTGATATAATAGAAGCTGATGGAAGAAAAGCAGAATATAGGATATTGAATAATGCAGAATATAAGAAAGAATTAAATAAAAAACTACAAGAAGAAGTAAATGAATATTTAGAAGATAACAATATAGAAGAACTTGCTGATATTATTGAAGTAGTGTATGGAATTGTTGATGCAATGGATGCTTCAATAGGCGAATTAGAGAAGGTAAGGGAGGTAAAAGCTAAAGAAAGGGGAGGATTTAAGAAAAAGATTTTTTTAGTTGAAGCAGAGGAGAAAAAATAATGCTAATGACAAGATTATAAAATTGAGAAATTAATGACTAATATGTCATTTAGTTAGGAGGGGGTATATGTCTAAAAATAATGGTAGCATAGTATCAAAGATTGGTCGGAATATATATTTTATACAAATTGCGATGGATTATTGTTGTTATAATACTTATAATACTGACTATTGGTATTTTGATATTTAAAATTGAAATGGATTTGTATGAAGAAAATAATATTTTAGAAGAATATAATTTATATGAAGTTAAAAAGACTTTTCTAGATAATAAAAGTTGGAAAGGAAATGATTTAGCTTGGATAATGGATGATAAATCTGTTTATTTGTCAAAACATGGAGACGGTGGTTCATATTTTACAAATGAAATAGACTTACCAAAGGAGGCAAAGACCGGAGAAGTATATGAAAAAATAAATGGAAAATTAATATATAATGCAACAATAACTGAAGAATTAAATAAAATAGAAAAATTTAATAAAGAATTAGAATATGAAGAAGAAATGGAGATGCAAATTTGAGTAGTATTGATGAAATAAGATCAAAATTTGTAGTTGATAAAATATCTGAAAAAAATGAAAGGGAAGAAAATAAAAATATAACTAATATAGAAATAAGTAAGTTGGTTGCTTTTAGAAAAGGGTAACCTTTTTCAATGTATGATGAAAATAAAAAAGAAGAGATGAAAGAAAACATAAAAGAAAATGGAATTCTAGTACCTATTATAGTTAAAAAGATTGAAAATGACAAATACGAAATTATATCAGGACATAATAGAACAGAATGTGTAAAAGAACTAGGATTTTCCACAATTCCATTTCAGATTGTGGATTGTGATGATGAAAAGGCAACATTAATAATGTTAGACACAAATCTAAAAAATAGAGAAAAAATACTACCTGTTGAAAAAGGCTATGCTTATAAGCAAAGAAATAATATTATAAAAAAATAGACGAAAAAAACAGCAATGTAAACGAATTTAACGATAATTCCACCGAGTGGAATGAAGAAGGAAAATCATAAATTTATAACTATATAAGACTAACGGAACTAATTAAACCTTTATAAGAAAAAATAAATAAAGAGCAAATACCTATAAAAGCAGGATTAGAAATATCATACTTAAATATAGAAGAACATGGAATTGTTAATCAAGTTATTGAAGATGAACAAATAAGAATAACTGTTGTACAAGCACGGAAAATTAGATTAAAGAAAAATAATATTAGTTATGAAATTATACTTAAAATTATAAAAAATGAAAAAATTAAAGTAGAAAAAGTTTACAGGAAGAATAGAAAAAAGAGCAATGAAAATAGCAGAAAAACATTATAAGACAATGAAAGTTGAAGAAATAGTTAACACTCATATAGAAGAACATAGCAAAAAAACAGCAATAGTAAGAGATAAAATAGTTGAACTTGTAGGAGATATGCCTAGAATAGAATTATTTGCAAGACAAACAGTAGATGGTTGGGATTGTTGGGGAAATGAGGTTTAGTTGTGAAAAGATATAAAATGTGATAAAATAATATTCGGATTAAGGGGTAACAATTATGGAATTTGAAGATGAAGTAAAAGAAATGATAGATTGTCATCAAGAAGGTGATTATTTGGACTTTAAAGAGTATGATTATCAAAAGGATCATAAGGAAGAATTAGTTAAAGATATATTAGCTTTAGCAAATTCACACAGTATTAGAAATAAATATATTATAATTGGTGCGGTTGAGGAAAATAATGCATGTACAAAATTAAGAGAAATTGACACAAAACAAATAAGAGATGAAGCTGAATTTCAACAAATAATCAATACATATATATATGAAAATTTGATTGTTAATTACAGAATATTAAATATTGATGGAAAAAATATTCTTGTAATTCAAATACCAGTAATTAATAATTCAAACAGACCATTTATGGTAAAAAAACAAATTGGAAAATTAAAAGAAAATGAAATATATATTAGAAAAGGAAGTACAACAAGTATAGCGAATAAAAAAGATCTTGAGTATATGTTTAAAGAAAACAAAAATAGTAAATTAGTGGTTCAATCATACTCAGATGGAAATTTGTTTGATAAAATACAGTTATCAGAAGTTAATTCAATAATAGAGAAATATAAAGAGAAAAAATTTGAAAAATTAAAGCAACTTGTTAATGATATTAACCAATTAAAAGGAAAAGAATTTTCATTTGGAGTAGGAGTGTCTTTTTTAATAAGTGATGAAGTTGTTAAAATTGATGATGAAAAAGAAAGTTTTATAAAAGAAGAATTAAAAGATTTAAATTTAGAATATGAAGATTTTATATTTGAATTTAAAAATATTAGATGGAAAACTACTTTCAATGGAGGTGGTCTAAGTCCAATTAGTAAAACTCTATACGGAGATAAAAATGAAATAGATAGATATTGGAAGTTAAAAGAGCTAGATAGTTATATACTTGAATATTTAGCAATAAATTACTATTGTAAAGGATTACCTAAAATATATAACACTAATTTAGTTCTTTCAAATATAGGAAATTATCTTGATGAAGATATAGAATTAAAATTAATTATAGATAAAGATGTATTTATAGGAAAGGATACACTTATTGTTAAAAATGATGTAATTAAATATTTAGGAAATATGTATAATGATTTAAAAGAAGACTTGATAGAATGCCCAAGAGTAAGTAGTATAGATGAGTATTATTATCCAGCTATAGCAACTGCTACATCATCACATATTCCATCATATATAGGAGCAATGTATAGTAGTAAACAAACATATTTAGATGAATTAAAGGAGAAAGCAGATGATTTTAAATATGACATAGATGATATATTTGAAAATTCAATATATGAAGAAGATAATAAGATAATAATAAAAACCGATTTTAAAAAACTAATGCATAATAAATCAATGTTCTTAAAATCTAAAATATTATTCAAAAGTAATAAAATAAAAATTGATTATGAAATAAGATCTAAAAATAGCTCAAAAATTATAAAAGAAAGTATAACAAGCTAGGAAAGAGGAATTTATGATAGTAAGTTTGATAATAATGATTGTAATAATGGTAGCGTTTGGAATTTTTACATATAAAGAATATAAAAAATGTAATAGTTTATTAGAAAAAATATTATATGTATGTGTTTATTTTATAGTATTGGCACCAATCATAATATATTATTGTGATAGATTCAATATTCCTTCAATGCTAACATTAGATAAAAATTTAGATACGCAAAGTTGGTTATCATTTTGTGGAAATTATATATCGAGTATAGTTTCAGCAATTATAGGAGCTTTGGCTTTAGTGTTAATGACAAAATATCAAATAAGAAAGAATGATGAAGAGAATGAAAAAAGGAGTTCAGAGAATAATAGAATACAAAATATGCCTTTATTAAAATATAAAATAGAAACTAGTTCTCAAAATCAGAAAATTGATATAGATCATTTAATAATAAGTAAATATAGTGGAAAAACAACTAGCTCTTATGAATTAAATATATCTATAAAAAATATAGGATTGAACAGCGTAAAAAAATAATTGTAGATTTAGAATCAGATATGTTTTCTGAAAGATATAGATTATTAGGAGCAGATACACAAATACCAATTGAAAAAAATGAAAATAAGGAAATATATAGATATTTTGTTTTGGAAAGTGGAAAGGAATATTTAATGAATTTGAAAGTTCATTATGAAGATGTTTTACAAAATTGGTATTTACAGACTGTGGAAATAAATTATAACGCAACTAAAATAAACAATGGTACAAGTCAAATAGGGCAAGTATCTTATAAGGTCAATGAGGAACAATTAATAAATTAAAATAATATTTCAATATTAGATTTATAATAAGAAAAAATTGAAATATTATAAAAATAGAGTTATAATTTAATTATAAAATTAGCTATTGAAACTATTAGTTATCATTATCCTAACTCTAGAACTTATATGTTTGCCAGAATCATTTTTTATAGACATCTTTGTAATATTTAATGAATTTATGATTAATGAAATTATTATGAAGGGAGAGGATATTGTCAAAAAATTAATGAAAAGTAAAAAAGCCTCTAGTATATTATTTTATATGGAGATGTTCGGTTAATATAATATGGCTAATAGTGTATATATAGACTGAGGCTTAAAATGGTGCAAATCCATTGTCTCCACCAAGACTTCTTCGTGAAGTCTTTTTTAGATGGAAGGAATTTATAAAAAAATGGAATCAGATCTAACTAAAAGGTGATACTTGTTTTTGTGGTATTGGACATTGGAATAGGACAAATTTAGAAATCTGCTTAATTGGAACAAAATGAACTATAAAAAGAAAATAAAATAAAGTATCACAAATAATTGATACACATATAGAAGAATACAGTAAGAAACCTGCAATAGTAAGAGATAAATAATTGAACTTGTAGAAAATATGCCTAGAATAGAATTGTTTGCAAGACAAACAGTAGATGACTGGGACTGTTGGAAAAATGAGGTATGTATAGGTTTAAAATAGATATGTCACAAGAACATTGAAAATAAAATATTGAAAAGAGAGCACAAAAATGATATTGTTTAAATGACCAAAAATAAACATATCGGAGGTG
>HF993638.1 GCA_000433915.1 Clostridium sp. CAG:793
TTTCTGGGAAAATAGGATCTTTTTCTTCAATACTTTCTAAAAATCGTAATTTATCATCACTTAAAACATCATCATGAATAAGTTCATCATCATTTTTTAGCCATAAATATAATTTTGTGAATCTACCAATATGGTCTTTAATTCTTTTTTTAGCATAATCAACCATAGTACCATTAGTAATAATAAATAACCAGTCACTACTTTGTGCAAGAACAAGTTCACGAGCACATTGATTTAAGATTCTACGTTTTAAAGAATCAGCAGATTCATTAGGATACATAGACGCTAATTCACACATTCTATCTCCAGCAGTATGTAAATGTCTATGAACATAATCATTTGATGGATTTAACCATACTTCACTATATCCTTTGGCTCCCCAACTTGAACGGCAAGGTGTTGAAACTTGCATTTTAGGGTATTTTTCAATATATTCACCAGGAGTAATTAGTGCAAAATTACATTGATCATAATACACTTTTTTAGCAAGAGTATATAACCAGTTAGGACCTTCATACCACCAATGACCATATAATTCAGCATCATAAGGACATACAACAATTGGTGGGTTATCAGTATGCTGAGATAGATAGTCAATCTGTTTACATCTACAATCAAAGAAATGTCCTGCTTGTTTTTCAACAGAGTCCTGAGCCCATTGTAAATCATAAATATCTTTATTCTCTGTTTTACCAGTAATTCTATGATAACGAATACCAGTAGAAACACGTACACCATTTGATGCAATATAAGGTTTAATATAATCATAAGGAGCATCATATCCTATATCACGGTAAAACTCTCTATAATTAAAATCACCAGGATAACCATTGATAGAACTCCATACTTGTCTTGAACTTTCTAAATCTCTACCAAAAGCAACAACTCCATTAGGAGAAACAATAGGTGCATAAGTTCCATAAAGTGGGGTAGGGTCAGCATATAAAATACCATGAGTTTCAACTAACACATATTGTACATCAAATTCTCTAAGATATTTATCAGATTCTGGAACATATCCACATTCAGGAAGCCAGAATCCTTTGATAGGCTTATCAAAATATTTATTATATGTTTGAACACCAAGTGCAATTTGAGCTCTGACAGTCTTTTCATTTACATATAAGATAGGGAAATAACCATGAGTAGCACCGCATCCAATAATTTCAAGAACTCCCAAATCATTAAACTTTTTAAAACCACTAATTAAATTACATTTATAAATATCTCTAAAAACATGAAGGTCATTAGAATATCTATCATAATAATAATGAGATAATTTATTTATTCTAGGATTATCCTTAGTTCTAACAATTTCCTTTTCAGCAAGCTCAATATGTTTTTCAAGATATTTAATATATCGTTGTTGCAACATTTCGTTATCTAACATATTAAGCAAAGGAGGTGTCAAAGACATAGTAAAACGAAAATCTACTTTCTCATCAACTAATTTCTGAAAATTTAGAAGAAGAGGTATATAAGTCTCAGATATAGCTTCGTAAAGCCATTGCTCTTCAAGATAATCTTCACTTTCTGGATGATGAACAAAAGGCAAGTGAGCATGAAGAACAAAACTAACATATCCTTTAACATTTTTTTTCATAATTATAAGTTCCTTTCTAATTTTTGCATACTCTATATAAAATAAAAAGGTTTTCTAATCATAATATAGAAAACCCTACATAACATTTGAAGTTGGATTTTGTGATGATGGATTTTTAAAATCAAATTTATCATCAAGTTCAGACAAATTATAGCTATTTTTATAGAAATCCTTTAAACTTTCTGCATATAATTCTTTCTTAAATATTTTAGTTGAAACATCTCCATTTTCAATATTTTTAAAATAAAGAACATCATTATCTTTATAAAATAGAACACGATCATTTGGATTTTCAATAATATTAGAATAAGCAATGTTCATATAATCACTAGTAATTGCCTCAGTTTTTTCAACTGGTCTACGACCAAGTTCAATAACATATTTACATTTTGAATCATTAACATGAATGTACCAATTGTTTGCAAAATCATTTATACTAATCTCATAAGTATAATTATCTGTTAAATTATGAACAACCAAAACAGGTTTTGTAATATAGAAAAAATTCTTGCCATATTTATTCTCAAACTTTTCTCTATCATTATCAGAAATATCCCAATAAACAAATAATGTATTAGGATTCTGTGCAAGAACTTTGACTACAGTTTCATTGTATCTATAAGGCAAATCATAATACTCTAGTATAGGAGTAGCTTCTTGCTCTTTTAATGGCATATCTTTAATAGATGCATCAAACTTTACTGTTGCTTTTGAAGTTCTACGAGTAGATGTTCTTTTAGTTGTCGTAGATTTTTTGGCTGTAGACTTCTTAGTAGTAGAGTTTTTTGATGAGACCTTCTTTGCAGTAGAAGTTTTAGACGCACTTTTTTTAGCCGTAGATGTAGATTTAGTAGCTCTTTTAGTCGTAGTTTTAGTAACCTTCTCGGTAGCTGGCTTAGACTTTGAACTAGCTTTAGTGCTAGTTTTTGCTTTAGCACGCGTAGAAGTCTTAGAAGTACTACTTTTTGCTGACGATTTAGTCTTAGCAGCAGGCTTAACTTTTTTTACATCATTTTCTATATTTAATTTTTCATCTTGAGCTTTACGAGCCATGATTTTCCTCCTTAGTAAAATGTATAAACTACTCACAATATAATATATCAAGAAAATTTTTTTTACAATAGTAAAATGAAAAAAAGTTATACAAATTTAACATAAATACAAATATTAAAATGTATGAATCAAAAGATTAAAGTAGTAAAAAAATATTAATCAATCTTAATTGCAATTATACAGCGTGTTTGAATTAATTTTGCACTTTTAAAAGAATTCAATTTTTAATTTTATGTATTGAACAATTTAAAATAATATGTTATATATATTGATATACTAGTATTATTAAATATTATGAATTTAATAATAACAAAAGAATTAAAAGGAGGATAAAGAGAATAAAAATGCTAAAGAAAAAAGCAAAAAGACGAACAAGTCTAGGCGTATTACGATATCCTACAAGATGCCAAGTAATTGAAGAAGATGCGGTATATGAAAGCAGGATGCTTAATGAAAATAACCCAGAAACAGTTAGAGACTTCACAAGAAATATAAAAAAAATAGAATATCCAGATACAATAATTATAATGACAAGTGTAGGGACATATATGAGAGGATTTAGAAATGAGAAAACTGAATCTATTAGATTGCCAAAAAGTTTAAAGATTTTAGATGACGGATTTTTGAGGAGGTTTTACAATCTAAAAAACATATACATATATAAAGATATCGAATATATCGGAGATTACGCCTTGAGTAGTTCTATTACAACAATACGTATGCAAGGAAAAGCTGGATCAATTATAGGAGCACCATGGGGAGCAGACAACGCAACAGTAAATTGGAACTGTGATAGTGAACAATAACAAGGATAAACCTAGAACCTAAAAATATCTAACATAACTTAAACAAAACAATATTAATATATACATTTAATGATAACAAAAGAATTAAAAGGAGGATAAAGAGGATAAAAATGCTAAAGAAAAAAGCAAAAAGACGAACAAGTCTAGGCGAAAAAGCGATAACATTAATTGCACTTGTTGTAACAATAGTAATATTACTAATCCTGGCAGCAGTAACAATTACAATGACACTGGGGGAGAATGGATTATTCCAGAGAAGTAAGGCAGCAAAAGAAATAACAATTAAAGCGATGTCTGATGAAGAAGTTGAACTTGCAGTAAGCAACTTAAAAATGGAAACAACAATAAGAAAATTAACACAGGAAGGAAGTAGAAAATTT
>HF993639.1 GCA_000433915.1 Clostridium sp. CAG:793
TGAGCTAAGCGACCATATGTTTAACTGACTTACTTAGTATACTAAATAATTTTGAGATTGTCAACACTATTTTAAAATTTTTTTGATTTTTTTTATTTTATTTATGAAATGTCTTATTTTTCAATGTTATTTATACATATAACAAATAAATAAATTAAATTTAATAGACCAGGAGACTGAAAATCCCTTGGTCTATTGTTATATTTCACTTAATTTTTTATAAAATAAATACTAATAATATACATGTTTGCCAAGTATCCATGTTGCAAAATGATTTATTCTAATTTTCTGTTAAAGTTTCTATAGCTTTTTGTAATTGAGTATCATTTTTTAAATCTATTTTTCCATTATATTCGTAATCTGATACTTTGACATCTGGATCAATTCCTTTTCCATCAATTTCTCTATGGTTTGGTGTATAGTATTCTCTTGATGTTATCTTTAGGCCGCTTCCATCTGGCAACTGATATAATATTTGTATTACTCCTTTTCCAAATGTTGTTGTTCCTACTAATGTTGCATTATCTACCTTATCTTTGAAAATTCCAGCTAGTATTTCTGATGCACTTGCGGATTTTTGATTTACTAGTAATACTGTTTTCATATTTATTGTTTTATCTTTTTTTGCTTTAGTCACATCTTCGTTTCCGTCTTTATTTTTTTCAATAAGAAGCGTTGTATCTTTTTCTGTAAATAAGTCTGCTATTTCAAGAGCTTCATCTACAATTCCGCCACCATTGTTACGTACGTCAACAATTAGAGTGGTTGCTCCTTGGTCTTTTAAACTATTATATTCTTTTTCGAATTGTTCATTTAGTTTTGTTCCATCAAAGCTTGAAATGTATATATATCCGATTCCCTTGTCTAGCATTTGTGAAGAAACATTAATTATTTCAACTTTTTTTCTGGTTATCTCGAATTCTTTTTCTTCTTCTCCTCTTTGTACTTTAAGTTTTACTTTTGTTCCTTCTTTTCCTTTTATTTTTGTTGTAATGTCTGAATAATTATCTCCATTCACTTCTTTTCCATCAACTTCAATTAATATATCATTTGTTTGAAGTCCGGCTTTTTCTGCTGGTGAATCTTTTATTGTACCATATATAACTATTTGATTTGTTTCAGTATTTTTAGTTATATACACTCCTATTCCTAAATATTCTCCCAAAGTATCTGCTGAGTATTCTGCCATTTCGTCTGCAGTAAAGTACTCGCTATATATATCGTTTAATCCTGCTACATATCCTTTAACTGCCCATTCAGTTAATTCATTTTCATCGTAGTCTCTTAAATATTCTTTTTCGATCTTACTCTTTATTGTATTTATTTTCGTTGTTAATTTGTCTGATTGTAATATTCCTGATATTACTGACGCATTTTTTATATTATTGTTTCCATATAACCATAAAGATGTTATAGAAAATGTAATGACAGCTGTTAATGTAATTGTCATTATTGTTCTAAGAATCTGATTTTTTTTCATTTTATGCAAATTCTCCTTCCTTTTTCTTTGTATTATTGTATATCTTAATCTTGATTTGATGATAAATATTTTTTAGGGTCAACTGCTACTCCATTTTCTCTTACTTCAAAATGTACATGTGGCCCTGTTGAATTTCCTGTAGATCCCATTTCCATTATTAGTTCCCCTTGTTTTACACTTTCTCCAACATTTCTTAAGAGTTTGTTTCCATGTCCATATAATGTTACTATTTTGACTCCTTCAGAATTTGTTCCATGATCTATCATTACCAAGTTTCCATATCCGCCGGTATTATATTGTGAGTAAATTATCACTCCATCAGCTGCTGCATAAACAGGATTTCCTGTTGAACCTCCTATATCAATTCCTGCGTGATTTTTTATTATTCCTTGTATTGGATGTAATCTTGAGCCATATTGAGACGTTATATATGATGTTGTAAGTGTTGGCCACACCATTATTCCACCCGAATATCTTAACTCATACGTCGAACTTCTGATTGCATATTGAATAAGGTTTTCTAATTCTTCTTGTTGTTTTTTATATATGTCAATTTGAGATTTTAATGATTGCTCACTTTCAGTTAAGCTAGATATTTGGTTTTCTAATATTGTTTTTGTATTTGTTAATACTACTGTTTGTTGCTCTGCGTCTGCTTTTGTGAGTTTCATATTAGCTTTTGATTCCTTAAGTTCATTTGTTACTTTTTCAATTTCTTGTTTTTGCTTTTCTATTTCTTCCATTGATTTTGCATCATATTCGGTCATTTTTTTTATTAAATAATATCTTGATACAAAGTCTATTATATTATTTGAGTCCATTAATACATCTAAGAAATTTATGCTACCACTTTTATAAAATGCTACTAATCTCTGTTTTAATGCTTCATTTTTTCTGTTATAGCTTTCTTGTATTGTGTCTAATTTTTTTTGATGTTCTTCTACTTGATTTTGCAATTTTTGATATTTTTCATTTACTTCATCAAGTTTTGCTTGATATTGGTCTATTCTATCTTGTAGCTTTTGTACTTGAATTAAAGAACTTGTTAATTCATTTTCAACATATTGAAGCTGTATATTCGCATTATTTAAATTTTCTTTTACTTGATTTTGCTGTTCTTGTAATGTTAAGGTTCTATTTTCAGTTGAGTTTTCATTTAGCTTATTTTCATTTGTTATATTTTCATCAGCTAATACTGAATAGTATACATTTAGAATGATAAATATTATAATTATTGAGCTTATTATTCTGTTCTTATTCTTTTTCATCATTCCTCCTTATGTATGTTCTTATAAATTTGAGGCACAAGTATTTTGTGCCTCTTACTTTATGTATTCTCTTATATTATAATCTTTACTTTTCTTTTTATTCTAATTTTATGATTCTGTTGTAGCACCTGAAGCTAGCTTATATCCTCCTGGTAGATAGTCTAGTGGATTTAATGGTGATTTACTAAAGAATTGTGATATTGATGTTGCTTGTCTTATTTCAAAATGTAAATGTGCACCAGTGCTACCTCCTGAGTTACCTGATGTTGCAATTACTTGTCCTTGTTTTACTAATTGTCCATCTGATACATGACTCTTTGATAAATGTCCATATAATGTTACATATCCACTTCCGTGGAATACCATAATATATACTCCATATCCATTTCTATCATATGCATTATATGCATATCCTGTTGCTGATGCATATACTGATTCATACGATGCACCAATATCTATTCCTTTATGTAATCTTCCCCATCTTTTCTTTACTGTTGATGTTACAGTTTTGTTATTACATGGCCATATAAAGCTTCCATCAAATTTAAGTCCGTCTGAGCCATTGTTTTTATTATTTTTTATTTGTTCGTGTGCTTTTCTGAATGCTTCCTCTAACTTTTTATTTACATCATCCATTGCTTTATTGTATTTATCTATTTCATCTTGTTTTTCTTTTTCTTCTTGTGTTAGAGTTGCTATCTTTAATTTCTTTTGAGCTTGCTTTTCTGATAGTTCCGTATTTTTCGCTTCTTTTTGTGATTTTACACTATCAACTTCTGCTTTCTGAACTTCTAGCTCTTTTTTAGCGTTTTCTAATTCTTCTTTTTCACTAGATACTTTGTTTATAAGTTCTGTGTCTGCATCCGCTATTCTTGATAAAGCGTCATACGAGCTTAGCATTTCTATATAATCACTTGCTCCAAGTAAAACATCTAGATAACTAATTCCACCTTTTTTGTATAGTGTTACTAGTCTTTTCTTCAATAGCTCTTGTTTTTCTTCTAAGTCTTTTTGTTTTGCGTCTATTTCTTTTTGTTTCTTTTCTATTGATTCATTTAATTCATTTATTTTACTTTGTAATTCCGAAATTTCGTTTTGTATATTTATAAGCTCATAATTGATTGTGTCTAATTCACTTTGCTCATTTGCTTTTTGATTTTTTATCTGATCTTTTTCTTGTGCTGTTTGCTGCATTTGGCTATTTAACGCATTTTTTTCCTTATTTAAATCATCTATTGTAGATGCAAAGCTTGTTAGTCCTATTGTCATAACTAAAGATGTAACTATTGTCAGGGATAATATTCTTCCTTTCATTAGTACCTCCTATACTTTTAAATATTTTCTCATTGAGATTGCACTTCCCACTACGCCTATTCCTATTCCTAGTAATAAATATACTGATAATAATTTTGTAAATACTCCTGAGAAGCTATATAGAGCTATTCCCATTCTTTGAATTACTGATGATGCTAATATTTGGTTTATTAAAATATCATATACAGGTCCTACAATAGCTAATATTATTACTGCTGATATTATTCCTATTATTACACCTTCTACAATAAATGGACCTCTTATAAATCCGTTTGTCGCTCCAACATATTTCATTATAGAAATCTCTCTTCTTCGTGCATATACTGTAAGTTTTATTGTATATGCAATTATAAATACTGATATTACTATTAATATTAATAATAATACTAATGTTGCTATCTGGATTCCTTTTGCTACACTTGCTAAGCTTGATATTGTGTCATCACTGCTTGTTATTTCATCTACTCCATCTAGCTTTAGTATCTGTTCTTGGACTTGTTTATTTAATGTCAAATCAGTTAATGTTACAAAATATGATGCTGGAAATGGATTATCTTCTGCATATGTATCTAGTAAGTCTTGATGTGTTCCAAGTACAGTTTTCATTGATGCAAGTGCATCTTCTTTTGATTGAAATGTTACTTTATTAACTCCTGTTATTTGTTGTATTCTTGTTTTTAAGTTATCTATTTCATCTTCTGTTGCATCATCTTTTATTACAACTCTCATTCCTTGTTGGCTTTCGACTTGTTTCATTATGTAATTTACATTTTCTCCTATTAAGAAGAATGCTCCGAAAATAAACATTGTTGCACACATTATAATTATTGATGCACTTGTCATTTTCTTTTGCTTTACAATGCTTCTAAATCCTTCACTTATTAAATATCCTATACTACTATATCTCACCGTCATACCCACCTTTTTCATCTCTTACAATATTTCCATGGTCTATACGAATAACTCTTTTATTCATTTTGTCTACTATATCTTTTGCGTGTGTTGCAACAACTACAGTTGTTCCTCTTAAATTTATGTCATTTAATAGTTCCATTATATCCCATGCTGTGTTTGGGTCTAAGTTTCCTGTAGGCTCATCTGCTATTAGCATTGATGGATTATTTACTATTGCTCTTGCTAAGGCTACTCTTTGTTGCTCTCCTCCAGATAGTTCGTTTGGATATACCTTTGCCTTATTACTTAGTCCTACTAGTGATAATACCATTGGTACTTGTCTTCTTATATGTTTTGGAGTAGCCTTTACAACATACATTGCAAATGCTACATTTTCATATACTGTTTTATCTGGTAAAAGTCTAAAGTCTTGGAATACTATTCCCATGCTTCTTCTTAAGTATGGAACTCTACTTGGTTTTAAGAATGTAGTATCTTTTCCGTTTATAATTATGTTACCTGATGATGGTTCTTCTTCTTTTAGTATCATTTTTATTAATGTTGATTTTCCTGATCCAGAACTACCAACTAAAAAGCAAAATTCTCCTTTGTCAATCTTGAAGTTTGCATTGTGTATGGCTTCTGTTCCAGTGTCATAAGTTTTACTTACATTTCTAAATTCTATCATTATTGTTCTTCCTTTACGACCTATAATAATCTTATTTATCATATCAATAATTTTTACTTTTTTCAAGATATATATGAAATTTTTTCGGGAAATTTAGCCCAATTTTGACTAAATATTACTTTTATTTTTTTCTTTAATTTCGTATCCTCTTTGGTTATAATTAATTATATTATTTTTAAAGGAGCAAAAGAAAAATGAAAAAAAATGAAATTAAGAAAATACGTTTTGATAAGGTTTGTGATGATTGGTTGGCTTATAAAAAGCCTATTATAAAGGAATCTACTTATTTGAATTATGCTTTTACTATTAAGAAACGTTTTGAAAAGGATTTTGAAAATAAGACTATTGATTATTTCTTTCATTATGATTTAAATCATTATATTGAATTATTACAAGAAAAACTATCTAATAAAACTATTAGAGAACATATTACAATTTTTAAGTCTATACTTAAGTATGCGGAAAGGAAATATGATTTTGATTTTAAGCTTGATCTGGTTTCTCTTCCTAAAGCAGATTCCAAACAACTTGAAATTTTTAGTGACAATGAAGTTAAGAAAATTGAAAATTATATTATAAATTCCAAAGATTTTAAAAATCTTGGTGTTCTTATTAGTTTATATGCTGGTCTTCGTATAGGTGAAGTTTGCGCTTTAAGGTGGTGTGATATTGATTTTGATAAAAAGCTTTTAAATGTTACTCATACTTTGCAAAGAGTTTATGCTGGCTATAATAATACAAAAGTGGTTTATACTCTTCCTAAAACAAAACACTCTATACGAAAAATTCCTATTTCTAAATCTTTATATACAATTTTAAGAAATTATAAAAAATATTTTAAATCTGATTCATATATTTTAACTGGTAAAACAGAGCATTGTCTTGAGCCTATTGCTTATAGATATACATATAAAAAGATTTTGCACGATTGTTTAATTAATTATAAAAATTTTCATTGTTTACGTCATACTTTTGCTACAAGATGTATTCGTGTTGGTATGGATGTTAAGTCCTTAAGTGAAATTCTCGGACATTCTAATGTGAGTATTACTCTTGAAATATATGTTCATTCTTCTTTTGAGATAAAGAAAAAGTTCATTGATAAATTATAAAAAACAAGGGACATTCACTGAATTAATGTCCCGCATTTGAATTGATATTATATCTTCTGTTCTCTAATATCAATTATTATTTCAAATAATATATTTACATAAATCGATATTTGAATTTATGTTCGATTTTCATAATAACTATATCTTTTTTGTGATGTGTATAACTCCTATCTTCTAATTCAGTTATAATAGTTATCCACAGAGTTATCCACATTATCCACAGTTTTATTTTTTGTCGATTTATGTCGAATTGTACTAAACATAATATTGTTTGAATTTTATTTTTCGTAAACTTATTATTTTTATTGTATTAATTTTTAGCAAAAGAAAAAGAGACCTAGTCATATCTAGGTCTCCTAAAAGCCACAGTTGTTAGGTATGTATTCCGTTTATGGTTTGCAAACATGACGGTCAGGTTAGAGCAAGCAATTCTTGCACAACTGTATAGGCTTTTATAATGCCGAGATTTTAGAAATTTTGCTTGTTTTGGGGATTAAGTTTAAAATTTCTAATCTTTGTGAAGTACTATTCACACGGCAATTATATTTTACCATTATTTTATAATTATGTCAATACTTTATGCTGATTTTCTTAGCTCTATTGCGTGCTTTCGTGCTATATCTGTTACGTCTCCATTAGATATTCGTGCTATTTCATCGATTATTTCATTTTCTGTAAGTTTTTTTATAACTGTATGTGTTCTATCATTTTCTGTAACTTTACTTATGAAATAGTTTTCATCACCTTTTGCTGCTATACTTGGTTGGTGAGTTATACATATTACTTGATGTTTGTTTCCTATTAGTTTTAATTTCTGCCCAACTGCTTTTGCAGCTTTTCCACTTATCCCAGTATCTATTTCATCGAATATTAATACTGGTGTACTGTCTGTATTAGCAAGCACAGTTTTTATAGCTAACATTATTCTTGACATTTCTCCTCCTGATGCAATCTTTGCTAGTTCTTTGGCCTCTTCTCCAATATTTGTTGATATGTAAAATTCCACTTCATCCATGCCTCTTTTATTAAATGTTTGTGTTTTATTTATATTTACTTTAAATCTTGCATTTGGCATTTCTAAGTCTTTTAATTCTTTATTTATTTTTTCACTAAGTTCTTGTGCTACTTTTTGTCTTATTTGATTTATTTTCGTCGAATACTCTTCCATTTCTTTTGTTAGTTTGTTTATTTGATTTTTTAATTGTTTATTTATTTCTTCTGAATTGTTTATATAATTTATCTCTTTTTCTATATTATCTTTATATTCTAAAATTTCTTTTACACTATTTCCATATTTACGTTTTAATGAGTAAATCATATCAAGTCTTTCTTCAACTTCATTTCTTTCTTCTTCATTGAAATCTATATCTAAGTTCATATCTGATATATCTCTTGATATTTCTTCTATCTCATAATATGCTCCTTTTAATTCTGTTAACATTTCTGAATATTTTTTATCTAATGATTCTATTTTATCCAATGATTTAATAGCTCCATTTATACACTCTACTGCATTATCTATTTCTTGGCTTGATTCATTAAGACTTTTTCCTATCTTTTCTGCATTTTGAAATATTACTCTTCTTTCATTTAGAGTTTCTTCTTCTCCCAGTTTTAAATCTGCCTTATCTATTTCATCAAATTCATATTGTAATAAGTCTAGTCTTCTCTTTTTCTCTTTATCATCTCCATAATTGTTTTTTAATTCTGCTTTTAGTTTGTTATATTGATTATATAATTCTTGATATTTACTTAGTTCTGCGGCTAAATCTGCTCCACAGAAATCATCTAAATATTTTATATGATATTTAGAACTTAATATTTTCTGATTATCATTTTGACCATGGATATCTATTACATTGTTCATAAATTCTTTTAGTTCTGTAACTGTTACTAATCTTCCATTTATCTTGCACGAATTTCTACCATTTATATGAATTTCTCTACTTACTATTACATTTCCATCTATTGCTCTTTCATTATCAGGTAAATATAAATTTAATTCTACAAAAGAGTATTCTTCTCCTCTTCTGATCATTTCTTTTGAAAATCTTCCTCCAGATATTATATTGATTGCATCAATAATAAGCGTTTTCCCAGCACCTGTCTCTCCTGTAAAAACATTAAATCCATTATTTAATTCAACACTTAAATCATCTATAATTCCAATATTTTTTATATGCAAAGTTGTAATCATATTTGCCTCCAAAATTATCGAACTTTTGTTTGTTATATTATACAAATATTTGTTTGGGTTGTCAATATATTTTTTATAAAATTTGCAAAAACTGCAAATAATAGATTTCTCTATATTTGCAGTTTTATTTTAGTTTGTTGATGAACTACTTGATGATCCATAGTATTGTCTCATCATGTATGAATAATAATCAAATGGCTCTACTGTTTTTGGCTTACCATAATCTACTCCATAAGTTTCTACTGTTATTGATGTTATTACTGGTGGATTTATTGGTTTATTTGCTTTTTTGGTAGTATCTTTACTGTCTGTATCTCTTGTTTCTACTTCTAAGTTAGATATTTGGTCTACAATGTCCATTCCTGATGTTACTTTTCCGAATGCAGCATATTGTCCGTCAAGACTTGTATTATCAGCTGTCATTATAAAGAATTGGCATGATGCTGAATTATATCCTTTTTTAGTTAGGCTAGGGGTTGAACTATAATCTGATCTTGCCATTGATAATACTCCTCTTTCATGTTTTAGAGTATTCTTGTTATATCTATTCATTATAAATTCACCTTCTATTGCATACGCATCTGTAGAATCTTCTCCTAAATTAGATAATTTTGCACTTCCTGTTCCATCTCCATTAGGATCCCCTCCTTGGATCATGAAACCTGGAATTGTTCTATGGAATGTTAATCCATTATAAAAACCTTTTTGTGCAAGTGCAATAAAGTTTGCTACTGTATTTGGTGCATATTGTGGGTATAGTTCTGCTTCAATTACTCCCATATTTTCTATTGTTATTGTAACTGTAGGATTTTTAGCTACATAATTTTTCTTTTGAATTATAGTATTTAAAACATATGCTATTGCACCTAATACTATTAATATTGCTAAAGTAGTTGCTACTATTGCTATTTTCTTTGAATAATATCCCTTAGCTTTTGGCTCTTTTACTTTTTTTACTTCTTCTTCCTTTTCTTTCATTATTCTTGTCCTTTTTCATTATGTATTTAGGCTTATGGTTTGCCTATGACCTAATATGTGTATACAATACTACTAAATCATCATATTGTCAAATGCTAATTGTTCTTGCATTCTTTTTAATGATTGAATTATTGTTCTTGCTCTAACTTCTCCGATTCCGTCAACTGTGTCTAATTCTTTTATGTCAGCTGATAATAAATGCTGAAATGATTTGAATTTTTTTACCAAATTATCAACTATATTAGCTGGCATTCTTGGTATCTTGCTTAATACTCTATATCCTCTTGCATATATTGTTACTTCATCAAAATTGTCTGTTTCTTTCATTCCTAATATTCCTGCTATTATTGGTGTTTTAAATAGCTCTTCGTAGCTTAGCTTTTTGATTTCATTATATGCGTCTATTGGATCCTTTTTTACAACATAGTCTTTAAATAGCAGTTTTTCTTCTTTTTCTACTCCATCTATTAATTCATCAAGTTGCATTGATATTAATCTTCCTTCAGTACCTAATTCGTATACTGCTTTTCTAACTTCATCTGCTATCTTCATAAGCATTTCACATCTTTGTATTGTTTCGATTAATAGTTCTAAAGTTGCTATATCATTAAATTCGTATTCGTTTAATCTGTTTATCTTGTTGTCAAATACTTTCCTATATTTTTCAACAGTTTGCAAAGCTTGGTTGGCTTTTGCTGCAACTCTTGATGTATCTTCTAAAACATATCTTTCATTTGAATTATATATAGTTATTATTCCTCTTCTTTGAGATATACTTATTACTATGTTTCCTGTTTTTTTAGATACACGCTCTGCTGTTCTATGTCTAGTTCCCGTTTCAGTTGTTGGAATACTTGCATCTGGCATTAGTTGTGCATTTGCAAATAATATTCTTTTTAAATCTTCACTTAAAATAATTGCACCATCCATTTTAGCTAATTCATATAATCTTGCTGGAGTATAGTCAACATTTATATTAAATCCACCGTCAACTATTTCCATTACTTCCTTACTATCACCAATTACTATTAATGCTCCAGTTTTTGCTTTTAATATATTGTCTAACCCTTCTCTTATTTGCGTTCCTGGCGCTATCATTTTCAAAATTTCAACTAGTTCCAAATTAAGCCCCCACAATCTTTATATTAATATTTTGTCTTCTTTGGTCTGTTATTATTTTTTTCTTTTGAGCTTAATTATTGAATATCCCAATTACTCTTAGTGCTTCGTTTATATTTTTCACTCCTATTATATCCAATTTATAGGAATTTTTCAAGAGTTTCTTATTATTTTCAGGAATTATACACTTTTTTATTCCTAGTCTTTCTGATTCTTTTAATCTTTTGTCTATCATGTTTACAGATCTTATTTCTCCTGTTAGGCCTACTTCTCCAATTATTGCAGTGTCTTTTGGAATGTAAACATTTTTATAACTTGATGCTATAACTAATGCTATTCCCAAATCAACTGCTGGTTCTGTTATCTTCATTCCACTTACTACATTTACATAAACATCTTGATTTCCTAAGCTTAAATGCGCTCTTTTTTCAAGAACAGCTAGTAGCAATGCTATCTTGTTAAAATCTATCCCATTTCCTGTTCTTTTTGGTATTCCATAAAAGCTCTGAGTTGTAAGTGCTTGTAGCTCTACTAATAGTGGTCTTGTTCCTTCTAAGCTACATACTATTCCTGCTCCTGGAACATTTTCTTGATCTTCTGATATTAAAATCGATGACGGATTTGTTACTTCGCACATTCCTTCATTTAGCATTTCAAACATTCCAATTTCGTTTGTTGAGCCAAATCTGTTCTTTACACCTCTTAATATTCTATAAGAAAAATATCTTTCACCTTCTAAATATAAAACAGTGTCTACCATGTGTTCTAAGACTCTTGGTCCTGCAATGTTTCCGTCTTTTGTAACATGTCCAATTATTATTGTTGTTATTTGATTTTGTTTGCAGCATTTCATGATTCTTGCTGTTATTTCTCTTACTTGACTTACTGTTCCTGGTGCGGATGAAATTTCGTTTGAATACATTGTTTGTATAGAGTCTATTACTACTAGTTTTGGCTTTATTTCTATGATCTCCGCTTCTATTGCATCAATATCTGTTTCTCCAAGGAACAATATATGGTCATTATGTATTTGTAATCTGTCAGCTCTTAATTTTACTTGTTCTGCCGATTCTTCTCCTGATACGTATAATACTTTTTCATCTTCACCTTTTGCAATTTTATCACATAGCTGTAGTATTAGAGTGGATTTTCCTATACCCGGTTCTCCTCCAATTAGCACTAGTGACCCTTTTACAATTCCTCCACCTAATACTCTATCAAGTTCTTCATAGCCTGTTGATGTTCGTATTGCTTCTTTTCCTTCAACTTTGTTAAGGTTCATAGGTTTTGTTTTTTCTTTAAGATTAATACTCGCTCCGACTTGATGTTACAGCTTGTACTTTTTCTTCGTAAAAAGTATTCCATGCATTGCATGCAGGACATTTTCCTAGCCATTTAGGAGATTCATATCCACAGTCACTGCATACAAATATTGATTTTGCTTTTGCCATTATTATTCCTTTCTTTGAGTCTTATACTAGCATATCTATAAACATTGCATGTGACCATCCTAGTCCTATTACCCATTTCTCATTTAGATCACTATTTGCTTGTTCAGCTAATAATCCTGTTTCAGTTGCACTGTTTACAATGAATCTCATACATTCATTTGCTGATTTCTGGTTTCCTATTTTTTTATAGTATAATCCCATCCATGCAGTTGCAACTATCCAAGGGTTAGTTCCTCCCATATAGTTATCTCCTTGGAATCTTAGATATCCTCCTAGATATGTTCTTAATGTCATGTTTATTTGTTCTACTGTATTAGTTATAATTTTTTCTTTAGGATCAAATACTTCAAATGGTATTACTGCTCCTAATATACTTATGTCTGTTAATCTGTCATTTGTATTTCTTACTAACACTTTTCTTTGTTTATCATACAAGTTATTCATTATATATTGCTTGATTTCTCTCATTAAGCCTTCGTATCTTGCTTTTGCTAGTATTATGTCATCTTGTTTTAGTCTATTGTTTGTGTAAAATTCTGATATTTCATCATATATTTCTATCATTGAATGGAATGCTCCATATATTGCGCAAATTGAGTATAAATGTACTCCTTCGTTCATTTCCCATAAGTCATAACTATTGTGTTTATATATTTCGTCTCTTTCTTTATAATTGTAGTCTTTTTCTAATTGCATTCTTACTACATCTATTTTCTCTTCTTTACCCATTATATGATTAATATATTTTTCCATGAAGTCTGTTGCTTTTTCCATCATTCTTAAATTGTCTTTTAAGAATTTCTTGTCTTTTTTTCCTGTACGTTTTTCCATTGTTTTATAATGTTGTAAGGCTCCCCATACAACTATTGCTGTTTCGTCTATCTGATATCCCCAGCAAGGTGCAAGTCTTCCATCTGAATAAAATCTTTGTTCCCACATTCCATTTTTTGATTGCGTTTTTTTCAAGAAGATTTCATACATTTTTTTAGTCATATCTTCAAATCCAATATGATCTAATGCTTCATACATCATTACGGCATCTCTTGGCCAGCAATAGGCATATTTTCCGCACTTATCTTGCTCTTCATCTATTTCTAATGATGCACTGATTCCACCTGTTTTTTCATTCATCAATAATGGCATAAATAATATTGTTCTTTTATATATTTGTATTAATTTATTTGTATATTCTGTTCCATCATTTTTTAATTTTAGAGCGTCATGAGCATCTACGTACTTTTGCCAGTATTTATTTACTTTTTCAATTTCTTTATCAAAGTTTAGTTTTCTTAATTTATCAATTTGTTCTGCTGTATCTTTTATGTCTTCATCATCATATTTTAGATACATTAATAATACAAATTCTTTTTCCTCACCTGGTTTTATTGTCCCTATGTCATAGCTTATTGCTGCATTTGCAGACATTCCTATATAGTCTTTGTCATAGATTGTTCCTGACAATATATTTCTTTCTACATTATTTAACTGATGACTTAATAGTTTTTCAGTAGAAAATATAGCTGATGTAAAGTTATGACTATATTGAATTAAGGCATTATTTTCTATCATTGCTCCTGCCATGTTGTTGTATGATGATACTGCTCCTGAATGTACTAAGAAGTTTACATTTAATTCTATTGTATTGTTATTCTTGAATATATATTTTTTAAGTAATACATCTTGATTTATCATTACACAATCTATTTGATGTATTTTTAAATTAAAATATGTGTTTTCTATTTCTGTATTTAGTACATTTGAATTTTCTGTATAATATTGCTTATATTTGTTATTGATATCTTTATGCAAATAAATTATGTTTGAATCGTTTATTTTGATTCCTGTATGAAAAAAATCAGAATACTGTCTATAATCTGGTAATGGATAGTATAGTCTTAATAGTTCTCCATATTTACTGAAACTGACTGTTATATCTTTGTTTCCAATAAATGCGTCATTGTAATATTTCTTTTTCATTTGTTTTCGTCTCCCTTATTCATTATTTGAACAATTTGTTTTCTTAAATCATTTACTCTATTATTAAGTTTAGCCATATCTTCATCTGCTGTAGATTGCATTCTAATGTCTTCTTTTAATGCGTGTTTCATTTCTTCTAGTTCATTTTCTAATGCTTGCATTTTGTCTATAAGCTCTAATTTACTAAATTGCTTCTTTACAGGATCTTTGTATTTTTCAATTACTTCACATTCATTTCCTAAAGTGTATTCTTGGCCATACTCTGGAATTGATATTCCTATTTTTGAATCTGTCTGTTCTAATATTTTATCTCTTAATACTTCTTGTGAATCATATTCTCCATGTACTAGGAATATATGTTTTGGCATTATCTCATTAAATGATGCTACATAATTAAGTAAACCTTGTTGGTCTGCATGACCAGAATATCCTTCAATATATTCAACTCTTGCTTTTACTGCAAATTCTTCTCCTAGTATTTTTACTTTTTTATCACCATCAACGATTCTTCTACCTAATGTTCCTGGTGCTTGATATCCAACAAATAGTATTGTACTTTGTGGGTTCCAGATATTATGTTTTAAATGATGTTTTATTCTTCCGACATCACACATTCCACTTGCAGATATTATTATACATGGTTCATTTGATTCATTTAACGCTTTTGATTCGTCTACTGATTGTGTGAAATGTAGTCCTGGAAATTCTAGTGGATTATCTCCTCTTAGCATAAATTCTTTTATTTCATCTGAAAATAAATCCATGTTTTTCTTAAATACTTCTGTTGCTGATACAGCTAATGGACTATCTACATATACTGGAACTTTCATTAATGTTTCATATTCCCTTTGAAATTCTTTATCATTTTTATGCTGATCTTTTATTTTGTTTATTTCATATAATATTTCCTGCGTTCTTCCTACTGCAAATGAAGGAATTACAACAGTTCCACCATTATCTATAGTTTCTGATACTATTTTTAAGAATAACGAAGCTTTCTGATCATTTCTCATATGAAGTCTACTTCCATATGTTGATTCCATTATTAGATAATCTGCACTTGATATCATTGTTGGACTTGCTAATAATGGTATATCATTGTTTCCTATATCTCCTGAAAATACTATCTTTTCTTGCTTTTCATTTTCAGTAACCCATACTTCTATCATGCTTGACCCTAGCATGTGTCCTGCATCATTAAATCTTACAGATATATCTGGTGTTATTTCTATTATTTCATCATATTTTACAGGCTTAAATACTTCTAAACAATCTAATGCGTCTTGTGCTGTATATAATGGTTCTAGCAAGTCTCTTTTTCCTGCTCTTTTCCTTTTCTTGTTTTTATTTTCTGTTTCAGTTTCTTGTATATGTCCACTGTCTGGTAGCATTATATTGCATAAATCACATGTTGCTTTTGTTGCATATATTGGATTTCTGTATCCATCTTTATATAGTTTAGGGATTCTTCCTGAATGGTCTATATGTGCATGTGTTAATAGCATAAAATCAATATCTGATACATCATATTCAAATGGTCTATCATTTAATATTTCTTCCTCCATTCTTCCTTGATGTAATCCGCAGTCAACAAGAAATTTCTTTCCAGCTCCTTCTATTAAAAAGTTTGAACCTGTTACAGTTCTTGTTGCGCCTAAAAAAGTTATTTTCATTTGTTCTTTCCTTTTCTTGAAATTTGTAATCATTTAGCAGATTACATGCTTTTATTCAAATATTTTTGTTTTCTTTTTTCTCTTTATTTCAACATTGCTTCCATCTGGTAACTGGACATTATACTCTTTTTCTAATGTATCTCCATCATATATTTGAACCCATATTCCATCTTCTGAGTTAGATAATTTTATATATAATCCTTCTAAGTTTACTGCTTGTGATTCAAATATTCCTGATAATAATCGTATATCCAAATCGTCATTATTTGATATTGGATTTAATACTCTTCCTTCTATTGCTTTTGGTATTATTTTTCTTTGTAGATCTATTAGTCTCATTTTGCAATTTGGTATATAGTTTAAATATCGTATTTCATATATTATGTCTAATATTTCTTTTCTATCTTCCGCTTTTTCTATTTTCTTTTCATAGCATCTCAAAAATTCTGTCTGTAATTTTGATATATCTGTTTTGCATTCATATAATTTTATTTGATACATTAGTTCATCTCGTGCTTTTATGAATTCATTTGGATTCTGCATTTTATTATATTCATCTATTTTTGATAATATACTATTTCTTTCTTTTTCTAGTAAATCTGCATAATGGCTAACGCTAAATATTTTCTGTTCATTTGGTAATTTGCTATTATAATTTAGATATTGCTGTTTTAAAATTACAGGATTATTCATTATTTCGTCAATGTTTCTTATTTGTTCTAATAATCTTTTCTTTTCTTCTCCTATTTCAATAACATATTTAGCTTGGTCTTTCATTTTTGATAATTTTGTTTTATATTCGGCTAATTTTTTTAGTATATGTTCGTTTTGATTTTTGTCATAAGACATATAGAATTGTATTGCAACTTTTGCAAGTTCGTTCCATAGTCCTTCTGTCATATTCTTTTTTAGTATTGCAATATTGTTGCTATTTATTTCATTTATAAAATCTTTTCCGTATAAATACACTAATAAATTGTATATTATGTTACATTCTGTGCTTTCTATTTCATTTGGTAGTATTGACCATGACCATCCATTAAAGTCTCGTATTACTTCTGACACTGATATACATTTGCCTATTTCTATACATGTGATTATTGCTTTTTCTTCAGTTGGTAGATCTTCTTTTACGTCGTCTATGCTAGCTTTCATTATTCCATATAAAAGCGTTTTTTCATTTGGAAATGATATTACCCTTTTTTGTTTTGTTTTGCAATTTATTTTTAAATTGTCGTCTACTATTTTGCATTTTGTTTCATTTAATATCTTAGCTAATTCTGTATTTGGCTCTGCTATTTCTATAGTGTCACAATAGTTGTAAACATTGTCTACAATCATTTTTAAAAAAGTGTCTCTTTCTGGTACTTCTCTTTTTACGTTTTTATAATTTGAAAAACTATCTTCTGTTTTATAAAGCATACTAAGCAAAAGGTTTCCAGCATCCTGTCCGGAATCCTTTTGCTTCTGCGATGTTGGCTAATTCTTCTTTATAATCTTTTACTAGAAATTTGCCTTTCAATTCTGCTCTCCTTTGTTATATACTTTATTGTTGTTCTGCTCCTTCTTGGTTTTCTACTTGTTGTACATTTTTGTTTTGCATATTTGATGCTGGAGCCATTTTTAATTCTTGCCATCTTTCTTTTGACATTAATACTTCTCTTGGCTTGCTTCCTTGGTATCCTGATATTATGCCTCTTTCTTCCATTTGATCTATTATTCTTCCGGCTCTTGCATATCCTACTTTGAATCTTCTTTGAATGTATGATGTTGAGGCCTGTCCTGATTCTACACACATTTCTATTGCTTCATCTAATAATGGATCTGTTTCATCATCTTCGTCGTCATTCTTATCTACTCTGTCTGGTTCGTCTGCTTTTTCTATTGTTTCCATTATGTGTTCATCATATTGACTTTCGCCATCACGTTTTATGAATTTTACTATATTTTCTACTTCTTTGTCTGATATAAATGCTCCTTGAATTCTTACTGGCTTTGGTGCTCCTGATGGATAGAATAACATGTCACCTTTTCCTAATAGTTTCTCAGCTCCTGCTCCATCTAGTATTGTTCTTGAGTCAACTTGTGATGATACTGCAAATGCTATTCTTGATGGAATATTTGCTTTTATTATTCCTGTGATTACGTCAACAGATGGTCTTTGAGTCGCTATTACTAAGTGCATTCCTGCTGCTCTTGCCATTTGTGCAAGACGGCATATTGCATCTTCTACTTCTTTAGCAGCAACCATCATTAAGTCTGCTAACTCGTCTATTATTATTACGATTTGTGGCAAACGTGGTTCTCCTGCTTTTTCTGCCGCTTCATTATATCCTTTTATGTCTCTTACATTTTTGTTAGCAAATAAACTGTATCTATTTACCATTTCTTGTACAGCCCATGCAAGTGCTCCCGCGGCTTTCTTAGGATCTGTTACAACTGGAATTAATAAATGTGGTATTCCATTATATACAGATAGTTCTACAACTTTTGGGTCAACCATTAGTAATTTTACTTCACTTGGTTTTGCTTTGTATAAAATGCTTGTTATTAATGTATTTATACAAACTGATTTTCCTGAACCAGTACTTCCCGCAATTAGTAAGTGAGGCATTTTTGCTATATCTGTTACAACTGCATCACCACCAACGTCTTTTCCTAATGCAAATGTTAATTTTGATTTTCCATCAGTAAATTTATCAGAATCAATTATATCTCTTAAGGCTACTATTGATTTTGATTTATTAGGAACTTCTATTCCTACTGTATGTTTTCCAGGTATTGGAGCTTCTATTCTTATTGTTTCTGCTTCTAGGCTTAGTGCAATATCATCTGATAAGTTAGCAATCTTGCTTACTCTTACACCTTCTGCTGGTGCTAATTCATATCTTGTTATTGCTGGTCCTACTGATACATTTTCTACTTTAGCAGACACACCAAAGCTATATAATGTTCTTCTTAATTTCTCAGCTGTTGCTAATAATGCTTTTCTGCTTCCAACATCATCATCTCCATTTCCTTGGGCAAGTAATTCAACTGGCGGAAATTCATAGTTTTCATCTTCTACTGTTAATGCATGTTGTAGTTGTAATACTTCTTTTGTTTTTGCTTCTTTTTCGACTTCCTGTTTTTCAAATAGATTTGCATTATTTTGTTCCGGACTCTTTCCAGGTGTCATTGATGCAGCAACTTGAATTGCTGATTTTGCTCCTTTATTTGTTTTTCCAACATTAAAGTTTGGAACATCTAGTCCATCATTTGTGTGATCATATTTTTTAGGTTCTTTCAAATTTATTGTTATTTGTTCATCTAATGGCGCATTTTCAAGTTTCTTAGCAGCTTCTCTTTCTTGCTTTTCTCTTATTCTTCTTTCTCTAGCTGTTTCTCTTGGCACTTCTTGTACGATTTCTTTATTAGTGGTTTTTTCGTCTTCTCCTCTTGCTCTTATTCTTTCTTCTCTATTTTTTGACATCTTATCTAATGAATTTGCTATTGCATCTGCTGGATGTAATCCAAATATAAATACTGCAAATATTAAGCTTACTCCAATTGCAGCAATAGGTGTTGCTATAGGGCCTATTAGATTTATACATGGAAATGCAATTAGTGTTCCTATCACACCTCCACCTATATCTTTTGTTCCTAAATCATACGCTCTTGATAATGCTGAATCTATTGTTGTATTCATTGAAATGTTGCCTTTTGATATTTGATAACATGCTAAAATTACATCTATTAATATTAATATTCCTATAAACATTAATAGCTTTGATGAATAATATTTGGTATCTCTCTCATGTGCAATATATAGTCCCATTCCAAGTAATCCTATTGGTACTAAATATTTTATATATCCAAATACTCCTCCTAATGCAGGACTTAGTGTTTTTCCTAAATATCCTGATTTTGTATATATTAATACGGCTAAAACAATTGCAACTAGTATTACTACCATTACAGTTATATTTAGCTTACGTTGTTCTTGTTTCTTTTTTGTAGCTTTGCTTACTTTCTTCTTAGGCATTATATTCCTCCACTTTTATTATTCTATTAATTATCCGTTTATTACATTGTAAATTATATCTTATTTAATTTATAAAATCAATAGCAGAAAAGTTTTTAATGAATAATATATGTATAACAGTAAATACTAACTTCTATAAGTGGAGGATTTATGATTTCTATATGCATTAAGGAGAACAATACTGATTTACTTGACTATATTATGCAAGAACTTAAAGCATCTCATTTTGAAAGTATTTCTTTCTCAAGACACTGTTTTAAAATTTATGAAAATGTTATTGTCCATTATAAAGGCTCTGATTTTGAACGTTTTTTTAGTTTGATTTCAAAATTATTGACACAAGCCTTTTTTATATATTATGAACCATATATTTTAAGAAGATTAATTAATTTTGATTATTTTTATTTTGATGATACTGATAAGAAAATTATCATTGATGAATATAAAATTATTGTTCAGAATCAATCTTTAGTTGATGAGAATGAAAGGTTTTCTGCTGTCTTTAAACCTGTATTGTCTTATGTTTCTACAAATAAATGTATATTCTTTAACGGTTTTGTTTCATTTAGATTAAGTGATTACATGATTATTATGGAAGATTTATTGCAAGAAGCTGTTAACCAGTTTGTTCTTGATAAAGAATATATTGAATTTGTCAATTTGCTTAAAGGATATGTTGATTCTAAAGTTCCTAATAATAAGGTGGTCAATTTAGTTTATGTAAATTCAGAAGCTATATTGCTTTCTAGTGATGGCAATCTTATTGAGCTTGATTTATTTGATTCAAAGTACCTTTCTGATATTACTTTTTGTAATAATGATTATGTTTTAAATACTTTAGTCGGGATTTTGCCTAGCAAAATTATCTTACATCTTGTTTCTGCTAAAGATGTATTCATTAAAACAGTTGAATTGATATTTGGAGATAAGGTTTCAGTTTGCCCTGGTTGTGAATTATGTACCGCATATAAAATGCTTAATTTAAAATAAAAACATTCCGCACAATAATATGCGGAATGTTTTATTTTATTTTTCTTTTTTGCATAAAATAGCATATAAATGCCATAAATTGATCTGGCATAATTTTTGCTCCTATTCTTGCTAGCCAGATTTTTACTCCTGGGAATATTAATATTTTATTCTTAAACATTTTGCTTACAGCATATCTTGCTACCCATTGTGAATTTGCTTCTTTTAAACTAAATTGTACATCTGCTACTTTGCCAAAATTTGTTTTTACTGGTCCTGGGCATAATGCACTTATTTTTACATGTGATTTCATCATAACTAATTCTTGTCTTATGCTTTGTGTTAATCTTACTACATATGCTTTGCTGGAATAGTATGTTGCCATAAGTGGTCCAGGCATGAATCCTGCTATTGACGCTACATTCATGATATATCCTTTATCTTCTTTTACCATGTCTATTAGAAATAATTTGGTTAACATGTGTAATGCTGTTATATTGGTATCTATCATTTTTATTTCTTTATTTAAATCAGTGTCTACGAATTTTCCACAAGTTCCAAATCCTGCATTATTTACAACTACATCTACAAATCCATATTTTTTTATCATTTCGTCATGTAATTGTATGCATCCTTCTCTATTTGTAACGTCTAATACCTGTATATCAACTTTTACATTATCAATTTCTTTTTTTAAATTTTCTAATGCTTCTTTATTTCGTGCAACTGCGATTATATCATATCCTTTTTTTGCTAATTCTTTTGCTATATCTCTTCCTATTCCAGAAGAGGCTCCTGTTACTAGTGCTATCATAATTTACCTCCATGTATATAATCGCATATTTTATCCATTTTTTCAATCTTTATTTAGAATTTTATAATATTCTCCCATGGTAAATCGTTTTTTCCAAAGTGTCCATAGTTAGTTGTTTTTCTATATATCGGTCTTTGTAAATCAAGATAATTTATTATTCCTCTTGGTGTTAAATCAAATGTTGTTTTTATTTTTTTTACAATTTCTTCTCTTGGAATATTTTCTGTTCCAAATGTTTCTACATATATTGAAATTGGCTCTGCAACTCCTATTGCATAAGATAACTGAATCTCACACTTATGTGCATATCCATTTGCTACAACATTTTTTGATAGGAATCTTGCCATATATGATGCTGATCTATCTACTTTTGTTGGATCTTTTCCTGAGAAAGCTCCTCCACCATGTCTACTATATCCACCATAAGTATCAACTATTATTTTTCTTCCAGTTAATCCACTATCTCCTAAAGGTCCTCCTATTACAAACCTTCCAGTTGGATTTATGTAGTATTTAGTCTTACTATCTAATAATGTTTCAGGAATTGTAGGCATTATTACTTTTTCTTTTATTTCTTTTCTAAGTGTTTCTATATCTTTGTCAGCTTCGTGTTGTGTTGATACAACAATTGCATCTATTCTTATAGGTGTATTTTCTTCATATTCTACTGTTACTTGTACTTTTCCATCTGGTCTTAGTCCTCTTATTTCATTATTTTTTCGTACACTTGTAAGCTTTTTTGACAAAGCATGTGCAAGATATATTGGTAGTGGCATATAATTTTCTGTTTCATCACATGCAAATCCGAACATTAATCCTTGGTCTCCTGCACCCTCTGATTTTATAGCATCACTATCTTCTTTATTATTTTTGTCTTCTGACATTTTTGCTTCATAGCTTTTATCAACTCCTAATGCTATATCTGGTGATTGTTTTGACATATTTATTGTTATTTTGCATGTTCTATAATCTATATCTGTTTTGCTATTATCATATCCTATTTCTTTAATTGCATTTCTAACTATTGATTCTATATCTATATCAGCTGCTGTTGTTATTTCTCCTGTTACATATATCTCCCCTTTTCCTGCAACTGTTTCTGCTGCTACTCTTGAATTTTTGTCTTGTTTTAAGCATTCATCTAATATACTATCTGATATATAATCACATAGCTTATCTGGATGTCCTTCTGTTACACTTTCTGATGTAAAGTAATGTTTCATTATAATTCCTTCTTTCTTATTTCATTTATCATTTATCGTTAAAAAAAGAGTTACATATAGTGTAACTCTTTTTAGATAATATATCTATCATCACTCAAAGTTATACACTTTGACGGTATTAGCACCTTGCTTTTGCAGGTTGCTGTGGAGTCTATAAGCCGTTTCTCTCGTCCACTCTTGATAATAATATTAATTTTATACGAATCTAATATAATTAAATATTCATTATATTAAACTAATTTTAATATAACTGTTTCAGCAGCGTCTCCTCTACGTTGACCTTTTTTAATTATTTGTGTATATCCACCAACTCTTGTTGCATATCTTGGTGCTATTGTATTAAATAATTTATCTGTTAGGTCAATGTTGTTTCCTTCGCTGTCCTTAACTTTATTTAATTTTGTCATCATTTTTCTTCTAGCATTTAATCTTGAAGGCATATCTTTTTGTCTTTTCTCTGTTTTTTCTTCTTTTACTACCTTTAAGTATTCTTTGCCATTTTTGCTCTTTACTAATTCTGTTTCTTTGTTTCCCTTAGCATCAAGTTTTGCTTTGACAACTTTAGCATCTACTTCTTCGAAGTTATCCTTTTCTTTTACTGCTAATGCAATTAAACTATCAGCGATAGCTTTTACTTCTTTTGCTCTAGCTTCAGTGGTTTCGATTTGTTCATGCCAAATTAAATCAGTTGTTAAGTTTTTAAGCATAGATAAACGAATATCTGTTGTTTTTCCTAATTTTCTGTTTGCCACTTTTTTCACCTTCCTTTTTTAATTCACAATTAAAAATATATATTTCTCTTTTACTATAATAAAATTCACTTTTATTAAAATTATTCTTCTTCTTTTCTTAGGTCTAGTCCTAAATCACGAAGCTTTGCAATAACTTCATCTAATGATTTCTTTCCTAAATTCTTAACTTTCATCATATCATTCTCTGATTTATTTGTTAAGTCTTCAACTGTTGATATTCCAGATCTCTTTAAACAGTTGAATGATCTAACTGATAATTCAAGTTCTTCAATAGGCATTTCAAGAATCTTCTCTTTCTTGTTTTCTTCTTTTTCTACCATTATTTGAGTATTTTTTGCAGTTTCTGATAAGTCTACAAATAATTTTAAATGTTCTGTTAATACTTTAGCAGCTAAGCTTAGTGCTTCATAAGGTTCTAAGCTTCCATCTGTCCAAAGTTCAATAGTAAGTTTATCATAATCAACCATTTGCCCAACTCTAGTATTCTCTACTGAGTAATTTACTTTTTTTACAGGTGAATATATTGAGTCTATTGCGATTACTCCAATTGGTTGATTAGGAACTTTATTCTTATCGGCAGTATTGTATCCTCTTCCCATATCTGCAACTAATTCCATTCTTAGGTTTCCACCTTTTGAAACTGTAGCAATATGTAGATCAGGATTTAAGATTTCTACTGTTCCGTCTGTAATGATATCTCCAGCCTTAACTTCACCTTCGCCTTTGAAGTCTATTCTTAGTGTTTTTTCTTCGTTTTGATCTAATTTAATTCTTACCATTTTAAGATTTAAAATTATCTCAGGAACATCTTCTACTACATTTGGTATTGTAGTAAATTCATGTTGAGCACCTTCAATTTTAACACTCTTTATAGCGCTTCCTGGTAGTGAAGATAGTAGTATTCTTCTTAAAGAATTTCCTATTGTAATTCCGTATCCTCTTTCTAATGGTTCACATACGAATTTACCATAGTTCTTTACTTTATCAATTTCTACACACTTAATATTTGGCTTTTCAAATTCTATCATTTTTACCTCCTAATAATTTAACATCAATTAAAATCAAAAAAATTATTATTTTGAATAAAGCTCTACTATTAAATGCTCTTCGATTGGTAAGTCAATATCTTCTCTTGCAGCAAGTCTTACAACCTTACCACTTAATTTTTCTGAATCTTTTTCAAGCCATGTTGGAACTGGTCTAGCTGAATTTGATTCTAATGCAGCTTTTATTGTTCCATTGTCTTTTTTGATTTCTCTAACAGAAATAACATCTCCAGCTTTGATTAAGTAAGATGGAATATTAACTTTTCTTCCATTTACGTCAAAAGCTCCATGTGTTACAAGCATTCTAGCTTGTGATCTAGAACTTGCAAATCCTAGTCTATATACAACATTATCTAATCTACTCTCTAATAGAGTTAATAATGTTTCACCTGTTTTTCCTTTTGAGTTTGCAGCCATTTCAAAATATCTGCTGAATTGTTTTTCTCCAACACCATAGAATGACTTTGTTTTTTGTTTTTCTCTTAATTGTGTACCGTATTCAGAAAGTTTTGATTTCTTTTGACCATTTTGACCTGGAGCATAATTTCTTCTGTTTATGCTGCATTTGTCAGAATAGCATCTTTCGCCTTTTAGGAATAACTTTTGTCCTTCTCTACGGCAGATACGGCACTGTTCGTCCTTATATCTTGACATTTAAATTTTCCTCCCTTTGAATTATACTCTTCTTCTTTTTGGTGGTCTGCATCCGTTATGTGGGATTGGTGTTACATCCTTTATTGATGTAATTTCTAGACCTGCTGTTTGTAAAGATCTTATTGCAGATTCACGTCCTGCTCCTGGTCCTTTTACAAATACTTCTACTGTTTTTAATCCATGTTCCATTGCTGCTTTTGCTGCTGTTTCTGCAACTTCTCCAGCTGCGAATGGTGTGCTCTTTCTTGAACCTTTGAATCCTAGTCCACCAGCACTAGCCCAAGAAATAACATTTCCTTGAACATCAGATATTGTAACTATTGTGTTGTTAAAGCTTGAATGAATATGAGCTTTACCACTTTCTATATTTTTGCTAACTTTTCTTCTTGATGTAGCTTTTTTTGTTACATTTTTTGTAGCCATTATATTTCTCCTTCCTTAAAAATCTTATTTGTCAGACTTACTCTTGCTAACTAATTTTCTAGGTCCTTTTCTAGTACGAGCATTAGTTTTTGTTCTTTGTCCTCTTACTGGAAGTCCTTTTCTGTGTCTTGTTCCTCTATAGCAACCCATTTCAACTAGTTGTTTAATGTTTAGAGCAACTTCTCTTCTTAGATCACCTTCAACAGTATAATCAGCCATTGCTTTTCTTATAGCTTGTTCTTGATCAGCTGTTAAATCTTTTACTCTTATATCTGGATTTACACCAGCATCTTTAAGTATTTTTTGAGATCTTTTTAAACCTATACCATAAATGTATGTTAGTCCTATTTCTACCCTTTTTTCTTTAGGTAGGTCAACTCCTGCTAAACGAGCCATTTTTGCACCTCTTTCTTAGAATTTGTTTTTTAAGTTTTTATTTATCATAACTAAAGGTTTATGATTTTGATTTTTTCTACAAGTTTTTAAAGGTGAAATGCATTAGCTTTATTTCATAAGTTTAATTTTAGAAAGGTTTTCATTAAACGTAATCTATATTGCTAATCTTTAAAAAATTGTTGAGAAATATATATAAACACAAATCTAAATCAGCCGCTTGCTAGACTTGTGTTAATATCTAAAATAATTATCCTTGTCTTTGTTTATGCTTTGGATTTTCGCATATAACTCTGATGACACCTTTTCTTTTGATTACTTTGCACTTATCGCACATTTTCTTTACAGATGGTCTTACCTTCATTCTGATACACCTCCTATTTTAAAATTGCTTCTAATGTTTGATATGTGAAGTCAAATGTACTTTTTAATACACCTCACTTCACACCTCAACATTAGGCTGATTTTCGTTTGGTTTGATTTTGTTTAGCTTGTGGCATTTGCAAAATCTATTTTGCTCTCCAAGTGATTCTTCCTTTAGTTAAATCATAAGGAGATAGCTCTATCTTAACCTTATCACCTGGTAAAATCTTAATATAATTCATTCTCAATTTTCCAGAGATATGTGCTAAAATTTCATGTCCATTTTCTAATTTTACTTTAAATAAAGTATTAGGTAATGCTTCTGAAACAATGCCTTCAACTTCAATTACATCTTCCTTAGACATATATATTTCTTTCCCTCCGTTTACGGTTTAAGACTATCACGGAGATAAAACACCGTCATAGCTATTATATTATATAATAATTTTATAACAATGTCAATATCTCTGGCTCTTTTTCTGTAATTAAAATTGTATTTTCGTAGTGTGCTGATAGACTTTCATCAACTGTCCATATTGACCATCCATCATCACCTTGGCATATATCTGGTGATCCTGCTGTTACCATTGGTTCAATTGCTAGAGTCATTCCTGGTTCAAGTCTAATTCCTCTTCCTGGTTTTCCATAGTTAGGAATTCCTGGATCTTCATGCATTTCTCTTCCAATTCCATGTCCTTCAAATTCTTTTATTACTGAGAATCCATTACTTTCAACATAGCTTCCTATTGCATGACATATATCGCCTAGACGATATCCTTTTCTTGCAAATTTAATTCCTTCGAAGAATGCTTGTTTTGTAACTTCCATTAGTCTTTTTGCTTCATCTGATATATTTCCAACTGCATATGTTCTGCAACAGTCTCCATTAAATCCATCTTTATATGCAACTAAGTCTACACTTATGATATCTCCTTCATGTAAGATTGTATGTTTTGATGGTATTCCATGAATTATGTTGTCATTTACAGAAGCACAAATTGAACCTGGAAAATCTGGTACTCCTCTCATTCCACTTGGATATCCTTTTTCTGCTGGTATTGCACCATTTTGTCTCATTGTTTCTTCTGCAATTCTATCTAATTCGTATGTAGATACTCCTGGTCTTATTGCTCTTTCTATTGCTTTTTGAGCAAGATTTGCAACTCTTCCAGCTTCTCTCATTTTTTCAATTTCATATTTTGATTTGATTGTTACCATTATAAATCATTTCCTTTTTATATCCATTTAGGTTTTTAGAAAGTAAGCTATTATGCTTACTTTCTTTGGAATATTTACCTATAAACCTTAAAATTATTTAATACGATTTTCAATCTTTTCAATAGCTGATTTTGTTGTATCTTCTTTTGTTGTTGGTGAATATATATCAATATCTATTGTTTCAAGTTTATTTTCTTCTTTATAGAAGTTAATTAGTGGTTCTGTGTTCTTGTGATATACATCAAGTCTTTCTTTAATAGTTTCTGGATTATCATCTTTGCGTTTTGTAAGAGCTGATCCACATCTATCACATATTCCTTCAACCTTTGGTGGCATGAATACAGTGTTGTATGATGCTCCACACTCTTTATTTGAGCATATTACTCTGCTTGAAGTTCTCTTTATTATATCTTGATCTGGAACTTCTAAGTCTATAACAGCTGTAATCTCTTTTCCTTTTTCTTTTAGATATTCTTCAAGAGCTTTTGCTTGATCAATTGTTCTTGGAAATCCATCTAATAACACATTTTCTAATTTATCTAATTTTGATTTTACCATTCCTACTGTTACTTCATCTGGTACTAATTTTCCTTGGCTAATATATTCTTCTGCTTTTTTTCCAAGCTCTGTTTGATTTTTCATTTCTTCTCTAAAAATATCTCCAGTTGCTACATGTACTAGATTAAATTCATCACATATTTCGGTTCCTATTGTTCCTTTGCCACTTCCTGGTGCACCTAACATTATTATATACATCTTAATTATCATTCCTTTCTGATTAATGTACTTTTTACCATAATACTATATAACTTTTTTTGTTTTTTTTCAAGATATTTTAGTAATTTTAAGCATTTTATGTTATTTTCCTATAAAAATAAAAAGAACTAAACACATTTCTGCTTTTAGTTCTCTTTAACCAGTAGCGGTTTATTTATCTAGAAATCCTTTGTAATGTCTCATTACAAGTTGAGATTTTAGTTGATCTCCTAATTCTATTGCAACACCAACTACTATTAGTATTGATGTTCCACCAAATGCTGTGTTTAATCCTGTTCCTCTTGCTAGCATTGGTAGTATTGCTATTGCTGCTAGGAAGATTCCTCCGAATAATACTATTTTAGAAAGTACAGAAGATAAGTAATCTGCTGTTGGCTTTCCAGCTCTTATTCCTGGGATGAAACCACCATTTTGCTTGATAGTGTTGGCTACTTCTGCTGGATTGAATGTTGCATATGTATAAAAATATGTAAATCCAATGATTAGTAGTAAGTAAATAATCGCATTGATTATTGTATATTGCCATCCAACATTTGATGATGATGTTGCTATTGATAAATTATATAATGCTCTTACAAATCCAGTTTTTGTTTCAATATCATTTACAAATAACTGAATTACCATTGCAGGGAATGTCATGAATGATGATGCAAAGATTATTGGCATAACACTTGCCATTGCTGGCTTAATTGGTATATGTGTATTCTGTGCTCCCACCATTCTTCTTCCTACAACTTTTTTAGAGTATTGAACCGGAATTCTTCTTTCAGCTTGTTGTACAAATACAACTCCAACAACTAAAAGTAATATTCCTAATATCATTAAAATTACTGTTATTAATCCTTTTGTACTAAATGCTCCATCAACAATAATTAAATTACCTATTGATACTATAGCAGATGGTACACTTGATACTATACCTGCAAATATTAACATTGAGATTCCGTTTCCAATTCCTTTTGATGTAATTTTATCTCCTAACCACATTAACAAAGATGTTCCTGCAATTAGTGATAAAACTACTACAAATCCTGCTAATACTCCATCTTGTACGAATATTCCAGATGATCTATATGAGAAGAAGATTCCTAGTCCTTCTACAAGAGCTAGCACTAATGATATTAATTTTGTATATCTATCGATTTTCTTTCTTCCTTCTTCTCCACCTTCTTTAGTTAGTCTTTCTAGTGCTGGTATTACCATTGCTAGTAATTGAATAACTATAGAGGCTGTAATGTATGGTGTTATTGACATTGCAAATATTGAAAGTCTTGAAAATGCTCCACCAGAAATCATGTTAATCATTCCTGTAACACTGTTTGTGTATTGGCTCATTGTACTTTGTAATTTTACCATGTCTACCATAGGTATGGTGATATAACAACCTAGTCTAAATAATACTAAAAGTAAAAATGTGTACATTATCTTTTTTCTTATTTCAGGTGTTTTTAACGCATTTTTAATGGTTGTAAACAATTATATCACCTCTGTCTTTCCACCTAAAGACTCGATTTGTTCTTTAGCAGCTTTTGTGAATCTTACAGCTTTTACAGTTAATTTTTTCTCTAATTTTCCTGTAGCTATAATTACGATTCCGTCGTTAGCTTTAGATATTATACCATCTTTAATTAGGCTTTCACTATCAACAACATCTGTTGTAGCTTTGTTTAACATTGTTAATGTTACTTCTGTGTAGTTTTTAGCAAATTTATTATTGAAGCCTCTCTTTGGTAATCTTCTATATAATGGTGTTTGACCACCTTCAAATCCACGTCTAACTCCGCCGCCTGATCTTGCTTTTTGTCCTTTATGACCTCTTCCAGAAGTCTTTCCAAGTCCAGAACCAACTCCACGACCAACTCTTAACTTTGCTGCCTTTTTTTGTGCTGGTTTTAATTCATCTAGTTTCATTATGGATTACACCTCCTTGTTCATTACTTATTATATCTGAAAAGAAATTATCTAATATCTTCTACTTTCTTTCCTCTTTTTTTAGCAACTTCCTCGATTGTTTCCATGCTCTTTAATCCTTCGATTGTAGCATATACAACGTTTCTTGGGTTATTTGTTCCTAATATTTTTGTTCTTACATCTTTGTATCCTGCAAGCTCTAATACAGCTCTTACGCTACCACCAGTGATAAGTCCAGTACCTTCTGATGCTGGTTTTATCATAACACTTGCACTACCAAATTTACCGATGTATTCATGTGGTACAGTTGTTCCTACGATTGGAACTTCTACTAAGTTCTTTTTAGCATCTTCTATAGCCTTCTTGATAGCATCTGGAACTTCTGCTGCTTTACCATTTCCAACACCTACATGTCCTTTACCATCTCCTACAACTACAACTGCGCTAAATCTGAATGTTCTACCACCTTTAACAACTTTTGCAACTCTGTTAAGAGCTACTACTTTCTCATTTAATTCAGATTCGTTCTCTTGTCTTTCTTGCACTTGTTTTTCCTCCTTTTCCTAAAAATTTAATCCGCCTTCTCTTGCTGCGTCTGCTAAATCTTTTACAACTCCATGGTATACATATCCACTTCTATCGAAAACAACATCAACTATTTTGTTTTCTTTAGCTCTTTTTGCTATTAAAGCTCCAACTTCTTTAGCTGCTTCTGAATTAGCTTTCTTTGTTTTTACTTCTTTGTCTAATGTTGAAGCACTTACTAATGTTGTTCCTTTAACATCATCAATGATTTGAGCATAGATTCCTTTATTACTTCTGAACATGCATAGTCTTGGGCATTCAGCTGTTCCACTAATCTTAGTGCGAACTCTTTTATGTCTTCTAGCTCTTTCAAGTTTTCTATTTGTTTTTGAAACCATTTTTTTCTCCTTTCCTAATTTCAGGATCTAGATAAGAATAAATTTATTTTAAATTTTATTTCTTACCTGTTTTTCCTTCCTTACGTCTAATATGCTCTTCTGCATATTTAATTCCTTTTCCTTTATAAACCTCAGGTGGTCTCTTTGATCTAACAACTGCTGCTGTTTGACCAACTACTTCTTTATTAATTCCTCTTACTATAATTGTGTTAGCATCTGGTACATCAAATGTAATTCCTTCTGGTGCTTCCATAATTACTTGGTGAGAGTATCCTAAATTCATAACTAAATTTGTTCCTTGTTTTTGTGCTCTGTATCCAACACCGTTTATTTGAAGTGTTCTTGTAAATTCTTTTTCAACACCTTCAACCATATTATGAATTAAAGTTCTTGTTAATCCATGGATGTTTCCATATTGTTCATCTGCAACTTCAACATTAATTGTCTTGTCTTCGATTTTTACAGTTACATGTGGATTTAGTTCTCTTGTTATAGTTCCCTTAGGTCCTTTTACAGTTATAACATTTCCATTTAAAGTTACTTCAACTCCGTCAGGTATTGTGATAGGCATTTTTCCTATTCTTGACATTTTGGTTTTTCCTCCTTCTTTGAATTTTTTTGAAAGTTATCTATTTATATTATTACCAAACATATGCTAGAACTTCTCCGCCAAGGCCTGCTATACGTGCCTCTTTGTCTGTTTTAATTCCTTTAGATGTTGAAATTAAAGCTATTCCAAGTCCATTAAGTACTTGTGGAAGTTCATCTTTTGATACATATATTCTTAATCCTGGCTTACTGATTCTCTTTAAACCAGATATAACTCTCTTACCATTTTCGTCATATTTTAATGTAACTCTAATGATTCCTTGTTTTTCATCTTTGATTTCTTCAAAAGATTTGATATATCCTTCATCAAATAATATTTGAGCTATTGCTCTTTTCATATTTGATGCTGGAATGTCAACTGTTGTGTGCTTTGCACTGTTGGCATTTCTAATTCTTGTTAGCATATCTGCTATTGGATCTGTTGTATTCAACTTTGTTACCTCCTTCTTTTTGTTTTTTATATTTAAAGATTGCTAGTAAATATGTTTCTCTTATATTTACCAGTTTGTGATTACCAGCTTGCTTTTTTTACTCCTGGAAGTTCACCTTTGTGTGCTAATTCTCTGAAGCATACACGGCAAATTCCAAATTTTCTAATATAAGCATGTGGTCTTCCACAAATTTTGCATCTATTATATTCTCTTGTCTGATATTTTTGTGGTTTTTGTTGTTTTACTTTTAATGATTTCTTAGCCATTTGCTCTTATTTTCCTCCTTTTTTTATTATTTTTTGAAAGGCATTCCAAGAAGAGTTAATAGCTCTTTTGCCTCTTCATCAGATTTAGCTGTAGTAACAAAGATTATATCCATTCCTCTTACTTTGTCTACTTTATCATATTCGATTTCTGGGAAGATTAATTGTTCCTTAATACCCATTGAGTAGTTTCCTCTTCCATCAAATGAATCTCCTGATACTCCTCTAAAATCTCTAACTCTTGGTAAAGCTACATTGAATAGTTTGTATGCAAAATCATACATTTTTCCTTTTCTTAATGTTACTTTTGCTCCAATATCAACTCCTGCTCTAATTTTGAAGGCTGCTATAGCTTTCTTAGCTTTTGTAACTACTGGCTTTTGTCCTGTAATTATTGTTAAGTCTTTTACAGCTCCTTCTAATGACTTAGGGTTTTCTTTTAAATCACCTAAACCAATATTTATAACTATTTTGTCTAGTCTTGGTACTTCCATAACTGATTTGTAGTTAAATTTTTTCATCATTGCTGGAACTATCTCTTTTTCATATTGTTCTCTTAATATTTCCATAAGTCTAAATAGACCTCCTTTCCTTCAATTATTTTTTTAATTCAGCTTTACAATTCTTGCAAATACGTACTTTAGAATCTCCTTCTACCTTGTAACCAATTCTTGCTGGTTTTCCGCATTTAGGGCATACTATTGCAACATTGCTTGCATCTATTGCATGTTCACTTGAAATGATTCCGCCTTCTTCTCCGGCTTTTCTAGGTTTTGTTGCTCTCTTCTTGATATTTACATCTTTAACAATAACCTTGTTCTTTTTAGGCATTACTTCAAGAATTTCTCCTGATTTTCCTTTATCATTTCCAGATAATACTTTTACAGTATCTCCTTTTTTTAATTTCATGTATTTCACCTCTTTCTATTATAAAACTTCTGGTGCTAAAGATAAGATCTTCATGTAATCATTATCTCTTAATTCTCTTGCAACTGGCCCAAATATACGAGTTCCAGTTGGTGTTTTGTCATCTTTTATGATAACTGCTGCATTTTCGTCAAATCTTACAACTGTTCCATCAGCTCTTGTAATAGGATATTTTGTTCTAACAACTACTGCTTTAACAACTTGACCTTTCTTTACAACGCCACCTGGTGTTGCTGTTTTAACAGAAGCAACTATTACATCTCCTACATGAGCATATTTTCTATAAGAACCACCTAGGCATCTAATAACCATAAGTTCTTTTGCTCCAGTATTATCAGCTACTTTTAGTATAGTTTGTTGCTGTACCATAGTAAACTTCCTCCTTTTTCATATAATTATTTTATTATTGCCTTTTCTGTTATTTCTACTACTCTCCATCTCTTGTCTTTTGATAGAGGTCTTGTTTCCATAACTTTAACTGTATCTCCAACTTGGCATTTGTTTTCTTCATCATGAGCTTTTAACTTGTAAGTTGTTTTCTTAATTTTTCCATAAGTTTTATCCATCTTACTTGTTTCTACTGCTACAACTACTGTTTTATCCATTTTGTCAGATACAACTTTTCCAATCATAGTTTTACGAAGATTTCTTTCTACCATTATGGTATCTCCTTTCTCTAATAATTCAATTATTTATTGTCAGCTAACTTTCTTTGAGTTAAAACTGTATTTATTCTTGCAATGTCTTTCTTTACTTCTTTGATCTTCATAGGATTGTCTAATCCGTTTGTAGCTAAGCTAAATCTTAACTTAAATAATTCAGATTTTAATTCTCCTAATTCTTTCTCTAATTCTGGTGAAGACATTTCATTTATCTTATTTATCTTCATCTACATCACCACCTATTTCAGTTTCTTTTTTTACGAACTTTGTTTTAACAGATAGTTTGTTTCCTGCAAGTCTTAAAGCTTCTCTTGCAACTTCCTCTGTAACTCCACCCATTTCGAACATTATTCTACCTGGTTTTACAGGAGCAACCCAGAATTCAACATTTCCTTTTCCTTTACCCATACGAGTACCGATAGGTTTTGATGTTACTGGCTTATCTGGGAATATTTTAATCCAAACTTTTCCGCCTCTTTTTATATAACGAGTCATAGCAACACGGGCTGCTTCAATTTGATTAGATGTAATTAATCCAATCTCTTGAGCTTGTAATCCAAATTCTCCATCTGTTACTTTATTTCCTCTTGTAGCTTTTCCTCTTACTCTACCTTTTTGTTGTTTTCTAAACTTAGTCTTTTTTGGCATCAATGGCATGTTTATCTCCTCCTTCCTTTTTTGCTGGAAGAACTTCTCCTTTATAAATCCAAACTTTTACACCAACTTTTCCGTATGTTGTATTTGCTTCAGCAAATCCATAGTCTATATCAGCTCTTAAAGTTTGAAGAGGTACTGTACCTTCTTTATAAAATTCTGTTCTAGCCATGTCTGCTCCACCTAATCTTCCAGAAACTGCAGTCTTAATACCTAAAGCTCCTGATTTCATAGCTTTTTGCATACATTGTTTCATTGCACGTCTGAAAGAAATTCTTCTTTCTAGTTGTCCTGCTATATTTTCAGCAACTAATTGTGCATTTGTATCAACATCTTTAACTTCTACGATGTTTAGGTTAACTTGTTTGTTAATCATTTTCTCTAATTCATTTTTTAAACTTTCAGCTAAGTTTCCACCTTTACCTATTACTAATCCTGGCTTTGCTGTGTAAACATTAACTTTAACGAATTTAGGTGTTCTTTCAATCTCTATTTTTGAAATACCACTAACATATAACTTTTTCTTAACATATTCACGGATTTTATGGTCTTCTACAACATAATCACCAAAATGTTTCTTGTCTGCATACCATTTTGAATTCCAGTCGTTGATAACACCAACTCTAAATCCACGTGGATCTACTTTTTGTCCCATAATTGTTAAGGCCTCCTTCTTTTAATTTTATTAAGCACGTTCTTTTAATACTATTGTAGTATTGCTTGTTCTTTTTCTAATTCTTACAGCTGAACCTTTAGCAGCTGGTCTAATTCTCTTTAATGTTGGTCCTTGGTTTGAATAAATCTCAGCTATATATAATTTGCTATGATCCATTCCTTTTGTATTTTCAGCATTAGCTATTGCGGATTTTAGAAGTTTTGTTAATACTTCTGTTCCTGCTTTTGGTGTGAATTGTAATATAGCCATTGCTTCGTCAACATTTTTTCCTCTAATTAAATTTGCTACTATAGCTACTTTTCTGCTTGATATTCTTACATATTTTGCTGTAGCTTCTGCAACTAATTCTTCAGAAACATTCTCTTTTTCAACAGCTTTTACAGCCTTTTCATCTTTAACTTCAGCTTTTGCTGGAGCTTTTTCAGCTTTTACAGTTTTTGTTGATGTTTTTGTTTCTTTAGCTACTTTTTTTGCAGTTGTTTTAGACTCTGTTTTTGTAGTCTTTTTAGCAGCTGTTTTTGTTTCAGTAACTTTCTTTTCTTTTTCGTCTGCCACTGTGATTCCCTCCTTTATTAAATTTCATCTCTTTATTTACAGTTGTTTATTTTATAAACTATTTTGCAGATGTTGTATTAGCTTTAGCTCCTGCGTGTCCTTTGAATGTTCTTGTAGGAGCAAATTCGCCTAATTTATGTCCAATCATTTCCTCTGTGATATAAACTGGAACATGTTTTCTTCCATCATGAACAGCTATTGTATGTCCAACCATTTGTGGGTATATTGTAGAAGCTCTTGACCATGTCTTTAATACTTCTTTTTTTCCAGATTCATTCATTGCTTCAACTCTTTTTAGTAATTCTGGAGCAACGAAAGGCATTTTCTTGCTTGATCTTGACATAATGTTCTCCTTTCATAATACTGTTAAAATTCATATTCTAACATATTTAATTTAAATTTATCTATCATCACAATATTCTCAGCAAAGAGGAGAATTATTTTCTTCTCTTTGTGATTAATCTGTTTGAGTTCTTGTGCTTTGCTCTTGTCTTGTATCCAAGTGCTGGTTTTCCCCAAGGTGTCATTGGTCCTGCGTGTCCTACTGGAGCCTTTCCTTCACCACCACCATGAGGGTGATCTACTGGGTTCATTGCAGATCCTCTAACTTCTGGTCTCTTTCCTAAGTTTCTTGTCTTTCCTGCTTTACCTAATTTGATGTTTTCATGATCTTCATTTCCTATAACACCAATTGTTGCTTTGCAGTTAGCTAAAACTAGTCTCATTTCTCCTGAAGGTAATCTTAAATGAGCATATCTTCCTTCTTTAGCCATAAGTTGTGCTGATTGTCCAGCAACTCTAACTAGTTTTGCACCTTGGTTAGGATTAATTTCAATGTTGTGTACTAATGTACCAACTGGAATGTTTTCTAACTTCATGCAGTTTCCTGGCTTTATATCAGCCTTTTCTGAAGACATTACTTTATCTCCATCTTTTAATCCTTTTGGAGCTAAGATGTAACTTAATGTTCCATCTTCATATTTGATTAAAGCTATGTTAGCTGATCTGTTTGGATCATATTCGATTCCAACAACTGTAGCTTCCATATCAACTTTGTTTCTCTTAAAATCAATTATTCTGTATTTTTGTCTGTTTCCTCCACCTTGATGTCTTACAGTGATTTTTCCTTGAGCATTTCTTCCTGATTTTTGTTTCTTTACAGCTAGTAAAGATTTTTCAGGAGTCTTTTTTGTTATCTCAGAGAAATCTGATACTGACATATTTCTTAGTGATGGAGTCATTGGTCTAAATTTCTTCATTCCCATTTTCTTAAATCTCCTTAATATAATTAGTAGATATTTTCCTGCTCTACTTGCAGATATTTTTTATTATCCGAGTTCGTTCTCGATATTATTAGCTTATTACTAAGCTCCCATAAATTCATCAATTGAGTCTTTATATTTCTTAGAAATCTTTGTAGTTTTTCCGCCTTTTGCTAAATAGCTTTGGTCTGATGGATTTGTTTCTATTGTAACAATAGCTTTTTTCCAGTCAGATGTTTTTCCAACACTTCTTCCTACTCTCTTTTCTTTTCCTTTAACAGTCATTGTGTTTACACTTAAAACTTTTACTTCAAAAAGTTTTTCAACTGCTCTTTTTATATCTACCTTTGTAGCTTTTTTGTTTACTTTAAAGGTATACTTACCCATTTGAATTTCATCATTACTTTTTTCAGTAACTACGGGTGCAATTATTACTTCTTCAGCTATCATTATGCGTACACCTCCTCTAATTTCTTAACAGTATCCTCTGTTACAACTAATTTGTTGTATTTTAATAAATCATAAACATTGATTGTATCAACTGTTAAAGTTTTAACTCCTTCAATGTTTCTTGCTGATTTTTGAACATTAACATCATTAGCTGGTAATAATACTACTGCTTTTCCTTCTACTTTAAGGTTTGCTAAAGTTTTTACCATTTCAGCTGTTTTTATTTCTTTTAAAGATAATTTATCAACAACTACTAATTCTTGTTCTTGAACTTTTGCACTTAGAACTGATCTAACAGCTAAAGCTCTTTCTTTCTTGTTTACTTTGTAAACATATGAACGTGGTCTTGGACCTAATGCTATACCACCTTTAATCCATTGTGGAGCTCTTATTGAACCTTGTCTAGCACGACCTGTTCCTTTTTGTCTCCATGGTTTTCTTCCACCACCAGATACTTCTGCTCTAGTTTTTGTGTTTTGTGTTCCTTGTCTTTGATTTGCAAGGTAATTTACTACTACACTGTGAACTACATTTTCATTTGGTTCAATTCCAAATACTGATTCATTTAGTTCAAGTTCTTTAACTTTCTTTCCGTTTACGTCATATACGTCTATCTTAGGCATCGTCTATTCCTCCTTCCTTATGCTTTTATGCTTGATTTAACTTTTAATATTGATCCCTTAGCTCCTGGTACACTACCTTTTACTAAGATAACATTTTTATCTAAATCAACCTTAACAACTTCTAGATTTTGTATTGTAACTGTTTCAACACCCATGTGTCCTGGAAGTCTCTTTCCTGGGAATACTCTACCTGGTGTTGATGTTGGTCCCATTGAACCTGGTCTTCTATGATACATAGATCCATGTCCCATTGGTCCTCTTGATTGTCCATGACGTTTGATAACACCTTGGAATCCTTTTCCTTTTGATGTTCCTTGGATGTCAACTTTATCTCCAGCTGCAAATACGTCAGCTTTTAATTCGTCTCCGACATTTATTCCTTCTACTGAATCTAATCTAAATTCTCTTAAGTATCTTTTAGGAGCTAGTTTAGATTTTGTAAACTTTCCTAATTCAGGTTTTGTTAATTTGTTTTCTTTTACATCTTTAAATCCTAATTGGATTGCTTGGTATCCATCTTGTTCTACAGTTTTTATTTGTGTAACTGTACATGGTCCAACTTCGATTACTGTTACTGGAACAACTTTTCCTTCTTCATCGAAAATTTGTGTCATTCCAACTTTCTTTCCGATTAATGTTTTACTCATTTTTCCTCCTATTGGCTAATCTCTTTATATTTAATCCATTGATTATTGATTAGCTTGGCTTTTTAAAATCTATATATAATGTAGATTTTAATTGTTTTCTTATAAAATTAAATTATAAGATGGCATTACTTAATTTCTTAAGTTTTCTTATTATTTAAATAAGATTATAGTTTGATTTTTATATCAACACCTGCTGGTAGTTCTATTTTTGTTAAACTATCAACTGTTTTTTGAGTTGGATATAAAATGTCAATAACTCTTTTGTGAGTTCTTAGCTCAAATTGTTCTCTTGAATCTTTGTGTTTGTGTGGAGAACGTAATATTGTTACAATTTCCTTTTCTGTTGGAAGTGGAATAGGTCCTGAAACTTTTGCTCCTGTCTTTCTAGCAGTATCTACTATCTTTTCAGCAGACTGTTCTAGAATTACATGGTCATAAGCCTTTAGTCTTATTCTGATTTTTTCACTTTTTGCAGCTGTTGTTGTAACTGTTTTTCCGCTATTCTTCTTTGTTGCCATTTTGTTTTTCCCTCCTTAAAATTTTTAATTTCGGTCGGAAGTTATAAACGCACCCTGGTGTTTCTTTTATTACCATTATAAAATCCCAAGTTGCATGAATATCTTGGGGCTAAAGTGCTTTAATATTTATAAAACTTGCCGCCTGGTCTTAGCCATGACATACTCCATAAGAGTTCCCTGCATCGCTTGATATTACTAGTGTGCAGCCACATCTTACTTCATTGCTCTTTTTACATGCTTATTTATTATATAATGTTTTTGCTATAAAGTCAAGTATTTTTGCTAATTTTGTCTGTTCTTTGCTTTAAAAATGTAAAAAAGGCATTAACGAATTTGTTAATACCTTTTTTATTATATATTTTTTGATTATCTCTTGCTGAATTGTGGAGCTTTACGAGCTTTCTTAAGTCCGTATTTCTTTCTTTCTTTCTCTCTTGGATCTCTTGTTAAGAATCCATTTGATTTTAATACTGCTCTATATTCTTCTTTGCTTGCTGCATTTAATGCTCTAGCTATACCATGACGAACTGCACCAGCTTGACCTGAGAATCCACCACCTGTTACCTTTGCATCAACATCAAATTTTGTTGCTGTTTCTGTAACTGTTAGAGGTTGTCTAACGATAACTCTTAATGTTTCTTCTCCAAAATATTCTTGAATATCTTTTCCGTTAATAGTAATTTTTCCATTACCTTCTGTAAGTCTAACTCTAGCTATTGAGCTTTTTCTTCTTCCTGTTCCGCAGAATACATCTTTCTTTGACTTAGCCATTTATTGTTCCTCCTCTTAAAATTTCCATACTTCTGGTTTTTGTGCTGCATTTTCATGTTCAGCTCCAGCGTATACTCTTAATTTTGTTAACATTTGTCTTCCTAAGCTATTGTGTGGAAGCATTCCTTTTATAGCTATCATCATAGCTTTTTCTGGTTTTTGTTCCATCATGTCTTTAGCAAGTGTTTTCTTCATGTTTCCAATATATCCTGTGAAGTGTGTATATACTTTTTGATTTAATTTCTTTCCTGTTAATATTGCTTTTGAGCAATTTGTAATTATAACATAGTCACCCATATCCATATTAGGTGTGAATGTAGGTTTATGTTTTCCTCTTAATAATTTAGCTGCCTCAGAAGCAACTCTTCCTAAAGGTTTGTTTTCAGCATCAATTATATACCATTTTCTTTCAATTTCATTTTTCTTAACACTATATGTAGTATTATTCATGGTAAATTTTCCTCCAATCATAAAATAAAAATAAATATATATATGAAACCTTACGAACCAACCGGGGAATTGTTCTTAAAGGTCATATCGCTTTAACGCTATATTATTTTATTACACTTTTCAAAAAAAGTCAAGGAATTTTGCAAAAAATATTGACAAAGTAGTGATTTTATAGTATTATAAGTTATGTATTAAAAAGAAGAAGGATTTACTTCTCACCTTAACTGTGCTTGTTTCAAGCTTTTTAGGAAAAGGTATTTATAATTATTCTTTAATAATAATTTAGTAATTATAAATTTTGAGAGAGGTAGATTGGCTTTTGACCAATCTTTTTTTCATGTAAATTCTACTTTAAATTTAGGAGGTGTTTTAATATAAAACAAGAATTACCTATTAATGAACAGATTAGAGCAGACAAAGTTCAAGTTATTGATGAGAATAATCAAAAGTTAGGAATACTTTCTCTTAATGAAGCTTTAGATATTGCTTTTGAGAAAAAGCTTGACTTAGTTTTAGTTGCTCCAAATAACAATCCAAAAGTTTGTAAAATTATGAACTATGGTAAATACAAGTTTGAGCAATCTAAAAAAGAAAAGGAAGCTAGAAAAAAGCAAAAGACTTTTGAATTAAAGGAAATAAGAATTACACCTAATATTGATACTCATGACTTTGAATTTAAAGTAAAAAATGCTCAAAAATTCCTTGAAGATGGTAATAAAGTTAAGATTACTGTTAGATTCAGAGGAAGAGAAATGAATTATCTAAAACAAGGTGAATCAGTTTTAAACAACTTTATTACAGCATTGCAAGATATTGCAGTAGCTGAAAAGAAGCCTATTTTAGAAGGTAAAAACATGTTTATAATATTAGCTAAGAAGATTTAGGATTTTCCCTATTTCATTAGTTAATTTATTATATATTTATTTAAAAATTACAAGGAGGAATATTTGTTATGCCAAAGTTAAAAACAAATAAAGCTGCAGCAAAAAGATATAGCTATACAGCAACAGGAAAAGTAAAGAGAACTAAAGCTAATAGAAGACACTTATTAGCTAACAAAACAAACAGACAAAAAGCAAGTGGAAGTGTTTTAAATGCTTATGTTGATAAAACATCTGAAAATCATGTAAAGAAATTATTACCTTATGGTAACTAAGTAGAAAAGGAAGGTGAATTTAAATGGCAAGAGTAAAAACAGCAATAATTACAAGAAAAAAACATAAAAAAGTTTTAAAAAGAGCTAAGGGTTATTATGGAGCTAAGCATTATAGATTTAGACAAGCTAAACAAGCTGTTATGAAATCAGGAGCTTATGCTTATGTTGGAAGAAAAGACAGAAAGAGCGATTTCAGAAAATTATGGATTGCAAGAATTAACGCAGCAGCTAGAATGAATGATATGACATACAGCACTTTAATCGCTGGATTAAAGAAAGCTAATATAACAATCAACAGAAAAATGCTTGCTGAATTAGCAGTTACAGATGCAAATGCTTTTGCAGAAGTTTGCAAATTAGCTAAAAATGCATAGTTTAAAAATATCGTAAAGTTAAAAACTTTACGATATTTTTTATTTTACTATTTTGTATTCTCCATTGCTATATACTAAATTTATTTTCTCATTAGTGTTTTCATTAAGAAGTTCTTCATATAATTGATCACTTATTTCAAATTCCTGAAATTCTGTTCCATTTGAGGTGCGAGTTAAGTATACATATTTCTCATCATCGCCTATTTCGTCTACAATATATTTTTCTCCCTCTACTCTATTTTGATTTAGTCTTTCTTTTTCTTTTAAGATAATATCATTTTTCATTTCTGATATTTTATTATTTATCTCTTGATTTAAGTTAATATCTAATTGATATTCATTATTTTCATTTTTTCTATATATTCCATTTTCTAATTCTGTATTTCCTAGATATTCTGGTTCTACATTATTATTAAATTTATATATCTCTCCATTTCTAATTTGATATATATCTGTATATTGACCTAATATTTTTCTTTCTCCTTCTAGCACTTCTACTCTTGCATCTTCTGAAAGTTTCAAATTTGTTTCCTGCCCCCAATTCTTTTTATTATCTAAATAATTCTTTAGTTCATTTAGCAGTGTCTCACCTAAGCTTTTGGCTCCTGCTACTAAAAGACTTCCTATTTCAATATTCACATTGTATCCTTCCTAGATACAAAATAAATTAATTTCCGTCTAGATTTAATTTTAGTTCTTTTACTTCTATATTATTTCCGTCGCTTATCATCCATATTGATTCTTGCTTTAAGTCTGTTCTTAATATTGTTGCTCCCGAGTTTTCTATTCTTGTAATTGCTTTGCTATTTGGTAAATTGTATTTGTTATCTTTTCCAACTTCTATTACAGCATAATGTGGCTTTACTTGTTTTAAAAAATTATCTGAGCTACTTGTATTAGATCCATGATGTCCTACTTTTAGTACATCTACTTTGGGCCATGTTCTTGTAGATTCAGCCACCTTTTCTGCATCTCCCATAAATAAATATGATGTATTTTCATATTGTAATTTTAACACTATAGAGCTATTATTTGATGATATATCTTCTCCTGATAAAGCTAACATTACTTCAAATTCCGCTTCGGTTTTAGAATCATTTGACTTAAATGTAAATTTATCTCCTCTATTAGGTTTTACCACTTCTATATTTTTCTTATTGGCAGCTTTAATTACATTTTGATAGTTTACTTTTTCAGTTCCATTTTTGGACATAAAAATCTTTCCTATTTCAAACGAATCTATTATATCATCTAATCCACCAATGTGGTCTTCGTCGCTGTGAGTTCCAACCACATAATCTATTTTATTAATTCCTAGTTCATGTATATATTTTGCAATATTTTTACCATCTTCATTATTTCCAGCATCAATTAGCATTGTTTTATCATATGCCATTATTAAGCTTGAATCAGCTTGTCCCACATAGAAAAATATTATATTTAGCTTGTCTTTTTGTATATCTGCTTTTGTGACTTCTGCTGAATCTGTATATTTTATTGCATTCTCTACTACATTAGATTCTGCTTTGTTAACTATTCCTATTGTTTTTGCAAAATCAGGGCTTATATATACAATTACTGCAATTATTAAAACAGCAATTATACTTATTATTTTATTTTGTATCTTTTTATTTTTTTGTTTTTTACTCATTTGTGTTCACTCCTACTTTCCTTATTTTATATCATATAGTTCCACTATTTTCAATATTTTAAAGCAAAATGAACTCTATTATTAAACTATAATTTAATAATTCGAGTTCATTTTATTATTTTTCTATTAGGTTAACTGCATTTTCTTTTTCTAAACCTTCTAAATTATAATATGTGCTTGGTATATTTCCCACAATTACTGACTCTGCAAGAAGTATCTGGCTTTCTATGTCTTCTTCTATATCTTTATATGGTGATAAAATTTTTACATGACATATTACATTTATATATATTCTATGAATTGTCTGATTAATTCCAGCTTCTTTAAATTCAGATTGTATATTGGTTTCAATATCTCCTATTGTTTCCATTTGTATATCTACTTTAGGACCTTTGCTTATCAAAATTTTATTTCCAGTTAAACTTCCTAAGCTTATACTAAATGATGAATTGGATTTCTCCATTAGTTTATCTTGTAATTCATTTGTGATACTTGTGCATATCTTATTAGCATTAATTACATTAATTGTTACAATTTTTATTTCTCCTTGATCGTTTTTTGTTATTGTACATAAGTCGTCATATTTCATTTCCTTCATTGAGTTCCTTGCTGCTTCATTTGCTAATTTCACTGCACTTCCACGTGCCAGAGTTTTTTCCTGCCTCTCTAGCATTGGGGTAATTAATTCTATTATATATATTGCTGTAACGTATGATATGATAATTATAGTAATTAGCATTATCAAGAATATGTTTGAACGTTTTATTTTCTTTGGTCCTATTATTCTTGGTAGTCTAAATCTTGAATATATAAAATCCATTTTACCCCATGTATTTTTCGATAAATAATTGCATTCCTGGAGTTATTTTTTCATCTTTTATGTCATTTGTATCTATTATATTATTTATTGTACTTTTAAATGTTTTTGCTATATCCCACAAGTTATCTCCTTTTCTTGTCGTATAAATTACCATATTATAATCTTCTTTTTTATTGCTATTTTCTTCTTCTACGTTATTTATTAAATTTAATGTTACATTATTAGATGAATCTATATAAAAATCTATGTCCAGCTTTATATTTACTTCGCCTGGTAACATTGTAAAGTCAGATGTTGTGATGTCTGGTCTTACTTTTACATTTGAATCTTTAGTTATGCTATTACATTGTATTCTATGTTCAAATGGTATATTTACTTTTTTCATTTGCAAACCATTTATTCCATTAGGAGAATGGATAAAATTTAAGTCTGTATTTCCATTTAATATTACTTCCCCATTATTTACTTTTATTTCATCTAAATTTATCCTTGTTTCTACATCTAATACCTTGTCTTCTCCTATATCAAGTGGTTCTTTTTGATTTATACTTAATGTTCCTTTGCAATTTGATTTATTTTGTATCATTTTTATATCTGATTTATCAAATTTTAAATCTGTACCTGGACTATATAAATCTTCTATAATATTTATTTCTTTATTCTCATACGCTATTGCAGATATTCCAACTTCTATTTCAACATAGATTGAATGTTCTGCTGAGCTATTTGGTTTTATTATCATATTCTTTATTTCAAATTCATAATCAACTATATTATCTTCTGTTATATCTTGCATATCGATAAATCCCATGATTGGAAATTTAGCATTTACAGTATTTATCCTTCCATCCTCTGTTGAATATAATATCTTTAATTTTAAATCTGCTTTTATTAGGATTTTATTATAACTTATTTTTATATTCTTATTGCTTATATGTGCATCAACTTTTAAGATCTCTGCTAAGTTGTCTGCATTATCTATATTTACTGTTTCTTTTACTGTTGTTTTAGTATTTCCCATTCCTAATACTGAATTTACCTGTTTTGTTTTTTCTAGTTTTTGCAGATCTTTTAAATCAACATTATTTACAAACTGTACCTCCGAATTAGCTTGAATATTCATTTCAAATTCAAGATTTGCTTTCAAATTTATTTTTCTTTCATTTATTATCTTGCATTCTATATTGTTGAGTGTTACTTCCCCTTCTTCTATCATACTATTGTTAGCATTATCAATGTTAAATATTTGTGAAAAATCCAAATTATGATTAATGCTTCTTACTCCTCTTGTATTTCCGTCATCACCTAAATACATTATGTATATATTAACACAGCCATCTATTCGCACTTTTCCATCCATTACTTCTCTTTTATATACATTTACAATGCCATTAGTTCCTAATATCTCTAGTATGTCCGGTTTTATATCTGGAACAATGCAATCTCCTGATATTGCTATATTTTCTTTTTTCTCTGCTATTATCTGGTTTACTGATAATGTACTTTTTTCTAATTTAATTGCCATAGCATACCTCCTTAAACTTTGTTTAAATATATGTATTAATGTATATAAATATGCACAAAAATAGAGTAGATATATATTTTTTATATCTACTCTTAAATCTTTTATTTTATTCTAATGAAGCCTTCATTTTTCTTTGTACTTTAATAATTGGTGGAACAAGTGGGCTATAACTTTCTCCATCAAACACATCGACTTCAACAGTTCTTGTCAATACATCTTTATATTGATAAGATACGCTTCTTTTGTTTTCCTCATATTTGACTACAAATATATTAGGATACGCTTTTTCTATTGTAGCCTCTTTTTCAAACGATCTACTTCTCCCTAAAGATCCTTTTACAATAATTTTCTGACCAATTTTTTCTTTTATGTCTGTTTTTAAATTACTAATGTCTTCTTGGTAAATCATTTAATCACCTACTTTTCATAAGATGACTTTATATTATCACTTCTATAAAGAAAAGTCAAAAAATTTTGCGACTATATTTATTCATCTTTCTTAGAGTTTCAAGTCTTTCAGCTTTATATTACAATTTCATTACATTTGTATTTTTTGTCAATATTTATCGAATTTTGTCGTTTTTTGTTTTATGTTTACAGTTATCGTAAACCTTCGTTTCGTGTATGGTTTTATTTAATATATATATCTGGATTGACATATTCATTATCTTTTAATATTTCAAAATGTAGATGGCTACCATCTAATGTCTCAAATACAGCTGAATTTCCAACAGTTCCAATTGACTGGCCTTGTTTTACACTATCTCCTTCTTTTACAAACTCTGTACTTAATAAACTAGAATATACTGTTGAAAATCCATCAGAATGCTCTATTATTATGCTTAATCCATATCGTGGATCTTCTTTTATTGCTTTTATTTTTCCATCTGCTGCTGCCTTTACAACTGTTGTTTTCTCTGCTTTAATATCTATTCCTCTATGTGTTATCCATTCTTGCAATGTATTCGAATAGATTAGTCCATCCATAGAAAATTTAGTTGTTATTTCTCCTTCAACTGGTTTTATAAATTGTTCTTTTACTTTTGTTTCTTCTTTAGTTTCATTTTTCACATGATTTTCTTCTGATTTCGTATCTAAATTATTATCAGATTTATTATTGTTCTTTGAATCTATTTGATTTACTGTAATATTATTTTCTTGATTAACTGATGTATTATTTGATATATTGTTTTGAGCGACTTTACTTACAGAATTTTGATTTTTTACTTCATTTATGTTTTTACTTAAGTCCGTACTTGCTTGCTCTAATGCTAATATGTTTGCTGTTTGATTATATTGTACAGTGTTTTTCTTAGCTTCTCTTGTTGCTTTTTCATCATTCATAGATAGTATTATTGCTATTGATAGTAAAGTAATTGATATTAAAAATCCAATTATGCTCATTACTTTTTTATTATCTTTGTTCTCTTTATTCTCATTTCTCTTTTCTCTTCTCATATATATCCTCCTAAAAAATGTATTCTAAGTTCATTATTTCCATTTTTTAGGTGTATATACATTATGTACTTTAAAATTCTGTTATTTCTACTCCTGTATAAAAGTGTTTTATAATTTCTTCATAATTACTTCCCTGTTTTGCCATACTATCTGCTCCAGTCTGACTCATGCCAACTCCATGACCATATCCTGTTACTATAAACGTAACTTTTCCATTATTTATTTCAATTTTAAAGTTTGTTGATTTTAATCCTAATAAACTTCTTACTTCTACTCCTGATAATTTTAAATTTCCAATCTGTATATTCTTTACTCTTCCCGCTTCTGTGTATTCTAATATTTTTACTGAGTCTTGTTGACTAATATCTATATTAAAATCTGAATGTTTGGCTCGAATTTTATTTATTAGTTCTTCTTGAGTTAAAGTTACTTCTGAACTGTACTGTGAATATCCTTCCTCTCCAGATGTTTGTACTGATTGAAGATATGGGAAATTGGTTCCTCCCCATACATTTACTGGAATCTCTGTAATTCCTCCACTGTTTGAATGAAAAAATGCATCTATTACATCTCCATTGTATGTAATTACTTTTCCTTTCGTTGTATTTACTGCTTTTACAATCTTATTCCAGTATTCTTCTCTTACATCTTCATTCCATCTAGCTAGTCTATCTTCTTTTGAAATCCACGCTTGGCAACAAGTTGAGCTATCACATATATCAGCTCCTTCATGTTTATTCTTATTTCTTTTTATTGAATATATTGTATATGTTCTTGCTACTAATGCTTGTGCATTTAAAGCTTCTTGCTCAAAATTTGCTGGCATTTCAGCCGATACTACTCCTAGTAAATATTCATCTAATGGTATTTCTTCTATTTTCTTATCTTTTTTATGTAATAGTTTAATTTTGTTATATTCTTTGTAATTATACTGTTCTACATTTTCATCTTTTTTTTCAATTATATTATTACTTACTTCTATTTCATTTTTTACATCGTTGTTATATGCAATTGTATATGACTTGGTTAGCAATGCTGGCATTATAAACATAAAAAATATTAATCCTATTATAGAGAAAACTATTTTTGTCATATTATGCTTCTTTTAGTTCCTTTCCTAGATTTTCAAGTATCTTTTTTTCGATTCTAGATACCTGAACTTGACTTATTCCTATTATATCTGCTACTTTCTTTTGTGTTTGATTTTTGTAATATCTTAAGTATATTATTTTCTTTTCTCTATTAGTTAGATTGTCTAAACATTGTTTTAATGCTAAAGAATTTACTACTCTATCTTCTACTCCATCTTTATTACTGATTCTATCCATTAATGATAAATCATCTGAGTCATCTCCTGATATCTTTTCTTCTAATGATTTTATACAATTTGATGATTCCATTGCTAATGCAATCTCTTCTTTATCTATTTTTAGTTTTCTTGCAAGTTCTTCTACTGTTATTTCAGGATTTATCTTTTTTTCTGCTTCAATTTTTGTTGCTAATGCTTTTATACTTCTTGATATTTTTATTGGTCCATTGTCCCTTAGAAATCTTTTTATTTCTCCAATTATATAACTTACAGCAAATGTAGATAACATTACATTATATGAGAAATCAAATTTTTGTACTGCTTTTATAAATCCTATTGCTCCTATTTGATATATGTCATCAAATTCTAGTCCTCTGTTTTCAAATCTTTTTGAGATATTTATTATAAGACCTCTGTTCTCTATGACTAATTCGTTTAGCACCTCTTTATTTCCCTGTTGTGCTTCAATAATTCTTTTCTTTAGATTTTCATCCATGAGCTTCTCCTATAATATTCATTCATTTATTATCTTTTTATTTGAAGCTTCAATTTTATTTTCTAATTTATATGTATCATTTTCATCATATTCTTTTGATTCTATCTTTTTCTTCATTATAACTTTTGTTCCAAAACCTATCGCAGATTCTACCTTTACTTCGTCCATGAAGCTTTCCATTATTGTAAATCCCATTCCGGATCTCTCTAAGTCAGGTTTAGATGTATATAATGGTCTCATTGCCATTTCTACATTTTCTATTCCTTTTCCTCTATCTGAAATCACAATTTCTATATTATTTGCAAATATCTTTGCTTCTATTTTTACGATCCCATCTTCATCATCATATCCATGGATTATGCTATTGGTTACTGCTTCTGACACTGCTGTTTTTATGTCTGATAACTCATCTATTGTTGGGTCTAATTGTGCAGCAAAGGCAGCTACTGTTATCCTAGCAAATGCTTCATTGCTAGTTTTACTTGTAAATTCTAATTTCATCTCATTGTCATATAATCCCTTCATTATTTTCCTCCTCATCCATTTGTATTGGTATTATCCTTGATACTCCACTCATATCAAATATTCTTTTTAATCTCTTTTTTACATTTATTATTTCAAATTGTCCTCCTAATAATTTTACTAATTTATATCTTCCTAATACCATTCCTATTCCTGAGCTATCCATAAATAAAATGTCACTAAAATCAAATATAACTTTTCTTGGACTAAATCTTTCAATGTCACCGTCTACCTTTCTTCTAATTTTGTCAGCTGTATGCTGATCAATTTCTTCTGTTAATTTAAAAGTTAATACTTTTCCCTCTTTTGAATATGTTGAAATCACATTTTCCCTCCTTTACATCTTTTTATGCAATAAAAAAAGAAACTATATATATTATAGTTCCTTTTTCCATATATATCCATAGGATATTTTGTCGAATCTTGACAAGTTTTCGACATTTTATTTCTTTAATACTTCACTTACTACATTTCCTATTGAAGAATTTGTATTTTCTTCTATTTTATTTGATTCCGTTGTATCATTAGTTTCATTTACAACTTCTGTTACTTTATCATTATTACTTTCCCCAGCATTATTTGTAATAGTATTTGTTGTTTCATTTGTGATTTCATTTTTCTCTGTCTTCTCTTCATCTTCTGTTACTGTTTCTGTTACTTCTGTTGATATAGCAATTTTTAAAGTTATATATTTTGCATATAATGAAGCATTATCAAATACTAATTTTGAGTTTTGTATTACCCAATGTGATTTATTTTCAAGTAAGAAATTTAATAAGTCTATTGTTTTTGTATATGTGTTTTCTACTGATTTTTTGGTTGCTGATATTTCTTCTTTTTCTTTTGCTATCATTTCTGACAATTTGCTATTTCCAAAGAAGTAGTTTCTATATAATTCTATATATTCACTATTTACATTTTCAGTGCTTATTCTTGCCATTATATTGTCTTTTTCAAGTAACGCTTGTACTTTAGCAGCATCTTTACTAAATTGTTCTTTAGCTTCTGTAACTTCTGATACTGTTTCCTCAAATATTTTACCATCAGTTCCATAGCTACTTACATTTAATACGTCTTCTAGTAGTTCTTGTTCTCTAGTTATATCTTCCATAAGCTTTTTGTAGCTATCTGAATATTCTTTAAAATATTGTTTTATTGTTCTTTCTACTGCGGCATAACTTCCTGATGTTTTTATTTCTATTGAGTCAAAAGAATCTGTTGCTACATTTTTATTTGTTAATTTTTCAACTTCTTCATTAAGTAAGTGTGCTTGCTTATCTCCAGATAATTTTAAACCTAGCATTCCTAAAGCTACAATACATATAACTACACAAACTACTGAAAACCATTTTCCGTTTTTGCCTTTTTTTGCTGCCTTTCCATTATTAGTTTCTTCTATTTTTTTCATTACGTTTTCGTCAACTGTAACTTTTCCAGCAACTTTAAATTCTTTATCTGCTGGTACTTTTTTATTTTCTGTGGCTGCCTTATCTGTCTTTTCTACTTTAGTCTGTTTTTTTGCTTTTTCTTGTTTCTCTGCTTTTGGCTTTTCTTTCTTTTCTACTTTTGGTTCTGCTTTCTTATTTGTATTTTTTACTTCTGCACCTTTCTTTTCTTTTACTTCTTCATTCTTTTTTGATTCATCAGCCATTTTATATACTCCTTTCCTATTGCATACTTGCAATTCTTGCTTTTATATCTTCAAGCATTTTGGTGTATTTTATTAATTTGTCTTTTTCATCATTTATTTTACTTTCTGGTGCTTTTTCTAGGAAACCTTTGTTAGAAAGTATTCCTTTGCTTCTTTGTACTTCTTTTTCTAATTTTTCTTTTTCTTTCTCGAGTCTTGCTATCTCTTCTTTAATATTTACCAAATCTTCAAATGGCATATATAATTCGATTCCTTCTGTTATAACACTTATACTATTATCTGATATTCCTGTTTTATCAGATTGGATTTTTATTTCTGATCCCATTCCTAATTTTTGTAGGAAATTTCTTGACTCGTCAATTTCTTTCGCATATTTTGTTGTAACAAATATTAATTCTGCTTTTTTGCTTGGATGTATATCCATATTAGCTCTAATGTTTCTTATTCCAACTATTATTTCTTTGAATTTTCCTATTGTGTCTTTATTTGTATCGTATTCAACTTTTTTACTGCCATCTGGCCATTTTGTAAGCATTAAAGGAACTTCTTTGCAACTTGCAAGGCTCGCATATATTTCTGATGTAACAAATGGCATAAATGGATGTAATAGTTGCATTGCTTGTTTAAATACATAATTTAATACATAACTTACTTGTACTTTCTCAGCTTGGTCTTCACTATATAATCTTGATTTAGCCATCTCTATATACCAATCGCAAAATTCATCCCATATGAATGTATATATATTATCAAGTGCTATTCCTAGATCATAATCATTGATATTCTTAGTTACTTTATTTACAAGTGTTTCAAGTTCATTTATTATCCACTCATCTTCTATTTTTAGTGAACCTTGCTTGAATTTTCCTGTTCGTGCATCTGTATTATCTTTGCAGAATGCTATTATTTCCTCTTTTGATGAAATGTTATTACTAATAAATTTAGCTGCATTCCAAATTTTATTTGCAAAGTTTGATGCTTGTTCTAATTTTTCAGGCATATATTTTATGTCATTTCCCATTGTTGTTCCTGAAATTAGAGAGAATCTTAAGCTATCTGCACCATATTTATCTATGATTTCTAATGGATCAATTCCATTTCCTAAGCTCTTAGACATTTTTCTTCCTTGGCTATCACGTACTAATCCATGTATTACTACATCTTTAAATGGTTGCTCTTTTGTTGCATAATATGATGAAAATACCATTCTAATTACCCAGAATAATATTATGTCATATCCTGTAACTAATGTGTTAGTTGGAAAGAATGTTTTGAAATCCTCACTTTCAGTGTCTGGCCATCCCATTGTTGAGAAAGGCCATAATGCTGAGCTAAACCATGTATCAAGTGTATCTGGATCTTGATGTAATTCAGTACTTCCACATGATTTGCATTTGCTTGGAGTTTCTTTTGCAACTGTTATGTGTCCACATTTATCACAATAATATGCTGGTATTCTATGTCCCCACCATAATTGTCTTGATATACACCAATCCTGAATATTTTCTAGCCAGTTAAAATATGTTTTTTCGTATTTTTTAGGAACGAATTTTACTTCTCCATTTTTTACTGCTTCTATTGCTGGTTTTGCAAGTTCTTTCATTGCTACGAACCATTGCTCTGATATACGAGGCTCAACAATTCCGTGGCATCTGTAACATGTTCCTACATTATGTGTATAGTCTTCTATTCTTACTAGATTTCCTAATTCTTTTAATTTATCAACGATTATTGGACGTGCATCTATTGATTTCGTTCCTTTTAATTCTGGAACTAAATCATTCATTACCGAATGGTCATCAAATACTTCTATTATTTCAAGATTGTGTTTTAATCCTGCTTGATAATCATTTGGATCATGAGCTGGTGTAACTTTAACACATCCTGTTCCAAATTCTTTGTCTACAAATTCATCAGCTATAATAGGTATCTCTCTATTAACTATTGGTACTATACATTTCTTTCCTACAAGATTTTTATATCTTTCATCTGTTGGATTAACTGCTACTGCTGTATCTCCTAACATCGTTTCTGGTCTTGTAGTTGCAACTTCTACGAAATTATCTTCTCCAACAATCTTGTATTTTAAATGCCATAAATGTGAAGGTTGTTCAACATATTCAACCTCAGCGTCTGATAATGATGTATGGCAATTAGGACACCAGTTTATCATTCTCTTGCCTTTATATATCTTGCCATCATTATATAGGTTAACAAATTCCTCAAGAACTGCATCTGATAAGCCTTTATCTAGGGTAAATCTTGCTCTATTCCAATCACATGAACAGCCTAATTTTCTTTGTTGTTCTTGTATTGTTCCTCCATAAAGTCTAGTCCATTCCCATGCTTTTTCAAGAAATTTTTCTCTTCCTATATCTTGTTTTGATATTCCTTCTGATTTTAATTTTTCTGTAACTTTTACTTCTGTTGCTATTGATGCATGGTCTGTTCCTGGTAACCATAGAGTGTTATATCCTTGCATTCTCTTAGTTCTAATTAAAATATCTTGTATTGTTCCATCTAAAGCATGTCCCATGTGTAGCTTTCCTGTTACATTTGGTGGAGGCATAACTATTGAGTATGAAGGATGAGACTTGTCCATACTAGGCTTAAAATATCCTTTTTCTTCCCACTCACTATATAATTTATCTTCAAAATCCTTTGGATTGTATTTATCTGCTAATTTCTTCATATCTTTACATTCCTTATTTTATATTTTTATTTAATCATGCAATATATGACTCCACATATTACACACATTACTATTCCTATTAATTTTAATATTGTACACATTTTATTGCTGTCTTCACTGCTGAAAAACTTTTGACTAATTTTTCTTGCATCATAAATGCATGTAACTCCGATTGCAATAATAATTAATAAAATTATCTTCATAGTTATACATCCTTTAATTTAGTGTTTATATAGATAATTTGTATTATAAATTATCATATTTATGCTTTCTTTAGTTAAAAAATTCAACACTGAATTTATTTTCAAATTCTTCACCTGGTGTTAATGTTATCATATCAGGCTTTTTTGCAAATACATTTGTGCTATTGATTCTGTCTGCTGTTGACATCCATGGCTCTAAGCATATAAATGGTGCACCTGGTTTTGACCAAATTCCAAGATATGGCCATCCATTGAAATCCATTGTTAATACTGTTTTTCTTGTTCTACTATTCTTTAAGCTAATTTTTTTATTTTGGATTCCTTTTACTATAATTGCATCATTGTCAAATGTATGTTCATTTAATGAAATTCTTCTATTTCCTTCTAGTATGTTTTTGGCATACTCTGTTCCAACTAAGCCATCAATTAAATACAAGAAATGTGCTCTTGTTTCTTCTTCAGCAAATTCTAAATAATAATTACCTCTTTTTAAATCGTCTTGATCTATTTTGAATGCTGGATGTGAGCCTAATCCTATTGGCATATTAGAATTTCCTGTATTTATTACTTTATATATAAATATTAATTTGTTTTCTTCCTGTCTGTATGTATTATAAAGTTCAAAGTCAAATGGATATCTAGCCATTGTATATTTGTTGCTTTTTAAAACATATGAATGAAAATTATCAAGCTTTGTTACAGGCTCAAATTCCATGTCTCTTGCAAATCCATGTTGTAAGATTTCATACGTTCTTCCATTTATAATTGTTTGATTTCTCTTTAGCTTTCCGACTATTGGAAATAGAACTGGTGCATGTCTCTTCCAGTATACTTTTCCATTATCATCTCTTGCTTCTTCTCCTTGGTGTATTTTTTCAATTCCCTCTAGTTTAAAACTTAATAGTTCTCCACCAGCGCTCGTCGTTGTCATAAGAGCTCCCATGGCTAATTTCCTTTCTAAAGTAAAGTCTATTTTTTATGTTATTATTATATTATTTTATTGCCAAAAGGTCAATAATTTCAAGGAAATTACACCTAAAAAGTAATATTTAAAACACAAAAAATAACAAGTATCATTTAGCGTGTACTTGTTATTTTTCATTTTTTATTTCTTTATAGATAATACTTTAAATTGTGCAACCCCTGCTGGTACATTTGCTGTTACCACTTCACCTTTTTTAGCACCTAATAAAGCTGAACCAATTGGAGATTCATTTGATATTTTGTTTTGTGCTAAATCAACTTCTGTAGATCCAACTATTGTATATGTAACATCTTCGTCAAAGTCCATGTCGTGAACTTCTACTGTGTTTCCTACTTGTACAGTCTTTGTATCTATTTCAGATTCATCGATAATCTTTGCATGTCTTAATTTATTTTCTAATTCAATTATTTTATTTTCATTAGCCTCTTGAGCAGATTTTGCTTCATCATATTCAGAGTTTTCAGATAAATCTCCATATCCTAATGCTATCTTGATTCTTCCTGCGATCTCTGTTCTTTCTGTTGTCTTTAAATACTCTAATTGTTGTTCCAACTTGTCAAATCCTTCTTGAGTTAAGATTACCTCTTCGTTGTCCATGAGTATCCCTCCTTTGCATACAGTATTTTGAAATTCAATTTTTATATAATAATGCAAATTATCATTTTTGTCAATACTATTTTCAAAGATTTTACAATTTGGTCACTTTATTTGCTTTCTCGATTCTTTTGAAATCTTCTTGGCTGATTTCTCTGGTTCCTTTAACGCTTATAATGCTTAATTTTGCTAGGTTTATATAATCTCTTGCTTTATTGTATTCTTTTAATTTTAATATTTCCGCTTCTATCAAACTTGATTTATCCATGTTCTCATATTCGCTAAATATTCTCTTTACTTTATCTGTTCCGTACTTTTACTGATTTTATGTATATTCCTTCAAATCCTTTAGATAATTTTAAATTTCCTGTAAGATCAATTATTGTCATTGTTCGATTGTAATTGTAATTTGCTATGTTTTTGAAGTCCATATTTATAACTAATATTGCTCTTTTTAAAGATTTTCTAGGATTGTTATTCACAGTTATATATATGCCTTCTTTTTCTAGTTCGTTTTCTAATTTCGTATAGTTTTTGTTATTAGATATTATGTTTACAGTTTTTACTTTGTTTACTAGTTCTTTGATTATTGATATATTTTCATTAGAATATATTTGTGTGCAAATGTTTATTTCCTGTGACATTGGATTGATTTGTCTCATAATATAGTCTACTAATTCTGGTAACATATATTTTATTAGATATTGCCCCTCTAATTGCGGGTAATTTATTGATATTTCTTTTTCTGGAATAATATAATCTACTTTGTCTTTTCTAAGCATTCTTATTAGTTTATCTATTGTCTTTTTTTCTTTATCTAAGATGTAATAGTTTTCATCTTTAGCTTTAAATGCTTTTACAAACCACTTTTTTAATTTATATTTAATTAAATTAATCCATCCTTTTTGTGGCTGGTCCATTTTTATATATGCAATATTCAAAATAATCACCTGATATACATTATATTCAGGTGATTATTTTTTTATTACTTTATATGTCTAATTTTTCTTTTATAACATTCCAAATGTCACTATTTCCTCTATTTATGTCCCAGAATCCAGCTCCTGCTAGCGTATATGTGTTTACTAAATCTATCTTCGCTTTTATTGATTCTTCATCTTCAATCCACATTTTATAGGTTATTCCGTCTTGTGAATATTCTATATAATATTGTTTTAGTTTATCATTCCACTGTTTTTCAACACCTTCTGGTATTTGTACGTCTTTAAGATTAACTATTTCACTTGATAATTTGCCATTTTCTTCTTTCCATAACCTTGTATATAGTGGCATTTCTACTATGATCTTGTCTTTGTCTATTTCCTCTTGTCCTAATAATTTCTTGATATTTAGTTCTATCCAGTTTGCTCCTGATACTGTTCCTGCTGTAGTTGATGATATAGTATGTTGATCTAGTCCTAAGAATACAATATAATCTGCTGATTTACTTATTGTATGTCTATCATAGCATAGTGACCAGTTATCAGCTCCATCTGGTGCAGTTACAACTACTGATAGTTTCATTCCTATTTCTTTAAGTCTTGGTGCTAATTCTATTATAAATCTTGAGTAATTGTCTTTATCTGCTTTGTACATATTTTCAAAGTCAACATTTATACCATTTACTTCTTCTGAAATCATTTTATCTATTATGCTATCTATTAATTTTGCTCTTGTTTCATATTTGCTAAGTATTTGTGATACGATATCTAAGTTATTTACTTCTGAATTTGTTAGTGTTGGCCATATCTGATATCTATTTTCCTTTGCCCATTTTATATATTTTTTATCAAAGTTTGCTGATATTGTTCCATCAGATTTTAATGCATAAAATGATGGTGAAATTACATTTATTCCATCTATTTTTTCTGTTCGAGTTGGAGTTTTTACATCTGATGTGTAGTAATCCCATGCTATACTAATTTTTTCATCACTTTTTGTTTGTTCTAATTTTTCTCTTATTGTTTTTTCATTTATTATATCCGAACTTTTTATGTATCCTAATTTTCCGTTTGTTGCTCTTACTCTTGTCCAGCCATTTCTCTCTATTGTTGTAGATGTTTCATTATCTTGTACTAAATATATAGTTTCTCCTCTTTGTAAGCTTTCTATATTTTTTGACCATGTTGTTGGTTTGTATTTCATATCTGTATTATTTGATACTACTGCTTGTACAGCTTTTCTGTTAAGTGAATCTATTGTAATAATTTTGCTATTTTCATTGTATTTCAAATCATAATTGTATATCTCACCCATATCGGTTATTGGCAAATAATATTTGCCGTCTTTGCTAAATATTTTATGCTCTAAATTTGATTTTGAACTGTTTACTAATATTTGAGTATTATCTATATATAAAGCCACTGTTTTTGTATTTGAAGTGGTGATTATTTTATTATCTTCAACTGTTATTGTTTCATCAAAAAAGTTTCTTATATCATCTATTGAAGCATAAATTGTTGTTCCATCTATTATTAAATCTGATTTTAGTGATCTAGTCGCATCATTATTATTAATTATTAGTTTTGTTGCATCTGCTAAATCATCTTTTACATAGTTTGGTGCATATTTTATTATTGTTATTATTGCTATTAATATTACAGCTACTATTATAATTCTTCTTATTCCATGTTTTATATTTATTTCTTTATTTTTCACTTTTTTTCGACCCATTTGTGTATATTCCTCCTTCTCAACTATAACACAATTATTAAATTATTGGAATAGTTTTTTTGTATTTCATTAGTGTAACTTAATTTTTGTTATTTCATATAATGATACAAAGGAGGTAATATATGTGTAGAATACTAAAGAAATTACTGGCTACTTGTCTTATAGGATTTGGGCTTGGAGTTTTACTTGTTCTATTACTTCCAGTATCAGGTTGGCTCTTTATAATTGGTTGTACAATTATAATTGCAGGTTTTGCATTTCTATGTCAGAAACAATAATTTATTAATTAAGGAGGTTATTATATGACTATTGTTGTAAAAAAAGTTCCAAAATGGTTACGTGGTTTTGTTAAATTAATTTTCGGTGTTAAAGAGTCAAAATAATTATTGCCAGATTTTATAGATATTAACTGTTTTTGTACATAAATTTATGGCATAAAAAAACATCAACTGTGTTGTTGATGTTTTTTTATGCATTTTGTAATTTTGCTGAACGTAAGCATTTTGAACATACATGCATCTTCTTGTTCTCTCCATTTACTTTTATTCTTACTGTTCTTAGGTTTGGTTTCCAAGTTCTTGGAGCTCTTCTACTAACATGAGAACGAGCGATACTTATTTTATTTCCATTTGCTACTGTTTTTCCACATACTTCACATTTTGCCATGATATTTACACCTCCTATTGTCATCTATATCGACTATTGTTTATGATACCATACTTTTTTAATAATTTCAAGTGTTTTTCAAAGATTTTTCATTACCAGTTGATTTCGCTCTATCTCTGGCTATTATTATGTAAGTGTTCATACTTTATTTTTGTCGCCATTCCGTCCTCGTATATGCCTCTCTGCTTTATTCTCGTCTAAGACTTTTCTGACTTCACTATATAATGATGGTCTAATTTCTTGCAATCTTTCTGATACATCTTTGTGTACTGTGCTTTTACTGACTCCGGAACTTTTTTGCAGCTCCTCTTACAGTATCTTTTGAATCTATGATATATTGTGCCAGAATAACTACACGTTCTTCTATTGAATCATCTTTCATGTAAAACCCCCATGTAAATACTTTTGCTTAATTGTATTCGTATGGGGATTGTATTATAACAATTGTTTGAATTTATCTTTTATAAAATAAAATTTTCCATCTTCTATTATCATTCTTTTTCTCCTTTATAAAAATATGGAGTCTATTTTGTAGACCCCATATTTTAACTATAATTAACATTTTTTCACCTGCACATTTATATCTCGCAAGCAGGGTTGCGGTTCACATTCTCTCACCTATAAATTTATATTTCGCAAATAGGGTTGCGGTTCACATTTTAATTATAGTAGATATTAACTATCTACTACTATTATATTCATAATACCTGCTTTTTATTAATTTTGCAATATCTTTTATAAAATTAATTCACTTAATTACAAATTTCATAAAAATAAAGTAATATACATAAATTAATGCATATTACTTTATTCTCAATTTTATTAAATTAATGATTAGCATTTCTTTGAGCTTTTCTTGCTTTTCTGCATTCTGGGCATCTTACAGGTGCATTTTCAAATCCTTTTGATGCGTAGAATTCTTGCTCTCCTGCAGTCCAAACAAATTCTTTTCCACAGTCTTTACATGTTAAAGTCTTGTCTTCCATGACTATTCCTCCTTTTTCACAAATTTATTTAATAATTTTTGACACATTGATCCTTTGTATTTTAGGGAAATAGTCTACTTAATATTAAATTCTTTTTAATTTATATCACATTATGATTTCAAAATCAAGTGTTTTAGCAATTATAGGAAAAAATATTTTTTTGCATTTTTTGTTTACAAATTTAACAAAAGCTTATATAATCTTCTCATAATATTTATATTGGAGGTATATTTTATGGCAAATGCACGGACTTCTAGTCAAATAAGGAAAGACTTTCAGATTTTATTTGACATTGTAAAAAGCAATTCTAATGTGTATTCTTGGAATGACTTAGCAAAGGTTTCTGGATTTTCTAAAAGTAAGATTAACACCAGTTTTAATTACTACCCCGTTGCTCGTAATACCTGTGAACGCATCTTTAATCAGAGATTAGCCCAGACAATTTTAATCGTTGATTCAAGCATATTGATTAGCAATTATGATTATTTGCTCGATAAACACTTTCATGTTCCTGGCAGAGTTTTCAGATTAATTAAGTCTATGAGAGCTGATAGTGTTGAACCGGCTGATACCGTTTATCATTTGTTAACTACACACAAAGTTGTTGTAAAAGAATATGATCCTGCTTTAAAGCGATTAGTTAATGTTGAGAAGTATTGGGGACAAATAGATGAACTCAAGGATTCTCGGCTTCCTGTTGAACCCACCTTCGGTTCTAAATCCAAGCATACTTCAGTTAGCTTGGTTCAGGCAAGTGTTATAAACTTAGCTATTCACTATATGGAGTTTGGAAGCAATGTCATGATCCTTACAAGCAGTATTCATTTGAAGAAACTCGTGAACTCGCAATGTGATTACAAGCTTCCGCCTAAAGACCGTTTAATTATTCCATGTACGTATATCCCTCCTAGTGACAAATAATTAATTTCATTGTCTCTATGTAATGCAACTCTTATGTTGCCCCACTCCTAATCCTCATTTATGATGTAAGTCTTTTGAGGTTAGGGGTGGTTTTATTGTTATAATAGCCTTTTTTCCATGTTTTTTGCTATTTATAGTTGTAAATCGTTCAAAATGATGATATAATCAATTTAGCAAATACCCTATATTACTTGCGGATTCTTATTCGCATACAAAGGAGTTGTCGTTTTATGGCAAAGCAATTTGTTCTTCGCGCTGGTGCACTTCTTAGCCGTAAAAAAGCCTATTTGGCTTTTGGCGAAGCTGGTGACCATCTTGTCATTCCTATGGCAATCGTTGAAAAGCTCCACTATTTTGAAGGAGCTAAGCGGAATATGGCAGCTGAGGTAAGTGAATATATTAAATCTTGCCCCAATGATGAGCTTCTTGGAAAAGGTTATGTTCAGAGCAATGGTACTATCCTTTCTGTTAAGTATGTCGAGGATATTTCTTCTGAAGTGAACCGCTTTACGGAGCTTTCTCTTCAAGATAAGCAGTGTCTCCAGATTTGCTTGAATCTTCAGAAAGAGTTTCCTGATGATGAGGTCATTCTTGTTTCTAAAAGTACTCCTCTTCTGCTTAAGGCTGAAATCTTGAAGATCAAGTCTATGGATGCTCCTGATATGATTTATCCTTCGATTGATAGGCAGTATTCTGGAGTAACCAACTATACCATTAGTACAGAGAGTTTCAATGCTCTGATGACTTCTGGAAAAGTCTTTTTTCAAAATGACGATCCTAGCCATCTGTTGTATCCGAACGAGTTCTTAATGGTTCATGATGAAAGCTATAATTCTGGTGTAAAGCTTGCAAGATTTGATGGAACCCATATTGTTGGGCTGAATTACCAGCTTAACAAGGATTATCATTCTAAGAACGCTGAGCAGAATTTCCTGACTGAGGCATTGTTTACACCTCCGGAAGTTGCTCCTCTGGTCATTGTCAAAGGTCCTGCTGGTACAGGCAAAACTTATGTGACAGTCACAGCAGCTTTGGAGCTAACCAAATATGGCTCAGGAAATTACAGCCATGTTTATGACAGAATCATTATTGCTACTCCTACGGTAAGTGGTGGTAATGAGGAAATCGGTTTCCTCCCAGGTGACGTAAATCAGAAAGTTGGCCCCTATCTCGGCGGAATTTATGATAATATCATAAATTCTTTCGTACGAAAGAATCGCGAAAAAGCTGGGACTTATGGAGCTTCTATTGACCTTAATGCTGCACAGGACTGTTTCAATCAACTCATGGATGATGGCACTATATCTATCCAGCAGCTTGGTACCGTTGCCGGTCACTCGTTCGAGAACTCTATCATCATTGTCGATGAAGCCCAGAACGTTGATCCCAACTATTTCCTTGACATCGTGACTCGAACTGGTGAAGGTTCTAAGCTGGTAGTCTTAGGTGATCCATCTCAGGTTAAATCACCCAAACTGGACAGCCGCATTAACGGCATCAACTACATGATGGAGTGCTGGAAAACAAGCCGCCTGGCATACCAGATTTCCATGAATGCAGACAAGGTTGTTCGTGGTTCTCTGTGCCAAGAAGCACTTAAGCTCATGAACTAAAACGCATCATTATTTTACCAATAGGCACAACTCGCCCCTGGTCCATTACGGGCCAGGGGCCTTTTTTATCTTTTATTTTTATTCTTCTTTTTTTGTACTGAAAATCCAAACTTTCCTATTTTTTTTCCTAATGCGTAATATCCTCCATTTGCATATGCCATTAGCTTACATTTTGATATATCAAAAGCACCTTTTTCATCTATATATTGCTCATCTGCATCTATGCAAAGCACTTTTGCCATAAACATTGTATGGCTTCCTAAATCAACTATTTTTTCTACTTTACATTCTATTGATACTGGGCTTTCTTTTATTAATGGACATTGCACCAAATTTGCTTTTTCCTTCGTTAGATTCATTTCTTTAAACTTATCCACATTTGCTCCACTTTTTACTCCGCACCAATCGGTTTTATATGCTAACTTTTCTGTTGTTAGATTAATAACAAATTCTTTACTATTTTTTATTATTTCATAAGAGTATCTGCTTTTTCTAACTGATATATACACCATTGCTGGCTCAGTATTCAAAATTCCTGTCCATGCAACAGTGATTATATTTGATTTTTCCATATCTCCGCAACTTACCATTACTGCTGGAATTGGATATTCAAAAGTTCCTGCTTTCCACATTACCTTACTCATATTTTCCTCCTATTATTCAAATATTGTTCGTATTTTATTTACAACATAATGACTGCCACTCTTACTTTTTGCATTTTCTATAAGACTTATTACAAGTAAACCATCTTCATCAAATGCATTAAACCATCCTATTTCTTCTCCATCTTTATCGTCTTGACTTGCCTTAATTTCAGCTGTTCCAGTTTTTCCTGCAATTGTTTTTCCTTCTATTTTGCAATCTTTTGCAGTTCCCCTTTCTACAACTTGTATTAAATCATTTTTTATAGTGTTTGCTGTTTCTTCTGAAATTACTGATTCTTTCCAATATTTCGTTTTATTTTTATCATCTAATATTATATATGGCTTTACCATGTTTCCACCATTTGCAAATGCTGAATATATGCTCGCCATGTGTATTGGATTTACCATTATTTCGTTTTGGCCATATCCAGAATTGGCTAATGTTGGTTCACTGTCAATTTTTCCGTATGTTGATTGTGCTATTTCTTGTGCAAATTCAATTTTTTCATTGAATCCTATATTTTCTAAATTTCTTTTTAGATTTTCTTTTCCTATTTTTATAGCCGCTTTAGCGAAATAAATATTATCCGAATATACCAAAGCATTTTCAAGATTTGCTGGTTCACTATATTTCTCCAATGTAGTAACATATAAGTTTTTCCATGATTTATCGTTTTGCCATTTGGTTCCGCTTGCTCCGAAATCGTCAGTTGCGGAAAAATAATTATTATTAATTCCTATTGCTCCAACTATTGGTTTAAATGTTGATCCTGGTGTATATGTTGCAAGATACCTACTATATAACGGCTTTCTTTTATCATTTTTTAGTGATTCCCATTTTTCTTCTGATATTCCTAAGCTAAAATCATTAGCATTATATGATGGTGTACTTACCATTGCTAGGATCTCGCCAGTATTATAATTTATTGCAACTGATGTTCCTTCATCATCTTTAAATTGCTCATATAATTTATTTTGAGTTTGTACATCTATTGTTAAATGTATATCTTCCCCATTTTTCACATCTCTTTTTATTATTGTTTTTATTTTTCTTCCGTCGTCATCAGTTATGTAAATTTCTTCACCATCATGTCCTTTTAATTTGTCATTAAATGCATATTCTATTCCAGATTTTCCGTCATTTTCTTGTACATATCCTGTAAGTATTGATGTTACTTCCTTATATGGATATACTCTAACCTTAATATCTGAAATCATTATACCTTTTATTTTTAAAAGCTCTGCTTTTAATTCCTGCTCTTCTCTTGAAATCTTTTTTATTGGTACAAATGTATCATTTGTTACATACGATTCTTTTAATGATTGTTCTATTGTAGTTTGTTTTATTTGTAGTAATTCTGCAATCTTTTTTACATCTGTTGTTTCATTCATTTTACCTGGAACTAAGCCTACTTGATATGCTTTTCCTTCTTTAGCAATTATATTTCCATTTCTATCATATATTGTTCCTCTTTCGCTCTTTATTGCTGATACTCGTATTTTTTGATTGTCTTGTAAATCTGGGTATATTATGCTTGAGTTCCATTTTATTTTGTATTGATTTTCTACAAGTTTAAATGTGGCAGAGTTTATAAAGCTTAATTCTCCTGCTGATGTTTTCATTGATGTTGTATAGGTTACATTAATATCATCTTGCTCTTCACTTTCTTTATTAAGAATACTTGAATTTGTTGCTACTTTTATAGATATATCACTTGCTTCAATTCCTTCATATATATTTTTAAGTCTTGATACAAATTCTTCTTTGGTTGTTTCGGTTGTCACGTACTGATATGCTCCATCGTAGTCTTTATTAGATATACATTGAAAATATTTTTTTAATGTTATTGCTGTTTCAGTTGTATTAGAATATAAGTATACACCTATTGCTCCTCCAACAATTAATATTATTAGCGGAATTATGATTAACATTTTATTACTATTTTTTTCTTTTTTAGTATTATGCTTATCTGGCTTTTTAGAATTTTTATCTTTTGCTAAAACTTTATTATTCTTTTTTAATTTCTTTATTGGTTTGTCTTGTCCAATAAATTCGATCTCTTCATGTTTTTTCATACTCTTTTCCTTTTATGTAATTCTATTGAATTATAACATATTATGTCGTTCTAGTTAATATCTTTATTAAAATTTTATATATTTCTAATTATTGTCAATATTTTTCAATAAATTTGGCAAATTTATTGACTTTATGTCAAATTTGTGATATTATTAATAATGCACTTTGATAATATTTTGGAGGTTTTTTTATGAAAGAGAAGTTTAAGATCACGGCTCTCGTTGTTCGGAAGAAGGAGGCTAATCAGCCTAAACCTTGTGAAGTGGTAATCTTCAGGAATGGGCACGATCCTGTCCTTTTCAACGCAACCGAGAAAGATGTTGGCGATGCAATCATCTGCGCTGGAAAGCTCCTTAGTGGAGGACTTAAAGCAATAGAGAATGACAAGTTCTCTGTGACGGACTTCATCGTCGAGATGCCTACCGGCTTTAACGTCTTACTTGGTGTTGGATCCGGTCGTGTTGTCCCCTTCATCGGAGAGTCTTGCAGAAGCTTTCCCGGTGCTCTTCTCTATGTAGGTTCCATCCTGCAAAACGGTTTGAGCAGCTAATTCATGCCAGAGGCACTTACTCCTGGCTACTCCAAGGCAAAGAGGCGGACATTGTCCACTGCGACTTTTATGTTGCGGACAATGTTCCGCCTCTTTTTTTATATAAAGATTGATATTTTTTATAATTTTGTGATAATATATTGTTGCAATCTAAAATAAATGTACATAATATTATTGGTTCATAGGTTCCAATAAAAAGCCTAAATAAATATTATAAAGGAAGGTATTTTATGGATTTCAAACAATGGGAAGGTTTTGATAGAGCTGGAGAATGGACTAAAGAAATTGATGTCCGTGGATTTATTCAAGCAAATTATACTCCTTATGATGGAGATGAAAGTTTTTTAGTAGGTCCTACTGAAAAAAGCACTAAGTTATGGAACAAAATTCAAGCTCTTTATGAAGAAGAAAGAGAAAAAGGTGTATTAGATGTTGATACAAAAACACCTTCAAGCATTGATGCATATGCACCAGGTTATGTTGATCAAGATTTAGAAACTATTGTTGGTCTTCAAACAGATGCTCCATTAAAAAGAGCTATTATGCCTAATGGAGGTATACGTATAGTTGAAAAATCATGTGAATCTTATGGTTATAAAGTTGACCCAGAAGTAGAATATATTTATCATAATTTAAGAAAAACTCATAATGATGGAGTTTTCGAAGTATATACACCAGATATTAGAGCAGCTAGAAGTGCTCATTTATTAACAGGTTTACCTGATGGATATGGACGTGGAAGAATTATTGGAGATTATAGGCGTGTAGCACTTTATGGTGTTGATGTTCTTATTTCAGAGAAAAAAGATGAATTAAATATTTTAGATACAGATGAATTTACTTCTGATATTGTTCGTGATAGAGAAGAAATATCTGATCAAATAGCTGCTTTAACAGCATTAAAATCTATGGCTGCTAAATATGGATTTGATATTTCAGTTCCTGCAAAAGATGCTCATGAAGCTTTCCAATGGACATATTTTGCTTATCTTGGTGCTGTAAAAGATCAAAATGGTGCAGCAATGTCTATGGGAAGAGTTTCTACATTCTTAGATATTTATGTTGAAAGAGATTTAAAAAATGGTACACTAACTGAAGAAATAGCTCAAGAGCTTATGGATCAATTTGTATTAAAATTAAGAATGGTAAGATTCCTTCGTGCTCCAGAGTATAATGCATTATTTAGTGGTGATCCTGTTTGGGTAACAGAAAGTATTGGTGGTATGGGAGTTGATGGTAGAACTTTAGTTTCTAAGAATTCATTCAGACTTCTTCATACATTAGAAAATCTTGGACCTGCCCCAGAACCAAATATTACAGTTCTTTGGTCTAAGAATTTACCTATTGCATTTAAGAAATATTGTACAAAAATTTCAATAAAAACATCTTCTATTCAATATGAAAATGATGATTTAATGAGAGTTACACTTGGTGATGATTATGGAATAGCTTGCTGTGTTTCTGCAATGAAGATTGGTAAGCAAATGCAATTCTTCGGTGCAAGAGCAAATTTAGCAAAAGCATTACTTTATGCTATAAATGGTGGTGTTGATGAATTATCAGGAAAACAAGTAGCACCTAAATTTGAGCCAATCAAGGGTGATTATCTAGATTATAACGAAGTTATGGAAAAATATGATGCAATGATGGATTATGTTGCTAAAATATATATTAAAGCTTTAAATGCTATTCATTATATGCATGATAAATATTCATATGAAGCTCTTGAAATGGCTTTACATGACAGAAAAATTTATAGAACTATGGCATGTGGAATTGCTGGATTTTCTGTTGCTTGTGATTCTCTTTCAGCAATCAAATATGCTAAAGTTAAGGTTATACGTAACGAACAAGGCTTAGCTGTTGATTATGAAATTGAAGGTGATTATCCTAAGTTTGGAAATGATGATGATAGAGTTGACGAAATTGGAGTTAACCTCGTAAAAACATTTATGAAAAAATTAGAGAAACATCAAATTTATAGAGATGCTACCCCTACTCTATCTATTCTTACTATCACATCAAATGTTGTTTATGGAAAAAATACTGGTGCTACTCCTGATGGAAGAAAGGCTGGTGCTCCATTTGCTCCTGGTGCAAATCCTCTTCATGGAAGAGATGTTGAAGGAAGTTTAGCTTCAATGAACTCAATAGCAAAATTACCTTATGAATATGCAGAAGATGGTATTTCTTATACATTTGCCATAACACCTGGAACCCTTGGTCATGATGAAGATACTCAAGTTAATAATCTTGTAAGTATGCTTGATGGATATTTCATGCAAACAGGACATCATATAAATGTAAACGTTTTTGATAGAAGTTTATTAGTTGATGCAATGAATCACCCTGAAAAATATCCAAATTTAACAATTCGTGTATCAGGATATGCTGTTAATTTTGTAAAATTAACTCGTGAACAACAAGAAGAAGTTATTGCAAGAACTATTCAAGAAAAAATATAATTCTATTTTAGGAGAATAAAATGCTTAAAGGTCGTATTCATTCATTTGAAAGTTTTGGAGCTGTTGATGGTCCAGGAATAAGATATATTGTATTTATGCAAGGTTGCCACCTTAAGTGTAAATACTGTCAAAATCGTGATACATGGGACGTTTCAAGTCCTGATAGTATTGAATGTACTACTGATGAAGTTTTAAATAAGATTTTAAAATATAAAAATTATATTAAGGCTTCTGATGGTGGTGTAACGATTAGTGGTGGTGAACCTTTACTTCAGCCAGACTTTCTTATTGAATTATTTACTAAATTACATGATCATGGTATATCTACATGTATTGATACATCAGGAATGTTTCCTCTTACAGATAAAATTAAAAAAGTAATTGATGTAACCGATATATTCCTACTTGATATCAAATGTATTAATGATGATATTTGTACATGGCTTACTGGTCATTCAAATAAACTTGAACTTGAATTTGCTAGGTATATTAGCAATTGTGGTAAAAGATTATGGATTAGACAAGTTTTAGTTCCTGGTATTACTGATAAAGAAAGTGATCTGGTATTATTACGTGATTTTCTAAAAACTATAAATGTAGAAAAATTTGAATTTCTAGGATATCATGACCTAGGCAAATACAAGTGGGAAAAACTAGGGCTTAAATATGAATTAGAAAATACTCCTATTGCTACAAAAGATGATTTAGATAGAGCATATTCAATAATAAACAGTTAAATAAAAATACACTTCGTCTTGAAGTGTATTTTTATTTCTTATTTAATATATGGTTATCCCATTCTGATTTATATAATTCACCAGCATATTCTTTAAATTCATTGTATATTGTTTTAGTTTCATTTTCATCTGATGTTTGAATATACAGTATATATTTTAATAGTCCTTGTTCATCATATTGTTGTGCAACTACTATCTTACTTTTATCTGGACTTTTCCAATTTTCAAAACAATATTTTATTGAGTTATCTATAAAGTCATCATTCTTTTCTTTTGGTTTCATTATTAAAGTAAATTCTAATTTCTTATATTGTCTTGATTTTATTCGTATATATCCAGTATTTTCTTCATCAAATTCTTTTGATATTACTTTAAATTCCATTCCATATTTGCTTGCTAGATTAGACTCAATATAATCATTTGCTTTACTATCGGCACTTCCATATACATATATTAATAATCCTGCAATAAGTACTAAACATCCTATTATAGCTATTATTGATAATCGTACAATAAATTTTACTGCTTTATCAGATATCCTGGCAATATTATCGATTTTCTTCATATCTTCTTTGTCAGCTAGTTCTGTTATATCAAATCCATACGTATTTATTATGTCTTGTTTTTTTGCGTTTTTCCATTTTTCAATTTCTTCTAGGTCTTTTTTCCTAGTTACATCTTCATTTGTTTTATTTTCTTTCATAATAATACATCCTTTACTTTTGAGCAAATTTCTTTATTCCAAATGTTATAAAATATATGATTCCTGAGATTATAACTATCATTGGTCCTGTTGGAATATTATTTGCATAATATGATATTATTAGTCCTGAGATTCCTGAGATTAATGCAAATAATATTGAAAATACATGATAATTTCTCATATTACTTGCAATGTTTCTACTTGATGCAGCTGGTAATATTATCATTGAGTTTATTAGTAGTATTCCTACCCATCTAATTGATAACATTACCATTATTGCTATTGATACAGCAAATAAATTGTCTATTAATTTTACATTTATTCCTTTACTTTTTGCAAGCATTGGATTTATGCTTATTGCATTTAGTTTATTAAATAGCTTTGTCCAGAATATTAGTACTAGTACAAATGCTATTACTAAATATATTATTTCTGATGTTGATATATTTAATATGTCTCCTACTAAATAGCTAGAATATTTGTTAAAACTTCCTGTTTGAGCTAATATTGCAAGTCCCAGAGCAATTGAGATTGATGAGAATACGCTTATTATTGTATCAGCTCCATACGAAGTTCTATTTTTTACCCAATTTAATAGTAGTGCAAATATTATAGCAAATATTATCATTGATATGTTCATATTGCTTATTCCAAGTAGGGTGCCTAGCGCAATTCCTGTTAATGCTGAATGGCCTAATGCGTCTGAAAAGAATGCCATTTTGTTATTTACTATCATTGTACCTAACATTGCAAATATTGGTGATACTAATAAAATTGCTATAAACGCATTTTTCATAAATGTATATTGCATAAAATCAAATGGTAGCAAAGTTTCTAGTATGTTATATATTATGTCCATTATTTTTTCCTTCCTAGATTATTAAAAATCTCCAAATCTTTCTTTAAATTCTGGGCTTTCAAATACTTCTTCTGCTTTTCCTTGTTTTATTATTTTCTTATCTAGTAGAATTACTTTGTCTGCAAATTTCTTTACTAAATCTAAGTCATGTGATACTAGTATGATTGACATATCATATTTGACTTTTAGTTCATCTAATATTTGATAAAAATCTCGTATTCCATTTCTATCAATTCCAGATACAGGCTCATCTAATATTAGTAAATTAGGGATTGGCGTTGTTGCTATTGCTAGTAATATTCTTTGTAATTCTCCTCCTGAAAGGTTTCCTACTTTTTTATCTATTAATTGCTCTGCACCAAATCTTTTTAGATTTTCTTTTACTTCATTATATAATTGCTTATCCTTTTTTAGCCATACTGGCTTGTCAGATATATAAGAAGCATACATGTCATATACACTTGTAGGCATATTTCTTTCAATATTTAAGCTCTGTGGTACATATCCAATTTTTATTTTTTTCTTTCTGTTTTCTTTCATATCAAGAAATTCTACCTTGCCACTATGTGGTATCTCATCGAGTAGTGCTTTTAATAATGTAGATTTTCCTGCTCCATTTTTACCAATTAACATTGTCAATTCTCCGCAATGGATATCAAATGTTACGTCTCTTATTATTACTTGTTTGTCAATTCTTACGGTTATATTCTCAATTTTGGCACAATGAAGTCCACACGCATTTTCCATATTTGCTTCCTTTCATTATTTTATTGATGTTAAAATATCATAATTATAATTCATTGTATCTATATATGATTGTTTGTTCTCGTTTCCTGTCATTCCAGAGTCTAATCTATATATTGTTGCTCCAGTTTCTTTTACAAGTGTCTCTGCCTTTTTAGTATCATCATTTTTGTCTATAAATATAGTTTTTATGTTTTCATCTTTCATTTTTGATATTATTTTGCTCATCATCTCTGCTGATATTGCTGATTGATCATGATCTGTTTCAATTAATGTTGATTCAATTCCTACTTCTCTTAGTAAATATTCAAGCGATTCATTTAAACAAATTGCTTTAGTCCCATTTGCATTTATTTGATTAAATTTATTTTGTAGTTCATATAATTTCTGCGTATATTTTTCAGCATTGTTGGCATATATTTCTTTGTTATTTGGGTTTAATTTTACTAATTCATCTGCTATCTTATTTACTTGCTTTATGTTATTTTCTATACTAAGCCATACATGTGCATTTACCTCATCATTATCAGATATAGTGTCTGTAATTTCTGATGCACTATCTATTATGTGTACATGCGGATATGCTTGTATTATTTTCTCTGAAAAACTTTCTAGTCCATTTCCATTTTCTATAAATACTTGTGTTTTTTCAAATTTTTTTAAATCTGATGTTGTTAGTGTGTAGTCATGTATACATCCACTAAAGTTCTCAGCCATATTGCTCACTTGTACATTATCTACATTTTCAGTTATATTTAATGTCATTATATATATTGGATTAAAAGATGTCAATATTTTAAATTGTTCATCATCGTTTTTATTTTTTATTTTATGTGAGTTAGCATAGATTATATATGTTGCTATTATTATTACCGCTGCTATTACAGCTATAATTATTTTATTTTTTTTCATTATTTATGGCAACCTTTTATTTTTATTTAGATTTTTGGATTTATCTATAAACCTTCATTTAGTTCTAAAAAAGCTAGAACTTTTCTTCGTTCTAGCTTTTAATAATTAGTCTTGTGAATATGGTAACATTGCAATATGTCTGCATCTGTTTACTGCAGTTGTAATATCTCTTTGATGTTTTGCACATGCTCCTGTTGTTCTTCTTGGAAGAATCTTTCCTCTTTCATTAACAAACTTTTTAAGTTGTTCTGGATTTTTGTAATCTAGAACTAGGTTCTTGTCACTGCATAAAGGACAAGCCTTTTTTCTTATTTTTCTTACCTTGAAGTCATCATCATAGTCTTTATTATTTCTTCTATTATTTCTCTTGTCTGCCATCTGTTTTCCCTCCTAACTTTAAAAATTAAAATGGTAGGTCGTCTCCAGATGATACTTCAAAATCTGAAGTATCTCCACCATTACTTGGTGTCATATTTCCTCCGAATGTATTATCGAAGTTTGCTGAGTCTGAATCTCCTCTTTTGCTATCAGCAAAATAAACTTCTTCAGCAACAACATCTGTTGCATATCTTTTTTGACCTTGTTGGTCTTCCCAGCTTCTTGTTTGAATTCTACCTACTACTGCAACCTGTTGACCTTTTTTGAAGTATTTACTAACAAATTCGCCTGTTTTTCCCCAAGCTGTTATGTTAATAAAGTCAGCAGTTTGACTGTCTCCTTCTCTGGCAAATCTTCTATTTACAGCTAGTGCAAATGAAGCTACCATTGTATTATTTGTCTGTGTATATCTAACTTCTGGATCTCTAGTTAATCTTCCCATTAGAATTACTTTGTTCATATTTAAGTACCTTACCTTTCTAAAAAATAAAGCTCCTACTTATCCTTTAACTATTCTTCTACTCTAACATCTATGAACTTAATAACTTCATCTGTTATTCTGTAGATTCTCTCTAATTCTGCAATTAGAGTTGGATTTGCTTCAAAATATAGAACAACGTAAATTCCTTCTTTGTTCTTCTTAACATCATAAGCTAATTTTCTTTTGCCTAATTCGTCAATTTTTGTAAGCTTTCCATCATTATTAATCAATTCTGTAAATTTAGCTTCTAAAGCCTTTAATTTTTCATCATCTACAGATGGATTTATAATGATAACACTCTCGTATTTATTCATTACATTCACCTCCTTATGGGTATATAGCCTACCTTTGCTTATAGGTAAGCAAGGTCTGTTAATTATTTTAACACAAAAAGCCTTGTTTGACAAGGCTTTTTTTATAATTTACATATATTCTTTTAATTTTTTACTTCTGCTTGGATGTCTTAATTTTCTTAATGCTTTTGCTTCTATTTGTCTAATTCTTTCACGTGTTACGTTAAATTGTTTTCCAACCTCTTCGAGTGTACGTGCTTTTCCATCATCTAGTCCAAATCTTAGTCTTAAAACTTTTGCTTCTCTTGGTGTAAGAGTTTTCATTACTTCTTCAAGTTGTTCTCTTAGCATTGTATATGATGCAGCATCTTGAGGTGATGGAGAATCATCATCTTGTATAAAATCTCCTAAATGGCTGTCATCTTCTTCTCCAATTGGTGTTTCTAATGATACTGGATCTTGTGCAATTTTCTGGATTTCTAATACTTTTTCTACTGGTATTTCCATTTCTTCTGCAATCTCTTCTGGAGTTGGTTCTCTACCATTTTGTTGCAATAGATGTCTTGATGTACGTATTAATTTGTTGATTGTTTCTACCATGTGTACTGGTATTCTTATTGTTCTCGCTTGGTCTGCTATTGCTCTTGTTATTGCTTGTCTTATCCACCATGTTGCATACGTACTAAATTTGAATCCTTTTGTGTAATCAAATTTGTCAACAGCTTTTATTAGACCCATATTTCCTTCTTGTATCAAGTCTAGGAACAACATTCCTCTTCCTACATATTTTTTAGCTATACTTACAACTAATCTTAGGTTTGATTCAGTTAATTTTTTCTTGGCTTCCTCATCATCTTCTAATATTCTTTTTGCTAATTCAAGTTCTTCATCATAGTTTAGAAGTGGAATCTTTCCGATTTCTCTTAAATACATTCTTACAGGATCATCTAAGCTGATTCCTTCCATGTTGTCTACATCTAAGTCTTCTACTGATATATCTTCTACTTCTTCTAAGTCTTCTGCATCTGGCTCAATGTCATCACCATCATCACCTATAACGTTTATTCCCATTTGTTCAAATGCATCAAATACTTTTTCTACTTGGTCAGGATTAGCATTTCCTAATTGTGATGCAAGTTCATCATAAGTTACCTTCCCTTTTTTCTTAGCTTGGTCTAATATTTTCTTTACCTTCTCTTCTGAATTTGCTACTTTTGTTTCTGGTTCTGTTTTTTTCTCTTCTGTTTTTTCTTTTGACTTAGCTGTTTTAGTAGAATTAGCTTTTGTAGTTTTTTTTGCTACTTTATCAGTTGATTTTTTTTCTATTATCTTTTCTTCTTTTTCTGTTTCTAATTGTTTATTCTTTTTATTTGCTTCTTCTTTTTTTGCTATACGAGCATTATCTATTAAGTTAATTACATCTTTTACATTATCTGATTCTTTCATTTTTACCTCCTACTTCATTCTAGCTAAATCAATAATTATTGAATTCAGTTCTTTTTCTAATTTAGCCGCTTCATCATTTGTTAAGTTTGTCTTATCTTCAAGTAATTTTATTATCTGATTTCTTCTTTTTACTTTTCTTTCTTTTAAATAAATCTTTTCAATATCTTCTATTGCTTTATTTTCATCAATTATTTCAAAGTCAGTTAATAAAATTCCACTTAGATAATTTACTGTATCTTCATCATTAAACCATTCTACAACGTTTTCAATATTTGCATTTTCTGAAATTTTGCTTATTAATGTCATAATTATATTTTTATTTCTCTCTGATTTTATACATTCTAAATCAACCGCTTGTCTTATTCTTTCAAAGCTTTCTTCTGTATAATTTATTAATAAATAGATTAGCATTTTTTCTCTTTTTAATGTTGCTTCATCAATTTTTTCTTCTGGCTTTTGGGTGATTGTTACAGTTGGTTTTTCTAATATTTTCTCATTTGCCGTATTTTTGTATAATTTTTTATTTATCTCAGCATATATAGCTTCCTTTGATATTCCATAAGTACGAGCTATGTTATCAACATAGACTTCTCTTTCCATTGTATTATCTACTTCGGAAAGTGTTTTTGCCAACTCATTAAGAAATTTAATTTTGTCACTTGTGTTTTCTAGATTTAAATTCTTTTTTAGATTTTTAATTTTATATTCTACAACAGATATTGCATTGTCCATACATTTTCTAAATTTATCTGGTCCATATTTAACTACAAATTCGTCTGGATCTTTTGCTCCACTTATTTGTAATACTCTAATGTCAACTCCCATATTTTTTAAAATTTCCATTCCTCTCATTATGGCAGTTTGTCCAGCTCCATCTGCATCATAACCAAGTATTACTTGTTCACTACTTCTTCGTAATAGTCGCCCTTGTGCATCTGTTAATGCTGTTCCTAGTGAAGCTACTACATTGGTAATTCCTCTTTGATATAGTGATATAGCATCCATATATCCTTCAACTATAAGTATTCTTTTTAGCATACCTGTTGTTCCTCTTTTGGCAACATTTAATCCAAATAGATTTCTTCCTTTGCTATATACTATATTTTCTGGCGAATTTATATATTTAGGTTTACTATCATCTAATACTCTTCCTCCAAATGCAATTACTCTATTGCGTACGTCTTGTATTGGAAACATTATTCTGTGTCTGAATTTGTCGTAATACCTTCCACTTTCTGATCTTCCAATTAGACTTGAGGCAAGCATTTCTTCTTCATTAAATCCCTGTGATTTTAAATATGCATACAATTCATTATTGTCTCCTGCATATCCTATTAAAAATGATTTTAATGTATTATTATCTAATTTTCTCTTTTTTATGTATTCTTGTCCTGCTTTAGATGTAGATTTATATAAATTCTGATGATAAAATTCAGCTGCCGCTTTGTTTACTTCATAAACTTTTGATTTTAAGATTGATGTATGTTCATCTTCACTGTTTTGAGATTTTGGAAGTTCAACTCCTGCTCTTTCTGCAAGCATTTGCACACTTTCGCCAAAGCTTATGTTCTCTACTTTACTTATAAAGTGAAATACATTTCCTCCAACACCACATCCAAAACATTTGAAGATTTGCTTATCTGGTGATACAGAAAATGATGGTGATTTCTCATTGTGAAAAGGACATAATCCAAAAAAGTTTCTTCCTTTTCTTTTTAAAGTTACATACTGTGATATTACATCAACTATATCATTACGACTTCTTATTTCATCTAACAATTCATCACTGTATCGTACCATAATTCTACCTTTCTTTTCTCATACTTATACTATTCGACAAAAAGCTTTTAAATCCTTCTTATTTTTTTTAAAAGTCAATATTTATGTAAATTATCTCTTGACAAAAGAATAATAATGTACTTATATCTTCATGTTTTTGCTATATATCTTCTAATTAACATAATAATCTTTTTTTTCGAATAAAAAAAGATACCAAATATGAATTATGTTTTATCATATTGTATCTTTTCTTCATTGATTTATATCAATTTTATCACACAAAATCTATGTTTAGATAATTCATAGATTTATTGTTCATTTTAGAAATTTGTTGTTCCATTGAATGGAATAAATTTATTTACAGCACTTTGTTGTAAGTCAATCTTTGCTTCTGTTGGTACTCTAAATTCTTTATAAGACATATCTATTTTATTGTCTACTAATTTTTCTATTTCATCTTTTGATGCATGTTCTGCTAGGACTAATTCGCTAACCAATATTAGTTTTGCATTATTAAGCATCTTCTTTTCACCTGTTGATAATGATCCTTTTTCTTTTTGCTTAAAGCTTAAATTTCTTACTACGTCAGCTACTTGATAAATATCTCCTGTCTTCATTTTGTCTAAGTTCTCTCTATATCTTTTATTCCAGTTATCTGACATTTCTGTCTCATCTTGCTCTAATAGTTGTAATACTTTATTTGCACTTTGTCCATCAATAACACTTCTAACACCCATTGATTCTGCCTTAGCTGTTGGCACCATTATCTTAACTTCTCCTGGCATTTTTATTACATAATATTGATGTTTCTCTCCTAATATTTCCTTTTCCTCAATAGCATCTATTGTCCCTGCACCATGCATTGGATAAACTATATTGTCACCTACATTAAACATTTATGTATTCTCCTTTCCAACTTTTGGCCTATTAGAAGATATAAGTCTCCTCATTTACCACATCTATATTATACCACGATTTTGAAAATAAGTAAAGGAATTTTTAAAGAAATAATTTTCTTTCTTATGATAGTTTTTAACCGCCTTTGGGGCTTATTATGATTATTATTATAATTCTTTATTCGTTTTACATAATTTTTATTAATTTGTATTGCTAATATTATGTAAATGTGGTATAATAAAATGTACATACGTTAGTATGAATAGTACATTGAAAAATTAGAAAGGTTGTTGAGTTTTCATGGCAATGAACATTATTCAAGTAAAAGATGGAAAAATGATAAAGTTTTCGGATGGCACTATGATTCCTCCAAGCGGACCTCGGTATCATCGTCACACTACTCGCTCAGGCATATGTGAATATCTTTCAACAGGAAATACGTATCTTCCCGCGGTGCCGCAGTTTATAAGCCTTAATAAGGCTTATAACTTGGAAAGTCGCCTCTTCGAAGCTTCTTTGCAAAGTGGCATTCTCATGCTTAAAAATTTGGCCACTAAGGACCTTGTAGTCTTAAAGGACTCGGTTTTAACAATTTACAATGATGGAAAGTTGGTAAAACCAGCCGAATTTGTTACAATGCCTGGTGACCTGACAGGTACTGCGGTTATTCGCAACAACATGGCAAGCCGAGATAACTTCAGTTGGGACAATTCTCAATTTAAAAGTTTTCTAAAAAATCATGGGATCATTACTCCCTTGCATCAGGATCCCAACAGACTTTACCATGTTGGCAAAGATGATACTCTTCTTTCAAACGGCCAGCAAATTGTCGACCCATTTGAAAAGCAAAATGTCGTTTTAGTCAATGCCACATGGAGCATACTTGTGGAGAAAAAAATAGAAGGAAATTGCAAGATTTCAAAATGCACTTTCCGTTCTCTGCAAAATCCTACAACTATTGCAGGATTACCTCATGTACATATTTAATGTATTAAAAAGGAGTTTTGTATGTTTATTACAGTTCAATTTGATGAAAGAACTAATGTTCCCAAAGCCAAGGGAAAAGTTTACATCTCTAGCTATGAACGTGGTCAGCAGGATAACATTAGTGCAAAATCAAAGAATGAGCAAAAGGCATTTTTGACATATCCCCGAAAGCTGGATCTTGTGTCTTTTAAGGTAGAGATCATATCTGATACCGAGTTTCATTGCTCGGCACCCAATTACGGGCAAACTGGCATCTTTAAGAACGGTATCTTCGAGGTTGTTGATGGTAAAAATATCATTGCCCGTTATCGTTGCACACCCACAAGTCAGATTGACGGTACTTTGTCTTTCTGCTCTGGTTTTCCTTCTAACTTTCCGAAGATCTCCTTCCGGAATCCGGTCTTCGATAAGTATCTAAGAGATCATTCCATTTTTAAGATGGAAGCACGGCCTTCTGATGGGATTTACCCTATCCATGATGGAGAGAAGATCTTTTCAGATGGAGTCGTTAAAAAGTGCAATGGCATCTCTTACAAAGTAAGTCATTCCACCTGGGTTATCATCTGTGGTAAAACTGTGGATGACTCGGTCCACTTTAAAACCTGTGGAGCTTGCTATAGGTATTCCAGCCGATTGATTTCTGCCAAGAATCCTATGGAGCTTGCTCTTCCCGTTATCAACCTTTCGAAGCTATGATTGGCTGCCAATCATAGTGTAGCTCCCCCGAGCAGGTACGATATTTCGCGCCTAGCTTGGGGGAGCTATTTTTATTTATATTTTATATTTATTATTTATTATCAGTTGAACCAAATCCACCTTTTCTAACTCCATCTGCTGAATCATTATCTGTTGTTAAATATTTCATAAATATTGCTTGTCCTATTGCATCTCCTTTTTTTATTGTAACATCATGATCAAAGAAATTATAAAATGCAAACATAAAATGTCCATCATTATCTTCATTTCCATAATAATCATAATCTATTATTCCAACACTGTTTGCCATTACCAATCCTCTTTTTCCTGGATTAGAGCTTCTATTACATAACATATAAAATTCATCTGGTTGGCAGTATGCTTTTAATCCTGTTTTTACCAAAGTTGGCTTTTGTCCTTGCTTAAATGCAGGTATAACTGTATCTTCTGCTGCTTCAATATCATATCCAGCTGCATATTTAGTCTTTCTAACTGGTATATGAATATCTTTATCTTCAAATCCTTTTGCTATTTCAAATCCTCTTTTTTTCTCCATATTATTAACCTCTTTTCTTTTATATTTAATTGTTTTATACTTTGCTATTTTATTTTATATTAACTTTAATGTCAACCTTATCATATAATAATAATATAAATATTATATTTTATAATATTATGTTAATCATATATCTGTCTAAGTTTTATTATATGAATTTAAGAACTTTTATTCCTATATGTATTAATAAAAAAAGCAAGAAAGGAAAGAATATCTCATTGAAAAAGCTAATTGATTTATGTGATGACGCTTCTGGAATTATTGATTCTGTTAATTGTTGTAAACATTTAAAGACCAGACTTTCTGATCTTGGATTAGTTGAAGGAACTCCAATAAAAAGAGTATTCTGTTCTCCATTTGGCGATCCTGTTGCTTATGAGTTTAGGGGAAGTATTATGGCTATAAGAGCTGATGAAGCTTGCAATATTTATCTAAAGTAGAAAAATACACTAAGATCTTAATTATAGATTTTAGTGTATTTTTTGTTATTTCTTTAGTTCCTTTTCTGCTTCTTTATAATCTGGCATATAGCTTTCAACCATTTCCCAGAATTTCTTTGAATGGTTCATATATTTTAAATGACATATTTCATGTAAAACAACATATTCTATTGCTTTTCTACTATACATCATTAAGTTTTGATTTATAGTAATTACTTTTCTTGAAGAGCATGTTCCCCAAGCATATTTAATTTTCTTTATTTTATACTCTTCTGGAGCAAGTCCTACCATCTTTCTTGTTTTTTCCATAGCAGATTCAACTTCCTTTTCTGCTATCATGTAATACATTTTATCTATCATTTTCTTTATTTGCTCAGTATTGTCTTCTTCTGCATACGATAATGGCAATATAATTTCAATTTTTTCATTTTCAACATTTAGTATGGCATTATTTATATCTTTATAATATATGTTTAAATAATAGCTTTCACCTAAAATCTGAAACTTCTCGCCATCTTCATATTCTTTTGCTTTTCTTGGAGATACATTATATTCTTCAAGTTTTTTCATTATCCAGTCTCTTTTGCTCTCTACTACTTCTTGAATTTGGTTACGAGTCGTATACCATGGTGCTTTTATAACTACTTCACCATTTTCTATTGTTATATAAATATTCTTTATTTTAGCTTTATTTATTGTATATGCTATAGTTTTGTTTTGATATTTAACTTTCCCCATAATAGTGTCTCCCTTTCACTTTTTATAGATTACTGTTTGTTCTTTTAGTGAACTTCTGTTCGATTTTAATTTTACTATTTATTAATATTTTTGTCAATAGTTTTTTTATATTTTTGTTATGATTTTTTTATTTGTTTCATACAATTTCGTATGGAGGTTTGTGTTATGGGTCTTACTAATTCTTCTACTGGTTATAAACTTACTGAGGCAGTTGATTTTTCTTCTGGATGTGATTACAAGATTACTCTTGCTGGCAATCCTAATACTGGTAAATCTACTATTTTCAATAGTCTTACTGGCATGCATCAACATACAGGAAATTGGACTGGCAAAACTGTTGAAAATGCTGCTGGTATATATAATTATAAAAATAAAAAGTTTTTGTTAGTTGATATTCCTGGTACTTATTCACTTATGACTGATTCTGAGGAAGAGAAAATTGCTAGAGATTATATTTCTTCTAAGATTGCTGATGTTACAGTTATTATTGTAGATGCGACTAGGCTTGAACGTAATCTTAATCTAGTTTATCAAATTCTTAGTTTAACTGATAATGTTATCGTTTGTGTAAACCTTTTGGATGAAGCTAAGTCCAAAGGAATTAGCATTAACCTTGAACTACTTTCTCAAGAACTTGGAGTTCCTGTTGTTGGCACTATTGCTAAAAAGAAAAAAACTTTGATTAATTTGCAGAAAACAATTTATAATGTTTGTAGTGGTAAAATTATTTGCTCTCCTAATAGAGTAGATTTAACAGATAATCAAGATGAAAATATTAAATTAATATTTGACCATGCTCATTCTATTTCTGAAAAAGTTATTAATTTTAAAGACATTAATTATAATAGTAGAGATAAAAAAATTGATAAAATTCTTACTTCAAAATTATATGGTATTCCTATAATGATGTTATTTTTTGCACTTATATTCTGGATTACTATTGTTGGAGCTAATTATCCATCTGCATGGCTTTCAAGTTTATTTAATTATCTTGAACCATTTTTCTCCGGATTTCTTGCATTTATTAGATGTCCTAGCTGGCTTAACCAATTATTGATTAATGGTATTTATAAAACTGTTACATGGATTACAAGTGTTATGCTCCCTCCTATGGCAATATTTTTTCCACTGTTTACGCTTTTGGAAGACCTGGGATATTTGCCTCGTATTGCTTTTAATTTGGATAAATGTTTTAAGAAATGTGGTTCTTCTGGAAAACAGGCTTTAACTATGTGTATGGGATTTGGCTGTAATGCTGCTGGCGTAACTGGTTGTAGAATTATTGCATCTAAGAGAGAAAGGCTTATTGCTATTCTTACAAATTGTTTTGTTCCTTGTAATGGAAGATTTCCTTTTCTTATTACTATTGCAACTGTATTTTTTAGTGGAACTATTGTAGTGACTAAAGGATCGGTTACTAGCAGTCTAGTTTCTACAGCTGTCGTATGCCTTATTATTTTACTAGGTATCACATTTACTTTTGCTATTTCCAAATTACTATCTGTTACTTTGTTAAAAGGAACTAGTGATGGTGCTATATTAGAACTTCCTCCATATAGAAAACCTCAGATTGGTCAAATCCTTGTTAGCTCTTTACTTGACAGAACATTATTTGTATTAGGACGTTCTTTGTGCGTTGCGGCTCCTGCTGGTTTGGTTATATGGATATTATCAAATGTTAATATTGGAAACTTAACTTTGCTTAATTATATTGCTAATTTTTTTAATCCTTTTGCTAAATTACTTGGATTAGATGGTTACATACTTACTGCATTTTTACTTGGTTTACCTGCAAATGAAATTGTGCTTCCTTTAATCTTAATGTGCTATACACGTGCAGGTAGCCTTGTAAGTATTGAAAATATTAGCACTATTCATGATATTCTTATAGCAAATGGCTGGACGGTTATCACTGCTATAAATGTTATGATATTTTCTTTACTTCATTTTCCATGTGGTACAACATTGCTTACAATAAAAAAAGAAACCGGTAGCTGGAAGTGGACTTTATTATCTTTTGCTATTCCTACAGTTTGCGGAATTGCCCTATGTATGTTTACTAATTTGCTATATCATATCTTATAAAAAATAGACATTATCTGAAGTTATTTTTATAGCTTCAAATAATGTCTTATATTTTATATTATTTCACCAAATAAGTCATAATCATTTACATTTGTTATCTTGCATTTTGTATATGTATTGATTTCTGCATCTCCTGTTAGGTATACATATCCATCAATATCTGGTACATCCATATATGTTCTTCCTACAAAATATGTTTTATTATCATCACCAACTATTGCATCTTCTATTAATACTTCAAATTCTTTCCCTATGAATCTTTGCAAGTTTTCTTTTGATATTTGTTGTTGCAATTTCATTATTTTATTGTATCTGGATTTTTTAGTCATTGGATGAACTTGATCTGGCATATTAGCTGCTGCTGTTCCTTCTTCTTTTGAATATGTAAAGCATCCTAGTTTATCAAACTTTGCCCATTTCACAAATTCATACATTTCATTAAAATCATCATTTGTTTCGCCTGGGAATCCAACCATTAATGTGCTTCTGACTATTACTCCTGGTATTTCTTCTCTAAGTTTTGTTATAAGCTTCATTGTACTTTCTTTGGTGCTTTTTCTATTCATCTTTTTTAGCATTTTGTCAGATATATGTTGCATTGGTATGTCAAAATATTTGCATATCTTAGGATTATTTTTTACTTCTTCTATTAATTCATCTGTAATTGTTTCTGGATATGAATATAAAAATCTAATCCATTTTATTCCTTTTATTAAACTTAGCTTATGTAATAATTCTGCAAGTTTTGGCTCTTTATAAATATCTACACCATATTTTGTTGTATCTTGTGCTATTACAATTAGTTCTGTTTTTCCTTCTTTAGCAAGCTTCTCCGCTTCTTTCAAAATATCTTCTTCACTTCTGCTTTTAAATCTTCCTCTAATGTATGGAATTGCACAAAATGTACAGAAGTTGTTGCATCCATCTGCTATTCTGATATATGCAAAGTTTGGTCCTGTTGATGTTATTCTATCCATGTAATCTAGTGTATCTTTGTTTTCTGGCATGTTTTTTAGCTTTTCTGATATCTTGTCACTTACTTCATTCCAAAATTCATCATATTCGCTGAATTTTATATATAAATCAACTTCAGGCATACTTTTGCTTAATTCTTCTTTGTATCTTTCAACTAAACATCCTGTTGCTATCAAAAATTTGCATCTATGTTTTTTATATTCTGCCATTTCTAATAGAGTGTTTATTGCTTCTTCTTTTGCTGATTCTATGAAACCACATGTATTTACTATTATTATGTCTGCTTCTTTAGGATCTGTTACTATATCATATCCATTTTTTTCAAATAGTCCTACCATCATTTCTGTGTCAACTAAATTTTTGCTACATCCTAATGATACAAATCCAACGTTCATCTTGTTCTCCTTTTTATTTATTGATTGATAGTATTGAGTTTAGTCTGTCTACTCCTCTAACTAATTTTTCATATACATTTTTATTTATATTACTTTTGTCTGTTTGATAATCAGATATTTCTTTCTTCATATCTAGTATTTTAAATCTATTTTCTTTTAATTTTGTTCCATTGTCTATCATATATACAGGTGTATAATCTATTTTATAGATTGATGCGTTTCCCTCTTTGTCAACAAATATTTGCATATTTAAAATAAGTTCAAGATTTGAATTTTCTGTTCCAAAGTCTGATGTATAATCACCTAATGAATATGCTACAAAACAATCTTTTCCTTCTTGATTTTTAATTATTTCCATCTTCTGAACTGCTGATGGATGAGCTCCTATTATAATGTCTGCTCCATTATTTACAAGATATTCTGCTTGTTCTTTTTGTTTGCTACTTATTTCATTAGTATTTACATTTCCCCAATGCATCATAACTATACTTACAGCAGCGTTTTCTTTTGCATATTTTAAGTCTTCATATGCTGTTGCTTCATTAAATATGTTTACACCTTGTTTTCTATTATCATAAGTATAGGCTAGAAATGCTACTTTGACTCCTTTGATTTCTTGTATGTTTACTCTACTTTCTGGATTTTCTCCTGTAATTCCAACTGTTTGCATGTATATGCTTTTTAAGTATTCATTTGTGTTATTTAGTCCACTATTTCCATAGTCTAATGCATGGTTATGAGCAAGACTTACAAAGTTTACGCCACTGTTTTTCACTGACTTTGCAAACTCTTTTGAATTTTCATCAGTTATGTTTGTTTCATATGTACCTATTGTATAATCAGAGTCTTGCAAATATTTCGAAATATCACTAAAGACATCATTATAATCTTTTCCATAATTTTTTAGATTATTTCCAAGCAATATGTCTCCTACTGCTGAAATTCTTATAATTGTATTAGTTTTATATTCATTTAAACTGTCTATTTCTTTATTTACATCTTTGTAAATTTCTTCTACTTGTTCATCTATTCTTTGTTTTTCTTGTGCAACTTTCTTTTGTTCCTGAACATTAACTAATTTCATTATTCCTAAAATTATTATTAAAAATACAATTACTACTAAGCTTATTATTATAGTAGCTTTGTTATTAATTAGTTCAGCAATATTTCTTCTTCTCGTTCTTGATCTTCTTTTTGACATTTTTTCCTCCGTATTATTAGATTTTTAATTTGTTTATAGTATCTTTATAATCCTTTGAGTTTATTAAAAATGTTCCAACTACTGCTATATCTGCTCCTGCATTTTTGACTTCTTGTATATTATCTAAATTTATTCCTCCGTCAACTTCTATTTCTGTATCTAAGTTGTTATCTGTAATATATGATTTTAATTTAGCAATTTTCTTAGTCATGTCTGTAATAAATGTTTGTCCACCTTTTCCTGGTTCTACTGTCATTATCATGACATTATGAACTAATGGTATTAAGTCATATATTTCAGTTATATCTGTTTCTGGATTTACAGCGATTCCTACTTTGCAATCTTGTTCTTTTATGTATTTTATCAGTTGAATTGCTTCTTCTTTATTTTCTGTTGCTTCAATATGAAATGTTATATTTCGTGGCATACATGAAGCAAATTCGTCTACATATTTTTTTATGTCTTTTACCATGAGGTGTATATCTAATGGTATATTTGTAATATTTTTTAAACTGTCTGCATATCTTTCCATTAATTCTATGGTATTATTTTTTACAAAATTACCGTCCATTACATCTATATGAAAATAATCTGTATGCGCAATTTCTAATCTATAAAATGTTTTTATTGATTCTGCTTCTTTTACATTTAAAATTGATGTTGCTATTTCCATTAATATGTTCTATTCCTTTCTAATTAATATCTTTTTATGCTTTTTATGTCTTCATAAATTTTGCAATAATTATCATATCTTGACCTTGCAATTTTTCCTTCTTCTACTGCTCTTTGTACTCCACATTCTTTTATGTTTTCATGGATGTGACTACATCCTACATATCTGCATTCTTCTATATATTTTCTAAATTCTATAAACATCATGTCTAATTCGTTATTGCTAATTTCGTTTAATTCAAATGTTGAAAATCCTGGAGTATCTGCAATATATGTATTTTCTTCTAATTCATATAATTTTACTAATGTTGTTGTATTCTTACCTCTTTTACTTTTATGACTTATTTGTCCTTCTTCTGTAATGTTTTTATCAAATAAACTATTTATTATTGTTGATTTTCCAACTCCTGAGTTTCCTGAAAATACTGATATCTGATTTTTTAGCTTTTCTCTTAGTTCATCTATTCCTACTAATTGTTTAGCTTTTGCTTGTATTACTTCATATCCTATTTTTTTATATTTATCTGCTATACTTTCTATTTCATCTTTGTCTGCTATATCACATTTGTTTAATACTATTATTGATTTTAATCCGTGTATTTCTGCAAATGCTAATTGTTTATCTAGCAATAATAAATCTGGCTTAGGATTGTTCATTGATACTACAAATATTATTTGTGTTATATTTGCAATTTTAGGTCTTTTTATCCAATTTATTCTAGGCTCTATTTTCTCAATTACAGCTGTTTTTTTATTATCATCTATTATATCAAATTGAACTTTATCTCCAACAGTAGGTATCATCTCTTTATTTTTAAATTTACCTCTAGCTGTTGCTGTATATATTGATTTGTTTTTGTCAATTATTGAATATAAATTTGCATTATTTTCTATTATTACTCCGTGCATTTATCTCTTCCTTAATTTTTTATACATTACTATTATAGCAAAAAATATTACGTTTTACAACTTTTGGCTTAAATTTGACATAAAATATTCCCCCAATATTAAACTGTTTGCCTAACATTGGAGGATAATTTTTATTATTTATCTTTTATATAGTATGTTCCATTATCTTCATAATCATCTATATTAAATTCATTTGTGATTGCTTTCTTTACTCCGTTTTCTGTAATTTCTACTGCAATTTTTTGTGTTCCTGATCCTGTTACTGTTCCACAATCTACTTCTTTTCCTATTTCAACAGTTTTTCCATTTACTCTAGTTGAGCCATTTATTTTTACTGTTATTGTTGCATTATTTGAAGTTTCTGTTGTTGTGTTGTCTTTGCTTGTTGCACTTGTAGAAATCTTTGGTATTATAAATCGTACATTTACTGTTTTTTGTTTTTTCTCGATTTTGTTTACAACTATTTCGATTGTTGTTCCTTCTGCTACTTCTTTTCCTTGATCGATACTTTGTGAAATTACTTTTCCATCTGTTTTTGTTTCGTCTGATTTATATGTTACATTTACTTTTAGGTTAGCATTTGATAGTGTCGCCTTTGCTGTTCCTTCGTCCATATCAATTACTGTTGGAACTTTTGTTTTCTTTACTCCTGTGCTTACATATACTGTTACTGTATCTCCTGATTTAACCATCACACCTTCTTTTGTATCTTGTCTTATAACATATCCTGTTTCTACTGTGTCACTTGATTGATTCTCTTCTTTTAAAACAATTCCTATTTCTTTTGCTGTTTCTCGTACATCTTCTATTGTACTTCCTACAAATCCAGGTAAAGCTATTGTTTCTGGTCCTTTACTTACTACTACTTTTATTGTTGAACCTTCTTCTACTTTTTCGCCTTCTTTGTATGGTGGCTCTTGTGAAATTACTTTTCCTGCTTCTACCGTGCTGCTTGCAACTTCTTCTTTCTCTATCTTTAATTTTAATGAATTTATTTCATTTTCTGCCACTTCAGCTGTTTTATCAACTAGATTAGGAATATTTACTTTTTTAGTAATTCCACCATCTAATGCAATTTTTGTTACAAAGAATACTATTACAAATAATAGTACTAAACTTAGTGCAAATATTGCAATCTTAGCTTTTGGGTGTTCTGCAAAGAAATTAGAATCCTTGTTATTGCTCTTTCTTGAATCTGTTTCATCTGAAGGCATTGCTTTCATAACTCTTGTATATTCGCCATCTTTGTTTTCGATTATTACAAAATCTCCATCTGGGTCTTTTAAACTTTGAGTAAGATCTCTAATCATTTCAGTTGCTGATTGATATCTTTCTATCGGGTCCTTTTTCATTGCTTTTATAACAATTTGATTAACTGCTGTTGGTATCTCTGGATTTATCTCAATAGGTTCTATAGCCTCTTCTTGCATGTGTTTTAATGCTATTGAAACCGGTGTATCTGCATCAAATGGTACTTTTCCAGTTAGCATTTCATACATTACTACTCCTAAAGAGTAAAGGTCTGATTTTGCATCTGTTATTCCACCTTTGGCTTGCTCTGGTGAAAAATAATGTACTGACCCAATTGTTGTTCCAAATGCTGTCATCGTTGAATTTGATACTGCTTTGGCTATTCCAAAGTCAGTTACTTTTGCTACTCCATCTTCTGTTATTATTATATTATGTGGCTTAATATCTCTATGAATTATTCCATTTTTATGTGCAACTTCTAATGCTGATGCTATCTGTATTGCTATATTTACTGCCCATTTCCATGACAATGTTCCATCTTTTTTTATTATTTCTTTTAATGTTTTTCCCTTCACAAGTTCCATTACTATGTAGTATAAATTGTTTTCTTCTTCATGTCCTACATCATATATAGATACTATATTGGCATGTGATAGACTAGCTGCTGATTGAGCCTCTGTATTAAATCTTTTTATAAAGTCTGAATCTGTTGTATATTCATCTTTTAGAACTTTTACAGCTACATATCTATTTAATACATGGTCTTTTGCCTTATATACTGTAGCCATACCACCATTTCCGACTTCTTCTAGGATCTCATATCTATTCCCTATTATTTTTCCGATTAAATTCATATTTTTTAATCTCCTTACCTTATGATTATTGCTGTTATATTGTCATTTCCACCATTGTCATTTGCCTCTTGCACAAGAAGTTTTGTTGCATCTGTTGGATTTTCTTTTATTATTTGTTTTATTCTTTCTTCTGATACCATGTTTGTAAGTCCATCTGAACACATTAGAATAACATCTTCTTTTATAAATCCTTTTATCATTGCATCTGGTTCTATAAATGGTGTACATCCAAGAGCCTTCATAAGCATATTTTTCTTTGGATGTTTTAAACTTTCTTCTTTTGTAATTTTTCCTTCGTCTATTAATTGTTGAACATAGCTATGGTCTTTCGTTAATTTTCTCATAAAGTCTTTACGAATTCTATATATTCTGCTATCTCCAATATGTGAAATAAATGCTTTACTCTGGTATATCAAGCATATATCTAGTGTTGTTCCCATTTTGCTTAGCTCTGGATTTTCTTTGGCTTTTTCGTATACCACCATGTTTGCATATTGGCTACTGTTCTTTACCAAATCAAGTATTGTGTCTTTGTCACTATTATTTTTTTCAAAATTACTTAGTATATAATTTTTGGCTGAAGTAACTGCTAATTTACTAGCAACTTCTCCTCCATTATATCCACCCATTCCGTCTGCTAAGATAAATAGTTGTATTTCATCATCTGGATAGCTTATATAGAAGTAGTCTTCATTAATTTCTCTTGCTTTACCCACATCTGATGTTGCAAAAGCTTTTGACATGAATTGTTCCTCCTATTGGCTCTTTTATTTTTGTTTATTTTGTTAAATTTTATTCTTTATTTTTTAAAGATTGTCTTCTTAATTGTCCACAAGCTGCATCTATATCTGAGCCTAATTCTCTACGTATCGTTGCAACTATTCCATGTGCATTTAAGTAATCTCTAAATTTAATTATATTTTCCATTGAACTTTTTGTGTATTTTCCATTTTCTATTTTATTTATTGGAATTAGATTTACATGACATAACATTCCATCTAATAATTTTATTAGTTCATCTGCGTCTTTTAAGTTATCATTATTATCTTTTGCTAAAGCATATTCAAAAGATATTCTCTTATTTGTTTTGTTTATATAATATTTGCATGCTTTCATTAACTCTTGTATATTATATGCATTATTTACAGGCATCATACTTGAACGTGTTTCATTATTTGCACTATGTAATGAAATTGATAATGTGCATTGTACATTTGCATCTGCAAATTCATATATTCTTGGTACTACTCCACTAGTTGATACACTAATATGACGTGCACCTATATTTAGTCCTTTGGGATTATTTAATATTTTTATTGCATTTAATACGTTATCATAATTGTCCATTGGCTCTCCAATTCCCATGAATACAACATTGGAAATTTTTGATCCTGTATCTTGTTCTATTGCAATTATTTGTTCTACAATCTCTCCTGATGTTAAACTTCTTATAAAAGGTATTCCGGTTGATGCACAGAATTTGCATCCCATTTTACACCCTATTTGTGATGATACGCAAACTGTTTTTCCAAAATGATATTCCATAAGAACTGATTCAATAGCATTTCCATCTGACATCCCAAATAAATATTTCTTTGTTCCATCTACGGATTCAAGCTTTTTGACAATTTCAAAGTTACATATATCATATTCAGATTTTAGCTTTTCTCTTAGGGATAGTGATAAATTAGTCATTTCATCAAAGCTTTTTACTTTGTCTTGGAATAACCATTTAAATATCTGTTCTGCTCTAAATGGCTTTTCCCCTAGTAATTTTAGTTCTTCTTTTAGTTCTTCTAGATTGTAGTCTTTTATATTTTTCATACTTTTCTCCTATTAAATTTATATCACAAAGAATATTATAATGCAATATCTATATAATTACATTTTCATTATAATTCTGGTTCTTCTTCTGTTAATCTTATTGGATCTTCTGGTGTTTCTTGACTTTGCTTTCTTTCATTTTTAAATCTTATTACCATATTAGGCCCTACTATTGCATTCTTTTTTGCAAATCTTATTCCTAATGTTTGATTATAGCATCTTAAAAATTCTCCTCTTTTATTTTTTTCTATAGTTGGAGTTTCAGTTGATACTTTCTTCATGAATCCATTACTTAAAAGTCTTTCTATTCTCATACCATAATGTTCTTCATCTTTTCTAAATAATTGTACATAAATTGTACTTGCATAACCTTTAGATATTTTATCTAATAGCTCTGCCGCTTCTTCTGGCGATAAATTATCACTTGTTATCGAATCAGCTATTATATTTCTATCAGATTTAAAATATTCTTTAATTTTATTCTGGTCAAAATCTTCTTCGCTATCATTATCTTCTTCAGTTATTTCATAAAATTTTTCTTTCATGCTTTTTATGCTTAATAAGCAAAAATTTGGTGTTCGCCCATTTTGTATAGCACTACAGTCATTTGTCATATCACAGTAATACCATTTTCCATTTAACTTTACTCTATTCCATGCATGAAATGATTGATTTAATTTTCCAATTTCCATTTCTGTAGGGATTCCGACTAATTCTAATAGTTCTTGCATCGTTTTAGCAATTCCTTCACATACAGACTTGCCTTTTGCTAATGCTCCATACATGTTATGATTATATATATCATTTACATAATATAATTCATTATAATCATATCTTACATTTTCACCTAATAGATTATATAATCGTAAAAATTTTTCTACATCTGTCATATTATTATTTATTTGCATTAAATATTGTTGTGCCATCTTATTCATATTAATGTATTCTTTTACTGTGTATGTTTCCTTTTCTCCAACATACCCAGTTCCATCAATTATATCTATTCTCTCTGGATTGTATCTTCTTATTGCATCTTCATTAATTGCAAATAAGTCATTTACTATTATGCTATTAAGTTTCATGTATTTATTATTTTTTATAAATGGATATATACTATCTATTGCTTCTTGTCTTACTGCTAATTTTATTGGTCTACGTATATGCTTGATTCTTTGATAGTCTTTCATGTTATTTATTGTTATTGTAGTATTTTCTGGTGCTACTAAATAATCGTGATAATTTAATTCATTTGACCATACACGTATATGTGCATTATATTGATTTGCAATTCTTAATATTATTTTAGCAGTTTTAGGATGGCAATTATGAATAAAAAAGTCTATTTCTTGTCCAAAACTTATTTTGTTTTCTATTATTGCAGGCAATTTACTAATTCCACCCAATTCTTTTAATGATTCTTGTGTAATTTCCACACTTAATGTTGCCATTGCAGTTGCTTGTTTTTTCGGGAATAATGTTATATATGTTTCTATCTCTTCCATTTTATTGCCTTTCATATTTTAAGCGGAAAAATGAAACTACTGAATTTTTCAATAGTTTCATTTTTCTTTTGAGTTACTTTTATTTATTTTCTTCTTCTTGTTCTGTAACGCGAATGTGTACATCTTCAAGTTGTTTGTCTGTTACAATACTTGGTGCATTCATCATTACATCTCTTGCCTTCTTGTTTTTAGGGAATGCTATTACTTCTCTTATATTGTCTGAATCTGCAAGTAGCATTACCATTCTGTCTAATCCTGGTGCAGCTCCAGCATGCGGTGGAGTTCCATATTGGAATGCTGTATATAATGCTCCAAACTTTTTCTTTACATCATCTTCTGTATATCCAGCTATCTCAAATGCTTTTACCATAGTTTCTGGATCATGATTTCTTACAGCTCCTGATGCCATTTCATATCCATTACATACCAAGTCGTATTGATATGCTAATATATCAAGTGGATCTTTTGTATTTAATGCTTCTAATCCACCTTGTGGCATTGAAAATGGGTTATGATTAAAATCTATTTTTTCTTCATCTTCATTGTATTCATACATTGGGAAGTCTACAATCCAGCAGAATTTATATACGTTCTTTTCAATCAAGTCTAATCTTTTTCCTAATTCAATTCTTACTTGTCCTGCAATTTTTTGTGCATTCTTAAATTCATCTGCAATAAAGAATATGCAGTCTCCTGCTTTAGCTCCTATTTCTGTTTTTATCTCATCTGTTACAAATTTAGCAATTCCTCCAGTTAGATTATTTTCCTCATCAACTTTTACCCATGCTAATCCTTTAGCTCCTGCTTCATTTACTGCAAATTCTGACATTGAGTCAAAGAATTTTCTTCCTTGATTTGCTCCTCCTGGTACAACTATTACTTTTACTGTCTTGTCTTTAAATGCGTTAAATTCTGTATTTGTAAATAATTCTGTTGCATCTTTTATTATAAGAGGATTTCTTAAGTCTGGTTTATCTATTCCGTATTTTTCCATTGCTTCTGCGTATGGTATTCTTATAAATGGTCCTTTTGTTACATCCCAATTAGTGTGAGTTTTAAATACTACTGGAATTACTTTTTCAATTACTTTGAATACATCTTCTTGTGTTGCAAAAGCCATTTCAAAGTCCATTTGATAGAACTCGCCTGGTGCTCTATCAGCACGTGGGTCTTCATCTCTAAAGCATGGTGCTATTTGATAATATTTATCAAATCCAGAGACCATAAGTAATTGTTTAAATTGCTGAGGTGCTTGTGGAAGTGCATAGAATTTACCTGCATGTAATCTACTTGGTACTAAATAGTCTCTTGCACCTTCTGGTGATGAATTGGCAAGTATAGGCGTTTGTATCTCATAAAATCCTAACTTGTCCATTTCATGTCTTATTGTCTTCATTACATCTGAACGAAGTAAAATGTTTTTATGGATTCTATCATTTCTTAAATCTAGATATCTATATTCTAGTCTTAAATCTTCTCTAACATTTGATATATCAACTTTTTCCGAGTTTATTTCAAATGGTAAAGTACTTTTGCATTTTCCTAGTACTTGTATTTTATTACAGTCTATTTCTATTTCACCTGTTGGCATTTTCAAGTTTTTATTTGAACGCTCTCTAACTTCTCCTGTTATGCTAATTACTGATTCTGGTGTAATTGATGACATTTGTTTTTTTAGTTCATCTTTTGAAATTAGTATTTGTGTAATTCCATATTGATCACGCAAATCTACGAATTGGATTTCTCCTAAATTTCTAATTCTTTGTACCCAACCAGCAAGTTGTACTGTTTCGCCAACATTTTTTATATTTAGTTCTCCACAATTATGATCTCTATACATTGTCTATTACTCCTTAATATTGCTTGATTATTTTATGTTAATATTATAATCGCTTTTGCTTATAATTTCAAGCTTTTTTCATTTTTATTGTATTTTTTGTCTTACATATTCATATATCATTATTCCGGTTGCCACAGCTGCATTAAGACTCTCTGTTTTTCCTAGCATCGGAATCTTGACTCTATAATTTGATAATTCTCTAATTTCTGGAGTTACTCCATTTGCTTCATTTCCTATTACAACTATCTTTTTATTGTAATTCATGTCATATATACTTTTATCTGTATGCAGGTCAGTTGTTACAATTTCAAATCCTGTAGTTTGCAAACTTTTAAGTGTTTTTGCTAGATCTTCACATTCTATTATTTTTACTCTATATATTGCTCCCATTGTTGACCTTACTACTTTAGGACTGTAACTATCTACTGTATCTTTTGAAACTAATATTTGTTTTATATTTGCTGAATCTGCTGTTCTTATTATTGTTCCAAGATTTCCTGGGTCTTGTATTCCATCTAGTGCAAGTATGTAATCTGCGTGTTTACTTATTTTATTGTCATCTATCTTTTTGTTTATTACTACTAATACACCTTGTGGTGATACTACATCCGATATTGTTTCAAATACATTCTTAGTAACATGTATTACTTTCTTTTCTAATTCACTATCTAACTTAAAGTCAAGCTCAGTATCTTCTCTTATAATTATTGTATCAATTTCAGCTTTTTCACTTATTGCTTCTTTAAGCATTTTTATTCCTTCAACTATAAATGCTGTTTTACGATACTTTTTTTCTTTTAATTTTTTTATCTCTTTTATCTTAGAATTATCTTTACTTGTTATTAACATTTCATGCCTTTCATTTTTTTACTATATTTTATATCAAAACTATTGATAAATCAAGTATAATATGTTATACTTATAATTACTTTAATATTGGAGGTTAAATCTGATGAACATTGGAATGAAACTTCGGCTTTCGGAAAGCAGCACTGTTGCTAATCGCGCCCAGCGCAGAAAGGAGAAGTTTTCCCGCTCGGAAGATAACTGTGCATTGCCACACTATCAAAAAGGTCTGAATGGTGAGGCAAGGCACCACTCGGCTGGCTCCCATTTTATTTCCCCCGGAGTCAGCCGGTGCAACTTCAAAAAAAGTAAGAAGTTCAAATGACTCATGCCGGAGGTTTTCCTCCGGCCCCTTTTTTTATTTTAATGTATTTAAAAATTCTTTTGTTTCTTGTATCTCATTATTTTTTACTTTTAAAGTAATATATGGCTTTCCAGCTGCTGAAAATTGAATATTATTTTTATATTTTTTTAGTAATATTTCAATATTATCTCCATTAAATTCTGAGAATGTAAATACTATTCCCATTGGTCTTGATTGTATTTTTATGATGTTCTTTTCTCTTGCTATATTTTTTATTCTTGCAATTTCTATTAAATTTTCTACTTCAGATGGCATTTCTCCATATCTATCAATAATTTCATCTATTATGTTTTGTATATCATTTTCGTTTCTGCAATTTGCTATGTCTTGATATATCTCGATTTTCTGGCTTGGATCTTCAATGTATTTTTCTGGAATGTATGATGATATATTTAGGTCTATTGTTATGTCTATATCTTCTTCTACTTTTTCTCCCTTTTCTTCTTTTACAACTTCATCTAGTAATCTTTTATACATATCATATCCTACTTGCTCCATGTGACCGCTCTGTACTTCTCCAAATAAGCTTCCTGCACCTCTTATCTGCAAGTCTCTTGTTGCTATTTTAAATCCAGATCCGAATTCAGTAAATTCTTTAATTGCTTTTAGTCTCTGATTTGCATCTTCACTTATCATTTTATCTCTTCTGTATGTTATATATGCATACGCTTGTCTATTGCTTCTTCCAACTCTTCCTCTAATCTGGTATAGCTGTGCTAATCCGAATCTATCTGCATTTTCTACAATTATTGTATTTGCATTAGGTATATCTATTCCTGATTCTAGAATTGTGGTACATACCAGTACATTGGTTTTCTTCTCTACAAAGTCTTCCATTATTTCTTCTATTTCTTGACCTGTCATTTTTCCATGAGCAAACCCTACTCGTGCTTCTGGAACTAACTCTTCAATCTCAAGTGCTTTTGTTGCAATTGCTCCAACATTATTAAATATATAAAATACCTGACCATCTCTTTCTAGTTCTTTGGTTATTGCTTCTCTTATAACTTCTTTGTCATATTCTAAAACATACGTCTGGATTGGCTTTCTATTATGTGGTGGTTCATATATTACTGACATATCACGGATTCCTACTATTGACATTTGCAATGTTCTTGGAATTGGTGTAGCTGTCATAGTTAACACATCTATGCTTTCTTTATATTTCTTTATTTTTTCTTTTGACTTTACACCAAATCTTTGCTCTTCATCTATTATAAGCAGTCCTAAGTTGCTAAATTCCACGTCTTTGCTAAGCATTCTATGTGTTCCTATAACTATATCTGCATTTCCATATTTAAGTTTATGTATTGTTTCTTTTTGTTGTTTTGCTGTTCTAAATCTGTTTAGCAATTCTATACGTATAGGATATTCTTTCATTCTTTCCTTGAATTCTTGATATTGTTGGTTTGCTAGAATTGTTGTTGGAGCTAGATATGCTACTTGTTTTCCATCCATAACTGCTTTAAATGCGGCACGTATAGCAACTTCTGTTTTTCCGTATCCAACATCTCCACACAAAAGTCTATCCATTGGTTTATTGCTTTCCATGTCTTGTTTTACTTCTTTTATACATCTGATTTGGTCATCAGTTTCCTGATATGGAAAACTTGCTTCAAATTGTTTTTGCCAAGGTGTATCTTTTGAATATGCGTGACCTTTTGAACGCTCTCTTTTTGCATATAATTCAATTAAATCTTTAGCAACTGCACGTAAATTTCCTTTTATTTTTGCTTTAGTTTCTTGCCATTCTTTAGTACCTAATTTGTTAAGCTTTACTCCACCTTCTTGACCTATATATTTTCTAACATTATCAAGATTTTCTGTTGGTACATACAAAACATCATCATCACGATATTTTAAGCATATATAATCTTTAGTAACTCCATCATTTTCAATTGTTTTAACTCCTGTAAATACTGCTATTCCATGATTTCTATGAACTACTAAGTCTCCTACTTTAAGATCAGCAAATACTATTTTTTCTGCATTTTTAAATGTGTCATTTGGTCTTTTTAATTTTCTCTTTCCTGTATTTAAAAATTCATCACTGCTTATTACTTCTAATCCAGTTTGTTTGTTTTCAAATCCTGATGATAATGCTCCTGTTGCAATTATTATTTGACCTGGTTTTAGCAATATGTTATCTATCTCATCTACTTTGCTTGCATTTTCTATTTCTTTTGCTATTTTATCTCTATTAGCTTCATTTCCAGCTAGAATTATTACCTTTTTTTGATTTTGAGATGCTTCTTGTACTCCTGCCTCAAAGCTTTTCATGTCACCTTTAAATAAACTTATTTCTCTAAGTTCAAAATGACAATCTTCATTCACAGGCTTTAATTCATCTGCTTCTTTTAAATTAATAACGTCATGTTTTTCTAAATTAAATTGAACAAGATTCTCTAATGCCTCTGGTATGATTCTTCCTTTTTCTAAGAGTTCTTTAGATAAATTTTTGTTATCTTCTTTGATTCCTTCTATTCGTTGTAATATTTTTTCTGGCTCATCAAAAAATGTTATATAATCTGTTGTGTAATCAAATAATGTTTGTTGGCTTTGATAAAATCTATTAAAATATTTGTCAATTTTATTAGTAAAATCTCCATTTCTAATTGCTTCAATATCTTCATGTACTGAAGATATTAATTCTTGGCTCTTTATATTGGCTATTATATTTTCTATTCTTTTTGTGATTACATCAATTGTATCAACAAGTATTTCTTCTTTGGCTGGATATATATATAATTCTTTTATCATCTCTGTTGAACGCTGTGAAGTAATCTTGAATTTTCTTATAGAATCTATTTCATCTCCCCATAATTCTATTCTTACACCTTCATTTTCACAAAGTCCAATATCTATAATGTCTCCCCTAATGCTAAATTCTGCTCTATTTTCAACTAGATTTTTTCTTTCATATCCTAATTTTACAAGTTTTTCTTTCATCACATCATTGGAAATTGTATCACCTTGTTTTAGATGTATTATCTCATTATATAAGTCTTCTTTTGCAGGCATTTTCTGCATTATTGCTTCTATTGTTGTTATTATTATTGGAGCCTTGTTTTGCATAATTTTGTTTAATACATCTATTCTGTTATATATAATATCATTGCTTTCTACATCATAATCATATATTGCAATTTCTCTTTTAGGAAATAACATAACATTATCGCAAAAGTATTGTAAATCCTTGCTTAGCTTTTGTGCTTGGAGTTCATTATATGTTACTATTAAAATTGGCTTTTTTTCTTCATTTTGTGTAAGCGCTACTATTGCACTTTTGGAAACGCAAACAAGACCCGATAATGTTATCGGGCTTTTTATTTTATTATTATCAGAATAATTCTTTTTGCAGAAATCATTGAATTTCTGGTATTCTTTATCTTGAGATAAGTCTCTTAAAATATAATTCATTTTATTCCTCTTTTATTTAAATTTTATGCTTGTTTTTTGTATTGTTCTAATGCTTTAGCTATTTGATCCGGGCATGATGTTGGTTTAAATCCACATTTTATCCCATTAAGTCTCTCAATTACTTCATCAACTGTTCTTCCTTTTACAAGATTTGCTATTCCTTGTAAATTTCCTGAACATCCACCTATTACTTTTAGATCTTTAACTATTCCATTTTCTATATCTATTACAATTTCTTGTGAACATACTCCTTGTGGTCTATATCTATATTCCATTTTATATTTCCTTTCTATTTTATAGTATCATCTTTTTTATAATATCACTTTTTCTTTGAAAAATCAATTTTAATTTTTTAGTATTTTTTCTTTTCTGTGGCATACACATTTATCATGAAAATTATTGTTTTTGTTAAAAGAAATTTATTTGCTATTGTGTTTTTATTATTTGTAATATTCCTTGTTGTATTCTCTAATTCTAGCTTATTAGCAACTAAAAAAGGTTTAAATTTATGGGCTAATAATGTTGTTCCTAGTTTATTTCCTTTTTTGGTTGCTGCTCAGCTACTTTCACATACTAATTTTATATATTATTTAAGTAAACTTTGCAATTCATATATGAAGCCTTTATTTAATGTTCCTGGTATTGGTGCTTTTCCTTTTATAATGGGTATTATTAGTGGATATCCTGTTGGTGCTAAAATTATATCTAGTCTTTATTCTAATCATGATTGTACTAAAAATGAGGCTGAACGTATGCTATGTTTTTGCAATAATTCTGGGCCTCTATTTATATTAGGGACTGTTGGAAATGGATTCTATGGTAGTTCAATTATAGGATATATATTGCTTCTTACACATATATTAGCTTCAATTATTGTTGGTATTATATTGGGACATTTCTCTAAATTCAAATTTAAATCAACTTCTGATAAGCAATTACATTCTAATCCTAACTTAGAAAATGTTAACATTAATAATTTAGGAGAAGTTCTTGGAAATAGTATTATTAATAGTATAAAAACAATTCTTGTTATTGGTGGTTTTGTTACTCTTTTTTCTGTTATTCTTTCAATTTTGGGTAAAACAAAACTACTTGTTATTATAGCGTCTCCAATTTCTAAGTTATTACATATAAATTCAAATATTGTTGTTGGATTTATCTCTGGAATTATTGAATTTACTAATGGTTTAAGTATGATATCTTCTGTTCATTTAAAAAATTTATCAATTAATGTATGTGTATCTGCCTTTATTCTCGGATTTGGTGGAATATCTGTACTGTTACAAACTCTAAGTATTATTAGTAAGTCAAAACTTTCAATTAAACCATATATTTTAGGTAAGGTACTTCAAGGCATTATTGCTAGTTTTCTTACTTTTATGATTTTTAAAATTCCATTTTTTAATTTGGACATATAATTTTTCGTCAATGTATGGCTTTTTGACAATTATTGTGATATAATGTGGTTAGTTTTTTAGTATTAAGGAGGATTTTACTTTGAAGATAACTTCTGATAGCGAAACTCTTGCTGAAAACAAAGTACTAATTTTATATGTTTTAAGCAATGTGAATAAGCCAATTACAAATGATGCTTTATATAGTATAATTTCATCTGCTGTTGATCTTAATTATTTCTATTTTCAGCAGTTTCTTTTAGATTTAATTGAAGTTAAATATGTTGTCTGCTTTGAAAAGGAAACTCAATCAGTTTATGAAATTACTGACGCAGGGCGAAATACTCTTGATTTAACTCTTGATATTCTTCCTGGAATTATTAAACTTAAGGTTGATACTAATTTTAAAAGTAGCATGGAATCTTTTGAAAATGCTCAATCTATTATTGCTGAGTTTACTCCTAAAAGTGAAAGTGAATATGAAGTTCAGTGTAAAATAGTTGAAGATGGTGAAGTTGTTTTTGAAGTTAAGACATTTGCTTATTCAAGAGAGCAAGCTCAAAACATAGTTCAGAATTGGAAATCTCATGCTAATAATTTATACCCACAAATACTTGATATTCTTGTTAAAAATAATAATAATTCAGATAAATAAAAAAGCGAATCTAAAAAGATTCGCTTTATTTATTGCATATTTCCATTACATTTTCAATATCTACAACTTCTTTTTCACCTGTTTTTAAATTCTCAAGTTCTACTTTTCCATTTTCTACTTTGTCTCCTAATATTGCCATATATGGTGTTCCAAGAATCTTGCAATCTTTTATTTTTGATCCAAATGTTACAGTAGTTCTATCATCTAATATTGCTTTTCCCTGTGCCATATCATATAGTTTCATTGCATCTTTTACTTTTTCTTCGTTTTCCATTTTAGGAACAATCTGTATTGTATATGGTGCAATTTCTTTTGGTAATGCTATACCTGTTACTTTACCTTGAGCATCTTTTGTAACTGATGCTTCATATATTGCAGCTACTAGTCTTGATACTCCTATTCCATAGCATCCCATGTAATAAGGCTTTTCTTTTCCATCTTGGTCTATGAAGTTTGCATTCATTGCTTCTGAATATCGTGTTCCTAATTGAAATATGTGTCCTATTTCTATTGATTTTGTTTGTCTTAATTTTGATATATCTGTTATTCCATATTCATTTTTTAAATATTCTGCATAGTCTGGTCTTTCTAATATTTCTGTGTTTAGTGCTGTTCCTGTCTCTTCATCATATAGAATTGTATCTTCTCCAATTGGTGATATTAGCATAAATTCTTCACTCTTTTTTCCACCCATTGCACCATTGTCAGCAACTACTGGGATTATCTTCATTCCTACTCTTTTAGCAATTTCTAGATATGCATCTCTAACTTTCTTATATGATATTTCTAATCCTTCTAAGTCTTTGTCAAAGCTATATGCGTCCATCATTAAAAATGATTTTCCTCTTAATAAATATCCTCTTGTACGTATTTCATTTCTGTATTTTTCGCCAATTTGATAATAGGTTGCTGGCATGTGTTTGTATGATTTTAGTTTTTCTCTTGCAAACTCTACTACTGCTTCTTCAGCTGTTGGTGCTAAACAAAATTCTCCTTTGTCTGATTCTACTGTTAGCATCACACCTTCTTCTATATATTTGTCCCATCTTCCTGATTTCTTCCAAATTGTATCTGGTTGTAATGTTGGTAATTGTACTTCTATGCATCCTGCTTTATTTAATTCTTCTTGGATTATTCTTTCTAAATTTCTTTTCACTAACATTACAATATTGTTATATCCATATATTCCTGTGCCGTATTGCACTAATTGTCCTGATTGTAATAACATATCCTGTGCTGGATACATTTCATCTAGGTTGTTTACTCTCATTGTTCCAATTCCTGATTGTGATAATTTCATTTTATATCTCTCCTTCTGATTCTTCACTCTTGATTTGCTCTTTATTTTCTTCTTCTATTTCTTTTTTCGGTTCTGGCTCTATTTCATCTATTACAACTTGCCTATTACTATCTAATTTATATCTAGGCAAAGTTGGAAGTTCTTTTATATTATGTAACCCGAACATTTTCAAAAATTCATCATTTGTTTTATACGTCATTGGTCTTCCTGGTAAATCAGCTTTTCCTGATTGTTCTATTAAATTATACTCTAATAGCCTATACACTGTTCCACTTGAATCTACACCTCTTATTGAATCAATATCTGCTTTAGTAATTCTTGGATTATATGCTATTATTGCTAATACTTCAAGTGACGCTTGTGATAGTGTTGGTGCTGTTCTTTTGTCAAATGCAGGATATAAGTATTCATAATATTCTTTTTTTGATGATAATTGATATCCATCATTTACTCTTATTATCTCTATTCCTCTTGATTCTGCTTGATATTCTTGAATCATTTCTGATAGTAGTGATATTATTTCGTCTTCACCTAATTCTAATATTGACATTAATTCTTTTGTCTTTACTATTCTTCCAGTGCTAAATAATATTGCTTCTATTATTCCTTTAGCCTTTTCTCTGTCCATGTTTTTTCCTTCCATTTTCGCTACTTTTGATAATATTATAGCACCCCTCAGCTAATACGGTCAAGAAATTTTTAATTTTATCTTGATTTTATTTTTCTTTTGTGTTATTATAATTGTGGTGGTGATATTATGATGGAAGAAAAAGAAGAAATTAAAAAAAGTGAAAGAATTGAAATTGTCCAAGGCGATTCTCATAACTTAAATATTTCTGATGTTAGAGATAATCTAACCTTTGAAGTTCATGATAATGATGCTACCAAAAAGGGCGAAATCATAGTTCCTGAAAATCAGAGAACTACTCCTACATAATTCAAATGATTACCAAAAAAACCTAGACAAGTTATTGCCTAGGTTTTTGCGTTATTATAATACTGATCCTATGATTCCTGCATCATTTTTTAGCTTTGCACTTATTAGTTCTATATTATCATCTTTGTTAAATAGATAGTCTTTTAATTTTATTTTTAATCGTGGAATAAAGATATCATCATAATATGAGAAACTGCCTCCAAAGCATATTGCTTCTGGTTCGAAAATATTAATTATATTTGAAATTCCTATTGCTACATTTTCTATATATTCGTCTATTATATTTGAGACATTTTCGTCATTTATATTTTTTCGTATATAATTTTGAATTTCCTCTGATTGCATATCTTTATCTAGTTTTAATTGTTCTATAACAGTTTGTTTTAATCTTTTCATTGAGGCATAAGTTTCAAAGCACCCTTTTTTTCCGCAGTTGCATTCTCTTCCATTTTTCTCAATTACCATGTGTCCAAATTCAAAACCAGGATTTTTATATGGTTTTAGTAATTTATTGTCCATAAATACTGCACTTCCTACACCTGTTCCTATACACAAGAATACACAGTCTTTGTATTTTTTAAGTGCACCATATTCTTTTTCGCCTAATCCAGCACATTTTCCGTCATTTCTTATTGTTACTTTGGTATTGTATTCTTTAGTAAGTATTGTTCCTAGATTGTATTCATCTATATGTAAGTTTACTAAATTTCTGATTGATGTTTCACTTGGACTTCCTGGTACTGCTATACCTATTCTTGATATGTTACTTGGTGTATAATCATGTCTTTGTAATAATACTTTTATTTCGTTTTTTATGATGTCTAATATTATTTCTTTTGCTCTCGATTCAGTTTGAATATCTGATAACAAAATATCCCTAGTTTCTTTTCCTATTATAGCCCCATCTTTAACTATTCCTGTCGCAATATGGCTTCCACCTATATCTATTCCTATTTTCATTTTTGTTTTCCTTTCTTTATTAGAAAAAGGAATCTCCTATCTCGGAAATTCCTTTTTATTTTATACTCCTGCTGCTGAGAATAAGAATGTTCCCATATATACTTGAATACATGGTACAAGTACAACTATTGTTATGAATATTAATAATGCACCTATGAATATATACATAACCTGTGGTAATACTTTTACTATCTTTGCTAGGATATTATCAATATCCATATCCATATATTCTACCATTTTTTCCATCATCATTGGTAAATCAGTTTGCATACCTATTTTAAGCATCTCTGTTACCATTGGGCTTGGTAAACCAGAATCTTCAAATGGTTTTACCCATGAATCACCGGTTATAATGTTATTGATTGATGTTTCAATTATTGATAGCATTACGTAATTTTTTACTACGTTTTTACTTACTTCCATTGCCTCTTGGATTCTCATTCCATTTTTTAGATTAAGTACCATTGCTTTACTAAATCTTGAAAAGTCTATTGCAAATATAAGTTGTCCGAATATTGGCATTCTGTATTTAAAGTAATCCCAATTATATCTTCCTTTTGGAGTTTTTATATACATGAATAATACACCTATAATTATTGCAATTATCCCTACTGGTATAAACCAGAATTTTTGTACTTGTGTTAAGAATTTCGAGAATGCTAATGTTACAGCTGGTAATGTCTCTGCACTTCCCATTTCAGCAAATACGTTTTGTATAATAGGTACTATATATACACTGCCTACCATAAGTATTACAAATAAGGCAACAAATTGTGTTATATTTGGTATTAAAATTTGCTTTATTTTTTTATTTAATGCATTTGATGAATCAAGGTATCCAACGGCTTGTTTTAATGATTCTTCTAGTGATCCAGATAATTCTCCAACTTTTACTAGATTAATATAAATGTATGGGAATATGTCTGAATAATATTCCATTGTTGTATACATATAATCACCAGCTTCAACTCCTGACAATACATCTTCTAGTATTCCTCTTAGAGTTGTGTTTTCTGTTGATTTTACTAATGTATTTAAAGCATGTATATTATTGAATCCTGCTTTTTTCAATAGATAAAAGTTCTGAGTAAATACTACAATATCTCTTGTTGTTACCTTTTCGTTTATTGATAATGCCATACGAACTTTCTCTTTTACTGAGAAACTTCTTTTATTTTTCTTTTTTTCAATAGCTGTAGCATCTGCTATTTTCATTAATTCTTCTACTTTTGCTATACTTTCTTGGTTATTCTTTTTGTATTTGCCAAAACTTACTTGAGTTACTTCTATTGGAGTCATTCCATTTGCTTTTAGTCTCCTGATAAGACTTTGTTTACTTTTCTCAGTTATTCTGTTCCTGATTATTAGTCCATTTTCATCTGCCGCTCTATATACGTATTCTGGCATTATCTTACTCCTTTCACTGTTTTATCTTTTAATATCTATACCCTTCTGTTCCAGAGTCGTTGTCTCTCTTTATTCTAAGTTGCATTATTGTTCTGTTTAATACTTCTACATTTTTTTCTTCTATTTGTGCTTTTGCTTGGTCTAGTGTTATTTGATCATTTACAAATAACTCTGCTAATGAGTTTATTAATCCTATACTTCCATTTCCTGAAGCACTTTGTATTGCATCTTCCATTTCTGATACACTTAATTTATCTTTTCTAATTATTCCTGATATTATGTTGTCTACTACCATAACCTCTGGTACTAATGTTAATGTTCCTCTTTTATTTCTTATCAATCTTTGTGATACAACTAGTTTTAATAATGATGCTATTAAGAATTTGATTGATGCTTGATCTCTTACATCATAGAAGTTGATCATTCTATCAATTGTTTCTGCACATGATTTTGTATGCAATGTTCCTAATACTAAGTGACCTGATTCTGCTGTTTCTATGGCTGCATCTAGTGTTTCTCTATCTCTGATCTCTCCTATTACTAGTATATCGCAATCTTCTCTTAAAGAGTTCTTTGTTCCTAGACTATATGTTGGCATATCTCCACCAACACCTACTTCTTTTTGTACAATTACTGATTTTTTTGATTTATGTCTATATTCTACTGGGCTTTCAAGTGTTAATATTTTTTTGTTTTGTGTTTCATTTATATAATTGATTAATGCATTTAATGTTGTTGATTTACCAGAGTTAGTTTTTCCTGTTACTAGTATTAGTCCTTGTGGTTGTAATGTCATTCTTCTTACTATATCTGGTACTCCTAATTGTTCATATGTTGGAAGCTCATTTCTTATAAGTCTTGTTGTTATTACAGGAACTTCGTCTGCATATGATATATTTACTCTTAAACGTATATTATTAAATATTGCTGAGCAATCTAATACTTTATTTTCTCTGAAAAATTTATCTTTTTCTACACTTCCTTGAAGAAAATAATCATATACATCCCATATATCATCTTTGCTAATTTCTTCTGCTTCATTTATTGTTACTAATTCTCTGTATACTCTTATTATTGGTTTTAGTCCACTTATAAAGTGTACATCTGATGCACCTACATCTTCTGCCTTTTTTAAAATGGCATTTACATCTATCATTATTATTTCCTCCTGGCAATATTTTGTTTTTAATAGAATAGTAATTTTCTATTTAACTCTTCTAATGTTGTTATTCCTTCTACAACTTTAGCAATTCCATCTATGAGTAATGGTTTATATCCGTGTTTTAATGCTTCATCTCTTATTTCTAGTGTTGATGCATCTTTAACTATTAATTCTTTAATATCATCATCAAATAGTAATGTTTCAAATACCGCAATTCTGTCATAGAATCCACTATTATTGCAATATTCGCATCCAACTGGATCAAATGTTGTGTGATTGTCTACATCAAATTTTACATTATATTTGTCAGCTATTTTATTTATTATTGCTTTCTCTTCTTCTGTAAAAGGTCTTTCTTTTCTACATTTTGGACATAATTTTCTTACTAATCTTTGTGATATTGATGTTGCTAATGTGCTTGATATATCATAGTTTGAAATATTCATTTTTCTTAATCTTGATATAACTTCTACTGCATTTAATGTGTGAATTGTTGATAATACATAGTGACCTGTTTGACCAGCTTGCATTGCTATCTCTGCTGTTTCTTGATCTCTTATTTCTCCAACTAGAATTATATCAGGATCTTGTCTTAATACTGTTCTTAATGATCCAGCAAAAGTTGTTTTTGTATCAATTTCTATTTGATTTAATCCAGGAATACGGATTTCTACTGGGTCTTCAATTGTTGTTATATTAATCTGTGGTCTATTTAAATAGTCTATTACACTATATAATGTGGTAGTTTTTCCTTCTCCAGTTGGTGCAGCAATTACTGTTATACTGTTTCTTTTATCAAATGCGCTTTTTAGCAATCTTTCATCTTTTGGATATCCTAATTCGAATAGTCCTTTTATTGTTGTGTTTTTCTTTAGTAATCTTAGAACAAATTTCTCACCAAATATGTTTTTCTGTGATGAAGAACGAATATTATAATCTGGATACATTATAATTCTACCATCTTGTGGTTCTTGTTTTTCTTGGTGCATATTAGATATTGATTTTAATCTTCCTATAATTTGTGATTGTTTCTCTTTATCAATATGTGCAACATCAAATAAGATACCATCTATTCTATATCTTACTCTTATATAGTTTTCAAGAGGCTCTATATGAATATCACTTGCTCTTTTACTCATACCTGTTCTAATTATATTATCTACTATGCTTGTTCCATTTGCATCAGTATCTATTGTTTCTGTTGATACTTCATTTAATTCTTCTAATACTTTCTCTAATTGGTCTTTAAAGGTGATATATCTTTCCATTACAAGACCTCTATTAAGCATTAGTAATCTTACTGCTTCTATTTGGCTAGTATTACTTGTATTTGCAAAACATACTTTTATTATTCCATCATTTATATCAAATGGGATAGCCATGTCTTCTCTAGCAACATCCATTGATATATAATTTGTTAATTTTATTTTTACTTTTTCTTTTGTTATAAATATTACTTTTTCGTCAAGTATCTCACCCATTGCATTTAGTAATGCTGTTGGATCTGCCGCATTTGTTTTAAATAATATATCTCCTAGTTTTTCTTTAGGATTGTTTTTCTGATATTCTAGTGCTTTTTCTATATCTTCTTGTTTTACTATTCCTCTTTTAACTAATTCAATTCCTAATGGTTGCCTATTTGTAGCCATATATTCTCCTTTCTATGTCCTTATTTTTTACCAATATCTTAAAACATATTTTATTGTTTTTCCGAAGTTTGGTTCTTCTTTATTTGTTCCTGTTGAAATTTTTATTTTGATTATTTTCTTTCCGTTTTCTTCGAAGTTATCTGCTTCAAATTCGGCTATTGTTCTTGCTATCTTTACATTTCCTCTATATATTGCATTTTCACTTTGTTTATATGTGTATTTACTTCCATTGCTCAAGACTATCTCTACTGTTTTTTCTCCATTTTGCTCAATCGTTGTTGCTGTTCCTTGTTTACTTTCTTTGATATCTTGTACAAAATATGAGTTAAATTTATTAAATTCTTCTGAACTTACAGAGTTTGTATTTATCTTAGATAAATTAGAGTATACAAAGTTACTTAAGTATGCTAATAATCCAAGTGTTGCTGAGAAAACCAAGACATATATAATTAGTGCTGTTAGTGTTATACCTTTCTCACTTTTCATCTTGTCAAATTCCTTTCTTTGTATTATTCTCTAATTTTTATTTTGTTCATTTTAAATTCTCTTTCTTGTCCATTTACTGAGTATGTTACTGTTATTTTTATTTTCTTTACTATGTCTTCTGCTGATTCTATTTCATCAGAATATTTTTCTATTGTATATGTTATTGTACTATGATTTCTGCTTTTATCAAAATACTGATTGATCTTTGACTGCTCAATTAATGATTGGACTTTTGTATCTGTTATATCATCATAGTTTTCCAAATCAATCTGTTCAAATATCTCTGTAACACATCCAATAGCTACTTCATGTATCTTGGCAATTGCAACATTCATATATATTTGATAATACAGTGTTACTATTATTGCACTTGCTGCTACAAATATAATTAATCCTCCTGCAACATCTATTCCAGTTGCTCCTTTTTCACTTTTTATTCTCATTTAAACACCTATTTGTGACAAAAATATCATAATCCATACAATAGCATTTGATACAGCTAAGTAAAATGCTACTGGTGGCTTTTTATCATATTTTTTCCCTTTATTTATAATTTTATTTATTAAACTTTTTATTGAGATTATTAATAGTGTTAATATAATTGTTAATATTGTTCCTATTTCGAATGTAAAGAAATTTATTATTAAACAAAAAATTACTAGACTTATATTATAGTCATCTTTTGTTGTTTTCTTTATTTTGTATGTGCTTGCAACAGTTAGTATCGCTGTTACTATTAAGTAAATTATTATTCTGTTTATATTAAAGTTTTCATAAAAATTGTATTGATATATGAATTCTAATGCTGAGATTGCTATTCCATAGATCAATACTCCTTTATGTATTTCTCTATGTTCCTTGTCTATTCCTGCTATTAGAAATACAAATACTATATATAATACTCCAAGTGCATATTCTATGCCTTTCCATGTATATACATTTTGAATATTTATACCTATTCCTGCTGCTAATATTACGAAAGCCAAGCCACATAATACTTCTATTATTTCGTATCTTGGACTTATTTTTGTTTTGCAGTATCTACATCTTCCACCAAGGAATGCATAACTTAATACTGGTATCATGTCTAAAAAAGATAATTTATGATTGCATTTAGGGCAATATGAATGTTTATAAACAATGTCCTGATGTAATGGGATTCTATATGTTGCAAGTGTTAAGAAACTTCCAAATACTGTTCCCATCATAAATATTATTATGTATAGTAATATATTCATAAGCTCTTTATTTCCTTTCTTATCTTAGTTGTTTATTATGTTTTTAATCCAAATAGAGGTTACCTAAATACGAATTATTTAGGTAACCTCATATTTAGTGACTATTATCATCATAATAATAGGTTTTCTACTTAATTTAAACGTTAATTAGTCAGCAGTAGTTTATCTGTTTCCTACAACGTCGTTCATTACATTTAGATAACTATCCATTCTTGCTGCATCGTTTTCTTCACCAGCTTTGTAAGCATTCTTGCCTTGTTGAGCTCTTGTGAATAAACCATTTTGAGATAGTGTCATTGTAATTGTAACACCTGCTAAGATTAATAGTATAACGATTGTAACAACTAATGCTACTAATGTGATACCTTTTTCTTTCTTAAACATAATAAATTCCCTCCTTAGTAAAATTTGTGTATATATTTATATAAAATTAATAAATATAACCTAACTTAGATTATTTTGTTCCAGTGCTAATGTTTGCTGCATTGTAATAGTTGTCTGTTGTATTTCTATCAACATTATCACCACCACCATTTGCTGAATTTCCATTTGATGTACTATTGTTAGTTGTGTTATTAGCTTCACTTGTTGTTTCTGCTGTTGCAAATGGATCAGCTTTTCCTGGATTATAACTTTTGTTTTTCTTATATAATGAAAGATCCGAGTCTGTTATTTCAAAAGTTTTATTTACTTGTGTTATTTCTTGTTCTGTCGTATTGTCTTCAATTTCTTTTTGTACATTTTCTGGTGTACTATATGCTGTAACTTTACTTGGCACCAATTTATTTGATGGTACATAATTGTAAAATATTATTGCTAGTACTAACCCAATCAATACACTTATTAGAAGTATAATAAGAACTTCTTTAATGATTTTCTTTGCCATTTCTTACTCCTTCATAGTTTTATTGTGTTACGGTATTTGATGTAGTTTCTGATTGTGCTGTATTATCACTGCTGCTTGAAACTGATGAAATTGTTTCTGTTGTGTTTTCCTGTTGAATCTTAACATCAGCTACTGTAAATGTACACTTATTTGCTGTCATGTCAAACTTGTCTATTGTAAAGTCAAGATTTGCATCATTTTCTAGTGAGTATATAAATTGTACTAGTGCTAAGAATTCGCCTGTTGCTGTAAAGTTTAAATTCTTATAAGATGAATCATTTAATGTTGAACTTCCAACTTCCATTTTTAGATTTACACCTTCTGATGTTGCGTGATTACCAACTCTACTCCACAAATATTCAATCGTATAATTCTTTGTTTGTGTTGCTTGTTTGATTTCACTTTCTGTACTTATTGTTACTAAATCTAAATAGTCTTTTTTAGCTTTTGTTAAGTTTGAAATGTCTGTCTTTAGTTTTGACAATGCACTTGTATAATTGTCATTTGCTGTGTTAGCTTTATTTATTGCTGTTGTTAACTCTTGATTTTTGTCTGATATTTCTTGAAAACTATATGCTTGAAATGGACCAGCATGTATTCCATTTTTCATGAATAATGCCATAATTGCCAATACTAGTACTAGTAATATGCTTATTAATGTTTTTTTCACTGGTTATTTTCCTCCATTTCTAATATGTTTTTAAATCGCCTTCAATTATAATCTTTACATACTCTCCATCTTTTTGTCCTTCTGTTGATGTGATATTGTCTAGAACATTTGCATTTTTCATCTTTGCTTTGAAATATGCTAATTGTTCATATTTTGTTGATTGTGCATGTATTATTATATGTTGTACTGTTTTTCCTGAATCTGTTGTTTCTGTATTTTTTATTTCAGTAAGTTGTACTTCTTTTGGTATGTTATATACTATTTTGTTTAACATAGTTGTTATTTGATTTTTTCTGCTTCTTTTTGTTTCTATTGCAGAGCTTACATTTTCAAGGTTTGTTTTGTATTTTTGATAATCTTTTGTTCTCTCATTTACTTTGCTTGAATCACTATTTGCTAAACTTAATTGGCTATTTGCATATAATGTTACGTCATCTGTTTCTTTGATCTTTGCATTAATTTGTTTAACTAATATTGATGATCCTACTGAATACATTATTATTACTATTAAAACAACTGCACAGTCTCTTAATAATAATCTTTCTACTCTGTCTAATTCTCCTGATAGGTCAACTTTTGATTTTAAATTTACATTCTTATTCTTTAGTTTGAAATTGAACTTTGGCATTTTTATATCTTTCATATTTACATCTGATGAAAGCAATGTCTTTAGTTCTGTTTTCCAATCTCTTTTCATGAAATTTAGATTTTTTATTCCAAGTCCAAGACCTTGTAATGCAAGTGCAATTGCTGAGTTAACTTCAATATAGTCCTTTATATTAATATTCATTTTATCTTCTAAGAAAAATGGTTTTAATATTTCTACCTTTGATTCTTTAAAGTATTCTTTAAAATAAAGATCTATATTATTTATTACTGTTCCCATTCCAGTTAAATAAATGTTGTCAATTTTCGGAAAACGTTCTTTTATCTTTTGAATTTCTTGAACTATTTTATATAATGTAGGTACAATATATTGTAAATACTCGTTGTTACCTGTGCCTTCGGTTGTCTCCATTGTGTATATTGTGCTATTTTTGCAAATTTCATAAGCTTTTGAATATGAATTTTCTCTTTCGCTTATTTTGTCTAGTACTTCTTCCATGCCTTCATCAAGTATATCTACATTATATATTGCTTGATTTATTATTGTTGTTATTGTCGTTCTTTCTTCTAAATTAATGATCATAGAATTTTTATTTTTCTCTACTTTCATTAAATTAGGTAATGTTGTTGTCATTGGTACTAGTGTTTCTAAATCCGCATTACCAAATGCTGCTTTTCTTTCTGCTAATTCATTTTCACTATCATATACATATATAATTTTACTTTGATCTTGGTTTTGAACGTTTTTTGTATATATATATCTGCTGTCATATAAATTTTTATTTAAGTGATTTTCTGTGCAAAAAGATTCAAATTCTGTTTTTATTGCTTTTTCAGCATAATTTCTATTAGCTAAGCTAAAAATATTAAAATAATAATATTTTTCGTTAGAAATTTCAGAGCTTACAGGAATCGTATGATTATCTGTTTCACTTAATATTTGATTTATTGCAGTGTCAATATTGTCATAAAATTTTACGCCATATGATGTTACATTATAGCTATCATTATTTTTGCTGACTCTTGCATATCTTATTAGCTTATTATTTATACTAATTCCTAGGCACTCTTGCATTTTATTCCTCTCTCTTTTGAATCTTTTTATTTTATTTTTTCACATTTGTTGCTTTTATATACATTTTATCTTTTTTTTATTTAAAGTCAATATTTTTCTTTTCTTTGTAAAACAAATGTAATATTTGTAACTTTTATGTCAAAAAGTGTCGTTTTTACATTTTGCTATCTTTCTCTTTCTATTCCCGGCTTTTGTATGTCATCTGCTAGCTTTTCTACGACATTATACGTTTTTCCTAAATATTCTATTATGTTTTCTTCTTTTTCTTTTAACTTTGTTTTTACTTTTTTGCTTTCTGTTATTCTTAGTTTTCCTAATATTATTGATAATGTAAAGTCTTTTTCTACTTTTCTAATTAAGTTTGGATCTATTTCTATTGCCAGATTAGCATATTGTACAGCTTGATTTGTATCTTTTTGTATTATTTTTATTTTTGCTAAATACAAATATGCATTTGCTTGTATTTTTTCATCATCTGAGTTAATTTCTTCGTAAAAATATTTTTCCGCTTCTTCATATTCTCTAAATATCATGCTTATTTGTCCAAGATTTAAATTTGATATATCTTTTAGAGAGTTAAGAGTCGCTGCTTTTTTATAATATTCTTGTGCATTTTGAAAATCATTTAATCTTGTATATGTCATTCCTAAGCAATAATATAGTTCATACTGTGCTGGTGAAAATTTTAAAGCTTCATTATATACTAGTATGGCTTCTTTAAACATTTCATTACTATATAATATGTCACCTAAAAGCATACTTCCTTGATAATAGTCTGGCTTAGCCTTTAGTAAACTTTGCAATAGTTCTATTGCTTGTTCTTCTTTTTTGTTTTCATGCATTATTTTTGCAAGTTCACAGTAAGACTCATAATCCTTTGGCTTTATCCCTATTACAATCAAATACTCATCTTCTGCTTTTTCCATTTCTGAATTTTGCTCATAATATTGGGCGAGCTTTTTATGTGATATATAGCTTTTAGGATATTTGTTTATATTTTTTAGAAGTAATGCTTTTGCATTATCTGGTTGTTTCTTGGCTTTTAAAATATTATAGAGTTCATCTATATATATTCCCTTCATTTCCATTATAAGCATTGTTATTGGTATAATTATAGTTATTACATATAATATAGAAAGTATTATTAAATTAGGTATTTTTCCATTTAGTATCAATATAAAATCTATAACTATTCCTAAAAATTCTAGTCCTAGTATATATACATAGTTTGTATTATTTTCTTTTATCATTTTTAAGAAAGTATATACAAATGCTCCTATTACTAAGATGCTAAATATTATAATATGAATCATGTTTCTCTCCTACTGTTATTAAATTATAAAAAATATATTTTTTATTATACAATTTATCATTAATAGTATCATTCCTGAATATAAATATACGTTGCTATATTGCATTTTTATTTTTTCTTTTTTGGTTATTCGGCTTATTGTATGTGATATTACATATGCTGTTGCTATTGTGACTGTATAGATTACTGCTGAATTGTAATATATTGATTCTAATATCTTTCCTTGGCAAAGTGCTTCAAACGCTCTTGTGCAGCCACATCCTGGGCAATATATTTTTAAGTTTTCTAAAATCCAACATTTTGGAATTTCTATATTATTTTTTATTATTGGATATATTATTACTAATAAGATGGTTGTAAATAATATTGCATAATATACATAGTCACTATATGTTCTTTTCTTCATATTTAATATAAAAAGAACATCTTAAATAGTATTTTTTCACTAATTCGATGTTCTCTTTTCTCCACATTATTTAATTATTTTTATATTTCCGATTAGTGGTACTGGTTTTTCTTCTTGGTTTATTGCTGATATGAATCCCATAAACCAGCATACTATCATGAATATTCCCCATATCCATCCTATACAAGGAACTATTGATAATAGTGAAAATAACATTATTACAAATGCTTGGTTAACATGAAATTTTGCGCCTTCTCTGTCTCCTGCACATAATGCAATGATTAGTCCAATCCATGTTAGATATGCAACTATACTAGTCGTTTTTTTGTCCATCTTTTTTTCCTCCTATTTATATTCGACTTAATTCTACTATATTTTTTTATTTTTTTCAATATTTTATAAAAACTTATTTTAACTTGTTTGCTATTATATTTTTTAATTCTTCATCTTGTGCGTTTTCGAAAAATTGTATTTTAAATTCTGGTGTATTTATTGTTTCTAATAATAGTGCTTGGTCTATTTCATCTAATATTTCTTTCATTGGCTTATATGTTATTTTCTTTACTTCATCTAATATCTTTTTGTTTTTTTGCTCTGGTACTACTCTTTCTTTTGGATATCCATTGCCAAACTCTTCTGAAAATAATTTTTCAAATATATAGTCTAGCTGTAATTCTCCTCCCCATCCATATCCTTTTGCAAATGGTATTGCTATTGCGTTTCCATTGTTTATCTGAGTGAATAAATATGCATCAAGTGGATCTTGCACATGTCCGCATAATACTCCTGGAAAGCTATTTAATGCAAGCATTGCTCCTTCACCTGTTCCGCAACCTGTTATTACAAAATCTACTGCTTTTGAGTTTAATAATATGGCTGCTAGTAGTCCTACTTGTACATATGTTAATTTAGTATTTTCATTTGAATAATTAAATATTTCATTTCCTTTTGCATTTTTCACTAGTTCATTATATATTATTTTATTTTTTCCAGCTTGGCTGTTTTCATTTATAAGTCCTATTTTCATATCTTACCTCTATTTATTTGAATTTTTTTATTATTTCTGGGAATAATGAATATAAGTTGCATCCCATTTTCTCTTCTAATTCTTTCTTTAATTTTTGTGCATAGGTTATGTGATATACAGTATTGTCATGTGCACCTTTTCTTAGCATTATCTCTATTAATCTCTCGTCCATTGTCATAAATTTTGCTGTACAAAATAAATCACAGCATTCAATTATTTTATCATATATATTATATTGATGGTTTTCAATGAAATCTTTTCTAAACTGATATTTATATGAGTCCTTATCAGGTATTCCACCTGCTGTACAGTTTATGTCATTATTTAAATATGAATGTGTCAAACATATATTAGCATATTCATCCGATATTCCCATAGATTTTAAATATTCATATCCTTTTACTATATGTTGTGAATATGGTTCTCCATATATTTTGCCTATATCGTGTAAATATCCCATAGCAGCCGCTTTATCTGAATCTATTCCAATCTTTTTTGCAATCCTTTCTGCTGCTTGTCCAACTCTAATTGAATGTTCTACCCATGTACCTGTTGGATTTATATTTTTTCCATTCATAAGTATTTCATACGCTTTTTTAGGGTTTATTTCCATATATTATCACCTCTGCTTTCTTCGTAAGTATATCATTTTATTTTTTATTTTTCAATTATTTTACATATTCAATTTTTTAGAAATATTAGGCTTATTTCATATTATATCGTTAACGATATTTAGATACCTTTGTTATATTTAAAAAAATTGTTTTTTACTTTGATTTTTTAGTAAAGTGAGGTATAATATATGTTGTTATCAGTTGCAATAAGGCAACGTATTATTAATTTATCTAAAGAACATAATTTAAATTTTTCTGAATTATGTAGAAAATCGGATGTTTCTTATTCCACTCTAATGGGATTTATGTATGATACAAATAAAACTCTAACTATTAATACTTTGTATCAGCTTTGTCTTGGTTTTGAAATTGACCTTGTTGATTTTTTTGATTCTGATTTGTTTAAAGATGTTCTTGATGAGCATGAAAAGGTTGGGAAATAATTATGAAACTTAATATTGTTTTGGTTGAACCAGAGATACCTCAAAACACTGGAAACATTGCACGTACATGTGCAGCTATTGGAGCTAAATTGCATTTAGTTCATCCTTTAGGTTTTATTCTTTCTGAAAAATCGGTCAAGCGTGCTGGTTTGGATTATTGGGATAAGCTTGATATTGAAGAACATTCTTCTTTAAATGATTTTCTATCCAAGTATCCTCCTGAAAGTAATAATATGTTTTTCTCTACTACAAAAGGTAAACATATTTATTCTGAACCTGATTATTCTAGTATGGATGAAGTTTTTCTTCTTTTCGGTAAAGAAACTAAAGGACTTCCTGAAGATCTTCTTTTAAAGTATATAGATAATACTATTCGTATTCCTATGAGAGAAACTTTAAGATCTTTAAACTTATCCAATTCCGTGTGTGTTGTTGCTTATGAAGTTTTTAGAAAGTGTAATTTTTCTGGTTTAGAAGAAATTAGTTCATATTTTGATAATAGTTTGTAGTATCTAAAAAATGAGTCATGCTTACTAGTGTAAGTATGACATATTTTTTGTTTATTTTTCACTTATTTTTATAATTTCTATGTAAATTTTGATATCGGTATGTTTTATCATCAACGATTTTTAATCTAATTTGCTATACTCGGTAAAAATCCAAAGAAATGAGGTATTTATTATGACACTTTCTAATGCAGTAAAGCAAAGAATTGTTGACCTAGCTACTGGTAATCAAATTACAATTCACAAATTGGCTCTTAATTCTGGTGTTCCTTATTCGACTCTTAGTAGTTTCCTTAGTGGAAAATGCATGAGTATAACTTTGACAACTCTTTTACATATATGTGAAGGTTGCAATATTGAACTTAAAGATTTTTTTGATGATAATCTGTTTAAAAACATTTCTTCTGACACACAAAACCACGTATCAACTCGAAAGAAGTAATTAGATGGTTTTATCTGTCGCTATTAGGCAAAGAATTATAAATTTGACCAAATTGAAGAATATTAGTTTAAAAGAATTATCTAGAAGAGCCGGTGTACCATATCCAACATTGATAAGTTTTATGTCTGGTGCTAATAAGACTATGAACTTGTCTACTCTTTATGGTTTGTGTATTGGATTAGATATCGATTTAGTGGATTTTTTCGATAATCGCTTATTCCAAGATGTTCTTGATGAACATGAAAAGGAAACAAAGTAGGTTATGGTTATGTAAAAAGCGATAGCAAATTGCTATCGCTTTTTTATATTTTGATTTTATAGTTTATTTTACTTGTCAATATAAAATATAAAATGTTTATTGAAATCTTCATTTGTGATTGGATATATTTTTATATTTTTCTCTTTACGAACTTGTATATATTTTAATATTGATAAAAATATTTGTCAAATTAATTTGTGATATATCATTAACTAAACTATAAATTATTTTAATTTATTTTGTTTTTTCTCTTGACAAATTGTTATTTATCGTATTATAATAAGTATTGTTCGTAATTAATGCAGATATGGCGGAACTGGTAGACGCACAGGACTTAAAATCCTGCGGTAGCGATACCGTCCCGGTTCGATTCCGGGTATCTGCACCATAAAAACCTCAAGTAGTTCGTAAGATATGCTTGAGGCTTTTATTTTGTATAATTTAGATTTCAATGATGTTATATAAAAATGCCAAAACACGCATACCAGATATACTTATCTCCGGTATGCGTGTTTTGGTCGCAATTAGCTCTTCTTACAGATGTACATATCAACCTCATCATCGCCGTCAATGATTGCGATGACAAAGTCCTTGTTTCCGTGCAGTTTGACTCTTCGGTAATCCTCCTCTACGCCTAGTTCGTACTTATTGCCCACTTTTTCCAGCTTTGCTGGGATGTCTTTGAAATTCCCACAGTCATGGCAGATGATCTGTTTCTTATCGCTTATATCGAACCCCTCGATGTCCACGACAATTTTTATCAATAGCAGATCCTCTCCTTTGCTAAATAAGATGGCCACAAATGGCTGCTCTAGGTTCATCTCCTTGCAGTCATTGTACATAAAACGATCAAGCCTTTTTCCAAGGCACTTTAAAATCTGTGGCCAGAGAAGTGGCTTTTCCTTCCGCTGAGCCTCTAAAATTGCTTTCTTTGCTTTAATTGTGTTATTCATTGTTAACCTCCACAATTGCTTTTTTCTGAAACGGACTACCTATATTATATCATTCTTTTGTTTCTTTTGCAAGTTATGTAAACATTAGTCTTAATAAAAAATGAACCCATAATGAGCAATACTATTTTAAGTACAGTTCATTATGGGTTCATTTATATGAATTCATATGTATTATATTAAACTCATCTAATTATTTTTTGTTAACTAAGTCTTTTAAAGCTTTTCCTGCTTTGAAAACTGGTGCTTTAGATGCAGGTATCTTTATTTCTTCTTTAGTTTGAGGATTTCTTCCTTTTCTAGCTGCTCTTTTTCTAACTTCGAAAGATCCAAATCCAACTAATTGAACTTTTTCACCTTTCTTTAAGCTTTCTGTTACTGTGCTTATGAATGCGTCTAAAGATGCTTCAGCACTCTTTTTTGTTTCTCCTGTTTTAGCAGCCATTGCTGCGATTAAATCAGATTTGTTCATTTAATTTACCTCCTATTAAGATACAAATATGTGTAGATCAGAACTTTGATTTATAAACGAAATCTGAGTCTACTATTTTTATATTCGCCAACAAAAAACAAAATCCTTCTTTTTTTTTACTTTTTTTCCTTTGAAAGCTATCTTGCAGTAAGGTTTAGTCATTATTCGTTTCTTTAAATGCTTATTTTATGCGGTTTTTGAGGCTTGATATCCCGAAATATTACAATTTTATTAAGTTTTTTCGACATTGTTTTATCTTCTTTTCATTCCACAAATTATAATAGATATTTCATTTACTCTTATTGCTTTCATTAATATTAATAGCATTATGTATATAATTGCACCTATAAATATCGTTATTATTAAAGCTATCGGTAATTTAGTTGATAATATTAAATATTCAAAAATCATTTTACTGATTATGGTCATTATTGTGCTTGCTAATATTGGCTTTATAATACTACTTTTCTTTATAATTATAGGCGTATATTTTTTTATTGCAATATAACTTATTATCATTGTTGTAGCATTATATATTATTCCTCCTATTGCTGCACCAACTGTTCCTCCTATTTTCCATTCAACATGTGGTACTAATATTTGATTACATATTAATTTTGCAATTACTCCTACAGATACTGAAATTATTGGGATATTTGTCTTTCCTATTCCATATAATACTCCATTAAATGTTTGACCTAATGCAATAAAAATAATTGATAATGCGCTTATTTTTAAGATTTCACTTCCATCTGATGCATTTGGAAATAATACTTTAAGTATTTCTTTTCCGAATATCATAAATAGCATTATTATTGGTATTGATATCATAGCTCCAAATAATATTGATTTATTTATCCTTTCTTCTTTTGTTTTTAAATCTCCATTCGATGCCGCTATATTAGGTAATAATGCAGTAGTTATAGCCATATTAAATGATAGTGGAAAATTTATTAATGTATCAACTTTTCCACTCAATATTCCATATTGTATTTTTGCCTGTTCATATCCAATTTTATCTTTTAATTTATTAACAATTGTAGTTGCATCTATGTTTTTTGATATTGTTCCAATTAGTGCTGATAATGATATTGGAATTGACACTATTGCTATTTCTTTAATTATTTGAAATGTTTTGGCTCTTGTGTTATGAATACTTTCCTTTACTTCTTGTCTTATTATTGGCCTTTCTGTTATATATTTTTTTACTAAAAATGCGCATTCTAGTAGGTTTGCAACAGTTATTGCTAGACAACTGCAAGCTGCCATTATTGTCGTATCTGGATTATGAGTTAATATTACGGATAATTCTATTAGAATAAATGTCATTACGGTTTTAGTTACCTGATCTATTGACTGAGCTTTTGCTGTTACTTTTAATTTTTCTCTTCCTCCAAAGTAACCTTTAAATACTGATATTATTGATGTAAAAAATATTGATGGTGCTATTGCTATTATTGATAATTCTGCTTCTGGAATTTTTAAATATAATGTTGCAATTTCTTTTGCCATCACACCTACTGTAATGCTCCCTATTATTCCTATTATACTAAATAATAATAGAGAAACTTTTAATATTTTATATGCCCCTCTTCCGTCTCCTTGGCTACCTCTTTCTGCTACGATTTTTGATATTGCACTTGGCAATCCTATTGCTGACAAGCTTAATATAAGTGCATATACTTGATAACTTGATGCTGAAATAGCATTTCCAGCATCTCCGAATCCTTGTCTATTAGTTATATATAATTTGTATATAATTCCCAAAAATTTAATTAATATTTGTGATATTAATAGTGCTATTATGTTTTGAGTAAAAGTCTCTTTTGAATGTTTTTTCATTTATACAACCTCTCTCATTTTTTCACAGCTTTTTATTTATAATTTATATGTTTTTTTGGCAAAAAAATTACTCAAAAGACTTGTTTTTTTCCTCATTTTGTAGGATAATAGATATATATATGAAAGGGATTAACAATGAAGGTATTAGATAAATTTTTAAAGTTTTTAAAAACTGACCGTAATACATTTTTTACATATATTTTAACTTTAGCTAGCATATATATAATTGTTGATAGATTAGTTGAATTTCTATTGATTTTATTTACAGGCGTGGCTTCTGTTTATTGGGGACCAATTCAATATGCAATAGCTTTTTTATTTCCTATCTTTGCATTTTTGTTTTCATCTTCTTCAAAGTTTATAACGTGTGATGATGATAAACTTGGTTGGTTTTATGCATATTGTATTGCACTTTATTTATTAACTATTACAATGCTAACAGAGTGGATTAATGAAGGTTTATGGCTTGGACTATTATCACTTCCTGGTTATAAAACTATTGCAACCGAGTTTGGGTATTTAATAAAACCTGCTCTTTCTTCATTAGCAATTATGTTACCACTTACAACTGGATTTAAGCTATTTGATTGGTTATATAAAAACGTTAATGAAACTAAAGATTTAAGAGATTCAATTTTTGATTATAATGGTATTAGTTTAGCACCAAAGTCAAATGCAGTTGGCCCTTATACTACTGAAATTTTTGTTGGTATTGATAAAGACCACGGAAATAATGTCAAGCTTCCTGAAATAAGAAGGTTTGAATCAACTTTAGTTGTTGGTGTATCGGGTGCCGGAAAAACTTCGCTTGTCTTTGAGCCTTGGGTTGCACAAGATATAAGTAAAAAATATTTTTACAGAGAATCATCAAAAACTCTTGCTGTCGCAGCATTAAAGACTGGTATTGCAACTTTAAATGCACCTTATGATAATAATTATATTAATCGTAATTTTAGTTTAAATATGCTATTACCTGTTGATTCTAAGAAAAATATATTTGATTCTTATTTTAAGAAATTAATATATTTTCAATCATCTTCAAAAACAGTATTTAGGAATTTAGGTATCACTTATATGGCACCTGATGAAGAAACTGTTTATAAAGTAAAAGATATTTGTGATAATTTTGGAATGACTTATAATTTAATAGATCCTAATAATCCAAATTCACCTGGTTTAAATCCATTTGCTTTTGATGATCCAGTTCAGACTGCTTTATCAATATCAACTGTTTTAAAAGGATTCTATACTGATAAAAATCCAGAAATGGCTCAAGCTTATCAGGAAAACTTTTCTAATCAGGTAATTGAAAATTTAGCTATATTATTAAAGGTTATGTATCCAAAATTAAATGATGGCAAACTTCCTAATATAGGTGATATGCTTAAATTATTAAATAATTTTGAACTTATTGAAAAAATGTGTAAAATACTTGAAATGGATCCTGAACTTTCAGTTAAATATGAAAATCAAATTGGGTATTTCAAAAAGAACTTTTACCATGATAGTCCTAATATTGCAGAAATGCAAAAAATCGTTTCTATTCCAATGGCTCAACTTGATACTTTACTTAGATATCCTGGAGTTAAAAACATATTATGTAATAGAAACAATAATTTGAACTTTGATAAAATATTAGAAAATGGAGATATATGTTTAGTATGTACTAGACGTGGTGATTTAGGAGAAACTGCTCATAAAGCATTTGGTTTATTCTTCTTATTGCTTATGCAGTTCTCAGTTTTAAGAAGACCTGGAAATGAAAATACACGTATTCCTCATTTCTTATATATTGATGAATTCCCTGATTTCATCTGCCCTGCTACAGAAAATATATTTACAGTATACAGAAAATATAGAGTTGGTACTGTTATTTCTGCTCAGACTAGAGCTCAGTTGTTATCACATGGAGAAAAATTAGGAAATACTATTATTTCTAACTGCAGTAATAAGATTGTATTTGGTAATAACTCTCCTGAAGATAATGAATGGTGGTCTCTAGAAATTGGTGAAAAGAAAGAATGGTCTGTTGATCAAACTGGTTACCATACTAAAAATGGTGGAGAATATGATGAAAAGAAGAATGTTAAATATGGTTATAGTGTAAAATACAAACCTGGTAAAGTTCAATCTTTGAAATTTAAGAAATGTATGTACAAATTAAAAGATGTTAAAGGAACTATTGTAAATGGTACAGCAAATCTTGATTTCTTACCATCAAAGTATAAAGAAAAACAACCTGTAAAAGTTTACGATTTTACTAAATTCACTAGTGGAATTTCAGAAGATACTTCTAGTCATAAATCTTCTCCAAAGCGTAACAGTTTAGTAAATGAACATTTTGAAGACAATTCTGTTGGAGATGTTGATCCTATCAGATTAGATAGTTCAGATTTAAATTTTAATATTAATAATAGTGATGCTATCACATTTAATTTTAATAAAGGTAATAAAAAAGCGTAGATTTTAAAATCTACGTTTTTTCTTTTTATTCAAGTATTTTTGCTTCTACATTTCTCATTCTATATTTTCCGTTTTCTTCTACAAAATCATATAAACTTCTTTCTAGTGTGTTACTATTTTGTATAAGATCTGTTGTATAATAAAATTTTATTTTATCTATTTTTATAGAATTCATTACTATTACTCTGAAGACTTCTGCCATATGCTTATCATCTTCACATACAAATACTAATTGTGGGATTACTGGATAACCTGAATCTCCTGGTGCAAAATTGTCATAAAAGTCTTTCCAGAAACTCATTCTTTCAACTAATTTTCTTTCCCATTCTTCATTTCTTCTTATAACTTCATATACAAAGTCTACTCTTCTTCCCATGTAGTTAAGTTCAATATTAGCTATTGGTTTAAATGTTTTATTTATTGTCTTAGCTAATATGGCTGGTTTTAAAGTAGATTTAGAATATGCTTTTACTTTACGAATATATGCTATTACTAATTGATTTCCTGCTAGTTTCTTTTTTATCATTTCAACAGGCTTAGCATTATCACTTGGTTGCCATTTACATTCTATTTCTCTTGATTCTAAAAGATATTTTCCCATCTTTTCCATGCAGTAAACTCTATAAATTCCGCTTCCTTCATCTGATGTAAAATAATATCTAGTAATGATTTTATTTTTAATTAATTGCTCTAGTTTATTGTTTAATTTATCTTGATTTTTTATTTCTGCTTTTTCGTGTTCTAATAATTGATATAATTGCCTTGATGTTAGAAATTCATATTGATTTATAAGTTCTAATATCCTGAAATGTATATCTGTTATATGCCCTACATTTATCTTTTGAATTATTTGATTCATTGATACATAACCGTCTTTTCCATCAAATACTTTGATTTCTCCCGGTCTCATTCTGAATGGTGATACGGTTGTTTTTATTTCACTATCACTTACCATTATTATTCCTCCTACAAAAATTATTTCGTAGATGTATTCTACATTTATTATTATATCACTTATGTTAACAAATCTCAAGTAATATCACTAATTTTATTTGCGTCTTTTATTTTTTCCTTTTGTATGATATCCTTTTGATTTCTTCATTGGCTCTTTTTTTATTAAACTATCAATTTCTTTTTGTGTTAGATATCTCCATTTTCCTAAAGCCAGATCTTTTACATCTATATTACCTATTCTTGCTCTATGCAATGCAAGTACTTTTTTTCCAACAGATTCGCACATTTTTCTGACTTCTCTATTTTTTCCTTCATGTATCGTTATCTGTAATCTTGATAAATTCTTTTCTTCATCTATTTTAAGAATTTTTACTTTAGCAGGCTTTGTTATATATGTTGTTCCTTCATTTTCAATTTCAACACCTTTTTTTAACTTTTCCACATCGTCTTCTGTTATTATTCCTACTACAGTTACATTATATGTTTTCTCTATTTCGTTCTTAGGATGAGTAACTTTGTTTACAAATTCACCATCATTGCTTAATATAATTGCTCCCGATGTATACATATCAAGTCTTCCTACTGGTACAACTCTTTCTTTTACACATTTTATTAAGTCCATTGCTGTATCTCTATTAAATTGATCTTTGGCTGTTGTTACATATCCTATTGGTTTGTTTAATAAAATATATATTTTGTTTGAATTTTCTTTTATTATTTTTCCATCGTATTTTACAATGTCTTTCTGAGGATCTATTTTCGTTCCTAATTCTGTTACAGTCATTCCATTTACTTGTATTTTTCCTTCTTTTATTAGTTCCTCACATTTTCTTCTTGATGCAATCCCTGCATTTGCTAAGAACTTTTGTAAACGTTCTTCCATGTCATTCCTTTCTATTACTTTATTTATTATCTAGTTTCTCTAATATTTGTTTAAAATATTCTGGTAATTCCGCTTCTAAATGAAGTCTCTTTCCTGTTATTGGGTGGTCAAATTCTAATATTGTACTATGAAGCATTTGTCCTTTTACATTAAATTCATTTTTTCCATTTGAATATACTTCATCACCTACAACTGGATATCCTATTTGTGCAAGATGGACTCTTATCTGATGAGTTCTTCCTGTATCGATTTTTACTCTTAAAAGTGTATATTTATTATATCTTTTTATGACTTTTATATGTGTAACCGCTTCTTTTCCCTCTGGCTGTACTGACATTTTCTTTCTATCTGTTTTACTTCTACCTATTGGCATGTCTATTGTAGCTTCATTTTCTGGTACATTTCCTTTTACAAGTGCAGTGTATATTTTAGTAACTTTATGTTCTTTTATTTCCTCCGACATTCGTATATGAGCGTCATCATTTTTAGCTACAATAATTAGTCCAGATGTATCTTTGTCCAATCTATGAACAATTCCTGGTCGTATTTGTCCACCAATTCCTGATAAACTATCTTTGCAATAATTTAATACTGCATTTGCTAATGTTCCTTCTGGATTTCCATTTCCCGGATGGACACACATTCCTTTTGGTTTGTTTATTACTATTATATCTTTATCCTCGTAAATTATATCAAGAGGTATATCTTGTGGCTTTAATTTTGCTTCTTTAGGAGGCTCTATTTTTATAGTTATTTCATCCCCTATTTTTGTTTTATACGATTCTTTAGATATTTTACCGTTTACTAATATGCTGTTTTCTTTTATCATTCTTTGTGCTTGACTTCTCGTCAATTTTAAGTCAAGGCTTGCTACATAAGTATCAAGCCTTTGTTTTTGTTCATTTTCAGTTATTATATATTTCTTTTCTTCCATATTATTCTTTTAATCTTTCATATATTACAAAATGATCATCTTTATATAATTGTTTATATTTACTATCTCTTGAAATTAACATATTTAATTTTGAATTGCTTTTTGTCATTACATGTGTTATTCCATAGTATTCAAATTTTGTATCATAATATGTTGATATACTTGATATATTTATATAATCTGTAAATATATCTTTTCCTTCATATTTCTTCTTAGATTTATTATATGTTCCATTAAATTCTGGCGTATATAAATCACATCTTGAATCAATAAATACTGGTATATCATTTAGTAGTAAATAACTTCCATAATTATAATCATTAAATATTTTTATTTCTTTGTAGTCTAAATTTTCTTTTATCCATTTTGTTGCTTCAACAGGATATGTACTTGTACTGACATAGTCCTTGTTTATATTTCCTCTATATAAACTATAGCTTATTGCAAATATTAATAGTATCGTAAGAATTTCACCTATTACACTAGTCATATATTTCATTAAGTCTGTTGTTCCTTTTGGATCATACTTTTCTATTAAATCAGATAGGATTCTAGTTACAACTAGCCCTCCAAATAGTACTAGCATTGATACCTGCCTTCTTGACATAAGAGCTAGCAATGTTAATCCTGCAAAGAAGAATATATCTCTTAGTCTTAGCTTTACTTTCGTAAATATTGCTAATGCTATTGTTAATGTTAGTGTTATTAAGATTGGTGTATTTTCTATTAAAGTTAATGGTAAATGCTCACTTATGCTCTGAGTTGTATTTCCTTGCATTATTTTGTATGTGTACATATATGGCATATCTTTTATAGGTGTTAATAAACCTGTAAATAGGCATATTATCATTATTATTATTAATTTTACAACATTGTCATTTCTTTCAAGTATTAATTTGTATGGTTTCTTTCTTCTGTCATTTTGTTTTATTATACTTGTTTCAAATTTACTTTGTTCTTCTTCTATTTCTTTGTTTAATTTTAATAGTTTTTCTTTATATTTCTTTGCCTGTTCTTTGTTGGCCTTTTTTAAATTTTTATTTGTTCTTTTTATTTCTTCTTTTATGAACCATGTTTTTAATTTATGGAAAATGTGTGCATCTATAACAACTCTTACAACATATTCTCCTATGTATGGTAGAAATAGTACAAAGTAAAATGGCCATACAGCTGAATGCACATTGGCAATTATTATTGGTATTATAATCAATCCTATTGCATATTTTAGTTTAGGCTTTTCTAGGAATTTTTCTATTAATAATATTGCTAATATAAATAAAATGAATGTTACTAATTGTGCTCTAGCTGCTATGTATGCTTTCATTAATTCCATTTGCCCTAGTGTAATTACAAATGATATTACTTGATTTTTTGATATCTTTTTATTGGTGAAGTATAATAATATTCCCATTGTAATAGATAATATTATTGTAGATATATATATTCCTGTGTATCCACCACAGAAGTCATATATTAATGATATTATCACATCATATAACCAATGTGGGTACATATATGGAAGATTTTCATGCCATGAAAAATGATCCATATAGTCAATTCCATTTGTTCGTATTAACTGTCCTATTTTTATAGTGTAAAATGTATCATTTTGAAAAGCTTTTTCAACTATTGCAAAACTGAATATTGCTATACAAAATATTGCTAATATTGTAAATGCAATATTTAATGCTTTTTTATCTACTTCTTGTTTCTTTTTTATTTTTGCACTTTCTTCTAATTTTTCTTTTATTGTTGTTTTGGTATCTTTAGTATCCTTGTTTCGATTTTGTGGTTTCCACATAGTCTTCTCCTTATTATTTAATTACAATGTTGTATATTCTATTTGGTACATATATTTCTTTTACAATTTGTTTTTCTTCAATCTGAGCTTGTATTTTATCATTATTATGAACTTTTTGCTTTACAGATTCTTGATCCTCATCTTTTTCTATTTCAACATTTGCTCTTAGCTTTCCATTTATTTGTACTGGAAGGCTTATTGTATCTTCTTGCGTTTTTGCTTCATCAAATGTTGGCCATGTGCTATATGTTATAGTTTCTGTATGTCCCATTTCACTCCATAATTCTTCTGTAATATGTGGTGCAACTGGGTTTAATAGTTTTAAAAATCCTTCTGCATATTCAAGTGGTAATACCTCTTCTTTATTAGCTAGATTTACAAATATCATCATTTGAGATATTGCTGTATTGAAGTTCATTGTTTCATAGTCATTTGTTACTTTCTTTACAGTGTAGTTGTAAGCTTTTTCCAAGTTTTTATTTGGTTTATCCACAACTTTTCCACTTTCCTTGAACAGTCTCCATACTCTATCTATGAATTTCTTTGAGCCATCTATTCCATTTGGATCCCATGGTTTTGCAGCATCTATTGGTCCCATAAACATTTCATAAATTCTTAATGCATCTGCACCATATTGTTTTACCATATCATCAGGATTTATTACATTTCCTTTTGATTTACTCATTTTCTCTCCATTTGATCCTAATATCATTCCTTGATGACGTAGTTTAGCAAATGGTTCTTTTACTGGTGATACACCTTTTTTGTACAAATAGTTGTTCCAGAATCTTGAGTACATTAAATGTCCTACTGCATGTTCTGGTCCTCCCATATATAAGTCAACTGGCATCCAGTGTTTTAGTAGTTCTGGATCTGCAATTTCCTTATCATTATGTGGATCTATATATCTTAGGAAATACCAGCTTGATCCTGCTGATCCTGGCATAGTGCTTGTTTCACGTCTTGCTTTTTGGTTTTCAAATGTAGTATTTACCCAATCTGTTGCTTTTTCTAATGGTGAAGCTCCTGATTTTGATGGTTTGTAATCTTCAAGTTCTGGAAGTATTAAAGGTAAGTCTTCATCTGCTAGAACATGAATTTTATTGTCTTCTGTAAATACTATGGGTATTGGTTCACCCCAATAACGTTGTCTTGCAAATATCCATTCACGCATTTTGTAATTTACTTTTTTATGACCAATTCCTTTTTCTTCAAGCCAATTAATAATTTTATCAATTGCATCTTGTTTATTTAATCCATTAAGATCCCCTGAATTAATATGTATTCCATCTTCTGTAAATGCTTCTTTTGATATATCTCCTCCTTCTAATACTTGGATTATATCTAGTCCAAATTTCTTAGCAAATTCATAATCTCTTTGGTCATGTGCAGGTACTGCCATTATAGCACCGGTTCCATAAGATTGTAATACATAGTCAGATATCCAGATTGGAATTTCTTTTCCATTTACAGGGTTAATTGCATAGCTTCCTGTAAATACTCCTGTTTTCTCTTTATTTAAATCTGTTCTTTCTAGGTCTGATTTGCTTGCTGCTAATTTTCTATATTCATCAACTGCATTTTTTTGTTCTAGTGTTGTTATCTTTGCTACTAATTCATGCTCTGGTGCTAAAACGCAATAAGTTGCTCCATATAATGTATCTGGTCTTGTTGTAAATACAACAAATGATTTATTATCCTTTCCAGCTATTTTGAAGGTTACTTCTGCACCAACTGATTTTCCAATCCAATTTCTTTGAATTTCTTTTGTTGATTCTGGCCAATCAATTTCATTTAAGCCTTCAAGTAAAATCTCTGCATATTTAGGAATATCCATTACCCATTGTTTCATGTTCTTACGAACTACTGGGAATCCACCTCTTTCGCTTTTTCCATCTATTACTTCGTCATTTGATAATACTGTTCCTAGTCCTTCACACCAGTTTACAGGCATATCAACTAATTCAACAAGTCCATCTAAATACATATTCTTGAATATCCACTGAGTCCATTTATAGAATTTTGGATCACATGTTGATATCTCTCTATCCCAATCAAATGAGAATCCTAACATTTTTAATTGTCTTTTAAATGTTTCTATGTTCTTTTTAGTAAATCCTTCTGGATGATTTCCTGTTTTTATGGCGTATTGTTCTGCAGGAAGTCCAAATGCATCCCATCCCATTGGATGCAAAACATTGTATCCTTGCATTCTTTTCATTCTGCATATTATATCTGTTGCAGTATAGCCTTCTGGATGGCCTACATGTAGTCCTTGACCTGATGGGTAGGGAAACATATCTAGTGCATAATATTTTGGTTTTGAGAAATCCCAGCTATCTGTTTTAAATGTTTTATTTTCATCCCAATATTTTTGCCACTTTGGTTCTATTTCTTTAAAGTTATACATTGTACTTCCTTCTTTCCGTAAGTTTTTTGATGTTTCTATTATACTACATGTACTAAAAAAAATCCACAAAATTCTTGTTTTTTGTTTTTCTTTTTGTAATTTTTTATTGCAAAATTATTACATTTTTTTAATATTTATGATATATTTATTTTTCTACTTATAGTGTATAATATATTGTAGTAAATTAAGGAGTTTTTAATGAATTCAATCGATTCTGAATTAGATAAGCATGGGATAAAAATTCTTTGTCCTATTGATCAATTTAATATTAATGAAATTGCAACTTATGTTGCTACTTTGTTATGCAATAAATTTCCTTCTTTAGGTCTGGATTATTTATCTACTTTTAGACGAATTTCAAATTTGAATATGTATATTGCTGATATGCCTTATGGTATGTCTGATGCATGTTATTATTATAAAAATACTTCTATGTATTTTAGAAGTGGACTTTCTTTTGATGAAATAAAAAGGCTCTCTTTCCATGAATCAATTCATCATCTTCAGGAAGTAAGAGATAATAAAAATGAGCTTCATAAATTAGGTTTATGTACATATCTACATTCTAAGGCTTATGGCTCTGCTCTTAATGAATCTTCAGTTCAGCTTATGGCATCATACGCTACTTGCGAAAGTTCTGATGTTGTTAAATATTATGATATATCATTTCCTACTGATAGTCCAAATTACTATCCTTTACTTTGTAATTTGATTAAGCAAATTGGATATCTTACAGGTTATCCTGTATTATTTGAAAGCACCATTTATGCTAATGATTCTTTTTTTAAAAGCTTTAAAAAGCTTTTAGGTGATAATAATGCTTATAATATTCAGCAAGGTTTTGATAAAATATTGCTTACAGAAGAGAAAATTATAAAATTGAATAATAAATTACAAAGTACTGATATGTCTGATAGTAAGTTTAAATACTATTCTTCATTGGTTACTAAATATAAAAAACAAATTAAAACATTGTTCTTTAATATTCAAAATTTAATTATTACATCTTTCTTTGATTCTAAAATTAAGACTATTCAAAATACAGCTCAAATTGAACAATTTAGAAGATGTTTATATAATTATAGTTCTTTAATTGGATCTTCTAGTGATTATACTTTTTTTAATGATTACTATATTTCTAAAATGGTTCAGCTAGATGAACTTTATGATAACTTTGCTAATAACCGTTCTATTGCTGTTATTAGACATTCTAGGATATCTGTATTAATGAAATTCCTAAAAAAGATGTTTACTCGTGATGAAATTATTAATTATAATGAATTAAAATAAAAGAGTTGTACCAAAAGAGAATTGGGTTAAATTTTAACTCAATTCTCTTTTTTAAATTTTTCTATAATGGCTTCAGCTACATTTCTTCCAGATCTGGCTGCATAAGCAACTGTCTGTTTTTCTCCAGCAATATCTCCTGCTGCATATATATTTTTTATTGATGTTTCCATTTTTTCATTTACATATATATATCCCCACTTGTTATGCTCAAATTCTGCAATTTTATCTTGTTCCGGCATCGAACCTGTTGCCATTACAACATAGTCTATGTCAATTAGATAATTACTGTTTTCAATATTTACAGGTGATAGCCTTGTTTCTCCTTCTTTTTGTATTAACTTTGTTTTTATACATTCTATCTTTTCTACTTTGCTATTTCCTAATATCTGTGTTATATTATTTTGAAATAAAAATTCGATTCCATCATTTTTAGCTGCTTGTATTTCTTTCTTTTCTGCTGGCATTTGCTCTTCTGATCTTCTATATATTACATATACTTTATCAGCACCTAATTTTTTTATTGTCCTAGCAGAATCCATCGCTACATTTCCACCACCAATTACAGCAACTTTTTTACCTTTATATGATGGATGATTATTTTTTTCTAAGAGTTCATTTCCTCCATATACACCTTCAAGATTTTCTCCTGGTATTCCCATTTTGCATGAGATATTGGCACCTATCGCTATTATTATAACATCATACGATTTACGTAATTCTTCTAGCTTTATGTCTTTTCCTAGTTCTGTGTTTGTAACTATATTTACTCCTACTTGTTTAATTTTTTCTATTGTATTTTGTACAATCTCTTTATTTAGTCTAAACTCTGGAATTCCGTGTGTAAGTATTCCTCCTGCTTCGTTATACTTTTCATATATAGTTACATGTATTCCTTTTTTTGCTAAAAAGGCGCCTGCTGTTAGTCCTGCTGGTCCACTTCCTATAATGGCAACTTTTTTATTTGTTAATTTCTCATCAATTTCTTTAGGAATCTTATAATTTCTTTCAATGCTTTCATCTCCAATTATAGATTCCATTTTGCCTATTTGTACAGGCTCTCCTTTTATTCCTCTTATACAGCTTCCCTGGCATTGTTTTTCATGTGGACATATTCTTCCACATATTGCTGGCAATACTGTTGTCTTCGATATTATTTCAAATGCCTTTTGACTATTAGGCTCATGTATAAACTCTGGAATATTATTTTCTAACGGACATCCATTTTGGCTACATGGTTTTATTTTGCAATTTAAACAATATTCTTGTATCTCTTCTTTTTTATTCATTTTTGTTTCCTTTTCTTTATAATTTAATTTTATTCTTTATTAAATCACATAACTATCTTCTTTTGCTCTTTTATATACTTGATTTAAATCATTCCAGAACTCTATTTTTTTACTTTCATCTCTTAATAGTGCTGCTGGGTGCCATGTTGGCATATACTCAATTCCTCTTTTTTCTTTCCATTTTCCTCTTTCTCTTGTTATTGAGTATTCATTTCCTAATATGTTTTTTAGAGCTGTATTTCCTAGTAAAATTATTATTTTAGGTTTTACTAATATTACTTGATTTCTTAAATAGTCTAAACAAGCTAGTGCTTCGTCTTTTTCAGGTGTTCTATTTTGTGGTGGTCTGCATTTTACTATATTAGCTATGTATATGTTTTCTCTTTTTATTCCTAGCCCTTTGAATGCTGTGTCCATAAGTTTACCTGCTTTTCCAACGAAAGGGATTCCTTGGCTATCCTCGTCTGCTCCAGGGCCTTCTCCAATAAGCATAATATCTGCATTTTGGTTTCCTGTTCCAAATACAATATTGTGTCTTCCTGTACAAAGTTTGCATTTTTTACAATTTTGTATACTCTTTTCTAGTTCATCCCAATTGTCAAACATTTTTGTTCCTTTCATTACTACTTCTTTTTTAGCATCATTATTCCTGCATTTGCTTGATAGTCTTCTTTTTCCATTCTATATGAATGAAATTTATCAAAATTGCATACCGTACATATTCCACAATCTATAAGATTATTATCTATTAATCCTATATTTTTTAGTAAAATCTTATTTAATAATGCGGTATCTATTTTATATAACTTTCCTTTTTCATTTGATAAATCTGTGTTTTCTATTATTGGATTTTTATCACATATTTCTTTAAATTCGTTTAAGAATAATTCTTTGACATCATCATTTACTAAGAAATGATCTTTTCTTATTGATGGACCAAAGCAGCAAATTATGTTTTGTGGTTTACAGTTGTAATCGTGTATCATTTTATATACTGCTTTTACACCTATTTGCTGTATTGTTCCTCTCCATCCTGAATGTATATTTGCAATTACTTTTTCTTTTGGGTCATACATTAATAATGACATGCAATCAGCATAAGTTAATACTGTTGCAACATTTGTTTCATTTGTTATTATTCCATCTATATAATCTAATTCCACTTTCTCTTCTTTTCTGTATTCGCAAATATTAGATGTGTGTTTTTGTATAGGATGAACTACATCTTCTAATTTTATATTTAGCTCATTGCATATTGTCTCATAGCTTTTATCTGCAATTGGATTTTCTTTATATCCCTTAAATCCTATCCCATAAGTTTTTAATGAATATGCATGTGTAAGTTCATCTTCAAACTCTAGCAATTTGTTAAATTGTAAATATTCTATATTCTCTTTTTTTATTATTCTGTAATTATTCATTTTTCCTCTTTTTTATTAATGAACATTATTAAATCTATAATTTTGCTCTTGTTTATTATCTAATTCTAATATCTTATCAAAAACTCTTTTAGAATTATTGTGGTCAAGATATTGGAACGTTTTTTCTATCTTACTTTTATATTCGTTTCTTATTTTACAATTATTTTTTATATAATATTCAATTTCATCAATTGTGTCATTTTCTGTTTTAGTAACTTTTCCAAATCCATCATTATCATAATCAAAATATCCCTTATGATAATGATGCTTCATAAAATAATCTTTGTCAAATTGATAATATATTATAGGTTTCTCTAAAAAAGCTACGTCAAAGTGTATACTTGAATAGTCTGTGATTAATAATTTACATTCATTAAATAATTTGTAATATTTTATTTGGCTTGTTTCTAATATTTGTATATTATCATTTTTTAGCTTCATAAATTTTTCTTTATATTTCGCAAATACAGGATGTAATACAAATTTTATTTTATAATTATTTTCATTTATTAATTTATTTAGCTTATCATTACTTAATAAGCTTTGTATTCTATTATAGTATTCAGATTCTTCAAATTTATCATTCGGATTTAAAACTCTCCATGTCGGAGATATTAATATTATGTTCTGCTTATCACTTTCATCTTTAAGTCTATCAAACCTTGGTAGCCCAGTACATACTACCATTCCTTCTTCATAAGATAAATCTGGTTGAATCATATAGTTGTACTCATCTTTAGTTGTTGTAATAAATAAATCAGCAGTTATTAGTTCTCTGTTATGATATTGTCTTACATCATTCATGATTACACCATGTTGTACAAATACAAATTGTTTGTTTATACAATCTTTATATATATCCATTTCTTCTTTGCTAAATGGATTAAAACAATTGTCTATATAACTAGAATGTGATGATATAACCATTCTACTATTTAGAAATAAGTATTTATGTTTGAAACTACCATATCTAACTACTTTGCCGGTTTTTTTTATTCTTGAATATTCCTTTGAATCTTTATCTAATACGAAATAGCATTTCTTTGCAAATTTTTTATTTGTTTTATTTATGTATTTAAATAATTGTTCTGCATTATCATCACCATATAAAAGTCTATCATTAAATAAATAGTATTTTCTTTCTTTTCTTTTTAGAATTCTAAAAGGAAATATTTTGTTGTATTTTTTTATTCCATATATTTGTTTATTAAATTCATATTTTACTTTTTCTAATTTTCTTATTTCAGATATTATTACTGTATTTCTCTTAATTTCTATTTTTTGCTTTTTTAAAAAGATTATATATGAATTTAATTCTTCTGTAATTATTTCATTTTTGTTATTTCTAATTTCCAGTTCTATTTCTTCTTTTCCGTTGTTAGTAACTATTGTATATTGTCCTAATTGCTCTGAATGCAATATTAATTCTACTCTTGCAATATAACACTCTTCATTATAGTAGTCATATTTTATCTTATTATTGCATTGTAGTATGTCACATTTATATTTATTATTATTTTGATCTTTAAAATAGATATTATTAGTGGTTGTGTTACTTTTATATAAAAACTCAAATTTGATATTGTTTTGAGTTATCTTTATATTGGATAAATTAATGTATTCCATTTTTATTCTCCTATTTTTTTAATCGATTCCATACCTCATTAGTTTTTATATAATCATTATAATCATTTAATACATTTCCAGAGTATTTATCGAATTCATCAATTAATATGTTAAAATCGTATTCATTAAATATCTCATTTATTTTCGGTATTGATTTTTCTAGCTTTTCTTTTATTACCTTTATATTTTCGTAATAGTTCTCTTTATCTGTGATATACATTAATAATGGTTTGTATCTTATCCATCCAATTGTTGCATTATAAAATCTTTTTTCTATTTGATTTTTTTCATTATCTACTTCAGCCTTTTTTAGCTTTGTAGGATACTCTTCTTCCATTATTTCTTTATACATTAAAAATCCATCATGGAAATGATATACTGGTACTTTTAATACTTTTGATTCACTCAATTTTGTAGCAAAAAATGTGTCTTCTCCACGTGCATTTGGTGGATTAAAAAATGCTGGTATTTTATCTATATGGTTTAAATTTAAACATAATGTTGAACCTGCTACCCATTTTCCACCTTTATATTCTTTTATTTCATAAATTCCTTTTTCAGATGCTATATCTTCATCCGCATATGTTATTCCATTGTCTTTTACAAGTTTTTCTTTTATTGATTCCCATGATATTATGTCATTACTTATTGCTTCAATAAAATCTTTAAATTCTTCCTCTGTGATCTTATCTTTTAAATCTATATATGGAATAGGAGAAATATATCCGCAATGATATCCTATTGTAACATCCGCATATTCAATGTTTTTTATGTGCATATTTATATTATTTTGTTTCTTCCATTCTATTGAATTGTTTTTCTTTATATTTGCAACTGGATATTCATCATCATCCCAGAATAATAAATAATCCATATTGTCTCTATACGCAAAATGCATTAATGTATTTCTTCCTCTGGCATGTCCATTTCCAAATAGTAAATTGACATCATCATAGTTTAAGTCTGTTCTAGCAATAATTCTCTTCTTTTCTTCTTCTATATCCTCTGGAGTTATGAATTTTATATTTATGTCTTTATATACTGCTGGTATTATTTTATAAAATTCTAGTCTATCTGTTCCTCTATAACTTAAATCATATAGTATAAATAATGTTATATTAATTGCTCTATCCAATTTTTTAACCTGTTTAATCATTTCTTTATAATAATTGTTTACAATATTACAAACATTTGCTCTTCCTGTTACAAATCCAATTCCAAGTTCTATTGCTTTTTGCATATTTATACTCCTTTTTTTATCATACTATGATTATATTATCTATTTCTAAAACTGTCAAGAAGCCTATATGTAAATTAATTTAATGAATTTCATTGGTAATATTAGTGTATTAAAATATTTATGATAATAATTAAATTGAGTTAAATTTTATTTTATTATATATAAATAAAAAAAGCTATGAAATTAAACTTTCATGGCTTATTGATGACTAA